>NZ_FNRV01000001.1:1200000-1800000 GCF_900105115.1 Pseudomonas mohnii
GGCGTGCGCCGGCCCCCTACCGGCGTTCTCCCCCGGCAGTCATGTGCAGGTTCACCTGCCACTGGCCGAGGGCAAGCTGCGCAATGCCTACTCACTCACCAGCGACCCGGCGGACAACCAGCATTACCGCATCGCCGTACGCCTGCAGGAGACCTCCCGCGGCGGCTCGCAGTACCTGCATCGGCAGGTCCAGGTCGGGGACACGCTGCAGATTTCGCCACCGGCCAATCTGTTCGCCCTGCACTCGACCGCCAGCCTGCACATCCTGATCGCCGGCGGCATCGGCATCACGCCGTTCATGGCCTACATCGCGGCCCTGGAACAACGCAAGGCCGACTTCGAATTGCACTACCTCTGTCGTCCGGGCCTGAGCGATGCCTATGTCGAGGCGTTGCAACAGCGGCTGGGATCACGCCTGCACACCTACGCCAGCCGCCCGGACCTGCGCCGGATCCTGCGTGATCGACCGCTGGGCAGCCACCTTTACACCTGCGGCCCGCAACCGTTGCTCGACGCGGTTCGGCAACAGGCCAAAGCACTCGGCTGGCCGCCCGGCCGGGTGCACTGGGAAGCCTTCAATGCCGCACAACCGGGCCAACCCTTCGACCTGGAACTGCTGCGCAGCGGCCAGCGCCTGCGGGTCGGCGCTGAACAAAGCCTGCTCGAAGCCCTGGAATCGGCCGGGCTGCAGATCCCCAACCTGTGCCGCGGCGGGGTCTGCGGCCAATGCATGACCCGCCACGTGGGCGGCGACATCGAACACCGCGACAGTTTCCTGAGCCCCGCCGAGCAGGCTGACTTTCTCATGCCCTGTGTCTCCCGCGGCCGTGGCCCTTGCGTTTCGCTGGATCTTTAGGAGTCGACCATGACCATTCAATCAAGCCCCGTGCAGAGCTATCGAGACGATTTCAGCTTTCGCAACAGCCCCGCCGCCATCCGGCGTTTTCCTTTCCCCTTCACCGAGGACAGCTACCTGTATTCGGTGAACATCGAACCGGCGACCTCCCGGGATCCCGGCTCGGTTTACCAACACGGGTTCGACATTGACGAACACTACCGCTCGGAAATGGCCGAACGCGCCCTGGTGCTGGACAAGGATCCGCGCCGCTACCTGGTGATGCCGCACATGCAAGTGGCGGCCTGGGATGCACTGCAGATGCTCATGGAGCACCTGGCTGCGGATTATCCGCAGTGGTTCTCGCTGGAGCGTGAGGGTGATCACTGGCATTGGCGCAACACGCTGCTGAACATCGATCAGCACTTTGTGTTCGGTGATGCCACCAGCCTGCCCTGCGAGCCGCTGGAGTTCATCGGCCGACAGGTGCAGGGAGACTTCGCCTTGCTCGATCAACGCGACGGCGATCTGTACATGGACGCCGGCCTGGTCACCAGCCCGGCCGACTGGTCCCTGGCCTTCGACGCCGGCATGAGTTTCAAGCAGTGGCATTCGCCGGTGCCCATGGCCCACCAGATGGGCATCTTCGACCGCGCGCTGAAATACCTGCTCAACCTGCAAACCGGGCAGCCGGTGCGGCGTCTGAACTGGACGCTGACCATCAACCCGCGCCTGGATTCCTCCCCCGAGACGTTCCATGAATGGGGCGCCGACCGCGGTCGCATCACCGCCGAGAACGTCGGGCAACAGGTTCACCTGCGTGTCGAGCTGCAAGTGATGGCCCGTCTGCCGCGCAGCAACGCGGTGATGTTCAGCATCCGCACCTACCTGATCAGCCTGCAGGAGCTGGTCACCCAGCCCGGCTGGGGCTGCCGCCTGCACCGTGTGCTGCGCGACCTGCCCGAGCCGATCGCCGAGTACAAGGGCATGAGCCGCTACCGACAGACCCTGGTCGAGTGGCTGAGCCGCTTCGACCCGGCCTGAACCCTGACCCACATTCACCGACAAGGATCTTCACATGACGCATTCATGGCGTATTTCTGCACTGGCCGAACGGCACCGCGCACTCGGCTCGAACCTCGAAGACTGGAACGGCATGGGCACTGCGTGGACCTACGACAGCGACCTGGCCGATCACCATCAGGCGATCCGCACCCGTGCCGGACTGATGGATGTGTCCGGGCTGAAAAAAGTCCATTACGTCGGCCCCCACGCCGAGAGCCTGCTGCAATGGGCCACCACCCGCGACATCGCCAAACTCTACCCCGGCAAGTCGGTGTACGCCTCGATGCTCGACGAGGACGGCAAGTTCGTCGATGACTGCATCGTCTACCGCACCGGACCCAACGCGTTCATGGTGGTGCACGGTGCCGGCAGCGGCCACGAAATGCTGGTGCGCTCTTCCCAGGGCCGGCAAGTGGCGGTGCTGTTCGATGACGACCTGCACGATCTGTCGCTGCAAGGGCCGCTGGCGGTGGACTTTCTCGCCGAGCACGTCCCCGGGATCCGTCAGCTGCCTTACTTCCATCACCTGCAAACCCGCCTGTTCGATCGCCCGGTGATGATCTCCCGCACCGGCTATACCGGCGAACGCGGTTACGAGATTTTCTGCAAGGCCGCCGATGCCCCGGCGCTGTGGGACACGATCCTCGAACAGGGCGCGGGCCTGGGCATCATCCCTTGTGCCTTTACCGCCCTGGACTGGTTGCGGGTGGAAAGCTCGCTGATGTTTTTCCCCTACGACAACTCGCAGATGTACCCCTTCGCCGATCAGAAGGCGGGCGACACGCTGTGGGAAATGGGCCTGGATTTCACCGTCTCCCCGGACAAACGCGAATTCCGTGGCGCCGACGAGCACTTCCGGTTGCGCGGTCAGGAGCGCTTCAAGATCACCGGCGTGTTACTCGAAGGCGTGCGCCCCGCTGAAGCCGGCGACACCCTGTGGCAAGGCAACCAGCAAGTCGGGGTGATCACCTGCGGCATGTATTCGCGCCTGAGCAAACGCTCCATGGCCATCGCCCGCATGAGCGTGGCCTGCGCGAATCCAGGCATTGCCCTGCAGGTGCGCGGCAGCCAGGAAAGCGCCGCCTTGACCCACGCCCTGCCCTTCGACGACCCGGAAAAAACCAAGCGCACAGCCAAGGGCTGAGCCTCCAACCACTGTCTCCAGGGGACTCTCGATGGACACTACCAACGAACATTACATTCTCAAGATCAATTGCCCGGCAGCGTCCGGCATCGTTGCCGCGATCACCACCTGCCTGGCCGGACAGCAGTGCTACATCAGCGAGCTGGCGCAATTCGACGACGAGTTCACCGGGCAATTTTTCATGCGCGCGGTGTTCCGCTTCAACACCGGCGTGAAGGGCGATATCGGTGCCCTGCGCGAGCATCTGGGCGACCTGGCCTGCGGCTTCGACATGCGGTGGCAGCTGTTCTGCAGCAGTCAGCCGACCCGGGTGCTGCTGATGGTCAGCAAGTTCGACCACTGCCTGACTGACCTGCTGTACCGCCACCGCAAAGGCGAGATGGACATGCACATCACCGCAGTGGTCTCCAACCACCTGGACCTGCGAGCCATGGCCGAACGCGAAGGCATTCGCTTCATCTACCTGCCAATCACCAAGGACAGCAAGGCCAGCCAGGAAGCCGAGTTGATGCGCATCGTCGAGGACACTCAGACCGACCTGGTGGTGCTCGCCCGCTACATGCAGATTCTGTCCGACAGCCTGTGCCAGCAACTGTCCGGCCGGGCTATCAACATCCATCACTCGTTCCTGCCCGGTTTCAAGGGTGCCAAGCCCTATCACCAGGCCTACGACCGTGGCGTGAAGCTGATCGGCGCCACCGCCCACTACGTCACCAGCGACCTCGACGAGGGGCCAATCATCGAGCAGGAAATCCAGCGAGTCGATCATACCTACCTGCCCGATGCGCTGGTCGCCATCGGCCGCGACACCGAAACCGTAGCGCTTTCCAAAGCCCTGAAATACCACCTGGAACACCGGGTGTTCATCAACCAGGACAAGACGGTGATTTTTCGCTGAGCGAGCCCTTTTCCCGATCAACATCCAGGAGATACGACCATGACCACACGCGTAGCAATCATCGGCGCCGGCCCTTGCGGCATGGCTCAACTGCGGGCATTTCAATCGGCCAGGGACCAGGGAACGCCCATCCCGGAACTGGTCTGTTATGAAAAACAGCAAGACTGGGGTGGCATGTGGAATTACACCTGGCGCACCGGCCTGGACGAGAACGGCGAACCGGTGCATGGCAGCATGTACCGCTACCTGTGGTCGAACGGCCCGAAGGAATGCCTGGAGTTCGCCGACTACACCTTCGAAGAACATTTTGGCCGCCCCATCGGCTCCTACCCACCACGGGAAGTGCTGTGGGACTACATCAAGGGCCGTGTCGAAAAAGCCGGGGTTCGCGACTACATCCGCTTCAACCATGTGGTGCGCCTTGTCACCTTTGACGAAGAGACTCGCCGCTTCACGGTGGTCGCCCACGACCACGGCAGCGATACCCAGACCTCGGAACAATTCGATTACGTGATCAACGCCTGCGGGCACTTTTCGACGCCAAAGATGCCGTACTTCCCCGGATTCGAGCAGTTCGGCGGGCGCATCCTGCACGCCCATGATTTCCGCGAGGCGCTGGAGTTCAAGGGCAAGGATCTGTTGATCATCGGCAGCAGCTATTCCGCCGAAGACATCGGTTCACAGTGCTACAAGTACGGCGCCCGCAGCATCACCAGCTGCTATCGCACCGCGCCCATGGGCTATGACTGGCCCGCCAACTGGGAAGAAAAACCGCTGTTGCAGCGCCTGGAAAAAAACCGCGCGTACTTTATCGACGGCACCCACAAACACATCGATGCGGTGATCCTCTGCACCGGCTACCAACATCACTTCCCCTTCCTGCCCGACGAACTGCGCCTCAAGACCGACAATCGGCTATGGCCGATGAACCTCTACAAAGGCATTTTCTGGGAACCCAACCCGCAACTGATTTACCTCGGCATGCAGGACCAGTGGTACTCGTTCAACATGTTCGACGCCCAGGCCTGGTACGCCCGCGACGTGATCCTGCAACGCATCGCCCTACCCGACCAGGCACAAAGAGCCGCCGATAGCCAGCAATGGCATGCCCGTGAACAGCAGCTTGAAACCAACCAGCAGATGTTCGAATACCAGGGGGCCTATATCCAGCACCTGGTGGACGCCACCGACTACCCGAACTTCGATATCGCCGCGGTCAACGACACCTTCATGCACTGGAAGCACGACAAGGCCCACGACATCATGGGTTACCGTGACAAGTCCTACCGATCGCTGATGACCGGCACCCAATCGCCCCCCCACCACACGCCCTGGCTGCATGCCCTTGACGACTCCATGGCGGCGTACCTCGCTGAGCCGCCGATGTCCGTCAAGTCGATCGGTTGACCCGGGAGCCTCACCATGAACGCACCTCGTGTTTCCCGCCCGCGGGAACCCGGACTCTTTGCCCGGGCCCCGGCCCTGGAGCGCTATCGAGTGGCTGCCGGTGGCCTGACCCTTGTCGCGTTGCAGCCTGGCGACAGCCTGCAAGTGATCGACCTCGAAGGCCGGCAACCTTGTCAATTGCTGGTCGTGGATAGGCTCGGTCGTAGCGCCCTGGCGGCCTGGGCACTGAGCGGTTCGACGGCCTGCGGGTTTATCGGTGCGCGGCTCGCTGAACCGACCTTGCAGTCGCGTCGCATTGGCCAGGCGCTGATCCAACGCGCGATTGATCCCCAACAGCTGCCCAGCGCCGCCTCACTCTGGGACGAGGACAGCCCTGCCGACTTCAGCCGGAGCTTCGTCGCCAGCGATGAGCTACTGGTGATCGTCGCGGCCCCCGACGGACCGACCGCCGTTGACCGGCAATACCGGCCCAGCGAGCTGCGGCTGCTGGTGACTCGATCCAATCCCTCGCCGCTGCTGCTCCCCGTGTTGCCCGAACCCTTGGGCGAGTTGCTCGACGAGTTCACCCTCGGCGCCGGCACCGCCCACAGTTACACCGTTGGCAAAGGTCAGTATGTGCAGGTGCTGGATGTCGCCGGTCGCCAGTGCTCGGACTTCGTCGCTCTGGATCGACGGGCACTGGATCGCGGTCTGGAACTGGACCTGGACCAGACCGTGACCCGCACCCTGAACGGCAGCGCCTACCCGGCACCGGGACTGTTCTCAAAGTTTTTCGACCGGCAGATGCAACCGATGCTGGAGGTGGTGCGCGACACCGTCGGCCGCCACGACGCCTTCGCCCTGGCCTGCGCCGCGCGCTATTACGAGAGCCATGGCTACTTCGGGCACGACAACTGCAGTGACAACCTCAGCCGCGTGCTCGCGTCCCATGGGGTCAAGGCCCGCAATGGCTGGCCGGCGATCAATTTTTTCTTCAATACCGGGATCGACGCACACCAGCAGATGACCCTTGACGAACCCTGGTCGCGTCCCGGCGACTACGTGCTGCTGCGCGCCATGACCGACTTGGTGTGCGGCAGTACTTCGTGCCCGGATGACATTGACCCGGCCAATGGCTGGAACCCAACCGATATCCATGTCCGCATCTATAGCGAAAAGGAGCGTTTTTCCATCGCCATGAGCACTCGACCCACGGCTGATGCCGACCCGATTCTTACCCGTGAGTCCGCGTTCCACTCACGCACCAGCGCCTTGACCGGCAGCTTCGTCGACTACCGCAACTGGTGGCTGCCGCTGCGCTATGACGGCTATGGCGCGATCGAGGAATACCTCGGTTGCCGCGAACGAGTGGCGGTGATGGACCTGACCGCCCTGCGCAAATTCGAAATCATCGGCCCGGACGCCGAAGCCTTGTTGCAGTACTGCCTGACCCGCGACGTGCGGCGCCTGGCGGTGGGTCAAGTGGTGTACTCGGCGATGTGCCACGAACACGGCGGCATGCTCGACGACGGTACCCTGCTACGCCTGGGCCCGGACAATTTCCGCTGGATCTGCGGCGAAGACTACGCCGGGGTGTGGCTGCGCGAGCAGGCGCAAAAACTCGGCATGAAGGTCTGGATCAAATCCGCCAGCGAGCAGATCCATAACCTGGCGGTGCAAGGCCCGATGAGCCGAGAGTTGCTCAAACAGATGGTCTGGACCGCGCCCAACCAGCCGAGTCTGGAGACACTGGGCTGGTTCCGTTTTCTTGTTGGCCGCCTGGACGGTTACGACGGTTGCCCGCTGATGATCTCGCGCACCGGCTACACCGGCGAACTGGGCTACGAAGTCTGGTGCCAGCCCGAGGATGCCGAACGGGTCTGGGACCGGATCTGGGCTCTGGGCCAGCCCTTGGGCCTGGTGCCACTGGGCCTGGAGGCCCTGGACATGCTGCGCATCGAAGCCGGGCTGATCTTTGCCGGCTACGAGTTCAGCGACCAGACCGACCCCTTTGAAGCGGGCATCGGTTTTAGTGTGCCGCTAAAAAGCAAAACCGATGACTTCATCGGTCGCGACGCCCTGTTACGGCGCAGTACCCATCCCGCTCACAAACTGGTGGGCCTGCAGCTGAGCGGTAACGAAGGCGCCCACCACGGCGACCCGGTGTACCGCGGCCGGGCCCAGGTCGGCGTCGTCACCAGTGCCTGCCGCTCACCGCTGCTGGGCAGCAATATCGCGCTGTGCCGGGTCGACGTGGCCTGCGCCGATATCGGCACAGCGTTGGAGATCGGCAAAGTCGATGGCCTGCAGAAGCGCATCAGCGCCACGGTCACCGCCGCGATTTTCTACGACCCGGACAAGAGCCGGGTACGCAGCTGATTAACCTTTTGACTGCCCATACACACCTGTAGGAGCGAGCCAGCTCGCGATGAACGTCAACGATAACGCGGGTTGCCTGACTGTTCGCGGTGCCTGGTTGTCCATCGCGAGCAGGCTCGCTCCTGCAGGGTCCTGCTTTTTTTCAGACATGGGAATACGAAGATGGAAGCGACTACGTTCGAGGCCGTACCGCAGGCCGCCGGTTCAGTGGGCAGCCTGCAGCGCAAGATCGATTGGCGCGGGGCGTTCTGGGTTGCCAGTGGCGTGCCCGCCCTGGTGCTGTTTTCTATCGGCGCGATCGCCGCCACGGTCGGCAAACCGGCCTGGATTGTCTGGATCGTGTCGATCCTGTTCGGGTTTATCCAGGCCTTTACCTATGCCGAAATTGCCGGACTGTTCCCGCACAAGTCCGGCGGTGCCTCCGTCTACGGCGCGGTGGCCTGGGTGCGTTACAGCAAACTGATCGCACCGGTCTCGGTGTGGTGCAACTGGCTGGCCTGGTCCCCGGTTTTGTCCATTGGCTCTGGGCTGGCAGCCGGTTACATCCTCACCGCCTTGTTCCCCGCTGATGCGCTGATCAATACCTGGCAACTGACCCTGCTCGATCTGGGTTGGGTCAAGAGCGGTCTGTCGCTAAGGATCAACGCGACGTTCGCCATCGGCCTGTTGATTTTACTGACGGTGTTCGCCGTGCAGCATGGCGGCATCTTGCGCTCGGCACGCCTGACGCTGGTGCTTGGGGTGACCTCGCTGATTCCTCTGTTGTTAGTGGGTGTGGTGCCGTTGTTCACCGGGGACGCGGCCCAGGCCAACTTCCTGCCCCTGTACCCGCTGGCCCATGACGCGGCCGGGCAAGTGATCGACGGGCCTTGGGACATGTCCGGTTGGTCGTTAATGGCCGGCGGCCTGTTCATGGCCGCATGGTCCACTTACGGCTTCGAAACCGCCGTGTGCTACACCCGGGAATTCAAGGACCCCAAGCGTGACACCTTCAAGGCGATCTTCTACGCCGGCCTGCTGTGCATTCTGGTGTTCACCCTGGTGCCCCTGGCATTCCAGGGCAGCCTCGGTCTCGGGCAACTGGTGACCCCGGCGGTGCTCGATGCCAGCGGCGCGGTGGTCACACCGGCGGTCTACAGCGGTCTGCTGTCACCCGCGATCTACAGCGGCATGGGCGTCGGGCAGGTCATGGCGGACAGCATCGGCGGCGGCAAGCTGGTGGCCAACATCGTGCTGATCATGTTGGTCCTGGCCACGCTGCTGGCAATCATGACCTCGATGTCCGGCTCCTCGCGCACCCTGTATCAGGCGTCAGTCGATGGCTGGCTGCCGAAATACCTGGGCCGCACCAACGAACACGGCGCGCCTACCGCAGCGATGTGGACCGACTTGTCGTTCAACCTGCTGCTGTTGCTGATGTCCGATTATGTGTTCGTGCTGGCCGCGTCCAACGTCAGCTACATCATCTTCAACTTCCTCAACCTCAATGCCGGCTGGATCCATCGCCTGGACCGTCCCGACTGGGTACGCCCGTACAAGGCCCCGACCGTGCTCCTGGCCGCGGGTGGCGTACTGAGCTTCGTCAACCTGGCGTGCATGGGGCTGGGAGCCGATATCTGGGGCGCCGGCACCCTGGTGACCGGCCTGTTGCTGGCGCTGTTGATTCTTCCGGTGTTCTGCTACCGCCACTACGTGCAGGACAAAGGGCGCTTCCCGGAAGCGATGCTCAGCGACCTGTACATTCAGGCCGATGCCGGTCAAAAACGCGCCGGCTGGTTGCCTTATGCCACGCTGATCGCAGGTGTACTGGTGGTGTACGGTTGCCATCAACTGGTAGCCTGAACGCCCTTGCCTGCAGGTCTCTGATGGATCATCGGGGCGCAACGACGCCTCGATGATCATTTCGCCCCCCCTATCAATCAAGACGACGGTGACTATTTTGCTCAGCACCACCCCCGCTCTTGCCCGCGTTATCGACGGCAAAGCCATCTCTGCCCAGGTTCTCGACGAAGTTCGAGAAGAGGTTCTGGTCCTGGCCGGACAGCAGATTTACCCCGCACTGGCCGTGCTGCTGGTCGGTGAAGACCCGGCCAGCGAGGTCTACGTGCGCAACAAACTGCTGCGGGCCAAGGACGTAGGCATCCGCTCTCTTGAATACCGTCTGCCGGAAACCGCCAGCCAGGCGCAAGTACTGGAACTGATTGCGCAACTGAATGCCGATGCCACGGTGAACGGCATCCTGGTGCAGCTGCCATTGCCGGTCCATATCGACGAAGGAGCGGTGATTCATGCCATTGATCCGATCAAGGACGTGGACGGCTTCCATCGGGAAAACGTCGGCGGCCTAGTGCAAGGCATCGAAGTACTGACCCCCTGCACACCCAGCGGCTGCATGCGCCTGCTGCACGAAACCTGCGGTGACTTGAGCGGCTTGCACGCGGTGGTCATCGGCCGCTCGAACATTGTCGGCAAACCCATGGCGACCTTGCTGTTGCAGGCCAACTGCTCGGTCAGCGTGGTCCACTCGCGCAGCGTCGATGCCCCGGCGCTGTGCCGACTGGCGGACATCGTCGTTGCAGCGGTGGGTCGACCAAAGCTGATCGATGCGAGCTGGCTCAAACCCGGAGCGGTGGTGATCGATGTCGGCATCAATCGCATCACCGACGAAGGCGGCAATCATTTGGTGGGCGATGTCGACTACGCCAGCGCGCGCACTGTTGCCCGTGCGATCACGCCGGTTCCGGGAGGTGTGGGGCCGATGACCATTGCGTATCTGCTGAAGAACACCCTGATCGCCAGTCAATTGCAGCGTGCCGCCCAAGCGCGCTAGCAAAAGTCGATCAGCGATGCAGCGTTGAGCTGAGCACCACGAAAACGGCCCACTCGAAGGTGGGCCGTGTCGTTCAATCGCAATGATCAGTGGTTGTAGGCACTCTCGTTGTGCTCAGCCAGATCCAGCCCCATGTCTTCCACCGATTCATCGGCACGCAAGCCGATGACGGCGTTGATCACCTTGAGAATGATCCAGCTGATGGCGAAGCAGTACACCGTCGTCAGCAACACGCCCTTGATCTGCGCCACGACCTGAGCGCCCATGCTCACGCCTTCCACCAAACCGCCCAGGGACGGCACGCAGAACACGCCGGTCAATACCGCGCCAATCATTCCGCCGATGCCATGCAAGCCAAACACGTCGAGGCTGTCGTCATAACCGAAGCGGCGTTTCAGCACGGTGACGCTCAGGTAGCAGAACACCCCGCACAGCAGACCGATGGCCAATGCGCCGCCTACGCCCACATACGCACACGCCGGGGTAATGCCGACCAAACCGGCCAAAGCACCGCTGGCCAGGCCCAAGGCACTCGGCTTGCCGACCTTGAACCACTCCGTGAACATCCAGCCGAGAATCCCCGCGCAAGCACCCAGTTGGGTGTTGAGCATGACAATGCCCGAAGTGCCATTGAGACCGCCGCCGGAACCGATATTGAAGCCGAACCAGCCCACCCAGAGCATCGCCGCACCGGTCATGGTCAGGCTCAGGTTGTGGGCCGGCATCGGCGCATTCTGGTAGCCCTTGCGCTTGCCGAGAATCAGGCACGCCGCCAAAGCCGCAACGCCGGCATTGATATGCACCGCCGTGCCGCCGGCAAAATCGAGAACGCCCCAGTTATGCATCAACGCGCCCGAACCACCCCAGACCATGTGGGCGACGGGCGCATAAACCAGGGTGAACCACAGCGCCATGAACCACAGCGCTGCCGAGAATTTCATGCGCTCGGCGAATGCACCGGCAATCAGCGCCGGGGTAATGATCGCGAAGGTCATCTGGAAGGTGACAAACACGCCTTCCGGGATGTCACCGACCAGGCTATCCGGGGTCATGCCGGCCAGAAAGGCCCGGCTCAAGCCACCGACGAAACTGTTGAACGTCACCTGCCCCTCAACCATGCCGGTACTGTCGACCACCATGCTGTAGCCATAGATCACCCACAGCACGCCGACCAGGCCGGCGATGCCGAAGCACTGGGTAAACAGCGAGAGCATGTTTTTCGCCCGCACCAGACCGCCATAAAACAATGCGAGGCCCGGCAGACACATGAACAGCACCAGCACCGTGGCGGTCACCATCCAGGCGGTGCTGCCGGTGTTCAAGGTGGGTGCGTCGGCCGCCTGGGCGAGCGGCGCGAGTGCGCCGGCCGCCAGTACACCGAGAAGGGTTTTGCCGAGAAGACGATTGATCATGTTCAAAGCTCCTGCAAAAGAATGGAAAGTGTCTGGCAGCGAGCAATAAAGAATGAGACACGGGCCTTTTCGGCCTCTCGAATATAAATGCCATGAACAGGACTTGTGGGAGCGAGCCTGCTCGCGATGGGGTTGGTTCAGCAGCCTTTTAGCTGACTGATACACCGCTATCGCGAGCAGGCTCGCTCCCACAGGTTTCGTCTCAGTACCCAGAGCCCGGAACCCAGTTGGTCCCCGCCAGCGGCACCCTCGCCATGGCCGCCGACTCTACCGTCAACGCCACCAGATCCTCGGGATCGAGGTTGTGCAGGTGCGACTTGCCGCAGGCCCGTGCCATGGTCTGTGCCTCCAGCACCATGACGCGCAGGTAGTTGGCCAGACGGCGACCACCTTCCACCGGGTCCAGGCGCTTGGACAGTTCCGGGTCCTGCGTGGTAATACCGGCCGGGTCGCGGCCGTTCTGCCAGTCATCGTAGAAACCGGCGGCCGAGCCGATTTTCTTCAGTTCCTCGTCCAGGCGTGGATGGTTATCGCCCAAGGCAATCAGCGCCGCCGTCCCGATGGCCACCGCATCCGCACCGAGCGCCATCGCCTTGGCGACGTCGGCACCGTTGCGAATTCCTCCGGAAACGATCAGCTGAACCTTGCGATGCATGCCCATCTCTTGCAAAGCCTGTACCGCTTGCGGAATGGCCGACAAAATCGGAATCCCGACGTGTTCGATGAACACTTCCTGAGTGGCTGCAGTGCCGCCTTGCATGCCGTCGAGCACAATGACGTCAGCCCCGGCTTTTACCGCCAACTTGACGTCGTAGTACGGTCGGCTCGCGCCGATTTTCACGTAGATCGGTTTTTCCCAATCGGTGATTTCCCTGATCTCGGCAATTTTGATCGCCAGGTCATCCGGCCCGGTCCAGTCCGGGTGACGGCAGGCGCTGCGCTGGTCGACACCAATCGGCAAGGTGCGCATTCCGGCCACGCGTTCGGTGACTTTCATGCCCAGCAACATTCCGCCGCCACCGGGTTTGGCGCCCTGCCCCAGGACGATTTCAATGGCGTCGGCCTTGCGCAGATCGTCCGGGTTCATGCCATAGCGCGATGGCAAATACTGATAAACCAAATGCTGCGACTGGCCGCGTTCTTCCGGGGTCATGCCGCCGTCACCCGTGGTGGTGCTGGTGCCCGCAATGGTCGCACCACGGCCCAAGGCTTCCTTGGCATTGGCCGACAAAGCACCGAAGCTCATGCCGGCGATGGTCACCGGAATCTTCAGGTGAATCGGCTTCTTGGCGAACCGGTTGCCGAGGATCACATCGGTGCCACACTTCTCGCGATAGCCTTCGAGCGGGTAGCGCGAGACGCTGGCGCCGAGCAGCAGCAAGTCGTCGAAGTGCGGCAATTTACGCTTGGTGCCGCCGCCGCGAATGTCGTAGATGCCGGTTTCCGCGGCGCGCTGAATTTCCTGGATGGTCAGGCGGTCGAAAGTGGCTGACTCGCGCAGCACCGGAGTGGTCTTGTCGCTCATATCTGTTCTCCTCGCGTGGATCAGTACGCGGACGCGTTATCGACTTTGAAGTTGTACAACTGACGGGCCGAGCCATAGCGCTTGAATTCAGCCGGCTTGTGCTCGAAACCGGCGCGGTTGAGCAGGACTTGCAGTTCTTCCAGGTGTTCGGCGCGCATCTCTTTTTCGATGCAGTCCGAGCCCAGGGAAGCGACGGTACCCCGCACATAGATGTGGGTTTCGTACAGCGAATCGCCCAGGGCATCACCCGCATCGCCACACACCACCAAGCGTCCGGCCTGACCCATGAAGCAGCTCATGTGGCCGATGCTGCCGCCGACCACAATGTCGATGCCTTTCATGGAAATGCCACACCGGGCACCGGCATCGCCTTCGATCACCAATAACCCGCCATGGGCGGTGGCGCCTGCGGCCTGGGACGCACTGCCCTTGATCCGCACCATGCCCGACATCATGTTTTCCGCGACGCCGACACCGGCATTGCCATGCACGGTGATGCACGCTTTCTGGTTCATGCCCGCGCAGTAGTAGCCGGCGTGCCCCTGGATATCGATGGACACGGCCTGGTTCACCCCAACCGCGAGGTTGTGCTTGCCGTTGGAATGAGTCACCACCCACTCGCGGTCTTCGACGTTGTTGGCCTGGTCATGCAGCGCCTGATTGAGGTCACGCACGGTGGCAGTGGAAAGATCGATGGTTTTCATGTGTGCGCTCCTTAAGCTGACTCGCGTTCCCAGATGTACAGGGTGGCCGGTGCCGGCTCCCAGATCCTGGCGTGTTCGATACCCGGCAGGCTCGACAGCGCCTGATATTCGGAGGCCATGGCGACGTAATCGTCGGTCTCGGCGAGAATCGCCGGCTTGCAGGCAATCGGGTCGCGGATTACCGCAAAGCCATTGCGAGTGCCAATGGCAAACGTGAAGAAACCGTCCAGGTCCTCCAGCGAATGATCCAGCGCTTCTTTGAGCGAGTCGCCTTGTTGTAGGCGCCAGGTCAGGTAGCCGGCGGCCACTTCCGTGTCGTTGTCGGTTTCGAAATGGATACCTTCGCGCTTGAGTTCCTGGCGCAGGCGAAAGTGATTGGACAGCGAACCGTTGTGCACCAGGCACAGGTCGGCGCCGGTGGAAAACGGATGGCTGCCTTCCATGGTCACCGCGCTTTCGGTGGCCATGCGGGTATGGCCGATGATGTGGCTGCCCTTCATGCTGGCCAGGCCGAAGCGTTGGGAAATTTCCTGGGGCAAGCCCATGCCCTTGAGGATTTCGATGCTCTGCCCGGCGCTCATGATGCGAACGCTCGGGGCCAGTTCGGCAAGGGCCAGACGGACTGGCGCTTCTTCCGAATGGATCTTCAATACGGCGGCGCTGGCGTTCTGAAACCAGTCCAGCGAACAGCCCAGACGGCCTTCGAGCTCGCCCATCAGGGTTTTCCAGTCGAAGGCTTCGGTGGTCGCCTGCAAGGTCAGCTTGACCCAGCCATCGGCCACTTCATCGCCATAAATGGCGAAGCCTGCGCTGTCCGGGCCACGATCGGTCATGGCCTGCAGCATCGGTTCGAAGAGCTGGCCGAGCCGGGATTCCAGCTGCGGGTTTTTCAGGTAAAGGCCTACGATTCCACACATAAAAACAGTCCTCACTTCGTTCGGGAGCGGCAAGCTGCAAGCTGACCGCATGGACATGAAAATTTTCGATACGCCGCCCACTCGCTTTGACTTGCGGCTTGACGCTTGCAGCTTGTAGCTGCCGCCCAACAGACTCAGAAAAACTCGGTGTAGCGCTGCACTTCCCAGTCGGAAACGTGGCGGCTGTATTCCACCCACTCCATGCGCTTGAGCTTGATGAATTCGCCAACGATCTGCGGCCCCATCACTTCGGCAAACAGCGGGTCGGCCTCCAGCGCGTCGCAGGCTTCCTTGAGCGATTGCGGCAGGGTCTTGATGCCCTTTGCAGCGATCTGCTCAAGGCTCAGGCTGTAGAGGTTTTCATTGCAGACGTGGTCGATTTCCAGCTGGCGGTCGATACCGTCGAGGCCCGCGGCGATAATCGCCGCGCTGACCAGATAAGGATTGCAACCGGCGTCCGGCAGGCGAAATTCCAGGCGACCGTAGGGCACCCGCACCATCGCCGAACGGTTGTTGGCGCCGAAGGCTATAAAGGCTGGCGCCCAAGTCGCGCCGGACAACGAGTGGCCCACCACCAGACGCTTGTAGGAGTTGACCGTCGGTGCGGCGAAAGCGCAGAGCGCCGGGCCATGGGCAAGCAGGCCAGCGGCGAAGTGATAGGCCATTTTCGACAGCCCCATGCCGCTCGGATCGCTGGCATCAAAGAACAGGTTCTTGTTCTCGGCGCTGCTGATCGACAGGTGAAAGTGCATGCCGTTGCCGGCGCGTTTCGGGTCAGGCTTGGGCATGAACGAGCAGATCATGCCCAAGTCATTGGCGATCTCGCCGGCGGCCATGCGAAAGAACGTGAATCGATCCGCCGAGGTCATGGCGTCGCTGTAGGTGTAATTGATCTCGAACTGGCCATTGGCGTCTTCGTGGTCGATTTGATAGACCTCGAAATCCACCGCTTGCAACGCCTCGGTCAGGCGTTCGAGAAACACCCGGGAGCGCGAGAGGCCTTTGTAGTCGTAGCAAGGCTTGTCCAGGTTGTCGCTGGCATCGACCAGCTGCAGTTTGCCCTGCTCGTCACGGCGCATCAGGTTGAACTCAGGCTCCAGGCCGGTGTTGAGCGTCCAGCCCTTGTCTTCCAGGCGACGAACCTGCTGCTGCAGCACGTAACGGCTGTCATAAGGATGCGGCTTGCCGTCGACATGACCGATGCACACGATCCGGCCATAACCCGGTTGCCAGGGCACAGGCATCAGCGTGGACAAATCGCCACGGGCCATGAAGTCCGGGCCGTGGGGTTCCATGCCCATGCCACTGATGGCGAAACCGGCAAAACCTGCGCCGTCCTCGGCCACGGCCTTGAGTCCACAGATCGGCACCGATTTGGTTTTGGCCGAACCATGGATATCGACAAACTGCGCAAGCACATACTTGATCCCGTGCTTGTCGATGATGCGCTGGGTTTCTGCTGGCAACATTGCTCGTCACTCCTGGCGAAAAAGGGCAAATCATTGGGGATGGGCGTCACTTTCCTTTGATATTCCTGAAAAGAAAGTAAGTTTCCCAACAGGAATGCAAGGCCCTTGCCAGAATCGCGAATGAAAAGCCGAAGTGCCGTAACCAGCGCTTTTGTGCTGTATATATGGGAATATTCTTTTCCCGGAGGGAATATTGCCCACCGGGATGGAAAGGAACGCCGTGATTTGCACTTTCTCAGTGCGAAACTAATATTACTGAACAGAAAGTGTGCAGGATCTAAAGACTATGCCGACCGAAACTGCCCCGCGCCTCAAGCTTGAGCAATACCTGGGTTTGCAAATCAAACGCCAGCGCCAGGCGCAGGATCTGAAATTGTCCGATGTGGCGAAAATTGCCGACATCAGCCAGGGCATGTTGAGCAAAATTGAAAACGCCCAGGTCTCCACCAGCCTCGATACCCTGAGCCGCCTGTGCGATGTGCTCGGCCTGCCGCTGTCGAAGCTGTTCAGTGAATACGACCAGCAAGACGGCAGCGCGCAGCTGGTCAAGGCCGATCAAGGCATGGAGGTGGTTCGCCGCGGAACCGAGAAAGGCCATACCTACCATCTGCTCAATCACACGCGCGGGCCGAAGAAGAGTTTCGAGGCCTACATGGTGAGCATGGATGACGCCAGCGAGGAGTTTCCGACCTTCTCCCATCCGGGCACCGAGTTTCTCCACCTGCTCGAAGGCGAACTGATCTATCGCCATGGCAATCAGCTGTACCGCATGGAAGCCGGTGACAGCCTGACTTTCGAAGGGGAAATCCCCCATGGCCCGGAACAACTGGTGCAAGTACCGATCCGCCTGCTGTCGATCATGAATTACGGCAACGACAAAGAATAATCCCCGCCCCAATCCCTGCTTGATTCCAACCCTGAGGCCGACCTGTGTCGGCCTCAGGCGTTTTCCTGCCAGTTAAAAAACTTTCACAAAAATTCTGGACGCGGCGCGGGCATTCCCCTATAAAGCCAACTTCAGGAATATTTTATTCCCCATAAGAAAACTCACTCACGGACGAGATTGCTGTTTGCCCTGTTTTTTTCGCTATGCGATGAGCTGCCGCCATCTTCCCGAGGACGTGTCATGCAACACGAAAAAAACCATTTCATCATCAAGATCACCTGTCCCGCAGTGTCCGGTATCGTCGCGGCCGTCACCACCTACCTGGCAGACAACGGTTGCTACATCGGGGAGATGGCGCAATTCGACGACGACTTCAGCGGCCGTTTTTTCATGCGCGCCGTGTTCCGTTTCAACGACGGCCACTTGGGTGATATCCAGCAGATCAAGGAAGGCTTCAGCGACGTCGCCAAGGCATTCGACATGACCTGGGAACTGCACGACACCCGCGAACCGATGCGTGTACTGCTGATGGTCAGCAAGTTCGACCACTGCCTGACCGACCTGCTCTACCGCTACCACAAGGGCGAGATGGACATGACCATCACCGCCATCGTCTCCAACCACCTGGACCTGCGGCCCATGGCCGAGCGCGAGGGCATCCGCTTCATCTACCTGCCGGTGACCAAAGACACCAAGGCCCGGCAGGAGGCCGAGCTGATGAAAGTTGTCGACGACACTGGCACCGAACTGGTGGTGTTGGCGCGCTACATGCAGATCCTTTCCGATGACCTGTGCAAGCAACTCTCGGGCCGGGCGATCAACATCCATCACTCGTTCCTGCCGGGGTTCAAAGGTGCCAAGCCTTATCACCAGGCCTACCAACGCGGGGTGAAACTGATCGGCGCTACGGCGCACTACGTCACCAGCGACCTCGACGAAGGGCCAATCATTGAACAGGAAGTGCAGCGCGTCGATCACGTGTATCTGCCGGACGACCTGGTCGCCACCGGTCGTGACACCGAAACCGTGGCCCTGTCCAAGGCGGTCAAGTACCACCTGGAACACCGGGTTTTCCTCAACCAGGACAGAACGGTGATCTTTCGATGAACACGCCCAGACTGATTGACGGCAAAGCCGCCGCCGCCCGCGTTCTGCTTCAGGTCCGCCAGGACGTGGACGGCCTGCGCGAGCGAGACATTCAACCGGCCCTGGCGGTGATTCTGGTAGGCAGCGACCCGGCCAGCCAGGTTTACGTGCGCAACAAGATTCTGCGCGCCGAAGAGGTGGGCATTCGCTCCGTGGAGCATCGACTGTCCAGCGACACCAGCACCGAACAACTGCTGAACCTGATTGCCACGTTGAATGCCGACCGTTCGATCAACGGCATTTTGCTGCAATTGCCGTTGCCGGCTCACATCGACGAATTACGCGCCCTGGAGGCCATCGCCCCGGCCAAGGACGTCGATGGTTTTCACAGTGAAAACGTCGGTGGCCTCAGCCAGGGCCGCACGGTGCTCGCCCCCTGCACACCCAGCGGCTGCCTGTACCTGCTGGAGCAAACCTGCGGCGATCTGCGCGGTAAACACGCCGTGGTGATCGGCCGCTCGAATATTGTCGGCAAACCCATGGCCGCCCTGCTGCTCAAGGCTGATTGCTCAGTGACCGTGCTGCATTCGCGCAGCCCGGACCCGCAGGCCTTGTGCCGTCAGGCCGACATCGTCATCGCCGCCGCAGGGCGGCCGAAACTGATCGACGCCAGCTGGCTGAAACCCGGCGCCGTGGTCATTGATGTCGGCATCAACCGCATCGACGACCAGGGCCGCAGCCGTCTGGTGGGCGACGTGGATTTCGACAGCGCCCTGCCCCACGTCGCGGCGATCACCCCGGTTCCCGGTGGCGTCGGCCCGATGACTATTGCCTTTTTGATGAAAAACACCGTAACCGCAGCCCAGATGCAACATCAGGCGCAACGCAGCCAATCGGAGGCCCTATGCCGTTCAATCTATTGAAGTACGGGCTGAGTTCGGAGTACCCGGTGGAAGTCGATCTACCGCCGCCCCGGGAACTCAAACCGAGCTATGACGTGGTGATCATCGGTGCCGGCGGCCACGGCCTGGCCACCGCCTATTACTTGGCCAAGTACCACGGTATTACCAATATCGCGGTATTGGAGAAGTCCTATCTGGGCGGTGGCAATACCGCACGTAATACGGCGGTGATCCGCTCCAACTACCTGACCAGTGAGGGCGTGCGTTTCTATGCCGAGTCGGTGCGGATGTTCCAGTCCCTGTCCAACGAATTCGATTTCAACATCATGTACTCCGAGCGTGGCCAACTGACCCTGGCCCACACCGATGCCACCGTGCGTTCGTTCCGTCAGCGGGCCGAGGTCAACAAGCACTTCGGTGGCCGCACCGAAATGATCGACCGCCAGCAGATTCGCGAGCTGGTGCCCAGCCTCAACCTCGACCCCGGTCACCTGCCGGTCATCGCGGGCCTCTGGCACATCGACGGCGCCACCGCGCGCCACGACGCTGTCGCCTGGGGTTACGCCAAGCAGGCGGCCAAACGCGGCGTGGAGATCCATCAACTCACCGAAGTTCAGGACCTGATCATCGAGAACGGCGCGATCACGGCGGTCAAGACCAATCGAGGCACCATCAAGTGCGGCTGCGCCGTGCAGGCAATCGCCGGGCACAGTTCGCTGCTGATGGCCAAGGCCGGGATTCGTTCGCCGATCCAGACCTTTCCGCTGCAAGCGATGGTTACGCAGCCATTCAAACCGTTCCTTGATCCGCTGGTGAGCTCTTCGGCGCTGCATTGCTACGTACAGCAGACCAGCCGTGGCGAGGTGGTGTTCGGCGGCGGCTCCGATCCTTATCCGCTGTTCAACACCCGCTCCACGCTCGATCTGAAGGAGAGCCTGCTGGCGCACGCCATCGAAATGTTCCCGTTTCTGGCCAACGCCAAGCTGATGCGCCAATGGGCCGGGATCACCGACATGACACCGGATTACAGCCCGATCATGGGGCTTTCGCCGGTGAAAAATTACTACCTCGACGCCGGTTGGGGCACCTGGGGTTTCAAGGCTACACCGATCTGCGGTAAGACCATGGCAGAACTGGTGGCCAGCGGCGGCAAGGTGCCGGATCTGATCAAGCCTTTCGGCCTCGAGCGCTTTTCGACCTTCCAGCAAGTCAACGAAATGGGCGCTACGGCGGCCAGCCACTGACGGAGAGCGGACCATGAAAATCATCAATTGCCCGCTCAACGGGCCACGCAACATCAGCGAATTCACTTATGGCGGCGAGTTCAAGCCCATGCCCGATCCCGTCCGCTGCACCGATGCCGAATGGGCGGACTACGTGTTCAACACCGACAACCTCGCCGGAGTGGTACGCGAATGGTGGATGCATACGCCGTCGAGCTACTGGTTTCTGGCGGAGCGTCACACCGTCAGCGATGAAATTCTTCGTACCTTCGACCCCAAAGAACTTTTCACCGCCCGCGTCGACTTCAGCGCCGCCAAGGAGATCGCAGGATGAACCGCCTACCCGCCCCGATGGGCCTGCTGATCGACCGTGATCAGCCGCTGGATTTCAGTTTCGACGGTCATCGCTATCAAGGCCTGCAAGGTGACAGCATCGCCAGCGCCCTGTTGGCCAATGGTCGCTTCCTGATCTCGCGCTCGTTCAAATACCACCGTCCGCGCGGCCCGCTGACCATGGCCGGACAAGACGCCAACAGCCTGGTGCAACTGCCCCAGGAGCCTAATGTGCTGGCCGATGCGTACGCGCTGTCGGCCGGTTTGCAGGTCACGGCGCAGAACGTCAACGGCTCGCTGGACAACGACCGTGACGCCTACCTGGGCAAGTTCTCCAAATTCATGCCGGTGGGCTTTTACTACCGCTCCTTCTACAAGCCCAAGGGCATGTGGAAAGTCTGGGAGCCGATCATTCGCAAAAAGGCCGGACTCGGTGTTCTCGACCTGAAGTTCCAGCCCGAGTATTACGACAAGGCTTATCTGTTCACCGACATCGCCGTGATCGGTGCCGGGCCAGCCGGGCTGCAGGCGGCGCTGACAGCGGCCAATGCCGGGGCGAAGGTGTTGCTCATCGAACAACAACCGATTCTCGGAGGGTCGTTGACCTATGCCCGTTTCGATATCGAAGGCAAAAGAGCCACAGACCTGCGTCGCGAGCTACTGTCTGCGGTGGAGCAACACGCCAATATCCGGATCCTGACCGACGCGACCTGCAATGCCTGGTTCACCGACAACTACCTGCCGGTCATCCAGGGCAAGCGCATGTACAAGGTGCGTGCCCGCCAATGCCTGGTGTGCAGTGGCGCGTTCGACCAGCCGGTGGTGTTTCGCAACAACGATTTGCCGGGTGTGATGCTGACCAGCGCTACGCAACGCTTGATGAGGTTGTATGCGGTCAAGCCGGGCAAACGCGCGGTGGTGCTGACGGGTAATGATGACGGGTACCTCGCCGCTCTGGATCTGTACGATCAGGGCGTGGAAGTCGCCGCCGTGGTGGACTTGCGTCATGGTCCTGGCGATGAGTCCATGCTGCAGGCACTGGCTCAGCGCAAGATCCCTTGCCAGCGCAACAGCACCGTGTATGAAGCGCTGCACGAGAAAGGCATGCGTCATATCAACGGCGTCGTTGTGCGCAAGATCACCGCCCAGGGTCAGGTCGCAGAAAGCGGACAACGCCTGGATTGCGACTTGCTGTGCATGTCCGCCGGTTACATGCCGGTCTATCAATTGCTCTGTCAGGCGGGCGGTAAACTCGCCTACGACGATCAGCGCGCCGAATTCACCCTCAGTGGCCTGCCGCAAAATCTCGCGGTCGCAGGCTCGGTCAATGGTCGTCACCGCCTGGACAACGTGATCGCTGATGGCATGAATGCCGGAGCTGATGCCGCGCTCGCGCTAGGGCTGACAGTCAGCGCACAACGCGCACCCTTGGGCAGCGAGGTTCGGGTCAACTTCAACTGGCCGATCTTCCCCCATCCCAAGGGCAAGGACTTCGTCGACTTCGACGAGGACCTGCAAGTGGCGGACATCGTCAATGCCACCCGGATTGGCTATCGCGATGTGCAACTGGTCAAGCGTTACTCCACCGTGGGCATGGGCCCCTCCCAGGGACGTCACTCGGCGCTGCCAACCGCGCGGTTGGTCGCCTGGGCAACCCAGCGCAACATCAGCGAAACCGGAGTCACCACGGCACGCCCACCGTTTGTGGCGGAAAAGCTGGCGCACGTGGCCGGTCGAGCGTTCGATCCGTACCGGCAAACACCGATGCACGCCCGACATGTACAAGCCGGGGCGAAGATGATGCCCGCCGGGATCTGGCAGCGGCCGGCCTACTATGGCACTGCCAGGGATCGCGACGCCTGTATGCAGGCCGAAGCACTGCACGTGCGCAACAAGGTCGGGATTATCGATGTGTCGACATTGGGCGGTCTCGACGTGCGAGGCCCGGACGCCGCCGAACTGCTCAACCGCATGTACACCTTTGCCTTCCTCAAGCAGCCGGTCGGCCGCTCGCGCTATGCGCTGATGACCAATGAACATGGGGTCGTGATCGATGACGGTGTATGCGCTCGTTTCGCCGAGAACCATTTCTACGTCACCGCCACCACCAGCGGCGTCGACCGCATCTATCAGCAAATGCTCAAGTGGAACGCACAATGGCGCCTGGACGTGGACGTCGCCAACGTCACTGCGGCCATTTGCGCGGTCAATGTTGCCGGTCCGGATTCACGCCGGGTGCTGGAGAAAGTCTGTACCGATCTGGATCTGAGCGCTGAAGCGTTCCCTTATCTGGGCGTCCGCCTGGGTACGGTTGCCGGTATCAAGGCCAGGTTATTGCGGGTCGGGTTCGTCGGTGAACTGGGTTATGAAATCCATGTACCCGCGCGCCACGGGCTTAAACTCTGGGACGCGCTGATCGAGGCTGGAAAAGCACACGACATACGTCCCTTCGGCGTCGAAACCCAACGTCTGCTGCGCCTGGAAAAAGGCCATGTGATCATCAGCCAGGACACCGATGGCATGACCCATCCGGCAGAAATCGACATGGGCTGGGCGGTCAGTCGCCACAAGCCATTTTTCGTCGGCCGGCGCTCGGTGGATATCCTCGAAGCCCAACCACAAAAACGCAAACTGGTGGGTTTCAGCCTGCCCAAAGGCAGCCTGCAACCGCTGGAAGGCCATCTGGTGCTTAACGGCCTGGAGATCAGCGGCAACGTCACCTCCTGCGAATATTCCGCAAGCCTGGGCAAGATCATCGGCCTGGCTTACGCCGGCATCGACCAAAGCACGCCGGGGCAGCGCATTCCAATCCGCGTCGAGGGTGGCATCGTGGTCCAGGCCGAGGTGGTGCAGTTACCCTTCTTCGATCCCGACAACCAACGCCAGGAGCTTTGAGTCATGACCAGTCTGAGAGAACAACACAGCATCACCCGGCAAGCCCTGACGCCGTTGCCGGGGTGCCGCCTGGCTGACTTGACCGACCTGCCCCGGGTCGGTTTCCGTGGCGCCCACAGCGCCGAGTACCTGCGCAGCCGCGGCTTCGCCCTGCCAGATGCGCCCAACCGTGCGCTGATTCAAGCCGATGGCAGTCAGGTAGCGCGCCTGTCCCAGGCCGAGTACCTACTGCTGGGCAGCCCCGAGGATCAGGGCCAACGCATCGCCGACGAAGAAGCCCGGTGGGAACTGGACCACCAGGCCAACTATCTGCTGCCGCGTCAGGACAGCCACGCCTGCTTTCAACTAACGGGCGAACACCTGAGCGAGGTGATGGCCAAACTCTGCGGCGTCGACTTGAGCCCGCAGGCGTTCGGCCCGGGTACAGTGGCGCAAACCTCTGCGGCACGGATCAACGTGATCGTGATCAACTCAAGTACGGCGCAGCAGGCAAGCTTGCACATCCTCTGCGATCGGGCGTCAAAGGTGTATTTCCGAGAGGCGTTGCTGGATGCAATGCAGGAGTTTTCCGGGCTGGCAATGGATGGGACGACCGTCTGACGCTTGGCAGAAACGGGGTGAACCGCAGAACACTTAGACGCTGCAAAAGTGGGCGTCAGCTCACACGAAAGCGGTGAGGATTCCTCCCCGGAGCCGGTGGTTTTACAGGGGTAAAAACGACCAATAAAAAAAGGGTCGCGAGATAAAATCTCGCAACCCTTTGAATTATAGGGTCGGGACGGCGTGATTCGAACACTCGCCCCTGGCACTCCATGCTTGCAGGGGCGCTAAAAAGCTATTCTCTAACCACCTTCTCACCCCATATTCACCACCCCATACCCATTGCCCCGCTTGCGACCTTTCAGGGCAGTTATTGGGAGTCGCGGCATGGAGCGACCCTGAAACCCTTCTAATCGGCACTTAAATCGAAGTGACGAACCTCGCTTGTGGCCATTTGCTTCTATCGCTAGTATCGCCTAAGTCACAAGGTCGACAGGCAGTTGGCAATTATGCTTTCTGCAAATCAGGGAAAGCATTTTATGGTCATGGCGCAACCTACCTATTCAGGCTCATACGGCTATATTGGTGAGCAGTTTTTTACGATGCAGTTTGACGTTGCCCTGGATGCCGCCAATCCACCACCGACCAACGCCTTTGCCGTTCAGATCAACGGAACTAGCACTTCAGTTACCGGAGTGACTGTCGATGGTACCGGCAAGACCGTGACACTCACTTTTTCAGCGCCCGCGCTGACTGCCGGGGCCAACATCGAATTTTCGTATTCCGACCCCACTGGGGGGAATGATGTCAGTGCGCTCCAGGGGCTGGATGGAACCGATTCGAGTACCTTCAGTGCCTCCACTATCGTGGTCGGTGGCAGACCCGGGCCATCAGCCCCGCCGGTGCCCGCGCTATCCAGCGGCAGCGACAGTGGCACCTTGGGCGACGGCATCACTTCCGATACTACCCCTACACTCACCGGCACTTCCGGGGCCAACGCAACTGTCAAACTGTACGATACCGATGGAACCACGCTACTGGGGACCACGAGTGCGGATGGTTCTGGCAACTGGTCCATCACCAGCAGCACGTTGACAGACGGCAATCACACGCTGAAGGTAACGCAGACAGACGGTGGGAATAACACTTCGCCACTCAGCACAGCGTTAGCCTTGAGGATCGATTCGACAGTCGCGGCCCCCAGCGCTTTGACGTTGAGCAGCGGCAGCGACAGCGGCACCTTGGGCGACGGCATCACCAACGACAGTACACCGACCGTCACCGGCCACGCCGAAGCCAACGCCGCCGTCAAGCTGTTCGACACCGACGGCAGCACCCTACTTGGCTCGACGACGGCCGATGGCTCTGGCAACTGGAGCATCGCCAGCAGCACACTGGCCAACGGCTCACATACCTTTACCGCCAAACAGACCGACGTGGCTGGCAACGTTTCCAGCGCCTCCAGCGGCTACGCCTATACACTCGACACTATCGGGCCAATCGCCATGGCCCTGAGTAACACCCAGGTTGCCATGAGCAACGCTGGCAATGGCGCCACCGTGGCAACGCTGTCGGCCACCGATGCCACTGCCGTCAGCTACGGCTTTGCCATCGGCAACGGTACAACCGATGCGGACAACGGCAAGTTCAGCTTATCCGGCAACCAACTGGTGGCCGCGCAGAATCTCGCCGCCGGAACCTACCACCTCTATCTGAAAGCCACCGACGCCGCCGGTAACGATGCGTTCCAGTTTTTCAGCGTCAATGTGGTGGACGCGCCAACCGTCGCCGCTATCGAGCGGGCCATGGGCGCCAGCAGCACGGTGCCAGCCACTAGCCCCTCAGTGGATTACACGGTGAAATTCAGCCAGTCCGTGACTGGCGTGGACGCCTCGGATTTCACCTTGGCTACAACCGGAAACGCCAGCGCGACCATCGCCTCAGTCACCGGTAGTGGTGACACGTACACCCTGACAGTCAGCGGAATCAGAGGCGATGGTACCCTGCGCCTGGATCTCAAAGGGAGTGGCACCGGGATTCAGAACGATTTATCTTTCGCCATCACCAGCGGCTATACAGCCGGTCAAACGTACACGGTAGACCATACCGCCCCCGCATCACCTTCGGTGCCGGTCATGACGGCCGGCACCGATACCGGCAAGTCAAACAACGATGCGATCACCAGCAACCAGACACCCGTGTTTGTCGGCTCGGCTGAAGCCAATGCCACGATCAAGCTGTATGACACCGATGGTGCCACTTTGCTAGGCACCACCGTCGCCGACGGCGCCGGCAATTGGAGTATCATGAGCGCGACGTTGGCGACCGGCAGCCACACACTGACGGCCAAACAGACCGACGCCGTGGGTAATGAATCTGCAGCCAGCAGTGGCGTGTCAGTGTCAATTGACAACAGCGTGGCGGCCCCGCCTGCGCCCGTATTGGCCAGTAGCAGCGACAGCGGTGTCCCTGGCGACAACCTGACCAATGTCTTAATGCCGACCATCACCGGCACCGCCGAAGCCAACGCCAGCATCACGCTTTACGACACCGATGGGACCACCGTGCTGGGCACCTCTGTTGCCAACGGAAACGGCGACTGGAGTATCGTTTCGACGACCTTGAGCAATGGTAGCCATACGCTGACCGCCAGGCAGACCGACACTGCAGGCAACATCTCGTCCGTCAGCGCCGGTCTTGCGCTGACGGTCAACAATCTGTCGCCGTCGGCGCCCTCCCTGCCGGCACTTAGCGCTGCCAGCGACAGCGGTATTCAGGGTGACGGCATTACCAGTGTTGCCAAGCCCGTGATTACCGGGACCGCAGCCGCCAACGCAACCGTCAAACTCTACGACACCGACGGCAGCACAGTACTGGGCACCGCGGTTGCTAACGGTACCGGCATTTGGAACATCACCAGCAGCACATTGTCGCTGGGTAGCCATACGCTGACCGCCAAGCAAATCGACCCGGCAGGAAACCTGTCAGCAGCTAGCGCCTCACTGGCACTGACCGTAGAGGCGGTACCGACACCACCCTCGTCACCAGCCACAATGACCCCTATCGACGGCGTTGCCGTCACCCAGCAGCAGGTCAGCCTGCCGGGCGGCGGCAGTGGCACTCAGATCATTGTTCCGATTGTCAGCACCGACCGCACCGACTCCAGCGGCAGCGCTGCTGTGGCCGACATTCCACTGGCCACCAGCGGCGCGAACAACCTCCTGCTGGCACAGCTGACACCCGGCTTTGGCCTGACGGCTGTTGGCGGTGTCAGCCGGCCGGCGGGTAGTTCGATTGAACATCTGATCCAGGATATCCTGGCGGCAACGCCGAATCATGCCGCCAGCGACCAAGGTCACCTGACCGGTAACGGCGTCTCCTTCCTCAACAAACTGGCTGCCAGCGTACCGCTGCTGGTCGAGACGATTACACCGACCACTGGCGAGACCGCACCGACCAGCCCGCTAACCTTGACCGGTACCAGCAGCGACAGCCAACACACCGCGCTGGTCATCGACGCTACACACGTGGCCAGCGGCAGCACGCTGGTGTTAAACGCCGTCGACTTCGCAGCAATCATCGGCACCGCCAACATCATCGGTAACACCAACGGCCAGATACTCACCGGCGACTCCGCCAGCCAACAGTTCAGCATATCGTCCGGTGGCGGCAGTTCGGTGTTCGCCGGTGGTGGCAACGACACGTTGAACATCAACTTCGCAGGCAGCAGCACGGAGCTATCCAACAGCACGACTCTTCTGCACGGCGGCCAAGGCAACGATGCCGTGGTGCTCAACGGCGCCAGTTCGGACTACCTGGTGGAAAATCACGAGGGCTATGTCCTGGTCACTTCCAAAGCGCAGCCAGGACAACACACGCTGCTGGTGAATGCCGAAAACCTGACTTTCTCCGACACGACCATTAGCGTTCAAACCAGCGAGCCTCAAACCCAGTTGGCAGGCCTTTACCAATCGGTTCTGGGCCGCCAGGCTGACTATCTGGGCTTCGATTACTGGGCGGTCCAGGCCAAGAATGGCATGAGCATGGGCAGCATCGCCCTGTCGCTGATCACTTCGAACGAAGCTCACGATAAGCAGGCCGTCACCCTGAACGGTAACGCCCCGCATGACCTGGAGTTGGTGTATCAGGGCATCTATGGCCGTCAAAGCGATAGCGCAGGCCTGGCTTACTGGGTTGACGCCATGCAAAAAGGCATGACCCTGGAACAGGTCGCCAGCAACTTCGTGCAAGCGGCGGAGATGAACCAGCACAACGTTCTGGCGGCGAACTGGGACTTCATCATTTAACGTCTCGTCCCAAAACGGATGCACTGTCATAGCGTGCCATTTGCATCAGGTGGCAGTGACATCCGCTCAACGTGAAACGCTAAGCTGTCGACTCAACCGGTCGATGCCACAGATTGGCTAAATCTTTTCAGCGTCGACGACCCAAGGTCTGCCGCGCCCAGGTTGCAGGTGAAGCTCATCAGGGCGTTCCACTGGCCTTGGGTGACGCGCGCATTCTTTTCTTCAGGCGAAAAAAAAACGCACTTGGCAGGCTTTCTTCAAAAATCAAAGCTATCCAAAAATACTGAAATCAATGGACAGATCGTGACTCTTATTAGTTAGCCTGCTATCTTGTTTTCACATTCCGCCATGTTGAGATGCTTGAAGGAATGAGAAGCCCTGGCGACCACGAATCGCCGGGGCTTCGTTTTTTCCATCTCCAGACGAATAAAACCCCGAACGGGTTGGGGTCTTGGTATTCGGTGGCGCGCTGGTGCCTGGCCGTGGTGACAAAGCGTCTCTACGGGCCACCCCTGTTCCGGCTTCTCGGCGGTGATCGAACCGTCGACCACTGCGCCGAGAGAAGCACAGCCTCCCGATCAAAGCTGGCCTGCACAAAGGCACGCACCCCCGAGGCCACGCCGTTGAGCGTTGACTGGCCCACACTCACCTATCGAGCCTGGATAGGACAATGCGCACTGAACGCCAGCCAAATCGCACTGATATACCTTCCAACCAGGCCCTTTTCGGCAGTTCCGTTAGCGATAGCTTCAGCGACTGACTCAATGTAGTTCCAGTGAACCTCGGCGGGATCACCGACAAACTCCGCCCCGTCGATCTCTGACAAAAAACTCAATGCCACTTTAGCGCGATGCTCTCTGCTGCCCTCCGCAGTTGCCAACACCTCTACTGCACTGGAAAGCCTGGATAGCGTATCGCTGGAAATAGTCACTCTGCCTCCTATACCCGGATCACCTTGAGCCGGCCGAACACAAATACCCCACTTCAACGAATCACGCCAGCCGGCGAAGATCAGTTGAAGCCAAGGGTCCGAAGAATCAACAGAGCGTCATCGCTCGATTCAACCTTTTTTAGCCCAGTGTCCATCATTGGCCTGCGGCGTTCTGCTGGCGCACCGGCAGGCATTGATCGCGTAATTCCTGAAGCCAGCGCCGACATCGATGCCTGGGCGGGTTCCAGCGACAGCGGTTATACCTTTGCGGGTCCCTGGAAAGCGCGTACGGGTTTGCGTGTCGATGCCGCGAGCGGTGATGAGGATGTCGATCAGAGGGCCGGTACCTTTGATCCATTGTTTCCCAAGAGCGCCTTCTACGGTCAGGCATGACCACAGCCCCCCGGAACAACCACCAGCAGTGGAAAACGCTTGGGCACCCTGTATCAGGCCAACGCCAATTGGACGGCGGCCACGTTTCGCTTTTAAGCATCAAGAACATCCGGCAAGAACGCTGCTCGGAAATTCGTTAATTTTGACGTCGACAAAAACGTTGCCTACGCGCACCAGATTGATATCGGTGGATATCGTCGCAGCATTGCAACAGTCAGGCACTTTGGCCACGACATTCTTCTTAAATACAAGTGTTTTAATGTATCACCCTGCAACCCATCTGATATGGTTTTTTTTCGATCGCCTGAGCCTTTTTCGTCAACCAACAGTCTATAAAGTGCACGCCCGATGCTCTTTAAAACAACAAAAAAGCAGCCAACTAATTTTGGCTCTTGGGCACACTGACGCGCTCAAGAATTTAGACCATCCCAGGATCAACAATAGAACCCCGTTTATTAGAAAGAATGGGATAAATCACTATTCACTTGTTTTGGAGATGGCCTCTGTGCGAAAGCTGGGCTTGGGCTTCCTGATAACTGGCGTTTTGGGGCAACTGTCTGCACTCCTATGGACCTACATGTCTACGGGACCCAACTGTCAAAATAACGTCAACAATTCATACATCCAGCAAAAAGTGACAACACTCGAACAACTACTCGATGACACGGTCAATAAAGTTGCGACGGAGTTCAATACAAAACATTTCGACGGACTCACGCCCCTTGCAAAAAACGGATCCCACATACCCAATTCAACGAAGGCTGACGCCGCACAGTTCTTGGTCGAAAAACCAGACGAAACTCCAGTTACGCTGCCTTCATTGCCCGCACAGTCATATAAATGGACGATTATTCTCAGCGGTCTGATCACTGTTATCGGCCTGCTCCTGGCCGTATTCGCCCGCAAAAAAACCTTTGATCCGCAATGGCATGTCTTTCGCACCGTACCAGGTTCGCTGATCACGCTGGAACGCCCGTGCTTGACGTGCGGCGGCTACATTTTCCAGGCCAGGAAAGAACCATCTACCACGCCTTCATCCGGCCTATGGGTGGTCGAAATTGCTTTGAACACACCCAGCCGCCATCGAGCAGTAAAAGCCATTCAGCAGCTGGAGTTGCCGGTAGCGCGTAAAGAAAACAACTTTGTCGTCATCGGCCCGTATAAACAAAAGCAGGACGCGGCTCGAGTCGTGAAAGAGTTGAGCGAACGACATGGCGTTAGAGGATGGATGATGGCTGGAAATTGACACAGCCCGATTTAGTGCTGGGCCGACTTCGAACACCCGCTACTTATTGCATGCCACAAGAGAGCCTTCATGATCGCAAAAGAACTTAGGGCCGAACTCGCCCTGAAAAAATTCCTGGACGCCAACTTATGGATCCAGCTTGAACTCAGCGAGCTGAACTACAGCCTCGCTGAGAACTGCGGACTTTCGCCAGAAGAATATCGACTGAAATGTCTGCAAGAAGCATTTGAAGCAGAAGCAGACGCTCACGAATGCGATTGCTGGGACTTTATTCTGCAGTGGGTAGCCGAAACCAAGGAAGAGCTTGAGTTGATGCGTGAAGAGCGCATGAAAGAGATTTATGACTTGCTGGACGATTAGTACACCTTATAACTTTCGTCGCCTATACACGCCGCCATCTCTCAATATGAAAGATTAACTTCATCGGCGGGAGGCTTGCCCAATCCTCCCGCCCTCCTGTCGGTTCAAACCGCCGCATAACAATCCACTACACGCCGGTACTGGCTGGGAGAAGCTCCGATGTGCTGGCGGAAAAACCGTGTGAAATGACCTTGTTCGGAGAACCCGAGATTCTCCGATAACAGGCCCAACGTTCCACTGCGCTCACGCTCCAGCCAGGCAAAAGCCCGGCGCATGCGCGCGTCGTTAAGCAACAGGGTCGGCGTCATGCCGGTATCTTTCTTGAACAGCGCAAAGAAGTGCGCCCGAGACAGACCACAAGCCCGCGCGGCATTGTCGATCGGGTTCGGATCATCGAGGTGCTCAAGCAACCAGGCGGTGCCACGACGCACCCGCGCGTCCCGGAACTCAGCTGAGTTCGGCGCCCCCAGTAACGACAAATGCCGCCAGCTGGAAAAGTCCTCGATCAGTTCGATCAAGAAGTCGAACAGCATGAATTCCATACGCTCTTTCGGCACGATCCCGCAGCCATGCGCTTCGGCGACCAGGATGTCGGCCAAGGTGCGATTGCGACTCGACAGCTCGATACACGACTGGACAAAAAAATCCGGCCGACCACTCAGCGCCAGCGACTGCTGTGCAGTGGCCAACCAGGCAGGCTCGATGTAAAGCGCCAGGATTACGGTGGCACCGGCACCCGGCTGCGGATCGTAAAAATGCGGCTCCCAGGCGTTGACTAGCACCGCCGTGCGATCGCTAAGCGGAACCCGCCGACCGTTGACGTTGAAGTAAGTGTCTTCGCCGGACACTTTGACCAGCACATGGCATTCGGAATGGGTGTGGGTGACCAGCGAACGATCCATATTCAGCAAGGCGACCCGGCCAAACCTGCCGTGGAAAACCCGTTGGGCAATCGACATCAGATTCCTCTGCTCGCTTGAAGCAATATTGTTATCGACCACAATGAAGGATCATCGCGGCGTCTATCTATTTCTCGACCCCGGCGATCGCTCAATGGTTCAGCAACACTTGGCTGGCCACTATCGCGCGTGGGTGAACGAGCGTCTATCCCGACTTTCGCAGCCCCCATGCTCGTCGGAAAAACCGCCTTACAAGGCATGGCGTTCTTTCCCGTGATAAACGCGCAGGATATCGGCCACCACCGCCAGAGCGATTTCCGCCGGGGCCTTGCTGCCCAGATCGAGGCCAATGGGCATGTGCAAACGGGCAATCTGTTCATCCGTCAGGCCACCAATGCGTTTGAGCCGCTCGGCGCGCTTGGCCGAGGTTGCCTCAGACCCCATGGCGCCGATGTAAAACGCCGGGGTGTGCACCGCTTCCATCAGCGCCAGATCATCGATTCGCGGATCGTGAGTCAGCGCCACCACCGCGGTCGCTGCGTGGCAACCTCCAGCGGCGATAAACATCGAGGGCAGCACACGTTGCATCTCCACGCCTTCGAGCTGTACATGCAGCATCTCTTCCCGAGGGTCGCAGGCGATGACTTCGCAGCCGATGGCGCGGGCGAAACTGGCGCAGACTTCCGCGACCGGCGATAGCCCCGCCAGAATCAGTCGTAACGCCGGGCCAATGCTGATGCGCACCGTCTCGTCGACGACTTGCACCCGCTCGCTGCCGTGTCCGGTGTCCGGGTCCAGGCGCAACGCACCGCTGCTCAGTTCGACATGACGCTGCAGACGTCGGTGGCCGAGTAACGCCGCTTGCAGACTCTCCAGATGCGCGATCCATTCGAGACTGGCGGCGCGGTGCTCGACCAGCACGATCAGCACGCCACCACAGGGCAATCGTAGACGGTGGCGTTGCTCGACGCTGTCGCCATAACTGACGATCTGCGCCGGTTCGCGCAATTCACCGCGTGTCAGGCTTTCAAGAAACGCCTCCTCGACGCAGCCACCCGACAGTGAGCCAACGTGTTCGCCCGCGCCATTGGCCACCAGCATCGCACCCGGCGCACGCGGCGCCGAGCCATAGGTGGAGAGCACCGTGCACAGCCACTGGGCCTGCCCGGTGCGAGCCCATTGCAGTGCCTGGTCGATCACCTGAACATCGAGATGACGCATGTTTTCTGTACCTCAAGCGAAGCGTGGTGCTGCCTGCAGGGTTACGTTTACGGTAACCTGCGAGCAATCTTGTTCAATCGTTGATTCGACATGTCGCCACAGCAATTTTTGCAACTTGGGCCGCTGCGCCTGGAATATCGCCAACTGCCTGCGACTGACCCATCGCGACCGACGCTTGTGCTGTTGCACGAAGGCCTCGGCAGCGCCGGCCAATGGAAAGACTTCCCCCTGCGCCTGGCCCAGGCCAGCGGTTGCGGTGTGGTCACTTACAGCCGGCAGGGTTACGGGCAATCGAGCCCGGTAACCCTGCCGCGTCCACTGAACTACCTGACCAGCGACGGCCCTCGTGAACTGCGGCAATTGCTCGATGCCTTGCAACTGCCGCAAGTGGTCTTGCTCGGTCACAGTGACGGCGCATCCATCGTCCTCGCCTATGCCGCTGCCAACGATCCACGCGTGTTGGGCAGCATTGCCCTGGCGCCTCACGTGATTGTCGAGACCGAGAGCCTCGATGGCATTCGCCACACCACTGAAGTTTGGCATCAGGGCCCATTGCGCGAACGCCTGGCACGCCACCATGGGGCCAATGTCGACGGCGCTTTTCACGGTTGGAGCGACAGCTGGTTGCACCCGGACTTTTCCCTGGACGATCTCGAAGCGCAATTGGCTTATATCGAAAAACCGCTGCTGGTGATTCAGGGTCGCGAAGACCATTACGCCACGCCCGAGCAACTGGTGATCATCCAGCGACAGGTGCCTGGACCGTGCCGCTGTGTGTTGCTGGATGACTGCCGGCACTTTCCCCAGACCGAAGCGACCGAGCGGACCTTGCAGCTAATCTGCGAATTCCTGGAGCGCCTCCCCGCCTTTATTTGAAATTGCCTTGGGTTTCCGGAATCACCACACTGCCGATCAGGTAGATCACCGACAGACCCGCGGCGAAAATCGCCAGCACCATGGGTATCTGCGCCGGGCTACTGCTGACCAGGGACACAAAGGTCGGCATGGTGCCGCCGAGGGCGAAACCGATGTTCCATGACAAGCCGGTGCCGCTGGCTCGCAGCTCGGTGGCAAAGCGTTCATTGAGGAAGATCAGAATCGGCGCGATGATCGCCCCGCCCATGAAGCCTATGCCCATGCAATACAGCGCAGTGCGGGTCAGCGAACCCGGTTCGGCGACACCCAGGAACATCATGGGCAGGCTCACCAGGTTGATCAAACCCAGCAGCATGAAGGTCTTCTTGCGACCGATCAGGTCACTCAGGTAACCGAAGGCCAGTGCACCGACAATGGTTGCGGCCGATCCGTACATGAGCATCTGCGAAGTCTGCGTATGAGGCACTTTGGCGACCACATTGAGCAACGTCGGCAAATAACCGCAAGCCAGGTAATACGTGGCACCGCCTCCGAACGTAATCAACAGATTGACCATCATCACGCCGCGATATTCGCGACCAAACAGACGCTTGAGTGGCGACACGACCACTATTGCAGGCCCCTTGTTTTTTCGGGCCTGTTGCAGTTGCTGCCAGACCGGGGTTTCTTCCAGGTAACGGAACATCACCAGGCCGAAAAACGTGCTGAGCAGGCCGCAGAAGAACATGAAGCGCCAGCCCCAGACATCAAATTCTTCCCCGGTGAAAATCTCCGACAACACCAGATAAGTGACCGACGCCAACAGCGCGCCCATGCCGGCGCCGGCGCCACCGATCAACCCGGACATCAAGCCGCGATAGCGCGGCGAGATGGATTCGGTGCCGATGGTGTGAGTGGAGGCGACAATGCCGCCAACGAAAACACCCTGAATGACCCGCAAGACCAAAAACAGTATCGGGGCCAATACCCCGACCTGGTGAATGGTCGGCAACGCGCCAAACAGCGCCGTGGAAATACCGACGCCGACCATCGACACCATCAACGCACGCTTGCGGCCGTGTTTATCGGCATACGCGCCGAAGATTGCCGAACCCAGCGGACGCACCAGCAAGGCCACGGCGAACGAGGCATACACCGCGGCCAGCGACAGTGTCGGGGTGTCCGAGGGGAAGAACAGGCGGCCGATGATCGGTGCCACGTAGAGCAGGATGAACAGGTCAAACAGATCCAGCGCCCAGCCGAAGGTCGAGGCAAATGCCGCAAGCAAGGCCTTGCCCGGTGAAATCTGCGGTGTATCGATAGCGGCAATGGTGGGTGATGCAGTTATTGTTGTTGTCGTAGTCATGGTTGCCTCACACAAGCGGTGAATCGAAACGTTCTGCATCCCGGTGCGCGGGTTGCGGGTAGTCAGCCGTTCAGCGGTGATACCTTGATGGGTCCTTTCAGTTGCATTGAAGGCGCGGCAGGCCCTGTTCCGGAGGGGCGTACGCCGTTACCGACAGACTCCCGGGCCTGCTCGCCGGTACGATTTACTCGCCGATGAACACGGCCGCACGCTTGCTGTGAAACGCTTCGACGCCTTCCTTGAAGTCCTTGGAGCTACGCAGACGGCTGTAGCAGTGACCTTCCATTTCGATCGCAACGGTCAGCGGCGCATCTTCGTTGTCGTTGATCAGTTTTTTCGCCGTGCGTTGAGCCAGCGGCGAGAAGCGCCGCAGTTCATCGACCAACGCATCGACGGTGCTTTCCAGTTCGGTATCCGGCACGACCTCGGTAGCGATACCCCAGGCATAGGCCTGGTCGCCCGTAATGCGTTTGGCGCGCATCACCATGTGCTTGGTGCGGGTGATGCCGATGATCTTCTGCAAGCGTGCGGAGCCACCCGAACCCGGGATCTGACCCAGGTTCTGCTCAGGCAAAGCGTAGCGAGTGGTTTGCGAAGCAATGCGGAAATCGCAGGCCAGGGACAGTTCGAAACCGACACCGAAGGTGTAGCCACGGTTGGCAACGATCACCGGTTTTTCGCAACGTGCCGGTGCCGCGACGTTCCAGGCCAGCTTCGAAACGTGCTCCGGCGACGCTTCGAGGAAGCCCTTGATGTCGCCGCCGCTGGAGAAGTGCTCACCCACCGAGCGCAGCACGATGACGCGCACGCCTTGGTGTGCATCGAGGGCTTCGAAGACCAGGCGCAGCTGATCGCGCTGCCCCATGGATATGACGTTCAACGGTGCCCGGTTGAGGATGATGTCGGCGCGCTCGCGGGACACATCGACTTCAACCTGGAAGCCATCGAACTGAGTGTCGAGAAATTGCTGGATCGCTTGTTGTTGCATGTGAGTGTCCTCTGGATGATTAGCTGATGGCCTTCAAGGCCTGTTCCTGGAATTGGGCCAGCAGCACGCGTCGCAGCACCTTGCCGACTGGAGATTTGGGAATCTGATCGATGAACTGATAACGGCGTGGCCGCTTGAATTTGGCCAGGCCCGAGGCGATGCAATGGGCATCGAGGTCGCCTTCCGAGACTTCGGCGCGCAGCTTGATAAACGCAGCAATGATCTTGCCCCACTGCTCGTCCGGCAGACCGACCACCACCACTTCTTCTACTGCCGGGTGCAGAGAGAGCATGTTCTCGATTTCTGCCGGGCTGACGTTTTCGCCGCCGGTGATGATCAAGTCATCGACACGACCCGTGACGAACAGATCGCCCTCCAGATCGAAGTAGCCGATGTCACCGGTGAAATACCATCCGTCTCGCAACGCCTTGGCGGTTGCTTCGGGGCGGTTCAGGTAGCCTTCGAACGCCTCGTCACTCGCCAGGTCGGCGATGATCTGACCCTCCTCCAGCGGCTTGGCCTGCACGTCTACCGTTTCTGCATCGATCGGCACCACGCGCACTCGCTGGTTCATTGCACTGCGCCCTGACGAACCGGGTTTACGGTTGGCTTGCTGGTCGATGGTGAAGGTGTAGATCTCCGAGCTGCCGTAATGATTGACGAACAATTGCGGCTGGAACGCCTGCTCGACGCGACGCATCAAGCCGTCACTCATCGGCGCACCGGCAAAGCCGATTTTCTCCACACTGGCGACGCGCTCGCGGGCAAAGGCCGGGTGTTCGATGAGCATGTGGTAGAGCGTCGGCACCAGGTACAGGTTGCTGACCTTTTCCCGCTCGATGGCCTGCAGCGTGGCTTCCACGTCGAACTTCGGCACACAGACGAACTGCCCGTCGATCAGCGCCATGGACAGTAACGAACGCACGCCCATGGTGTGGTAAAGCGGCATGACACCCAGCGTGCACTCGCTCTGGCGGTAGAGGTTTTGCGCCACGTGGGCAACCGCCGCGGCGCGTTCGCAACGGTGCCGACGGGGCACGCCCTTGGGCTTGCTGGTGGTGCCGGAGGTGTACAGCAGCAGTGAAAAGTCTTCGGCGCCCGCCTGCAAAATGATGCCGGAGGGGCGCTGCGAACACAGCTCCTCAAAACTCAGGTCGGTGTCGGCGGCACGGATACCGGTGGCGATCCGTGGCAGCCTTGTGGCGGCGCTGCAACCGGCCACGGCGGCTACGGTAGCGTCGTCGTAAGCCAGCGCGCGGATTTGCGCATCTTCGATGCAGTAGCCCAGTTCATCGGCAGTCGAACGCCAGTTCAACGGGGTCATGACGACGCCCGCAAACTGACAGGCCCAATGCAGGGTCGCCATCTGCCAGCGGTTTTGCATCGCTACCAGTAGTCGGTCACCGCGTTGCAGCCCGAGACGTTGCAGGCCCCGAGCTGCGCTCTGGATATCGACGAACCAGTCTTCATAGGTTTTCTTCAACGCACCGTCACTGACCGCCACCGCGTGCGGTCTGCGTTCAACGGCAGCGAGGAAGCTGCGTCCGAGATCGAACATTATTGTTATACCCCTTTGTTCGTTTGGCGCTGGGCAGCGACTTCGAGCACGGCCTGGACGATGCCGGTGTAGCCCGTGCAGCGACATAGATGCCCCGAAAGCATGTCGCGTACCTGGGTCTCGTCCGGGTTGGGTACCCGTTCGAGGAAATCCACGCAGGACATGAGAATGCCCGCAGTGCAAAAGCCGCACTGCAAGGCGTGATGACGGCGAAAGGCTTGTTGCAGGTCGCTCAGCGTGTCGTCATCGGCCAGCGACTCGACGGTCTCGATACGCCGCTCGTGCCCCTGTACCGCAAGCATCAGGCAGGAACGCACGGCGACTCCGTCCACCAGCACTGTGCAGGCACCGCAGACACCGTGTTCGCATCCGACATGGACACCGGTGGCACCGAGGTCGTGTCGCAGGAAGTCGCAGAGTTGGGTCCTCGGTTCAGCCAACGCCTCGCGGGAGCGGCCATTGAGTTCCAGGCGAATCGGAAAGGTTTGGTCGGCAGTTACACGCATGTTCAGACTCCTTCGATCAGCTGATGACCCAGCTCGCGAATCAGTTGGCGGCGATAGGCAGCGCTGGCCTGCACGTCGTCTTGTGCATCGAGCGACCAGGCGGTTTGATTGAGCGCGTCCGGCAGCGCCGCACCCCGTGGCAGGCTGCGACGTTGCGGACGGTCGGCGACCCCGCCGATGCCGAGTTCGACCTGGTCCGTGCCGATGGCCGCAGCCAGGGAGACAATTGCAAAGTCGCCGTGGCGCATGGCGATTTCGCGGAAGCGATAGGTGATGCCTTCGCGCTTGAGCGGAAAACGCACCTCGACGACCAGTTCATCCGCACGCTTGTCGGTGGTGAGAATGCCTTGGAAGAAGTCGGCAGCCTTGACGATGCGCTTGCCTTTTTTCGACTCGAGAACGATCTCGCCGCCCAGCGTCACCAGGCACAGCGGCAACTCGGCGCTGGGGTCGGCGTGAGCCACCGAACCGCAGACGGTGCCGCGATTACGCGTCTGGAAGTGACCGATCCAAGGCATCGCCAGGGCCAATAAAGGCACTTCGTCCATCAGGGTCGAACGTGCCAGCAACTGCGCCTGTCGCACCCCGGCACCTACGGCCAGGCAATCCTTGCGCCGTTCGATATAGGCCAGGTCAGCCACATGATTGATATCGATCAGCAACTTGGGTTGAGCCAGACGCATGTTGAGCACCGCCATCAGCGATTGGCCACCGGCGATGATGCGAGCCTCCTGGCCGTACTCGGCGAGCAACTCAACCACCTGACGACGGGTGTCAGCCCGAACGTAATCGAAAGCAGCCGGTTTCATTGCGCACCTCCCTTGCCAAACAGCGCGCCAAGCGAGGCACGCAATCGCGCCCACCAGCCGGTGGAGATGGCTTGGCCACTGATCCGTTGCGACAGGCGAGTAAAGATTTGTCCGATGATCACTTTCGAGGCCCCTTGCAACATTCGGCCGCCGACCGCGGCGACTTTGCCGCTGACCGCCACCTGGTATTGGTATTCCAGACGTGTGTGGCCGTTTTCCAGTTCGACGAAACGCACCTTGGCCTGGCCTTGAGCCGAGCCCATCGAGCTGCTGCCGGAACCGGACAGACGCAATGAATGCGGCGGGTCCAGATCACTCAGGGCAACCTTGGCCTCGAAGCGCGCGCGGATCATGCCGACGCCCACGGTGACGTCTGCGCGGTAACGGTTTTCGCCTTCAAGCACGAGGTCGTGACAACCGGGAATGATCGCCGCCAACGTCTGCGGGTCGAGCAAGGTATCGAAGACCTGTTGCGGCGAAGCAGGAATCACCACCGAGTCGTTGGCCCGCAGTGCCGGTCCACCGGCAGGTGCTGCGTCCAGGTTGTCATCGGGCTCCATACCGGCGGGCCGTGGCGGCTCGTCGATGCCGATGAGCGTGCGTACTTTCGAGGGTGTCAGTGGCAGACGAATGTCCGAGCGACCAAGGGCGTCGGCCACCGCGTTGGCGATGCACACCGGCGTGCTCATATTGTTGCCCTCGCCCACCCCCTTGGCGCCCAGTGGGGTGAACGGTGATGGCGTTTCCATATGCAGGATCACCGGCTCGATCACTTCCGGCGCGGTTGGCACCAGATAATCGGCGAAGGTCCCGGAGAGAAAGCTGCCGTCCTCGCCATAGGCAAACTCTTCCATCAGCGCCGCGCCGAGGCCTTGGGTGAAGCCACCACGAATCTGGCCATCGACCAGCGCGGGGTTGAGCAGGCGGCCGGCGTCATGACAGGTGACGTAGCGATCGATGTGGATCTCGCCGGTCATGCGGTCGATTTCCAGACCACAGATGTCGAAGACAAAGCCGTAGCACAGCGAACTATTGACCTGATCCTGATCGTCCGGTGCCACCAATTGCGGCGGGCTCCAGAAGGCGGTTTCGCGCAGACCGCCACTTTCACCTTCCGGCAGCAGCCCCGGCGACCAGTGGGTCGCACCGGCAATCCGATGGAATGGCGCCACCGCCCCGCCATTGACCACAAAAATCTTGCCGCCCGCGAAACGAATATCTTCGGGACTGGCCTGCAATTGCTCGGCGGCAATCGCGGCAAGGCGATCACGGATCTTCAGCGCGGCCTTGTAGACGGCACCGGCCACAGCGCCGGCGAAGCGACTGGAATAGTTGCCCGAGGCAATCGACCAGGCGTCTTTCTGAGTGTCCAGTTCGACGTTGACCACGATGGATTCCAGCGCAACCCCAAGCACTTCGGCGACGACCTGAGCGACGGTGGTTTGATGACCCTGCCCTTGCGGTGCCGAGGATACGTGCACGCTGACGTCACCCAATGGGCCGACGTTGATGGTTGCGGTTGCGACAGCGCCGTTTTTCGGGCCGGCCTTGCGCCGCTCTTCGGGTGTCATCGCGGTGGTGATGTAACCCATGTTGGAAATCGACGGTTCGATGACGGCGGCATAACCAATGCCATAGATTCGGCCTTCGGCACGCGCCTGATCACGACGTTTGAGCAACTCGTCGAGACCGCCATCAGCCACCGCCAAGGCAATGCCTGCCTGGTAATTGCCGGAGTCGAGCAACGCACCGGCGGCCGCGCGATAAGGGAAGGCATCGGCCGGCACCAGGTTGCGGCGGATCACGTCCAACGGATCAAGCTTCAACTGCACGGCGATGTGTTGCAGCAGCCGCTCCAGGGCGAAATACACCTGCGGGCCACCGAAACCACGGTTCAGGCCGGAAGGGGTTTTATTGGTCAGCACCACCCGGTTGCGCACCTGCAAATGCCGAATCGCGTAGGCACCCGTCAGGTTGCCATGCATGCGGTAAAAAGTTGCCGGTTCGGGCGCCCTCAGGTAGGCGCCACAATCGTCGATCTGGTCATAGCGCAAAGCGGTGATGCGGCCATCCGCTTCTACCGCCGCTTCTATTTCGGTCACTCGATTGGTTGCCGAAGAAGCCCCCTGCAAGTGTTCCAGACGGTCCTCGACCCACTTCACCGGTGCGCCAACCTTGCGTGACGCCAGACCCATCATCACCACATAAGGGAAAACCCCTTGCTTGATGCCAAAGCTGCCGCCGGAATCTTTGGGTGTGCGCAAACGCAAGCGGTTGCCGGGCACGTTCAGTGCTCGGGCCATGACCGTATGCAGCGCATAGGGGCCCTGGAAATTGGCCAGCACGTCATAAATGCCGGTAGCGCGCTCGTACTGAGCCAGCACCACATAGCATTCAATGGGTGTGCAAGAGCTGCGCGGAAACTTCACTTTGAGCGAGACCTTGTGCGGCGCCTGCTCGAAGGCTTGCTCCGGCTCGCCATAACGAAAGCGCCGTTCGTTGACCACATTGCTGCCGACCGCTTCGTGCAGGATCGGCGCCTGTTCGGCGGCGGCCAGTTCGGAATCGATGATCGGGGGCAGCGGCTCGTATTCAACGCGCACCCCTTCGATGGCGTCCTCGGCCAGATAGCGGCTCTCGGCGATCACCACGGCCACCGGCTCTCCAACGTAGCGCACCTTGTCCACGGCGACGCACCAGTGCTCCATCGGCTGACGCACACCCACCGGGAACGGCAGCGCCCAGCGTTTGACATCTTCGCCGACCAGCACGCCGTGCACGCCTTTCATCAGCAATGCATCGGAAAAATCCACCGAGGTGATCCGTGCATGAGCGTGGGGTGAACGAATGATCGCCGCATGTAGCGTACCCGGAGGGATCGCAGCGTCATCGGCATAGCAGCCCAGGCCGCGCAACAATGCAGCGTCCTCGACACGGGTCTGGCGGGCGCCGATGTGGCCGGTCTGGCTTTCGGTAGCAGGTTGGAAACTCGTCATTTTTTTCGCGGCTCTTGTTGTTATGCAGCGCGATAGCGTTAGAGCCGAGTGTGTGAGAAAGGCGCCGGGAGCGCCTTGCCTGGGGAGAGGGAGTTCTGCGTTGGGGTCTGAAAATTTGCCTTAGCGTCTGATTTACAGGACTGGGACCAGACCGAATTGCCGGTCAGGGATGGGACGCGGGATGGCTCAGAAAAGCTTCGATTTCTGTATAGGGCATCGGTTTGGCAAAGTGATACCCCTGAAAAATATCGCAGCGACTGCCCTTCAGAAAATCCACCTGAGACGTCGTTTCCACGCCTTCGGCGACCACCGTCAGGCTGAGGTGATGGGCCATGGAAATAATGCCTTGGGTGATCGCTGCATCGTGATGATCGGTGGCGATTTCCTGGATGAACGAGCGGTCGATCTTGATCTTGTCGATCGGCAAACGCTTGAGGTAGCTGAGGCTGGAAAAACCGGTGCCGAAATCATCGAGCGCAATGCGTACCCCCAACGCCTTGAGCCGGTGCAACGTATCGATCGCCTGTTCAGCGTTATGCAACAGAAGCGACTCGGTGATCTCCAGCTCCAGCTGCTCGCCACTGAGACCATGCTTCTCCAGTGTGGCTTGGACACACTGGACGAAATGGCCACGCTGAAAATGCATCGGCGAAATATTCACGGCCATCGAGATGCCCGTGATGCCCTGCTCGCCTAGCTGGCGCAGCTGCGCGCAGGCCGTATCGAGCACCCAAAGGCTCAGTGGAATGATCTGACCACTGTCCTCTGCCACCGGCACAAACACCGCTGGAGAGATAAATCCTTTTTCCGGATGCTCCCAGCGCAGCAACGCTTCGATCCCGACCACCCGCCCCGTGCGTGCCTCTATCTGCGGTTGATAATGCAGCGTTAACGATTGAGTTTCGATCGCCTTCTGCAGGTCATTGCGCAGGCTCGCGTGCTCGCAAACGCGCTGATTAAGATCGCGGGTGTACCACTGAAAGTTGTTGCGCCCTTGCTGTTTGGCTTTGTACATGGCCATGTCAGCCTGCTGGATCAGCTGCATCGGCTGCTCGATGTGACCATCGCTCAGGGTGATGCCGATACTTGCACTCACGTGCAGGTCAATCCCCTGGATGCAGTAGGGTCTGGCAATGCTGGCCATCAATCGCTCGGCCACCGGTACAACGTCCTCATCACGAAGCAGGTCCGGCAGCAGAACGATAAATTCGTCACCGCCCATGCGCACGATGGTATCTCCGGGACGAACCTGCTGGGTCATACGCTGCGCCACCTCAACCAGCACCTGATCGCCAAAGTAGTGTCCGATCGAATCGTTGATGGATTTGAATCCATCGAGATCAATGCACATCACCGCCAGACGACGCTTGCGCCGACGACTGATGTGACAATCCAGAATAAGGCGGTCTTCAAGAGATACACGGTTAAGCAAACCAGTCAGACGATCGTGGCAGGCGTTGAAGCTCAACTGGCGCTCGTAATGCTTTTGCTCGCTGATGTCCCTGGCCACTCCAAATACCCCTACGATCTCGCCATTGATCATGATCGGCAGGTTGGAAATGTCCATGGTCAACAGCTTGTCGTTCTCGTCGCGAACCCGTGCCTCAAAGCGCTGGGGCTCTCCGGTCCTGGCTGCAGAGAAATGCCGACTGACCCGTTGCAGATCTTCTTCGAGCACCAGATTGGCAAAGTGATGACCGATGAAGTCGGTTGCGGTGTGCGGCTTGAGCTTCAGGCCTGCTGGATTCACACTCTGAATGTTGCCGGCCAGATCGAGGGCGAACACCGGGTTGGGGTTGTAGGTGAACAATGAACGAAAACGTTGTTCGCTTTCCTCCAGACGTTGGCCGTCACGCTCACGGCGGATCGCAATGACTGCCAGTTGGGCCGCGCAGGCCAGTCGTTGAATCTGCGCCTCGTCCGGCACATGGGCGCGGCTCTGGTACAGGGCAAATGTACCCAACACGCTTCCTTGATGGGAGAGCAAAGGCACCGACCAGCAGGAACGCAGGTTATGCCCCAGCGCTATCCCGCGAAAACGCTCCCAGCTTGGGTCACGGGCGATGTCTTCGGTGACCACCAGCTCGCGCCGGAACGCTGCGGTGCCACAGGTTCCTTCGTGTGGACCAATGGCCATTCCATGAATCGCTTCACTGTATTCGACCGGCAGGCTGGGCGCCGCACCGCTCAGCAAGCGTTTGCCCTCGGCATCCGTGAGCAGTATCGAGCAGAAGGTTTCGGGCGCCTGATCGTCAAGCATCTGGCAGATGGCGCAGAGTATGTCGCCTAGAAGATGATCGGTCGCGATCATACCGAGAATGTCACGTTGCGATTCGCGCAGTGTCTTGCTGTGAAAGCTCGTGCGACGAGTATTCATGGTAGTTCCTGAAGACTCTCAAGGTCGTCCGGTCTTCAGAGAGCCTGGAATAGTGGGCGGCCGATTACTGTCCACTAGCGTGTCGGTCGCGCACTGTATAGAGCACCGACCAGCCAAAAAAAGGCTCAGATCCAACATAAAACAAAGGATCAGATTGCCATTTTTGCATTGCTACGCAGCAATGGTGCATGAGGTCCGGCTCGTGCGAAACTTCACCGACTTACGAATCACGAACGGTGTTGAAATGGTGCGTCTGCTGGCTGTTTCTGGAAGTTTGCGTCAGGCCTCCTCCAACTCAATTTTGCTACGAGCAGCTGAGCGACTATGCCCCGAAGGGGTATTGGTCGTGCATTACGAAGGCCTGGCTCAACTGCCTCACTTCAACCCGGATCTGCTCGAGGATCCCCCCGAGGCAGTCACAGAGTTACGTGCAATTATCGGGCAGGCGGATGGGCTGTTGTTTTCTTGCCCCGAGTACGCTCGAGGTATTCCTGGCGCATTCAAAAACATGCTCGATTGGCTCGTGAGCAGTGAAGAGTTCCCGGGCAAGCCTGTCGCGCTTTTCAACTCATCACCCAGAGCCAGTCACGCCCAAGCTGCATTGCGGCTGGTCCTGGATACGATGTCGGCTCGCATCATCGAGGAAGCGTCAATCACTGTTAACCTCCTGTCCAGTCGATCAAGCGCCGAGAGCATTGCCACCGACCCGGTGACGGGCCCACTGATTGGTACTGCGCTCGGCGCTTTTAAACGACGCCTCGACAATCAAAACCTTTGATGCGCCAACATGGGCTGCACCCGTTGCACGTAAACGGGGGCTGTACATCGCCGGATGAGCCATACGCTCTTGGTTGTTTTGGGCGTTGAGCGTTCAAGTGAGCGCGCGCCACCTTTAATTTTCGACGTTTTCAACGCAGAGGCCTTCGAGCAACACCTGCTCCAGGATGTCAAAGAAGCATCTGATGTGCGCCTGTTTCAACGCCTGAGGCCGGGTTACCAGATAGACCTCCATCTCTGGGAGTTCAAGCTCAGGGAACAACTCGGTCAGGTCCTTCGCCAGAATACGCGGCAGTACAGCCACACCCATACCTTGCCTCACCGACTCCAGTTGTACGGCGAACGAGTTCACGCTGATGTGTGCTCGGTCCAGACCCGCAGCCTTTGCGGCACGCATTTGAGGCAACATATCCAGCGGAGGAAGCAAGGCGATGTTGAGCGCTGTTGCCGGGGTCACCTCTGGAGATCGCTTCAGGTACCCTGCATCAGCGAAGACGCCGTAGGCGAGCTTGCCTATGGGTCGATAAATCAGCGATGGCTCGCCCAGATGCGCTGTGCGTATAGCGATATCCGCCACACCGCGAACGATCTTGTGAAAGTCGGCGGTGACCAGTAACTCCACGGAGCAGCGCGGATGCAGGGAAGTAAAACGACTTGCGGCCTCCAACACACAAGAAGAAAACCCCTCACCGGCACTGACCAGGACACTGCCATATAGCTCTGCGCGCTCCCCGGACAGGTCCGCCGCCGTTTGACGCCTCAAGCCCGCTTCCGCAGCCAGAGCGACTTCCACCAGGGATTGGCCCCGCGAGGTCAACCAGCAGCCTTCAACGCCTCGCTCAACGAGCGGCTCACCCAGGGCAGCTTCCAGTTGGGTCAGGCGACGGGACACGGTAGACGCCGCGAGACCTAGCAGTTGGCCAGCTTGAAGAAAACTGCCACGCCGCGAGACCGCCAACAGCAGACGAAGATCATCCCAATTTGCCTGCAACGCCATACCTCCCATCCTCCTTGGTCTGCATATATGCAAAGCCATTATGCAGTAGTCGCTGTTTTTCAGGACCGGCCTCAACGGTATATCTACAGGCCTTCGAAACTACGGGAATGGAATGTATGACTACGGGTCCCATGCGCAACGCATTCGTCACTGGCGCAACCGGCTTGCTGGGAAACAACCTGGTGCGGGAACTGGTCGCACGTGGCTACGCCGTCAAAGCTCTCGTCCGTTCAAGAGACAAAGGCGAGCAGCAGTTCAACGACCTCCCGAGTGTGGAACTGGTCGTGGGTGACATGGCCGATATCAACGCGTTCGCATCGGCGCTGCAAGGCTGCGATACCGTGTTTCATACGGCGGCGTTCTTTCGCGATAACTACAAGGGTGGCCGCCACTGGGAAGAACTCGAAAAGATCAATGTCGCCGGTACGCGAGAGTTGCTTCACCAGGCCTACCGCGCGGGGATACGCCGGTTTATCCATACCTCTTCGATTGCCGTGCTCGACGGGGAACCTGGCACCTCTATCGATGAGACATGTCTGCGGTCCGAAGCCGATGCGGATGACTACTACCGCAGCAAGATCCTCGCTGACCGTGTCGTCTTGACGTTTCTTGAAACCCATCCGCAAATGCATGCCTGCATGGTTCTGCCCGGCTGGATGTGGGGACCTGGCGATATGGGCCCGACCTCTTCGGGACAATTGGTCAAGGATGTCGTCAACGGCAAGTTGCCCGGGCTGATCCCCGGCACCTTCTCGGTGGTCGATGCCCGTGATGTGGCATGGGCCCAGATTGCCGCGGCCAAACATGGACGACGAGGAGAACGCTATCTCGCGGCAGGTCGGAACTTAACCATGCGCCAGTTGGCACCGGTCCTGGGCCGTATAGCGGGCGTCAAAACCCCTATCAGGCAACTGCCACTGCCCGCGCTATACCTATTGGCGGCGGTGCAGGAGGTCTACGCGCGCCTTACCGGCAAGCCTGTTTTGCTGAGCATGGCGACATTGCGCCTATTGATACGAGAGGAGCACCGTACCTGTTTTAACCACCGTAAGAGTGAACAAGATCTTGGCCTGAGTTTTCGAGTGCTGGAGCAGACCATTTTTGACACGGTGGCGTGGTATCGGCTACATGGCTGGTTTAAGAATAACGAGGACAAAAACAAACTGTGAGCAAGACAATAATCCTGATGCGTCACGGCCAGCCAAATATGGCTACGACCGAAAAAATCTCAATGCTCGAGATGAAAGACTGGATCGAGCAATACAACCGATCCGAAATCATCCGCCATTCCGCTCCGGACGCCAGCCTGCGACTCGCCGCAGCCGCCACCATGATTGTTTCAAGCAGCGCGCCTCGTGCGCTGACCTCTGTCGAGGTGCTCGGGCTGAAGCCTGCTGTCGTCGACGCACTTTTCTGCGAAGCACAACTGCCTCATGGTCGTTGGAGATTTCCCCGACTATCGCCGTTTTCTTGGGCATTTATCTTTCGAGTCTTATGGCTGTGCGGTTATTCGAGCGGCGTCGAATCCTTCGGCGCCGCGAAGCGGCGCGCCAGCGCGGCAACTCAACGACTGCAGTCCCTTGCCTGTGAAGGGCCGGTTCTGCTCGTCGGTCATGGCGTTATGAATCGAATGATTTCCCAACGACTGCTGGCAAACGGGTGGACTCGCCAACGACGTAACGGCAGCCGATATTGGAGTGCTTCGGTATATCAATATGATGATGTAAAAACGGAGATCGGCTGATCGTACGTCCCCGACGCATTCACCCAGGCGTACTGACACAAGGCATTGTGGTGACCTTCCGCTCTCAGGACGACCGTAACGACTACGTTGTCCAACCGATTGTCAGAGATGCGCATTACTACGAACCTGTACACCAGCACTTCAAGGAATGTATGGGTCCGTTGCTGGTGTCTCGTGATGTGGTTGTATTGGATTGCACAGTAGCGCAACGCGCCGAGTGAGCTGATCAACCCTGCGGACAAATTGACTGCCCGCACTGACGAAACGATCACTCGTCTCGTTCGAGATACGAAGCTCGCGAATCACAGGGATAGCATTTGACTACGCCTGAGGTCTTAGCGCGCTGATGATGAAAGCATGAAGGCTATTGACCGCTTTAGACCCGCGAGAGGCTCGGCTACGTAAAATCGAGACTTCCATAGGTTCAATGTTTCCTAAGCCGTGCTCGCTACTTAAGACGTGAAGCGATGCCTGCACGCTGCACTGAGTGATCGCGGCAATAGCGAGCCCACCCTCAACTGCGGCCACCTGACCAGCCAGGCTGGAGCTGTTGTATACCACCTTGAATTCGCGTCCCTGTTGGGTCAGTGAGTTCACTGCATAACGCCGGGCCAGGCTTTCACTTTCGTAGACGGCGATAGGCACCGGGTCTCGCCTCCACAGTTCGAACTGGAGTGAGCCCACCCAAACCATGGGTTCTTTGAAGAGAAATGTGCCGCTTTGAGGCGAGTCCCTAGACACCAGCGCAAGATCAAGATCGCCGCTTCGCACACGCGGGATAAGCGTGGTCGACTGCTCACAGGTCAGTTCTATTTCCACGCCTGCGTAGCGCGGCGAAAAGCGTTTCAGAACCGGCGTGAGATACTTTGCCGCGTAGTCCTCCGCGACGCCAAGGCGGATTCGTCCGGTTAACTCTTCACCGTGAAAAGCGGCTTGGGTCTCAGCGTGCAGTGCGAGCATGCGACGAGCGTAGCTCAGCAGTATCTGGCCGTCAGCGGTCAGTTGTAGGTGCCTCGGGCCACGACTCAACAACTGCCGCCCAAGCGCGGCCTCCAGTTTCTTCATCTGCATGCTGACGGCGGATTGCGATCTGTTTACCTCGTGGGCTGCGCCAGATAGCGAACCTGCATCCACCACTGCCACGAAGCACTTGAGCCAATCGATCTGCAAATCACTGGCAGGCATCGCTGTTACCTCTATTCGTTAATCGAATGGCTACGACGTGAATTATGCGCTTTTCATGATGACAGCTCATCCGCAAGATGCTGGCCTGAATCAACACATACTGGATCTGATCATGCCATTTGAGACCTGGTTGCTCTATCTGTTTACCTGCTGCGGCATCGCGGTAGTACCGGGGCCCAATGCATTATTGGTGCTGACCCATGGAGCTATTCACGGGAGTCGGAAAACGCTGTTCACTATCACCGGTGGCGTGCTCGGCTTTGCAGTCGTGCTTTCGCTTTGCGCATTGGGATTGGGCGCACTGATCCAGGCGTCGGCCACCTGGTTCATAGCCTTGAAGGTTGTCGGCGGGCTCTATCTGATCTGGTTGGGCTTCGGGCTGTGGCGGGCTGCACCCGTCAGCCTTGATACGACCGGCACTACCATCATGCGACGTTGGTCACTGTTCCGCCAAGGGCTGGTATCAGCCATTTCAAACCCCAAGGCACTGCTGCTATTCACGGCGTTTATCCCACCATTCCTGGATCCCCACAGAAGCATCGTCGCGCAGACGGCCGCCATCGCGCTGACTTACGCCGTCGTGGAGTTCGCCGTTGAGTATTTAGTGGCCAGCGCTGCGCATCGGGTCAGGCCTTGGTTAGCTCGAACCGGGCGCCGATTCAATAAAGTCTGTGGTGGATTTTTTGTACTTTTCGGGTTGGCGCTGCCCATCCATACCTGAAGGCACGGCTTCCTGTATCAGACGGAATTCTGACCACAAATGTGGTAGCAGTTGATGTACGTAGGTTGCGCGTTGCGTCGGTCGTCTCGTTAGCACATCTTTCAGATAAGCGTACGGATCATGCCCATTCATGCGCGCCGATTGGATCAGGCTCATGATAGCCGCCGCACGGCAAGCGTCGGTATTGCACGCGGACAGGATACTGATCGCCAGATGCAAAAAGCCCAGCGCGGGGCTGGGCTTCCTGTCACTGCTCTCTCACTTCCAGGACTGTCGCACCAGGATGCTTCTGCAGAATTTTTCTCTCCGCATCCCGGGCATCGGTTCCGTTCTGAAGCACGTTACTCATGCCGCTGCCATTTTTTGCTTTCAGCTTAAACACGTAGGTCTTTACTGCTGCCACGATGCGTCTCCTTCGCTCGATTGAATCCTGACCTTAGCATTTGGCTGGTCGCCCATCCAGCCTGTCTGAATGCTCAGTGGCAGCGCGCTACTACCCCGTAGTAGCTTGGTGGCTCCCCTTGCTGAGAGATAGTCAAAAATGCCCCTCGAGTATGCAGACAATCCCCTGTACGCCAAGGCCAATGGAGTTGCTGCCACCTATGCGATTTTAGCTCTCATTGAAACGCTTCGACGCTCCAATGCGCTCGACGCTTCGCTATTCGCGCAGGTTATGCAAGAGATTGGCCCTGATTTAAGCACTGAACCTGAGCCGGGTTATGAAGAACAGATCCACGTGATGTTGAAACATTACCTAAAAGCCGCAGGCTCGATATCGCAATAACTATTAGGGCTCATTCATCACTTGGCAGTGAATACCGTCCATCTTCATCAACACCCGGGCCTCTTCCGGCTCGATCTGCCGATGCATCATCCGCGTCCAGGCGTCCATTTCCTGCCAGGTCAGCGGATCGCTGGTGCGTTTGAGCTCCCAGTACAAGCCGGCCAGATAGCCCATGCCCTCGGGCATGGCCGGAATATCCAGCTCCCGAAGTTTGTGCTTGGTCAGCCATCAATGCGCCGTTGATTTTGGTTTCAGACATCTGATCTACACTCAAATGGGGGTGTGGCTAGCTCGACGGGGCGAAAAAGCGGGCGAATTCCCTTCTCTGCCACACCTCCACCGTCGGAGGGTCGTATCAGTCGCCCGGAAAGGGGGCTGGGGGCTACGAGGCTGGCCGACCGTGGTTTGCCAGTCTCCGCGCAGTCGACCTTCATCCACGGGCGTACCCTGAATGACTGCATTGAACAGCGCGATGGTCGTGCCTCGAGTGATTTCTTCATGCGCCTTTATGGTCTTGGCGGCAAATCGCCTGATGCCATCGCATAGGGCCTAGGTGAGCGCGTACAAATTCCTTACATGTTTTTACATCTTTGAACCCAGCGTACAACGGTAACTTACACAGCCTTCCAATAATCGGTACCGGAATAATAAAAAAAAGACCGATTACATGGAGAGTTTCAAATGCCCTTTACCCGTACTGCTCTAGCGTTGTCTCTCGGCCTGATCTTTTTGCAAAGCCAGGTCCAAGCGGCGCCACCACTGTCACTCACAAACGGCAATACCGAGCTGACGGCTCAAATCAGTAATGCCTGGATTGAAATCAACAAGGCCGCGCTCGAGCACAACATCCAAACCCTGCAAGCCGAACTGGCTGGCAAGTCGAAACTCTGCGCGGTACTGAAGGCCGACGCTTATGGTCATGGCATAGGGTTGGCGATGCCTTCGGTGATTGCGCTGGGTGTACCGTGTGTGGCGGTCGCCAGTAATGAAGAGGCGCGAGTGGTTCGAGAAAGCGGATTTAAAGGTCAGTTGATCCGTGTTCGCACCGCCTCCCTGGGGGAGCTCGAAAATGCTTTGCAGTACAACGTCGAAGAACTGGTTGGTAATCTCGATTTCGCCCGTCAAGCGGCCGATCTTGCACATAAACATGGTCGCAAATTGCAGGTGCACATCGGCCTCAACTCAAGCGGCATGAGCCGTAACGGCATTGAAATGGCCACCAAGCTGGGTAAGCAAGACGCGCTAGCGATCACCAAACTGCCAAATATCGAAGTGGTAGCGATCATGACCCACTTCGCCGTGGAGGATAAGGACGATGTGCGTAAAGGGCTGGCTACCTTCAATGAGCAAGCCGCCTGGCTGATGGATGTCGCGCAACTCGACCGCAGCAAGATAACCCTGCACGCAGCTAACTCCTTCGCCACCCTGGAAGTACCCGAGTCGCGCCTGGACATGGTGCGCACGGGCGGCGCGTTGTTTGGCGATACCGTCCTCTCGCGTACTGAGTATCAACGCGTGATGCAGTTCAAGTCGCATGTGGCCTCGGTCAATAGCTACCCTGCCGGGAACACAGTGGGTTACGACCGCACGTTCACCCTGACACGTGATTCGAAGCTGGCCAACATCACGGTCGGTTACTCCGATGGATATCGCCGTGTGTTCACCAATAAAGGCGTGGTGTTGATCAATGGTCATCGTGTGCCAGTGGTGGGCAAGGTTTCGATGAACACAGTGATGGTTGATGTCACGGATGCACCCGACGTCAAGGCGGGTGATGAAGTGGTGTTATTTGGCAAACAAGGCGCAACCGAAGTCAGCCAGGCTGAAGTCGAAGAGATCAACGGTGCGCTACTGGCCGACCTCTACACCGTCTGGGGCAGTGCCAACCCGAAAATCCTGGTCGAGAAGTAATCCCACCAATATCGTAAAGCAGAGGGCGCGCTCATTAGCGTACAGCTTTGAAGAGCGCTGACAGCTCCAATGCCCAACAGGGTCCGACAGGAGAAAACTCGCTTTTCTCTTGTCGGAGGGTAACCATCATGCCTTTTCCCCCGCTGACTCACCGCGACACCGGCAACGGACAAACCGCGTTGCCCGCATTCTTACGACCTGTCGCGGACTACTGATTCGCCCCATTCAGGTTCCGGCGAAGCTCAGCCAGGTCCCATTGGGCAGCATCATCGCCATGACCACGACAGCCGCCAATACCGCAACGAAGCCAAAGGCCTTCCAGCAGGACCCTCTTGGCTTTTCGTTATTCGAAAGAGTCATATAAAGAACGTTACATTTTTGACACGCTGCCTGACACCCATTAAAAAATAAAATAGCTGACTTTTGAGTCAACTAAGCAAAACAGGATCATATTTTAAAAAGGGAAACCAAATTCCCTTTTTAAAAAGGTGAGCAAATTGGAATATAAAGATCAAAACGATTCGCGAGACAAACCAGGTTTCAGTGCAGTGTTCACCTCTGACAATAAGATCATCAGCGTATCTGAGTATATTGAAACGTTTTTAATAACAAGAGGTTATGAGACGACGCACCAAAATAGACTCAAGATCGCAGACAGCCTCAGTCACGTGCCTATGCGCGAACGCCATTCAGTGTCTGAGCTAGACCACTGGCTTGATTCACAATTCAAAAGCTGACTACAACGAATACGGCTCAAGTGCAAAAATCAAGGAGAACATTAGGCACGAATTCAAATGGATTGAATGCTGATTCTTGATACGCGCAAGTTTGCAATTGCAGGCCAGTCGGTACTGCTCGCCCCAAAAAAGGCCCGGACATGTGCCGGGCATTTTATATCGTCAAGCTTCGGATTAGGCGTTCAATAACTTGGCCACAGCTCTCCCACGCAAAATTCAGGCAATAAAAACCCGGCTCAGTGGCCGAGTTCTTGGCTGTCATTCGAAGCGGCGCGGCAAGAGCTGGCGCGCCTACCGCACGGCGAAAGCACGCGCCAGGCGGCGCAGCTCGACAGCTTCGCCTGACCCACCTTCACCTGTTGGATTTAATCCTGTTTGGATTTGACTTCTGTTCTGTGCCAGGTAATTGAGCCGCCTTCCCCTAAGTAATCAATTCGCTGCTCGACCACGCGGTAGTGAGCAACAGTGCTGCCTGCTGCATCCCTTTCAGAGAAATTCAGAATGTCTTCCCCTGTCGTAATACCGTAAATCGAGTCACCCGAGACAAGTTGATTCTGCTTTGGTATGCCCAATAGCCTCTTGTAGAACTCATCGCTCACTTGCTGTCTCTCCTTCCGGCTCCATGCCGGGCCGAACACAAATACCCCACTTCAACGAATCACGCCAGCCGGCGAGGCAGGCGTATGCCTGGAAATTACTTATGACCATCACAGCACCAGTCATCCGCTACCACGGCGCCAAGTTCCGGCTTGCGCCTTGGGTGCTTCAACACTTCCCGCCACACACCTGCTACGTCGAGTCATTCGGCGGAGCGGCCGGAGTACTGATGCAGAAGCCTCGATCGTATGGCGAGGTGTACAACGATCTAGACGGCGATATCGTGAACCTGTTTCGCGTCCTGCAGGATCCAGTCACGCGATCGGGATTTACCGAGCGCCTCGGGTTCACGCCCTACTCCCGCGAGGAGTTCGAATTGTCCTGGGAGCCGAGCGCCGAAACGATCAAACGGGGCCGGCGACTTCGAGTGCACCCTGGCTCAGCACTTCGAGGATATCAGGACTCGCGAGGAGGCCCTGCAGCAGCGCCTGAGCACAGCGGATCAGGGGATTGATGAGCTGGCCGGAACCCGTGCTGATCGCTCGCCAAAGGACTACGCCATTGAACACGCGGAGTACATGGCGAAGTCCGCCGATCATGTGTTAGCCGAATTCCAGGCTGACGGGTTGGCTCTGATCGCAGCTGATGAAGGTGGCGATGAAGGAGAAGGCGAGTTATTCGAAGCGATCGACTCCGCACGTCAAGACCTGCAGGAAGCCTTGGTAGATCTGCGCAGCATGGTGTTCGAGTTCCGCAAGCGCGCTAACCGCATCACCCCGCAGTAACCCCTCCCCCTTCAAAGTCAGCCGCTATTTCGAGGTCGCTGATTGGCAAGTGTTGGCACCCCCGCTAGCGGCCAACTGACGAGCGCGACCGACACCCCAAGCCAGAACTCTTGTCATTGATTCTTGTGAATGTGAGTCGTCAGCCTCTTCATGCAACGCCACGCCATCGGGAGCATAAATCCCAATGAACATTTCAGTCTTTCCGGCACGCGATAGCCTGACCTGCACGTCAATAAAAGTCCCATCATTGAGAGTTTCATCGTGTGTTCTGGTGTGGAGTTCAGGGTCTGCCCATTCCCAAAAAACATCGCCTCGAAGTCTCATAGAGCCCTCCCGTTTGCTCTCTGTGATGGACAGTAGAGCCCAAAACCAGACCCACGCGAGAGAAGTTCAACAAAGCAGAACCGATATCGGACAGTTGGTCTCAACAGCTGTACGAACTCAAATTACCTGTACAACTTTTAGCCGCTATAGCGGCAAGGACGAAGTCATACCTGAAGAAAATGTCGTGATGTACGATTCCCCCGAAGCAGCCAGCATTCAAACCGTCACCGGCTGGGTCGGCGTTCGACCTGCTGAACGAGATGATCCGCCAGTCTGAGCCGCTGTCGTGGTCGGGGGGGAAGTATACCGCGCAGCCCCCTCAGGCACTCATTGATGAAATCGCAGCAGCACGGGTGACGCCATGATCGACCATTCAAAGCCGAAGGCTGCCGCGACGATGTTATTCGATCGTACGGCTGGGCGGGGATGATCGAAGATGCCGACCTGTTGCACTGCGATGAGCAGTTCCTCAAGGGATGTTCACCCGAAGCAGTTCCTGATCGCTGAAAACGAGGGGCTGCGCAAGAACGCCGAGCGCTACCTCGTCCTGCGCCAAGCTGACGTCGATACCATCCACAACGGAGGCCTGGTCGCCGGCCTCACGCCGGACAATATCGTGATCAACGGTAGCGACCTGGACGAGCGTGTCGACGCGGTGCTCGCGCCATGCAAGGTGACCCCATGATCACCCTCGCCTGGTTCGCCGACATAGCCTGGCTCATCTACACGGGACAGGGCGGTCAGGCGATCTTAAGTGTCTCGATACGCCCTCGCCCATCAGCCATGCAATGAAGATACTCCCGCCATTTTTTAAAGGCTTGGTACTGCCTGCTTGAGGCTTCAAGCCACTGAGCGCTACCGATGAGATCAACCGGGATGGACATCATCTGCGAGGTCGCAAGATCAAGCTCATCGACGAGTTCCCGGCCATTTGGCATATCGAGAATTAGAGGGCGCATAGAAACCTATTTGTTGGGCTACTAAGTCGACTTTCTAACTGTCCGATCGTGCACGAGTTCCGACGAACGGTATCAATCTATCTACCTTCTGCCCGCCACGCGGCATGGAGCAACACCGCCCGAACCGGGCAGAGGTATTCAATGAAGCGAAAACTTATAAAGATCAGCGAATTTCAGCGCCGGCGCTGGGGCGAAAACGGTACACCGCGGAAGGCCTGAAGGCCATCAGGGAGAAGGCGCCAGTCTGGCTTCAGAACGCAATTGACCCGGCCCTGATCACTACCCAGCGCCGCACCGACATCCTCGACATGCGATTTGACGGCGTACGGGATGGATACCTTTATCTGGTGCAGAAGAAAACGGCGAAAGCCAGTGACGCGGCGTGGATTCGCTTTCGCGTGACGCCCGAGCTGCAGGCAGTCATCAGTCGCTGCCGTTACGACACCGCATCACCTTACCTGGTGCACCAGAAGCCTGATCGCCCTGGAAGCCGCCATCATGGAGCTCACGCTTTGGGTAGAGCAGCGTGGCGCGGCCGATGTAGCCGACAACGTTCGTAGCGCCTTGGACGCAATCGACCGGAATGAGGAGTTCAGCAAGATGACGCTGGCGGTGATGATGACGCCGGAGTGATCGCTCACAGGCAGAAATCGGCCAAATGCAGTTATCCGAACGTTCGATTTCTACCATCGAAACCGCAGTGCACAGTCCGCACACATAATTAGTCCTTGAAACAGCTCAGCGCACGGACTGATCATATTGCTCAGTACTTTACGACTACAATATTCAAGATAGCGGCTCATATTATGCTCCTTGTAGTCGTGAAGATTTTGTTCACAGGCAAGTTTCATACTTCCATTGGATGGCTTAAGCGCATGAGAGCCCATGCTCGGAGCTACACCTTAGTGACAAATTAAGGATACCAACGACTTAAAGGGACAGGCTCTCCACGAAGTTCACTTTGCACAGTAGTAAACATATCTATCATTCTTTGTTGGAACGTATGATTTTCTGCCAGAGTCGAGTAGCCTTGCTCCGCAATAGCCCGGCGCTCACTTTCATGCTGAAGGTAATACTCACAGACCTCTATCAAATCTTGACTATCCCGAAAAACAACCAAGTCCTTTCCATCGACAAACAGCTTATTAATATCATTTTTATGATTGGTAACAAGGAATCCACCACAGCTCAGCACATCAAATACGCGCATGGGAAGCCCGTACTCTACAAACGAACGACTAAGATTAATATTAATCTTGGATTGTCGAAATATCTTCGGCATCAGGCTGAAATGGTCAGCATATCCAGCGTAACAATTTATATGATCTTGCCACTCAGCGTTACCATAAACGCAAGCTGAGAAACGCTCTTCAATCCGACTAATCAAACTAATCCGCTCCTGCCAAGAATGCTCTCGACCTAGTAGATAAGCCAACTTTTCAGCCGTGCTAAGGTAGTAATCACCAGACAATTTGTAGCCTGATTCTTGTTTGATCGCGTTAATCAGATCATCATCAATCTGCTCCGCCAGTATAAAATTCGCACTGGGTTGCTCAAGAGATTTAATCAAGCCAGCGCATCGATCCATAGTTTTTTCTGACAAACTTGGTTTTATCCAGATCCTATATTCTGTCTTGGTCAGATTGGCAACAAAGCTGATATCACTGGAGAGAGAAGTCTCTTCATTTCGTAATGGAAGTTTGTCAATTCGCTCCAAATTTGCAGCGACTGGAAGGTGATATACCTGTGAAACGCCGTTACTTCTCAACCTTTGCGCGACTGCGGCATCATAAATAAAGGTAAAACTGTACGAATGATTAATAGCTTTATCATAAATTGGATAACAAGGTGTATCGATAACCCACGCCAAATAAGGAATCTTCAGTAACTCACAGGCCTCTGAAATATATCTATTAAAATTAACAGTAAGCACATAATCTGGTCGAGCAGTCATGAGGTTCATGACGTTCGTTTCCGTAAAAGGTAGATACGTCACTAAAAAGCCAAGGGTTTGCAATGCATCAACACAGTCTTGTGAAACCACTGAGGCCTCGAACACTATTATGCTGGCGGCGGTATTGTTAGTTGACTGATCTTGTATGGTGCCCACGGCAACCCCTCTGCAAGGTGACATATTTAGCTCGATGACCAAGCCTAACACTTTTTGAACAACCATTTAAAGAATGGGGTGATGCCCAGATTGAATCTGGCAGAGATCTCGCCCTGTTCGGCAATTTTCTGAATCGTGTTCAGATCCTGCGAGGTATACGTATAATTGACTGACTGTAGCAATACGATCGTGCACTGTGCTTATAAGGGGGAATAAAAAATTGACGTGGCTCACGTCTCCGCGCTCACCAAATAAGAAGTAGCCAAGCTTAATCGATAGAAGCAGATTACACCTGAGCGCTCGCGTTCTGCGCTCAATTTTTCAATATCCTGGAACCTGGAATTTACCAGAACCGTCTTTATCGGCATTCTTGTTCGCAGAGCTTGATGCGGCTTCACTGTCGGACTGAATCGGCTGCGGGACGAAGCAATGAGACATATCCATCTTAGCTGTTCGCTGGGAATATCTGCTGGCTACGACCGGTCGGTATAGGTCAGCCTGGATTGCTGGCCGCCACGTCACTTACTTCGGGTGAAGTGACGAAACCCACATTAAACACCTCCCGAACTGACGGAACCGGAACACGGAACAGTGACTCATGTTTGACCATTTGGGCTGTCTACACGATTTGAACTATCCGTAAGTGGCCTATCACGACCGTCAGTTTGTGGCCGATTTCTGCACTTCACCACCGGCAGCTTTGGGTCGATTGTAGCCCTTCAACTTCAGCGGGACACGCCCCGCACGTACGCCTGACACGCAGCCAACGCGATCAGTCCTTGGTCGCAGACGATGTACGCGGAGCCCCGGAAGTAATTAATCGGAACGAGGAATTCATCAAGATGACGCTGGTGGTGATGACGGCATCTATAAATAAGCAAGCTAATCAGTGCCGACAATGGGATGGAGAGGGAGCGCGTTAGCAGGATAACCACAGTCGTACGTACAGATTGTCTCGAGAATGAGCAACGGGGGTCGATACAGTCGAGTTAAGGTATCAATATTGCTTATAGCTAACGAATACCTGAATCTAGCACTCCCACAATCATCCCTGAAAGGACCTTGCGATGGCGTTTTCCGACGAGATTCAAAAACTCTACATCAGCTACTTCAATCGCCCGGCAGACCCAGGCGGATTGGCTTATTGGATCAACCAAGGCAATCAAAACGGCGAGAACACAGCAGCCATCGCCAACGCATTCAGCGCTTCGCCCGAGTACAAAAAGACCTTCGCTGAAGAAAACAGCACAGCCATCGTTAATCAGATCTACCAAAATCTATTCGGTCGTGCCGCCGAGGCTGATGGGCTGCAATACTGGAGCTCGCGCCTGGACAACGGTACTTTCAACCTCGGCAACATCGTCATTGCCATCTTTAACGGCGCGCAGAATGGCGACAGTGTGGCAGTAACCAACAAGACGCTGGCGGCAACTCAGTTCACAGCGCACCTGACTACCGCCGAACAGATCGCAGCCTATACCACCGATAGAGCGTTCGCCTTAGCCAGCAACTGGCTTAGCGGGGCGCTGACCCCGGACGGCCTCACAACGGCACTATCAGGGCTGGGACCTGTCATAGTCGACATCGTCGGTGGTTCGACTCCGAGCAGCGGGCCGGTTGTCAGCACCATTCAGGTATCTGCAGGCGGTACATATAATGGTATTCCAGTGGTCAATGATCTGTTCAAATCCAGCATCGCCAACCTCGATGGATCTACCCTCACCGGCAATGCGGCAGACGCAGATATCCTAACCTTGACCACTGCTGGCACGGTCACCATCAATAATGGCACTACAGGTGGCACCCTTAGCAATATCAAGGTATTGAATCTGGCCGACGGCACCAACACCATCACCTATAACACTTCGGCTGGATTTGCCAACATCAACGGCGGTACGGGCGACGATACCTTTATTCCCAACACCGCCTTGTTGCCGATTACGATCAATGGTGGCAGCGGTACCGACACCATTGTCCTGTCGGCAAGTTATGCGGCTTCCGTTTCAGGCAGCAATACCTTTGCCAGCAATGTGACGAACATCGAACAATTGCGCCTCACCGGCGTGACCAACCAGACCATCGATCTCCAAGCCTTGGGCAATTACAGCAATGTGACTGTGGGCAACGGGCCGAATGGCCTGACACTGCTCAATCTTACCAATAATGGCCATGTGACGCTGACCAGCTCTGGCACGGCGATGACCCTCTCCAATGCAGATTTTGCAGGTGGCGTGAATGATACTGTCAATCTCTCGCTGAACGACGCCAGCACCGTCGGCGTGGCCTTTGCCTCTGTGGGTATTGCAGCTTCCGGAGTTGAAACGGTCAATATCAGTGTCAATGACAATCAAGTGACACCCACCGGCGCTTTCAACGACACGCTTACCTGGCTGGGCAACTCGATCCAAACCATTAACATCAGCGGGAACGCAGGCCTTACCCTGAGCGCTTCGAGCACCGCACTGACCTTGGTGGATGCCAGTAATATTACCCTCGGCGGCTTTACTTGGAGCTCCTCGTCACTGATCGACAGGGCGACCGTCAAAGGCAGTGCCACCGGCACCAACACCGTAAATATGAACTCCGCAACGGCGGGCGTCGAATACACGGGAGGTGCTGGTAATGACAACGTCACCGTAAATGGCACCGTGACCTCTTCTGTGGCGCTCGGCGATGGCAACAATTCCTTGGCCATCAATGGCGTCAGCATTAAGGGCACTTATACAGGTGGCAGCACCGGTACCGATAGTCTGGCCTTCTTTTCTGCAACACCGGATGTAAGTTTGGCAACGATCACAGGCTTTGAAAACTTGACCATTGTCAATAATGCCTCGGTCACCCTGAAAGCTGAACAGCTTTCGCAATTCACTGGCAACATCAACGCGGCCGGTACCGAGACCTTCAACCTGTCCACCGCAGGCACGTTTACCGGTCTGAACAATATAGAAAAATACAACCTGGCAAATGGCAGTAACAACTTCACCGCCACAAATTCCACAAAAACAGTGGTGGGCGGAACCGGGAGTGATACGTTTAACTTTACTGCTAACCAGATTGTAAACTCTCTAACCTCGCTAGATGGCGGGCTCGATAATGATGTGCTTAATATCGGTGCCACCACAACACAAACCATAGACCTGAGCACCAAAATAAGTAATATCGAAACGATCAATGTGGCGGGGAGTACAGGTACCGCAACGTTTACGAATGTGAATGGTGCGGGCGTTACCCTGAACTACACTAAGAGTACAGGTGACACCATGATCAACCTGGGCAGCGGCGGTCAAACATTGAATTTGCTAGGTAACTCCTCTTCGTCCGCCTTCATTACGGGCGGCGCAGCAGTTGACCATATAGTACTGAGCTCTACCGATTCTGGCTCGGAAACCTTGATCGCCACTGGCCCAAACATGTCAAACAATACGCAAATTGACGTGGTGAGCAACTTCAATGCCAGCGGAACGGATTACTTCAAAACCGGAGTCAATGCAGCCTCCGTAGGCTCTTATATCATTGGAAATGCCGACACTGGAAACTATTTGTCCACCATGGCCGCAGGGCTGTCCGTCGTTTTAAACAATACCGCCCAAGCTTATTTGATTACGGTACAGACAGGCAGTGCAGCCGGCACCTACCTATTCCAAAATACCGGATCAAATACGGCACAACTTGACAGTACCGACTTTTTCATACAATTGACCGGCAACATAGGAACCATTAGCACTAACAATATGATTATGTAAAAAGAAAAACCAGACCGCGCGCCGCTTGAGGCCAGCACTCAAGCGGTTCCCCCACAGTACAGAGCCACTTTCAAAAAGATCCTGCTCTGAGCGAAGCTGCAGCATCAGCCTCATCTCGCGCTACCCACTTCGCCTCCCACTTGTCATCCATTACGGTCACTCCGTAGCGATATGCACCGAACAGCGCAGCGGCCACTAGCAGCACCGCCGAGATATAAGGAAGGATTCGGAGTAGAAGTTTCACCTCTGTCGCCTTCGTCCACAGCTTCAGCCGATCCGCCTGGCCATTGAGCCCGCCATTGATCCGGCGAGTGATTTTTTCGGAGTCGCCAGCATCAGCCAAGGTATTCAGCCCATTGGTTGCCCAGAACCATGCGGCCGACAAGCAGGCATTCTTCGGCTGCTCCAACAGCTCTGGCTGATTGATCAGGTTGAGGGCCAGGGCTTCGCCGCACTCCGCATAGTTCGCCCGGCCCGTGATTTGGATCAGGCCCCGGCCGCGATACTTGAAGCCGTCGCCCGGGACGGAGTTGCCCAGATCCTTGCGGCCTTCGTACTTGGCCTGGGCCGGAGTCGGCCCCCACATCTCCCGGACGTAAACCAGCTGGCCGGACTCATGCCCGATCTGGGCAATGAACGCGGCCACTCGTTTGGAGCCGACAATCTGGAATCGGCCCATGGCCGTGTTGAGGACAGGAACAAAAACGCCGGCTTTGGCGCCGGCGTTCGGGAGGATCTGCAGCAACTGCTGCGCGGTGATTGGCATACTTTTCTCCAGGCGAAAAAAAGCCCGCACTTGGCGGGCTTTCTTAAAAGATTAAAACTATCCCAAAATACTGAAATCAATTGACTGTCCGGCGATGACTTGAACACCAGACATATCAATCGTAACAACATCATCACTTACTACAATATTACTTTTACCAAATGACTTGGACGGATCCGTATTGGTAAAAGTGGAGGAATTTAGCACAACATCTTTAAACGACGCCAACTCCTTGTTCACATCAGAAAATGTCAACGTCACGCCACCTGCGTAAGAGAAGTCCGAGTCAGGAAACGTTAATACAAAATTTCCAGCACTAACATCAATATCCATTTTGGTAAAATCTGTTAGTTCAACATCATCTCCAACCGTGAAGGCCTGATGATCAAAGGACGCCTTCAAATAATTAAAACTAACCTCTAGATTTTTCCCCATAAAATCTAAAACTTTCGGAGTAGTTGGTGTAACTGGTGATGAAGGATGATCCCAATAATTGTTGATCAAGCTGGCAGTAGCCACCGAACTGGTATCGCTGGTGACAAATGCCAGCAACGACTTCGCGTATGTCAAATCATTACCAGACAAAGACTTCGCAAAATTAAATCCCGCGTCGACCTTATTTTGCAGCAACTGATGATCGTCGCCCTTTCCATCCTGGATTGAAAAGATCATTTCCTTGATCAGGTCTTTTCGATTGCCCAAATCTGCAAATCGATCCTGCCAATATGTGGTGCCTGCAGCATCGGGGCTGCGGTTAAGGACCGTGCTGTAAAAATTGGTGAAAAAGTCAGTATCCGATACCTCGTCTCCGTAGAGCGACTTACCCTCTTTGCTGGTGAGAAAGCTGGTTACCAAGTCATCAAATGAGAGACCATTTGTTAGCTGGCCCGACCAGTAGGCAAGTCCATCCTTATCCGGCGCCCGGCCGAAAGCAGCGACGTACATTACGGTTGCGAGTTTTTGCGATTCAACTTCGGTCATAGCGCCTTCCATGTGGTTTGTTCGTGTAGTGTCATTTTGACACTACGGTGCCAGCCACTGGAAGCCCTGGGCGCTGTAACGGCGAGCACCTAAGAGCAGTGTTTGTTGCCAAGGCAAGGTTGCTCAACACAAACCTAATAGCGTAAATCTGTAGTCCATACCTGTGGTGTTGCATTGAGGCGGCGTTGATATCATCCCGCCCACGTTCTCCATGTATTAAGGGATGCGGGAGAAAATAGAAGCCCCGAAGGGCCAACCTCGGGGCTTCGTCTTTTCAATCCCCAGACGAAGAAAACCCCGAACGGGTCGGGGTATTGGTGAAGTGTTTGGCCCCGCCTATTCGGACGCCGGCCCAGAACAGCCAGGCTCGCCATCGAGCTACGCCTTCCGCGCGCAATGCCCGGTACAGAATGGCGTCCGCTTCCTTGCGACTGTTGGAGCTCGCGGTGTAGCACTGAAGTCCGCCGAAACGAAACCTGAGCCAGTGGCTGACGCCGAAACAGCCGGCGATACAGGCACAGACGAAGAGGTCGAATTTGAGGAGGTGTCAGCATGATTATCGTAAATTGCGCCCAGGGCTCAGAGGCTTAGCACCAGGAGCGGGCCGGGGTGATCACCGCCAGCATGTTCGGCGACGCCCGAGCTCGCCTGAAGTCAGGCCCAAACAAGGGCGAGCCTACAGAAGGCTTTGGATTACGCATTCCGCCTTGCCGTTGAGCGGATCGGTGGCAAGCCGCTGGATAACGGCTTTGAAACCTGGCAAATGCGCCGGGGGCACGAACTGGAACCTGAGGCGAGGATGGAGCACGAAATCCAGACTGGCCTGATAGTTACTCAGGTGGGGCTGGTCAAGACTGATGATGGTGTGTTCGGAGCCAGTGCCGACGGCTTCATCGGCGAAGATGGCGGCGCAGAATACAAGTGCTTCCTCGCGCCGGAAAAGCTCCGCTCGTTCCACATCGACAATGATGCCAGCGAAATCATGGACCAAGTCCAAGGCTGTATGTGGATCACCGGGCGCAAATGGTGGCACATCGGGATGTACTGCCCGGACCTGAAGGTGGTTGGTCGCCAGCTCTGGTGGAAAGAGTTCCAGCGCGATGACGACTACATCGAAAAGCTCGAAGAAGACCTTTGGCAGTTCAAGCTCCTGGTTGACGGCTATGAGGAGATACTGCGGAGTAAAGCCGCATGATCAGCAACCACCTCAGTCTGGTCGAGCAGCTTCGACCCAGGTCAAGCGAACTGGCGGACCAGGTCGAGCAGTACCTGGCAGCTGGCGGCAAGATCGAAGAAGCCGAGCCCTACAACTACAAGCCCAAACCGATCAGCTACAGCAACCAGATGCCGCCGGCGCCGAAGCCATTCGTTCGGCGCCGGGTTGAAGCGCCTCCCCCGCCACCCACTGCATTCGATGCCCGCCAGCAGGCGCGCGAAAGACTGGTCGATCAAGTTCGTAGGTTGAGCAGCACACACCCAAGTGGAAGTTGCGGCAGCCATCGGCATCAGCAGGAAGGCTATCTACAACATCGCCAAAGAGCATGACATCACATTCCAGCGCCCAACCCGCGGCGGCGCGAATGACGCGCCGCGCAAGGAGCAAGCAGATGCCAGAGACGCGAAATATGCCGAGCGGATCAGGGCCTTCATGGAGCTTGGAATCTCCCGGCGCCAGTGCTGCGGAAAGCTGGCCATCGGCAATAAAGCCTTCGAGCGAATCATTGCGGCCCACGGCATCGACTACCCGAAAGCACGCCAAGGCTGAACCTCATGCGCCGCATAGCTCGAGTTCAACAACGTAAACGACAAACCTGGCTGGCATTGCCGGCCAATGGGATAGAAGAGGTAGATCATGGCCGAGGAACAGGAGCTGACGGCGGAAGCCAAGAAGCAGCGCAAGAAACGCGAGAAGGCCGCAGCAAGGGATGCTGCATTGGGCGTCGAGAAGTTTCAGATCGAAGTTGCCGGTGTGTTCAAGCCTGACCTGAAGCGAGTAATGAAGGCGCACGGCATAAACAACCAGCAGGACATTCACCAGCGGCTGCTGATCAACCTGATCGCTGCCGACTTCGAAGCCCAGGCCTGGATGCTGCGGAGTGTCACGACACCTTATGTAGTGAGCGAAAAGGTGTCGCGCATTCTAAGAGCGGCCAGCCTCAAACACCTGCAGGCGACCCGGGCGAGCCAGAAGACGAAATCGTCGAGCCCGTATAGCGATCACGCATCGGACTCGATAATGAAGAGGAACTGGCCGTCGTTCGTAGTTGCAACGCCAGCCTCCACCCAGCCCACAATGTCCCCGCCAGGACCGTAGACCTCTTCGACATCCAGGAGAAAATTCCACGTTCCATTGTCTGAGTAAGCAAAGCCATTTTGTGCCCAGCCTACTCGCGGCTTTTCCGGCTCCTTCCCGTAAAGAATGTATGCCCCATCGCTGTAATCAATAGCCATGTCGACCTCCTTGTGCCGGCCCCTTGCCGGGCATTCGTAATACCCCAACACAACTCAAATTGCCAATTGCCAATTGCATCAGGCCACGGGGGGGGGGGGGGGGCGGCCGTTGGGCGTTATAAGCATCAGCCTGAGATAATTTCACACTTCCCGATGGAAGGCCTAATTTTAACGCCAGACTTCATATCAGTCATTACAATTCGATTAGTTTCAAAGCTCTCTAGAACTACATACCTATCAGAAATAGTACCTATTAGCACCCCTTTAACGACCCCTGCACTATCAACCACCAATGGCGTTCTTTCCGAACACAGCCTTAACTTTTGCAAACTTGAACCCGACTCATCATAAGGAAGAAATATAAGCGACCATAACATGAATAACAATGTCGAAGCACCCACCAGCCTTTCGCCACCGCCTTCAAAATATTGAACCAATGCTAGCGATAAAAACGTACTAGGAAAAACTGTTCCGGGAGCCCTTAGTGAAAACTCGAACAAAATTGAATCCATTACTTCTTTTTTTAACAACACTCCGACACCAAGTACCAATATCGTCCCCACAATTAAAAAATAAGTAACCCACTTCCTTGCATCGGGAACCATTTTATTATCAGTCATTAAAAAAGACAAAAAAATGCTTGTCAATGTCATACCTCCCGTCCAGGGCAAGCCATCCTTAACTAAGCCTTGAGGCTCAATTGCGCTAACGACCCATGACGCCTGTAGACCGGAGTAAAAAAAATAGTTTTGAGAAAGCCCCACGAGGTATGCAAAACCAATTAACAGTCCAAATATCCCTACTAACTTAACAATTTTGTCCAATAGATAATCATAAGTCGGATTGGCATTACCGTTCATCACGTTGCGCTCCCATCTTATTGAGCAAACCGTCTGCACAATAAAAGACCATTCCCCCAAAATTACCAATAAGTCGCATCCGGTCACGGAGGGCGACGCCTACCCGGAGATAACCTTGACCCCACAATTCGAAAGCCCCAACGGGATATGGCGGCGTCTTGGTTGAGCGAGGTTCGCGCGGAGCACGGACGATTCGCCGCCCAGACGGATCGGAAGTGTGCATCGACAGCGAGCGCGGACGCCACACAGGAGAGATTGAAGCGGCGCGGCAGGAGCTGGCGTGCCTGCCGCACGGCGAAAGTGCGCGCCAGGCGGCGCATCTCTACATCTTCGCTTGACCCGGCCTCACCTATTGAACAGAGACTTAGCCATTACCTCGGTCATACCAATTGGTGGCCAGCTCAATCCCGCACATTCTGGCATCGTCAATGCTCTGGAGTGGGCCGTCTGATTCTCCTATCAGGCTTTCACCACTTGGATCTAGTTGCGCCACAACCCGAACGCCGACGGGCACAGGATCGCTATCCACGCCCCACTTAAAGCGCACAAGTGCCTGCTTTCCGCTGGCATGTGAGAGAAAGAATCCTGGCGGCCTATCTATAGCCATCGCTTTACCCTCTTAAACCCGGATTGATTACGAATCATCAACCACCAGAGTCAACTCCCCCGCCGCCATTCGCTACTGTCGAGATAACGGAATTGTCTGGATCAAGGTACAAATCAATAATGCACCCACTTTCATTGAGGAAAATGGTGATTCTTCCCGGTTCTATCTTCTCGGTTACCGCATCACCAGCTCGCACAACCCGACACTTCCTACCAATCAGATCTTTGATTGTCGTAGGAACGCCTGAAAGAGGGAAAGGAACCGGCCTTGTATTACTCCATGGCCAAACGTGCGAACCACCTCCGTCACCTGTGCCGCCCATAGCAGCCTCCCAAATGTAAGTGTTGGCAGTCACTGCCAGAAACTAAAGCAAAGCCCACAAACTCAAATCACGCCAGCCGGCGAGGGTCCCATGTCGCCATATAGAACCTCAGGGACGACCGTCGTGATCTTCTCCGGCGGGCGGACCAGCGCCTACATGCTGCACCAGGTACTGGATAACGACGATGACCTCTGCGATCTGGTTGTCACCGTCGCCAAAACCGGCAAAGAACACCCGCCGTGCTCGAGTTCGTCCGAGAATATGCCAATCTCGACCGGGCCATAGCCGGTTTCTTTAGCAATTAGCGCTAAACCATTTTTTTCACTCGTTCCCATTCACTTTTTAATATGCTCTGAGATATTTTTACAAGATCATCACATTTTCCGGAAAGCATAAAACCTTCATCGGCGGCACGATTACAAATTTCTTGAGATATGCGGACTAAATATTGAGAGTCAGATTCTTCCGGGTTTATATACAGCTCAATTAAGGAAAGATACCTTCTTGCCTCGCCATTTGCCGATACTATCTTTGCCCTTAACTCTCGATCACGATGCTCTACTGCCATAAGATCATCAAACGTCTCAGGATTCAATTTTGTGCGACGCTGATTAAGCACGTGTAGTGATCGAACCTCAAAGCAGGATGCAATAAAGTTTGAAATCGTTAACCGCAAACCATTTATCCATTCCTGCCTATTCTTGGCTACATTTTCTGCCTTACTGCGCTCCAACTGTTTATCCGCACTATCTTTTGAAATTTTCTCTTGCGAATCGGTAGTAATTTTGAAGTTTCTTACTGTAGTCCATGTACCTAAAACGACAATAAACGCGGTCAAAATAATGCCAGCCAAGCCTAGCCAGTCAGTGCCGGAGTCAACCTTAATTTCAGGGATTCTGTATACGCCAAGCATCATCGCATCCACAGTCATAATTTCTCCCCTTTCGACTTGAATTACTTTGCCATTACTTTCGGAATGAGGTGCCGGCATCCCCATAAAAACCATGGTTAGCCAAGGCAATTGCCGGACTCAAACCTTCCGAATGACAACAAGAGTAGATCAGCGCTCCGCACTGACAGTACCTCCCTGCGCGACTCGCGTCAGCTTGGCCATGCCGTGCCTACCCTGGAGCGCGCCCGTCGCCGAAAAGCTGATCACCCCCAAACGAATACAGTTAGGGCTTAGGCAGGGGGATTGCTGATGGTTCTCCTGCCGGGAGCTGCGAGTTACGCGACTGGCGAGGCGAACCAATAGACCTTAGTTCGCCTGCTCAGCCTCCCTTTCACCCTTCATCCGATTTCACAATCCATCTACAAGTCTGCCGGTGAACGGTGGGCGAGGAATTCCTATGCCTGAAATCAGCCTGCACCTAGGCGACTGTCTTGAGGTAATGAGGCAGCTGCCAGATGCCAGTGTCGACATGGTGCTGGCCGATCTGCCCTACGGCACAACCCAATGTGTCTGGGACGTGATTATCCCCTTCGAGCCGCTCTGGCGTGAGTTCTTGCGAATCGCCAAGCCGGAGGCCGCCATCGTGCTGTGTGCGGCCCAGCCGTTCGCCTCGATGGTGGTCGCAAGTAACCCGAAGCACTATCGTTACGAATGGATCTGGGAGAAAGGCAACGCCACCGGCTTCCTGAACGCCAAGAAGCAACCCCTTCGGGAACACGAAAGCGCCCAGGTCTTCTACCGCCAGCAGCCCCCGTGTACAACCCGCAGATGTCGGCCGGACATGAGCGGAAGACGAGCAAGCGCAAGACGGTCAACTCGGAGTGCTATGGCAAAGCATTGGCGCTCACCGAATACGACTCGACAGAGCGGTACCCACGATCGGTGCAGTTCTTCTCGAGCGACAAGCAGTCTGGGAGCTTCCATCCGACACAGAAGCCGGTTGCGTGGATGGCTTTCCTGATCAGCACCTACAGCAACCCCGGGCAAGTGGTGCTGGATAACACAATGGGCAGCGGCACCACTGGCGTGGCCTGCGTGCAGCTAGGGCGCCAGTTCATCGGTATTGAGCAGGACGCCGAAATCTTCGGTACCGCTCAAGGGCGAATCGCCGGCGCGGTAACTCTCCGCGATACCACGGTGCCGCAAATCGAATTGTTTGAGGCAACAGCCTCCCCCCCCTCCCCACCTTCTGTCGCCACGCGGCATGGAGCAACGCCGCCCGAACCGGCCATAGGTATTCAATGAAGCGAGAACTGATAAAGATCAGCGAGTTTCAGCGCCGGCGCTGGGGCGAAAACGGTACACCGCAATGCCCACAGGCCATCCGCAACCACATCCGCAATGGCGATGTGCCTGGGGAGCAGATCGGAAGACTCTGGCACGTTGACTGGGCAGCATTCAGCCGCTCGCAGGGCAACGACCTCGTCGCTATGGTATTGAAATGAGCTGCATGATGGTGCCACGGCCGCACAGCCCTGCGAACAAGGGACTCTTGCGCAGAATCTGTACTATGACGCGGGCCGCTCGACCTATCGCTACCGGCGGCCTACCGACGGGAAGTGGTTCCAGTTTGGCACCGACCGCATCAAGGCGATCGACGCAGCAAAGCAATTGAATCTTGAGTTTATGCACGGCGCCGATCTGGTCGGCGCAGTGTTGAATAACACCTCAGAAACATTTGCCGGTTTCCTCGACACCTACGAGCGCGATGTCCTGCCACCTCGAGAGCTGGCCAAGGGAGCCCTGGGCCTGTACGCGGTGCACTTTAGGCGGTTTCGCAAGCAGTTTGAGGGCAAGGCTGTAGACCAGATCACGACTCGAATGATCGCGGAGATGCTGGACGCCCTCACCCCGCGCACGGCGAACCAGTGCCGAGCCCTGCTGATCGACATTTTCAACCACGCCGCAGCAAAGGGGCTGTGCCCGGACAACCCCGCCGCCAGCACCATAAACCGCATCGAGAAGAAGCAGCGCAAACGTCACACCGTAGAAGACCTAAAGGCCATCAGGGAGAAGGCGCCAGTCTGGGTTCAGAACGCAATTGACCTGGCCCTGATCACTGCCCAGCGCCGCACCGACATCCTCGATATGCGATTCGACGGAGTGCGTGATGGGTTTCTCTATCTGGTGCAGAAGAAAACCGCAAAGGCCAGTGACGCGGCGTGGATTCGCTTCCGGGTGACGCCCGAGCTGCAGGCAGTCATCAGCCGCTGCCGTGACGACACCGCATCACCTTACCTGGTGCACCGGAAGCCTGATCGCCTGAAACAGAAACAGGCGCAGACCAAGGACCACTGGACGAAGGTTGAGGAACGGTATTTGACGCGAGCATTCAAGGAAGCCAGGGAGGTGGCAAACTGCTACGCAGGATGGAAGGAAGAAGAGATGCCTGGCTTCCACGAAGTGCGAGCGCTGTCACTGCACCTGTACAAGAAAGCCGGAAAGGACGGTCAGAAAATCGCAGGTCATGCGAGCGAGGGTATGACCAAAAACTACCAGCGCGACCACGAAGAAATCATCTGGTCAGAGGTGATTCCGGACCTGAATATCAGCGAAATCACCGGATAGTTTTGCGCCAGTTTTGCGCGGGTTTTGCGCAGACACAAAAAAGCCGATCTAGATGATCGGCTTAAGTGCCTGATTTTACTCAGGAAATATGGTCGGGACGGAGTGATTCGAACACTCGACCCCTAGCACCCCATGCTTGAAAATGGGCACAAGGCCCAGCATTTACTGGCTCTCCCTCTGGCGCTCGCTGCAAACGGTGCCTTACAGAGGCGAACAGGTAATAGCGAATCCCCGAAAAAGTCCCCACGCCTATTTGGCCTGTCCTTGGCGTTCTGCCGACCTCAAACTCCCCTGCTAAGCTCATTTCCTCCGCGGAGGAAATTCCATGCCCAACTCAGACCTGCTCCCTTCCCTGCTATTCAAGATCAACGAAAACCAACTCGCCCTTGAAGCCGCCATCATGGAGCTCACGCTTTGGGTTGAGCAGCGTGGCGCAGCCGATGTAGCTGACAACGTTCGCAGCGCCTTGGACGCAATCGACCGGAACGAGGAATTCATCAAAATGACTCTGGCGGTGATGATGACGCCGGAGTGATCGATAACGGCTGTGGATTCAACCGGTCGACGCAACACAACTAAATTCAGCGCAAGCAGAAAACCCGCGTATGCGGGCTCTCTGGTCGCTACCAAGGTAAAGTTATCGCTGTAATCCCTTACTCAATAACGGCCTACACCTACGGTGGCCATTAACCGTACACCGCTTCCACTCGGCGAGCTTTTGCGGCAAAGGCAACCAAGACCACCAAGACTGCGGCAAGTACCAACGAGGAACCTACGGTACCAAAGTCCAGGCCTCCTTTTTCATGCGGTTTGGTCAGGAAATCGCCGAGGGTTGCACCGAACGGACGGGTGAGGACAAATGCCATCCAGAACAGCAGTACACCGGAGATACGGGTGTAAAACCTGGCCAGCACCACGGCGATGATCGCCGAACCGATCAGCAGTGCGCCACCGGCAAAGCCAAGACCGGAGTCGTCAGCCAAATAGTCACCTAGCGCAGTGCCCAGGGTGTTGGAGATCAAAATAGCTGTCCAGTAGAACAATTCACCCTTAGTGGTGTGGATGCTATTCACCGATAAGCTTTTTTCGCTCAGGCGCCAAACCGCAAAAATCGTGATCAGCAGGCTGATCAAAATCAGCGATCCAGAGGCATAGCCAAGGCCTAGGGTGCGGTCCATAAAGTCCGACATTGTCGTGCCCGCGGTACTGGTGGAGAGAATCACGATCCAGTACAGCACCGGGTTATGACTCTTGGAAAACAGCTGCATGCCAAGCGTCACCAGAAAGGCGCTGATCAGGATCAGCGAACTCATGGCGTAGCCCACGTTCAGGGTCATTGAAAGCAGATCACCGGCGGTCTCGCCGAGAGTAGTGGCACAGATTTTCATAACCCAGAAAGCCAGGGTTATTTCCGGCAGCTTGTTCAGGTTGATATTGGTGCTCATGAAGAAGACGCATTCCTGATCGGGAAAGGGTAAGTGGGTATCGCGCTGAGGAATCAGTTATGAATTACGCATGGGAACAATCAGCGAGCTGTGCCGCGACGTTAAGCGACGCTCAACTTTCGCGAAAGAAAAGATACAGCGCAATACTTAGCTGAGACTGAGGGGGTGCTGATGTGTTTGCCAAGGGTGCTGACCGGCAGCAAAGGGTCGATTATAGCCCTTCAACCTCAGCGCGAAACTTCCCTGACGTACGCTTGGCACGCCGCCAGCGCAGTCAATCCCCGGTCACCCTCGTCGGTGATTCCGATAATTCTTTGAGCATGCGCTGGGTCAAGTCGGGCGCGTTATCTTGGTCGCGCCCCCCCAAGGAGTGCTTAACCACCACTCACTTTTTGAAAAAAAGCTTCTTGGCCGCGAAGACTGCAACCGCGCCAGCGATTCCTACAGGTCCACCAACTACTGCAGCTGCGCCAATTAATGCAGATTTCGCCGTAACTTTTAAGGCTGCTTCTACTGGCTTCTCTGACTCAGAGGCAGCATCGAATCCATTTTTTAATGCTGATGCGGAGGCAATTGCAGTAACCACAGCAGCACCACCTGGGACGATATGAGCAAGTGTATTTCCCGCCATGGAGAATACGGACCGGACCTGCTCGCTGGTGGTGGTGCCATAGATGCACCAGTCCACAAAATGCTCACAGTTGTTCGTGACCAGATTGTAGGAGTCTTCACCCAGTCGCGTATACCCTCGAGCAATGCGCGCTTCAGCGTCATGCACCGCCAATGGATGCGACTCCACAACGGTGGGCATGCCACCGCTGAATTTTTCGAGGCTTACTCTGCAGATAGGTCCAGACACACTATCCCCAAAACCAGAATAATGGAGCACCTCACCGGCACCAATATAGATGCCATGGTGGGTATATCCGCACCTTACGCTCACCAAATGGTCGCCCCTGCGCATAACCTAATCCCTGATAAAGATTAGCGATGATGGCATCTTGCCGTGCCACTCCACAAGACCAAACGAATTCGATGAGTAGACAGGTTTTTGATCATATACCGCGGGCTATCGGCTATCGGACGCCTTCATAAACTTGCTCACAGATAACTCCCCTGGCTCGGGCTTGGTCAGCAACTTCAGCCAGATCTCCCGCTCTCTGGTCAGCGCGCTTGAGCACGTCGGCAAGCACCATTGCGGCGCGGGCAGCTGCCTGGCTTGCGGCGGCAGTGCAGGAATGGCCGCTGGCATCACTGGTTGCGAGCCGAGCGGCAAGGTTGTCGGCTGCCCCGCGCAGGCCGTCAGCAGAAGCGCGAGCGGCAGCAGCATCAGCAATCGCCTCATCGATACGTTGTTGTCCATTTTGGATTGCCTTGTTGATTGACTGTTGACGGGCTTGTTCCTTGGCGCGCTCGGCGGTTTCATTCGCCAGCTTCGCGGCGATGTCCAGGGCGTCGCGCGCTTCCCACTTCCCTTTCCACTCAGCATCCTTCACTGATAGCCCGTGATGGTAGGCGCCGAACAGCGCGCCGACGGCGAGAGCAATCAGCAGCAGGATCGCGCCGGCTTTGGCATAGGTCGTCATGGCAGCACCGCCGTCGCCTTGCTCCAAAGCTTCAGCCGATCAGCCTGGCCATTGAGCCCGCCATTGATCCGCCGGGTGATTTTTTCGAAGTCGCCCGCATCAGCCAGGGCGTTCAGCCCATTGGTTGCCCAGAACCATGCGGCCGACAAGCACGCGTTCTTCGGCTGCTCCAACAGCTCTGGCTGATTGATCAGGTCGAGGGCCAGGGCTTCGCCGCACGCCGCATAGTTTGCCCGACCGGTAATCTGGATCAGGCCCCGGCCGCGATACTTGAAGCCGTCGCCCGGGACGGTGTTGCCCAAGTCCTTGCGACCTTCGTACTTGGCCTGGGCAGGGGTTGGCCCCCAGATTTCACGAACGTAGACCAAATGACCGGACTCATGTCCGATCTGGGCAATGAAAGCAGCCACTCGTTTGGAGCCGATAATCTGGAACCGACCCATGGCCGTGTTGAGGACAGGAACAAAAACGCCGGCTTTGGCGCCGGCGTTCGGGAGGATCTGCAGCAGCTGCTGCGCGGTGATGGGCATTTACTGATCTCCAGACGAAGAAAACCCCGAACGGGTCGGGGTCTTGGTGTAGTGCTTGGCGCCGCCTATTCGGACGCCGGCCCAGAACAGCCAGGATCGCCATCGAGCTACGCCTTCCGCGCGCAATGCCCGGTAAAGGACCGCGTCCGCCTCCTTGCGAGTGACCTGCCCGCCAAAATAAAGCCAGTCGTGCACAGTCGCCGCGTAGTTCCCGTAACCAGCCACCAGGGCGAACAGTACAAACAGAAAGACGTTGTGCAGCACCTGAACGCTGGCGAAGTCGGTGACGAAGCCGGCCGGCACGATGATCGTGCGTTGCTCCTCATCGGCCAGCACTAGGTCGTCGAGCAGTTTGTAGGTGCGGCGGTCGGTCTGGTCGGTTTTCAGGGTGGTGACAAATCGGCTCATGCGGGCAACTCCAGTTCCGGCAACTCCAGCAGGAAGTCCTCAACAGTCGGCTGCGTTCGCTCTCCCGCTTTTACGGCGGCCAATTGTTCATAGGCATAGGCCCAGACCAAAGATCGCCAAGCGCGAAAGGCCTTGCCGTCATTTTGGAATTTGGGCACCGCTGGCTCTTCGGCATAGCTCACAGCCGTGGCAATACTGTCGTAGCGGGCCGCAATAGCGGCTTCGTTGAGCCTGGCCTGTATCGCTTGCTCGAAAGCCGCCGTGATCTCAGCCTGAATCAACGCCTCCCGCGCCGCCTTCTCTGCCGCCGTCATAGCTACCTGTTTGCGGGTCACCAGTACGACCTGGCGCTCGGCATCCAGGGTAAGCACCTCGGCACCCCACTTCTTGTTCGCCCCCAGTTCGCCGTCGCCGTTTTCTTCCGGCCACCATGCGAGGTTTTGCACTCCCAGCGATGGATCGGTCCACGACAGATCGGCGAGCGCTGCAATTGACTCGGGCGTGCCGGACTGGTCAAGGAACTCGGGCACAGGCTCTCGGACGGCGTTACCGTTTTCAATTTTGATCATTATGAAACCCTCACGAATGCTGTTTTATCGGGGTCGAGTGCTTGCACGCTCGGAAGGTTGAAGCTTGTGGCAGGGAGAAGACTGATTCGCGCAACCAGATTTAAGGATGATGTAGAAAGAACAACCATGTAGCCACCTCCTACCGCGTAGGATTGGTTGTAAGAATTAGCTGGTGAAGTAATGGCAGTACCAAATTTCTCGGGAAGGTCAAAATTAACTACTGACTGTCCTGTTACGGGAAATAAGAAAAACCTGCCGAAGGCAAAAGCAGCTAGTAGGTTTAACCCGGTGGCGGTGCCTGAGAACCAAGAGAGCCCGTCCCAAGAGTATGTTGCTGCCGCGCCTGTAGTGTTAGACGTCGCAACAAAGAAACCGTTACCGTAGGCCAGCCCTGTTACCCGCCGCGCGGTTGGTAATGCACTAGAAGTCCAAACTACACCGTCTGCTGTACTAGATACATATGCCGAATTATTCGAAAGGTCGCCAACGACAAAACGACCGGAGCCGTATGCCATCCGTGATTGGCCAGTACCAATCCCAGCAGTATTGTTACTGGCCACCCAAGCAATGCCATCTAGTGAATAACCTGCACCATTCGCAATATTACCCCCGAATGCTACAAACCTTCCTCCCCCGTAGGCGATAGACGACCACGCTGCCGCGGACGGCATGACTCTTTGCGTCCATACCGCACCGTCGTTAGTCGATGCGCTGAAAGCTACGCCGGTAGCGATAGCGACGAAAACCCCACCTCCGTATGCGATACCTGTATAGGTTGCCGCCGGCAATGCACCACCAGCCTGCCATGTAGCCCCAAAGTCTGAAGAGACAGCGGATAACCCGGTGGAACTTATGGCAATGAACAGTCCATTTCCGTAAGCGACACTTACCCATGTAGCAGTCGCAGGAAGGGAAACCGTGGTAAACGAGTTGGTTGTAACCGCCTGCGTATAAGCATCGCCAATCGCGCGATACAAGGCCGAGTAGTTATCCTTCAGCAAACTCCGCCCATCGGCGGGCAACTCATTCGCCGCAGCAATGCCAGCGTGAGCCATTACAGTTCCTACCGCAGATATAGAGCTAATCGCGCTGCGAGGAATCCCCAAAGGATTGCCAAGCGGATTCCCCAAAGGGTTACCGTAAGCCATTAGTAATCCTTCCAAGTTGCGGAGAAAGTTACGCCAGCCGCCTGTGCAACGAGCAGTGAAACGTCGAGCGTTTCGTTTGCGCCAAGCTCAATAGGAGTCGATGGAGTGATATCAAACGCTACTTGTGGCAGCTTTGCGGTGAGCGCAGACGTATAAGCGGGTAGAGTTTCAGAGCGCAAAACTTTACCCGCTTTATTCACGTTGATGCCGCTTGCCGTAACAGTACCCTTCGGTGTTGCTCGGATGCTTGTAACAACGCAACCGTTTGCACCAGCAGTCACAAGAATCGTCCCGGCAGTCCCCACGGCGGTAGCTGCAGTGAGATCAACAGCGTTTGTCTTCGGAGTTTGAGCAAAGGGAGCAGTGAATGTGTTTGGCATGATGGTTCCTTAGAATGACAGAGCGACGGAGTGCATAAGGGCGAGGTTGCCAATCGAGCCTTGCGCGGACTCAGCGGCTGTGGCGGATGCGGCGGCGTTACTGGCCTGCACGGCTGCTTTATTGGCTTGGGCAGCAGCCAAGGCCACCTGCTCCGCGCCATTGTTGGTAGCGTCGATGGCCGATTGCGCCGCGGCATTTTTCGAGGAGTTCGCGGCAGCAGCTGAGTCGGCCGCTGCGCCGGCAGAAGTGGCGGCGGCATTTTTGTAGCTCTCAGCCGCATTCACCTGGGTGGCGACCCAGGAAAGCGAAATATTAAGCTGAGGGACCATCAACTGCTGAGCGGTAAGCGATGCGCCGGACTTGATGTCAAATACCGATTCCGGGTCAGTTGGCAGTGGCGGATCTGGAAGAAGATCGATTACAGGCGCTGTGACTGCCATTAGTTAAGGCTCCGTGTTTCAAGGGAGTAGTTGGCGCGTCCATAGGTTGGAAGCCCCATAGCCAGGCGCTCGAAGCGCCCGGCGATAATTGTGTAATCCAGATTCTCGCTGCCGACGTACAGCGCGACGGTATCGCTGAGCGGAACGAGAGTTCGCCTGACGCTTGAGACCTCTTCCGATGAGAGGACGATGTCGAAGCTGATCATTTGTCTCTTGCCGCGCGGAATGATGGTGACGTTGCCGAAGTCGTCTTCCTTGACGCTTGAGAAGCTTTCGTCGGCAATGCTGCTCCCGTGCACGGCAGTGCCAATCGTCTTGGCCATGCCGATAACCATCATGCCGATCCTGGCCGTACTTCCTGGCGCCAGGGCAATGACCCGGATATCAGCGCCACTGAATGGCGGAAGGTCGAAGCGTGCGACGTTGTCCTTCGTCTTGAACTCGCCGAAGTAGTACTGATACCAGCTTCCCCCTGCCTTCGTAGACATGGCGAAGGTTTGGTCGTAAACCACCGATCCGCCAACAATCATCTGGATCTGCACAGAGGCGGCGCGAACCCCAACCAGCCCAATGGAGTTGATCCGCTTGCCGGGGCGAACGGTCAGATCGATGCTTTCGGGGTTTGATGTGAACGTGCCGATGGTCCATGTGTTGCCGGCCCGCTTGTTGAACATCTTCCAGCGGTTGGTTGGCCCGAGGTCGAGCCATGCCGGAGGGGATACGGTATCCGTCTCCGGGTTTCTCCCGGTGTTTGCGACCAAGGCCTCGTAGTTGCGATGGTTTAGCATCACCTTGTCGCTGACCTTGTATGCCGTGGCGACCAGCCACAGCGCGTTATCCGTCTCCGGCACGTTGTTGCTGATCATGGCGACAGGCGCTATCTCGACCGGTGGAACGACCTTCATAACGCTCATGCGGCCTCCGTTTTAACTGTGTTGACGACCTGCACGCCCGACTCATTAATCTGCGTCGTGTTGTAGGCCGTCTTTTCCATGTGCTTGGTGAGGAACGCCAAGTCGTTATGAATATCCGCGCGCAACTGGCGCAGCTCGGCGATGGTTGCGGCTGAATCACCGGAACCACTGGGCGTTGCTGCCGTCTGGGTGACGCTGTAGACCCGGGTCGGTGTTGCTGACTTCGCACCTGGCCCAGCAATTCCGCCACCCGCGAATGCAGGCAGCTTGCGGCCGTTCATTTGATCCAGAAGGTCGGTTCCGTAGGTGCGCACTGCGTCAGCAGTCAGCACGTATTCGCCATTGGAAAGGCGAGCAATGATGCTGTCGCTGGTGCCAGTACCCGGTCCCGAGATCAGGCCGCCAGTTGCGTAGCCGGCCTTGACCTTCTCTTTATTTTCCTTGGCTGCATTGGCGATTGCCTGGGCCAGCTGGTCAAGAGTGATATCCCCCTTGGAAACCTGGCCCAGCCAATAATCCCTGCCAGCTTTATCAGCGTCGCGCCCGAGTAGCTCCGTGTAGATGGTGTCGATATAGGCGCCGTTGGTGGTGGCGGAGTTCGTTGTACCCTTCCCGCCCATGCCGGCCAGTGCCGCTATAACTGCCATGTTCATAGCGCTGATTGCATCTGCCACGCTCTTGACCGAGTTATCAATGCCGTTGAGCGCATCCATCTGCGCCTGGGCGAAGGCAAGCTGATCGTCGAACTTGGCCATTTGCAGCTTGTAGTCGTCCTCGGCCAGGTCTAGCTGATCCTGCAAGTACTCGACCGTCTGCTCGGCGGTGGTCAGTTGCTTGCCGTTCAGCTTGTTGAGTTCGGCGACCTCGTTGACAGTCCGACCCTGGTCCCGCTGGAAGTCTTCCATCGAGCGATACAGGTCGGTGTTGTTGCTTCCGAGGGTGTCGAGCGCATCGCTCAGCCCAGCAAATTCCGCGAGAGACCCGCCTGCCCGCGCCTTGCTCAAAGCACTTTGCAGCGTGGCCTGAGCCTGGTTGCGCAGCGCCTTAACCGTCTCGTCTGAGTCGCCGCGCAGTTGCTTCAGCGCAGAGCCCAGGCTATTGCTGACACCGGTCAGGTCGCTGACGTTCTTGCTTGCCGTGCTGGCCATGTCGTTGAGTGAGGTGACCCGGGCGTTATAGGCCGCGGTCACGTTCTTCTGCTCAGCTGCGATAGCTCGCTGTAGGGCTCCGTTTGATCCAGTAACCGCCCCCATCAGAGCGTCAGCGATTGCTTGAGCAGCCTGGGTAGCACGCTGCTCAAGGATCGTGTAAGCCTGCGAGGCATTGCCGGCCAGACCTGTCATCGTGACAAACATCTGCTGACCGGCAGTTGTCGTCATGTCCAGCGCTTCAATGACGGCCCGGTACGCATCGCGCGTATCAGGAAGCGCCAGGCCGAGCGCAGCAAACTGCTTGCCTACTGCGGCGAGCGTGTCGTCCGCCTTCTCGGTGTCGCTGAAGAAGTTTTCGTAGTAGGTGCCTGCGTTCTTGGTCAACGACTCAAGGCCGCCGGCCATCGCCGAAAGCCGCTCAGCCAGCAGGCCGCCGCTCACACTGAAGTCGTACAGATCGACGTTCAGGTTTTCCAGTACATCGTTGACGCTGTAAAGGTTGTTAACGAAGGTGGTCAGCCCTTCGAAAGTTCGGCCGCCAAGTCCTGCGCCAACCGCTGAATCGACAGCGGTAACCATCGAGTCAGCAACGCCGCCAAACCACTTAGCGATCTCTTCCTGGATCTGCTCGGCCGTCTTGTCCTTGGTGCTGATCTGAGTGGAGGCGACATTCAGGCCATCTAGCACTCCGTCATTCAGCTTGACGTTGAGACGATCAAACAGCGTTAGGACAGAGTTCTCGGTGGCGTCGTAGGTGTTATCGAGCGCCGCCTGCATTTCAGGATCGAGCACAGAAAGCCGAGTGCGTTTCTTGTTCTTGCCGAAGAGGCCGCCCTTTTTCTTCTGGTACTCATACTGGCTGGCATTGAGGTCGCCACCCTCTACGCCTACCTGGATGCCTTGGTCCTTAGTTGTCCATTCGCCGGCAAACAACTTTGAGCCGAATGCCGCACCCAATGCCGCACCAATGACCGTACCGATACCAGGCAGAACAGAGCCCATCGCTGCACCCATTGCCGTACCGCTCAAGGCGCTTGCTGCAGCTGTGCCGGCGATCGTGCCAGCCGTTGCGCCACCCCATCCGCCAAGCCCTCCAGCAACTGCGCCCTTCACGCCAGAGTTCTGATAGCCCTGAATCGCGCCACCAATACCGCCGGCAGCAGCTCCAAAGCTAGCGGCCGCACCTCCCCATGTTGATCCTGTTTGAGCTGCCGACCAGTTCGCCATTTGCGAACCGGTATATCCGGCCTGCGTCGCTCCTTGCGCAGCGCTACTTGCAGCCCCTCCACTGCTGCCGAACAGACTGCTCAGCCCGCTATTGACGTAGCTGGACCCATTGCTCAGCGCGCCCTTCATGCCGCCAAGGAATCCCTCGCCAGCATTCCAGCCTGCAGCGACAGTGCTGCCAAATCCAGATGTAGCAGTGCTGTAGATCCCGCGCCCAGCGCTAAGCATGGACTCGAAATCCATCGATCCGCCGGATCCACTAGACCCCGCAGAGCTTGCGCCTGCTGTCGAGCTTGAAGATACGCCAAACATTCCAAGAACGGACGGCATCACCTTCGACTTGATCGCAATCCGTGCGAAGTCAGCGATGATCGAATCAGCAAAGTCCTTAATGGACGCTTTCCCAGTCGTGGCGAAGCTGACCAACACATCTTCCAGGCTTTTGAATGCACTGGTGAATGCCGACTTCGTCTGCCCTGCTACGTCCTTGACCTGCTCCAGATAGGTCGCGTAGGCCGATGAGGCACCGTTGAGCCAGTTGGTTTGCTCGGCCTCTACAGCGCCGTAGTACTCCTTCTGCATTGCCAGGCGCTGAGCCAGGGCCTCGCGTACTGCGGCCGTCTCCTGCTGGTAAACGCTGTCATCGATCTGGTTTTTGTTCTTCTGAGCCAGCAGCTTGTCGAGCTTGTCCTGATACTCCTGCTGGATCTTGATGTCTTCTTGCAGGCGTTTGCGCGCCTCGTCACCCATGCCGACACCGGCCACCGACAAGGCCAATTGCTTCTTGGTAGTCGCAAGCTGGTCATCCAGCGCGTCAATGTAGGTTTGGACGGCAGCGGCCTGCTTCTTGAGCCGGCCCTCTTCATTTGTCGACAGGACGTTGAGCTGGGTGTCAGCGTCCTGCTGAGCCTTGACCATGTTGGTACGCGCGTCGGCGATCTTCTGGTCAAGCGCGATACGCTGCTCGGCCGAAGTGCTTTTTTTGCCCTTGGCCGCTTCGAGCGCGTCAATTTCAGCCTGATAGGCTGCAGTGATCTTTCCTTTTTCCTGTTCGACCAGGGCCGCGCTCTGCTCGCTGTAGTCCTTTTGCGAGAGCAGGCCGCTTTTCTGCGCAGCGTTCAGTTTCTGCTGGGCGTTGTCGTACTCGCTGGTAATCAGTTTCAGCTTGTTCTGGGCGTCGTTGAATCCGGACAGATCGACAGATCCTGCAGTCGTCTTGGCATCCTTGTACTTGGCGTTAATAGCCTCCCTTTGCTGGTCAATGCTGGCTTGTGTAAGCCTTGCATTATTGGGATCTGACTTGCGTAGATCAGCAATCTCCTTATTTAGGCTGTCGATCTCATCCTTACGCTTGTCGCTGTTTGATCTTGTCGCCTTCTTTCTGGCATCAAGGGCATCAATTGCCTTTTGTCCAGCCAGCTCAACTGCGGCGCGCTCTTTCTGTTTTGTTGCGTAATCAGCCTCGGCAGCATCCTTCACTTCAAGGCCGCGAATGTAATCCCTGAGGCTTTGCTTGCCCTTTTCACCAATATAAACAAGATCCTCGCCGGGAATCATTTCACTGCCGCCGCGAGTCTCAAGCCTCGACAAGGTATCTTTTGCCGTCTGGATTCGCTCAGAGTTAGTCGGTGCGCGACCGACATTCTTTAAGCTATCAGCAGCCCTCGCCACTGCGTTATAGCCCTTCTCCCAAAGGCTAAGGTTTTCCAAGATCTTCGGCGTGCGGTCATTAATCGCGTCGGCATATTGCTCAGTGGCAAGCTTGACTGCGCCGGCATGATTGCCCTGCTCTTCCAGAGCTACGATTTGTGAGTAAACCGATGCAGTAAGATAGTTGTACTGCTCATTGAGTGCTGCCGAGGCTTTGACTGGGTCGCCGGCAAGCTTGTTGAACTCGGCAACTGTTTCGCTTACTGCTTTGCCGGTTGCCTCCTGCATGGAAACTGCCGCCTTAGCAACATCTAGGTAGCTGTCGCTTGCGATCTTTCCGCCGGAAGCAAGGCTAGCCAAAACTTCAGCCGCCGCCCCGGTCGAGCCAACTGTTGCGCTAACTTGGCGAGCCATGTCACCAAGCTGGCCGGCGGTCATGCCGGCAGAATTACCAGTTAGGATCAGCGACTTGCTGTACGCATCAGCCTCTTGGCTGCCTTTGTAGTAGGCGACTCCAAGACCCACAGCGGCTGCTGCCGCCAGAGTGAATGGATTAATCAGGCCAGCGACATAGCCACCCATGGCCTTCGCCGCTGGGCCGATGCCGCCGAACATATCCTTGAGCTGACCGCCCTGCTGGATGAGGACAGTCATCGGCGCTTGGCCGCCTTGCAGGCTGGTGAAAATATCCGTGAACTGCGCAGGGAGCTGACGCAGCGCCGCAGTTGTCTGCGCGGAAGAAACACCGGTTTTCTGAAGGCTGTCGTCGAAAGTGCCGAGTCGTTGTCGGGCCTGATCCAGCTTCGCGGTGTACTTGGCGAACTCTCCGTCAGGCAAAATTCCAGCGGCGTTAAATTTGGAGAGCTGGTCCTGGGCTGTGTCGAGCTTTTTCAGTGCCGCAACTGTCGGATCGATCTTGCCGAGCAGCTCTGCGAGATCCCTCGCTTGCGCTTCCGTAGCAGCAGACGCCTTTTGCGAGGATGCAGTGCTTCGATCTGTAGCAACGGCGAGAGCATCAGACTCCGCCTTGAAGCGCTTCTGCATCGCAGCGTAATCAGTGCCTGAAGATTTCGCCGCTTCAAGTGCAGACGTATTGCTGCTAATGCTGGCCGTGACTCGCTGGTAATACTCGCTAGCGTCCAGGGATGATTTGGCCATGGCGGTAAGACGGGCCAGTGCAGCATCAGCCGACTCGGACAGTTTGCCTTCGGCAGATGACAGGCCATTAGCGGCAGCTGCAGCCTTATCAAACCCAGCGGCAATACCAGCTGCAGCCTTCCCAGTCTTTTCGCTGGACTGAGCAATCTTGTCCTGTGCAGCGCTCACCGCCTCGCTCTGTGCCCGGTAGCTGCCCATTGAGGCGGCAGCGGACTGAAACGAACTGGACGCCGCCGAAATAGAGCGCCCGATATCTGCCATCAATTTGGCGGTAGCGTCTTGCTTGGCGTTGAGTGTCTGTAGCTCTTTGGCAATCTGCTGAGTATTGGTTGCCATACCGCCGATTGCCTGCTCCCAGGCCCTGCCGGTGCGCTTGACGCTGTCCTCGCTCCGCTTGCCGGCCTCCGTCATCTTGTCGAGGTCGTCAGCGGCCTGCGCGGCATCGGAGGAATCGACGCGAATCCCTAGCTCGGCAATCGAGGTCATGTGTTTCTCCGGGCAATAAAAAACCGGCTCGAGGCCGGCTTTGAGGCAATAAAAAACCCGCCTAAGCGGGTTCGGTGGTTCTGGGTATTGCTTCTATATCTTGCAGCGCATCGCTCCAGCTGAAACCTGCTCGCTCAACTGGCGCGCAGCGTCATCGATAGCCACAGCCATTGCCTCTTCAAGCTCGGGAAAGCCTATGGCTGCGTAGTTCATGTTCTTGGAACTACGGCCTACTACTGAAAGCCGCTGCTTTTCGCCGCCGCAATACGAAACATCAGCGCCAACCTTGATCATTGCCACCGTGTCAGCAGTCATGGCGAACGACGCGAGAGGGATAAACATCCCGGTGCGGTGGGCCGCAGCGTCGTCTGTACCAAGCTCAATGTCAGCACTGACGGGCTCAATCTTTACCGAAGCCGGAGCGCCGTCGTCCCGGTCACCAATCCGAGTGTCAGGCATGGCCGAAGATACGTAGGACTGAATCGACTTAGTCAGCGGGGAGCCTACGGCTACATCCAGCTTTGCCGAACTCCACTTATTGCCAACAGGCTTGACCTGGATGACCTTCTGCTGGAATTGCTGGCCAGCCACAATCTGAGCTGTTGCACCCTTCACAGGTGTGACAATTAGCTGCTGACCTTTCGGCTTTGGCGCGATCTGAACAGCAGAACAACCAGCCAGCAAAGCAACCAGACACAGCGCAACAATTCCCTTCATGGCGACATCCTCGATTAAGTTCCGGCAATCTACCACTATCGCGAGACACCTCCAAAACGCGCCTATCTCTCACGTTTGACTTGCATTACCTCAAGCGCCGCCATTTCCATGGTGCGGATATCTTCGAAGGTGTGGATTCGCTCAGCCTTGGGGATACCCTGTAGTCGCATTACAGGCTCAAGCGCCACGTAGTCGAGGCCGGTAGCCCCAGCCATGCCCGTACGCCACTGTGTCTGCATCGCTGCAAAGCACTCGAAGGACGCCCAGCAATCCGGCCACACCTCGACTTCTACCTCGAAGTCTTCAGCGCTGAATCCGAACGCCGCCATTTCATCCTCGGCCGCCGCGCCCTGATACAGGGCGCGAGCCGAGGCGATCAGTTTTTTTGGCGAGCCTGCTTCAGCTCATCGTGATAGGCGACCAGCAGAACCATCGGCGCACCGTAGAAGTTCTGGATCAGCAATTCCAGCGACTCGCGGTTGAATGGGTCTTCGATGTTCCAGCCGACCAGGATGTCTTCAAGCATTTCCAGATCGGTCATCTTCGCCATGGTTTTTCCCCACGCCGCGAGTTGATCACGGGTGCGGTGCTTGAATTCGAATTCAAGCTCGACGGATTCGCCGCCGTGTACTGGCATCTGGATCTTTGCTTTGAAGGTTGGCTTTACTGCGAGGCTGAACTTGGCCATGTGTGGCTCCTTATGGGGTCAGAAAATAAGGCGGGGGAACGTCTCCCCCACCTTTGCCGCTATTTAAGAGGCGTAACGGGTTGGACGGGACAGCAGGGAGAAGGACGAGTTAACGGTGTCGACCTGGCCCTTGTTCTTGGTCGGCGTCTCGTTCAACGACACATAGCCGTAGTAGTAAATCTTCGAGCCGTTCTTGTTCACCATCATCAGAGGGCGAATGGCGCGGGCATCAGCAGCCTTTTTCAGGGCCTGATAACCGACCAAAGATGGGTCATCGCCGATCTCCATGGACAGGCTCTGCGCCGAGTACATGGTCGGGATCTGGATCTCGAAGTCTGCTTCCAGCGGCGACACGGTGGCGTACTGCTGATCGCCGCCCGAGGTGCTGATGCCGATCACCTGGGTGATCTGGGTAAAGGTCAGCACTTTGGTTGCGCTGCCAGCCGAGGTGCCAGCAGGGAATGCGGTGGTATCGCTGGTGTCCAGGCCTTCAAGCTCGAAGGTGCTGGCCAGTGGGTTGGCTACGCGAAATACGCGCTCGTTGATGCGCTGCCAGCCGCTCTTTACGGTGATGATGTCGCCAGCCGACAGGCTGTGACCGGCTGCGGTTGCAACGGCGGTTGTGGCGTTGCTGATCGCGGTGATCGATACCGGGGTGCCGAAGGTGGTGCCCAGGTGAATGGTGGTGCCGTCAGGGATCGAGAAAGCTATGGTAGTTCCTTTGCGGCCGCATGGACCGACGCTGAGTTTCGCCCGAACGGGCAATAAAAAACCCGCTCAAGGCGGGTTGTGGTGTTGCGGCAACTGGGTCAGTTGGTGTCGAGCCGGTAGCTGAATGACGCCGGGATGCTGATCAGGCCATCAGTAATAATCGGGGCGACAATGCTCATCGGGGTCATCACCTGCACGCCTACAGCGCCAAACCTGGCATTGAGCGGGAAGTGGTCGGCGAGCTCCTGAGCAATTTCGTCGCCGTCCCCAGTGCCATCACCCGCCGGGAAGATGACGTTGATTTGGAATGTCCCGGAGTACAGGCGATGGTCCCCCTCAAGCGTGAGGCTATCCGTCAACGCCGGAATGGCATGACAAGACAAGTACATGCCCGACGGCCTTTCGAAGGCTTGGCCCGGATAGGCCACTGGCAGTGCCTTGTCATTGGCGTAGACCTCCAGTGCGGCCTCGAAGGCGCGCTTGATCAGGGCTTGGGACATTAGGTTTTCCTGCGAGCAAGAATCTCGCTGACGATGGATTGGAATCGGTCGACGGTGATGCGGACCATCCCGCCCGGCGCCTGCTTCTCCGAGTGTCCATACTCGAGGGGGATCGCATACGGCAGGTTATTCACGATGTAGGCGACATCCCCTGCTTCCAGGCTACCCACCCCGGCAATGATTCTGCCGAGCGTATCCGCGCCATTTGGATCAATGGTCTCAAGCTCACCACTTGCAGGGCTGCCAATAGTGAATTGCCAATTCCCCCGGAATCGGCCTCCCACGTAACCAGCAGCCCCCTTGATCGCCATCGAGTCGTTGACCTTCAAGCCTTTACGCAGTCTCCCGCCCTTAGTGACATTGGCAGGATCAGAGCGCAGGGTTGCGTTGTGATTGGCTACTTCTTGGTTGTGCTGGGCAGCTACCGCGTTCTCGGCCCATAACTCTGGGTTGCCCACCGGAGAGAGCCTAATCAGTGCCTCCCCAACCTTGATCACGATTTCGCGAAAGCTCAGGTCAATGTCCTTCTTTGCCTCATCAGCAAATGCCTGGAGCTGAGCAGAAAAGCCACCGCTAAATCCTGAATACTTGTTCATCGCATCACCGAGGCTGAATACAGCAAATCAATGCCCGCGGGTGACACAGGCGTAACGCCAATCACCTTCCATTCTTCGCCATCAAGAATCACGACATGGCCTGGCGCTGGCGGCCACAGCATGCCTTTCGCGGCAATCTTGAGAGCTCGAATGTTCGATTCGATTAGCGTGCCCTCTTGGAACTTCTGATCGAACGCCTGAACGGTGCCCTGGCTCGCTGGGCGTACGATCGTCGTAATCACCTGCTCCTCTACGACACCTGGGCGGTTCTTCCCGATCGAGGTGTCGTACTTGCCTGCGATAGTCCGCCGAAGCGTAAGCGGCCGCCCAAACTCCGCCATCATGTCCAGGGTCATTTGAGCCATTTCGTCATAGAACTCCATGGTCTACCCCCGGATTAGTGCAATCTGGCTTGAGCTTCCAAGGAAACCTGTAAGCAAGGCAACACACGGACGTGTAGACACGGAAGTCTTCACGACCGGCGCCGCGTACTCGCGAGTTACAGCCCCGTCCACCGCCTCCTTTGTGATGGCTCCCTTCACGACCTTGGCTGCCGCTACATCCTCGGCATGAAGCTCAGCCGCCAGAGCCATCTGCGCTTGTTTGACCTGGGCGGGAATCGCATCGAGCTTGACCGCGAAACCATTGCGCACCACGCCCGATCGAGGCCATGAAAGAGCCTGGTCACCAGACACTGGGCTGCCCGCCCAGCGAAGACCATCAAGCTGCACAGCAGCACGGCGTAGCAAAGCTTCTTGAGCAGGTTCAGCATCTGGCACCTCCACGCCGTAATTGGCGGCATAGACCGCAAAGTCCGCGGCGCTGACAAACGAGTCGGCGCCGGAAACAATGGAACCGTCTTCGATGATCAGCATGGGTTACTCCGCCGGCAGGAGCGCTTTCAGCTCGTCCAGGGTTACGTCGTCGTTGAAGGTGATGCCTTTTTCGGTCAGCGCAACCTTCAGCTCGACGACCTTTTCAGCGACTTCGGCTTGATCCACCAATGCCTGCAGGTCCGGTTTCTTCGCTTTCGGGTCGAAGTCGATACCTCTTGCGGTCAGGACTTCGCGCAGTTTGGCGATGGGCATCTTGCCGTCTGCGTTGTTGTCAGCATCTTGCTCGGCAATCGCGTCGGCAATTTCTTGAGCGGTGCTGCGCGAGACGTAGCCTTCTGGCGGGTAGTTCGCTGCCGGGTAGCCCGCAGCTACGAACTCGGCCACAGTCGGACCATCTTCACGCAGAGCGGCGCCCTGCCACGAACAACCTTCAGGCTCGTCGGTCACGCCGAACTTCTCGGCATATGCCTTCGGCGCCATGCCGGTGACACCGTCGCATTCTTCTAGGCCGGCACCGTCGCTATATGCCAACGGGTTACGAATGGTCAGGCCATTGGCCTGGGCCGCAGCCTTCTGTTCGGCAGTGGCAACCCCAGGGATAAACCACAGAATCTTTTGCTTGATCATGAATGCCTCACCGGCGCCGAGCGAACCCGGCGCTCTTCAGGGTTACTTGGTTTTGACGAGAACGCCGGCGGTGTCCTTGTTGGAGGTGGCCACCTTGTCCCAGTTGGTCGAAGTGCCCAGCGCAACGTCAGTCGGCGATTTACCGCCGGCTGCGATGTCCCACGCATAGCCTTTCAGGCCTACGTTGTAGGTCCACTCGGCCTGGTAGGTGGTCTTGATGTTCTCGCCACCTGCGGTGTCCTGCAGAATGGCGTGGAAATCGCCATTGGGTTGCACGATGCCCGCGCCCTCGACCAAGCCCAGGGTGTTGTAGGTCGGAGTCGCACCCGGGTTGATCAGCGCGTCGGAGTCAGTCACCACAAACAAGCGACCGAAGGCATCGCGCATCACATTGACGGTGCCAAAGCTGAACAGCTGCTCGGCGTTTGTCAGCGCGTTGTCGTACAGCGAGTGCAGCACGGTGGAGTGCAGCAACCAGGCGCGAAGTGAGCCGGCGCGATCGCCAAACAGCGCGGAACCCTTGTTCAGGACACGGAACGTTGGAGCCGCCGCCGTGCCATCGTGCACCACCGCCGCGTTGCCCGACGTTGCCGCCACCAGGGCGCGGATACCGGCGTTAAGCTGGTCTTGCACCTGAGCGATGGCCAGCTGCTCGCCGATCTTGATTGCCGCCAGTTCAGGGTTCTGGAGGATCCAGGTGTACTGCTGCTTTTCGAACTCAATCGGCGGCGTACCGGCGGCGACTTTCACCGACACATTCAGCAGGTGCTCCAGGCGCTTGGCAGCCACAGCGCCAGAGCCGTAGGCGTTACGACGGCGAACCAGGCCGGCAATTTGTTTGAAGGAAGCGTCCAGCGAGAAGTCGCCCTGATTCTGGCCCGCAGCCAGTACCAAGGTGCCGCCAGAGGCCGCGTTGAACAGCTGCACCTGCTGATCCACAACCTCGGTCATGGCGGAGTAGGTTTGCTTGTTGAATACCTGAAGATCGAATGGCATAGAGCCCTCTCAGTGATGGATTACGCTTGCGACTGAGCCCAGGCCACTTTTTCGGCGTCGGTCTTGCAGTCGGCGAGCTTTTTCGGGGTGCCGGAATTGCCACCACCACCGTTCGGAGCGCCGCCGCCATTGGCGCCGGAGCCCTTCAGGATGTGGTCGCGGTGGGGGTACTGCGAGACAAGGGTTTCAATCGCTTCGTCGAAGTCGGCCAGCTCACCCGGGCGGGAGCGGCTGAAGATCTTCTGGCCTTGGGCGTCATAGGCGACGACCTTGCCGTCTTCGATCTTCAGGCTTTGCCCGAAGGTGGCCTGGACCATGTCGGCTGGAACTGCCAGCTTTTCGGCGATGTACTTCGAGCGGGCGAAGTTGCCACCGATCTTCTCGGCGTACAGTTGCTGTTCGAAGGTCTGCGCCTTGCCGTTGGCTTCATCCAGCTGGGTCTGGAAGGCTTTGCTGATCTCGTTGCGAACAGTGTCAATCTCGCCGGCGTCCACCAGCTGCTTCTGATCGAGTTTCGAGACGGTGTCGAGAGCCTTTTTGGCCGCCGCTGGGTCATCGATACCCTCGAAAGCCTTGAGAGCTCGTTCGGCAGTATCCTTGCCTTCGCGGTGATTCTTGGCTTCGGCATTCAAAGCGGTGATGCGGGATACGGCAGAGGCGGCATCGAACGGAATGTCCTTGCCGTCGTCGTGCGTGTATACCGGCTTGCCGTCCTGAATCTCAGCGTATTGCTTGCCGTCCACTTCAACAGTCTTGAGCTTCATCTTGTCTCCTGCGAGCCATCCGGCTCAGTGCGCCCCGTCCATCCGAACAGCGGGCATAAAAAAGCCCCGGCGGATGCCGAGGCTTAAAGGTGTTCGCGCCACGTTTTGGCGATATCGCATTTCGTGGCGCGCATTTATTTGAGGCGTTCGCGCAATTGCTCCATCGTGAGCAGCTTGCCCTTGTCGTTGTAGAAGGCGTCCAGCTTCAGACCGCCCTCGCGCATCATCTGCGCCCGCGTCACCCCAAGGATCTGATCCTGTCGCCCTGCCGACTGCTTGCTAAGCCATTCAGCGTAGGTCGTGCTCGCCGGCACCTGGCCGTCCATGCTGGCTCGGGTTGCGCCATCGTCGAAGCCGAGCGCCGCGGCACTCTTGAGCACCGGGAACTTGGTTGAGCGGCAGCACATGTGAATGCGCCCCGGCCGCGCCAGCCAGGGGATCTTGTGGCCGATCGGCTTGTAGGTCTTGAGCGTGTAAGGCAACTGGTCGCGAATGCGGCAGGTGCTGGAGGTCTTGTTATCCAGGGTGCTTAGCCACTGCACATGGCTGATGATGTCGCTGTTTGCCTCGTACGCGGCGTCACTGGCTGTTTCGGCGGTGTGGCCAATAGCTGAGCGCACAATCGTTTCGACGTCGCGCCGGGAGCGTTGCAGCAACCCGTCTTCGAAGTTCTCGCTTTTACGTCCGACGATCTGCTTGACGATATCGCTGGTCGTACGCCCCTCAACCACGCCTGAGCGAATTGCATCGCGGATGCGTGCGGCTCGATCAGCCTCAATGCCAGCCATCCATTCTTTGAGCAATCGCCCCTGAAAGGGTCTGGCTTGAACAATCGCCTTGGCCGCACTGAAGGCAACGCTCACCACTGGAAACTGAACCTGCACCGCACGCGGAAGAACGGATTCGACCAAGGCCTGCTGAAAGCTCAACTCGTAGACAAGCAAGTCATCAAGGTTGCGATTCAGCGCCTCATTGACCTCAAGGAAGGCTGTCGCATTCACCTGCAATACAGCCGACAGCACCTGGTTCATCGCCTCGACCGTCAAGACCGTGCCGACATTCTCCATTGCGTCAATCAGGCGTGACTTGAGTTCGGCGTCCCGGCCGTTGAGGATCGCGATGATCGCCCTCGCCTGGGCGTTACTGTAATGCGTCAGGTCGATAGCGTGACCAAGCATGGCGTCACGCAACTGCTGATTAATGCTCATTACAGCGTACCCAGTGCAGGGCCTTGCATCTCAATGCGGTCCTTCTCCACCGCCCAATCCAGCTCGTCGCTGATAACGCCGCGGCGCTGCATTTCGGAGTAGAGGGTCTCGTCGCTGATCTTCCCGGCGGAAGCCATGCTGATCAGGGATGGAAGGCTGACCTCGGGAGCAAAGTCGCTATCGAAGTTGCCGCGCATCTCGACATGCCCGCCATCAGGCAGGCCGCGATAGTCGGCAAGGATCTGGAGTAGCTGAGCGAGGCAGTCGGCGAACTGGCCGGCCATTCGCGCCAGAGGCGACAATTCCTGAGCGGCCTCTTCATTGGCCTGGGCTGCCGTTTTCACCTGCTGCTTGTCGCGCTGCAGCAGCTTTGCCCCTGCCATGCGCATCTCATCAATCAAGTCTTGCAGTGATTGGCGGCCGGCCTCGATTGCGGCGCCGGTGTGTTCGACATACTCAGCACTGCCATCCTTCGGCATGCGGGTTGCGCTGCCGGAGCTGATGACCAGCTTGAATTGATCGTCATCGGTGAACACGAACAGCAGCGGCACCCGGGCGACGTGCAGGAGGTTGTCCTGATCGCTCTGCGACTGCCAGTGCTTGACGTTGAGGTAGGCCAGCTCCAGCAATGAGGGCTTGGCGGTGAGCGCGCCGGTGCGGCCTGTGTAGAAGGTCACCAGCGGAATGTACGAGAGGCTGGTCGCGCCTCGCTCATGCAGCTCCCACGCCCCGCCTTTGTCAGGTTTACGGTAGGTTCGCCAAGAGCCAGGCTCCAGCACGCGAATCTGCTGAACGCTGGCGGTGCCAAACTCACCATCCGGCACCTCGACGGACTCCATGTAGCGAAACTGGGTCAGTTTGCCTGCAGTGAATCGCCAGCCCAGCACCTGATCAGGCTTCACAATGACCGCATAGGGCCGCACGCCCGCCTTGATCTCTTCGGCCCGCGTCTTGTAGAGCGGATTCCCCTCTGCATCTTGGGTCGGCTGGTAATCGATGAGCGCGTGACACAGCCCGTGACTCAACCCATTGCGGAACAGTTCGACCGACCATGAGTTGAGATCGTTGCCGGCCAGGTCAATGTCGCCACACAGGGTCTTGATGTCATCAGGAACATCCTCACCCAACTGCAGGGGCTCGGCGAACACTCGCGACGTCATGTTGCTGACTGTCTCGGCATATACCGGCAGCAGCGTGGACAGTGCCAGGCGCTCCTTGTAAGTGTCATCTTGCTCTGCGGGGTATTGCGGCAGCAGAACTTTGCCAACTGCGCGCATGGCAGATGTTCCGCCCATCAGCGGCGCAACAATGTCCCAGTAGGCACGCATGCGGTCCACCGCCGGAAGCGTGGCGCTTGGGTCATCACTCATGGTCAGATTCTCAGGGATTGGGTGGAGGTTGGTACAGGCTTGCGCTTGGTCATGGCGACCGCGAAGTAGCGGAAGCCGTCAGAGCCGTGGGATGTCTTGTCGTGCAGCGGCTTGTCTTTCCAGCAGCCGCGCTTGTCGTCCCATTCCTTGCGGTAGTTCTCAAGGTGGGTGATGCCTTCTTCGCACTTTGATTCGTCGAACACGCAGCGCGGCAGGATCTCCCGAGCCGCCTCGATGCCGGTGTCAACGCCTGTCTTGGGCACGACCTGGAACTTGATCGAGTACCGCTCTCCATCGATCTCATAGCCTTCTTTGGCGATGTCCTTGCGGCTCTTGGCATCGCTGCCGAACTCGCGGTTTTCGATGTCGTGCGGCCCCCAGTGCTCGGAATAGGTATAACCCTTGTTCTTGAGCACCTTCATGTAGTGCCGCAGGCCCTCGCCTGAGTTTTCGTAGTAATCAATGACGTGGTATTCGGTGCCGACCTGGCGCACGAACCAGATGGCCGTAGAGTCGCCGACGCCGATGTCCCAAAAGGTCATGACCGGAAGGTGCGAGTTGTTCGGTATCGCGCCTATGCGGCCTTCTGCGTAAAGCCTGGTGAACTGCTGGGCGTAGTAGGCGCCCTCTACCGACTGCTGGAAGGCCTCGACCGGGATCGACGGGTACTCGCGCTTCATGTCATCGCCGAGGGTCTTTTCCTTTGCGGTGTACCAGGCGCGCTGCCCGGGGTTCGTCTGGATGCCGTGCTTGGCCTCCAGGTCGTTGAAATAGTCAGTCAGGCGTTGCGGAATAACCGCCGTCGCCGGGTCCAGCCAGTACAGCGGGTTACGCCACCAGCTGAAGAAGAAGAATTTCCAGTCGAGAAGGCCCAGCGGCGTGCCGGACAGCTGCTGCTTCTCGGCGCTCTGCGAGTAGTCGAAGAAGTAGCCGGCCCGACCCTCCGCAGTCGATTCGATGGTGACGAAGCAATCTGCTGCCACCGCCTCGAAGGCGCCAGTGACGATCTCCCGCGCCTTATGTGGATACTTGGCGCAGATCTTTCCGAACTCGGAAACGTGCAGATAGCGCAGCGTGCCGCCCCGGAAGGAGGTACTGACGTAGAGCGAGCCGCCTTTGCTAAATACCAGCTCGCCCGCCGCGTCATTGCGCGCCGGGTTGGCCGCCTTGATCTCAGCCGGCAGGTTGTCATAGGCGTACTTGATCTTCTCCCGAAACAGGCGCTTGGCGTCCGTCAGGGTGTGAGCGATCAGCGCGCACTTGGCAGCCTCGAACAGCGCAGCATCCAGTTGGACGATGCAGACCAGAGTCGTAAACCCCAGCTGCCTCGCCTTGAGGATGATGTTTCGGGTGTGCATGCCCTGGAAGTAGTCGATCTGCTCCTGCGTCATGCGGAAGCGGACTTTCTTACCGTTCTTGTCGGTGATCCAGTAGAGATTGTTCAGGCGCCAGAACCGATCCCTGAGCAGCTTCAAGTGCTCGGGCTTCATGTCAGGCTTCCTTCGATAATTCATCCATCAGGTCAGACAGGCCGCTGACTGTCTTGTCGCCTTCCTCGGTGTCGAGGTTGTAGGCCTGGCGTTCGCCCTTGATCACCTTGAGCTGGGCGTCGACTCCAGCGTTCAGCGCGCGGGAGAAGTCGCCAAGATTGTCCTCGTCGATCTCGATATCACTCAGGGCTGCGCGAAGCTTGTTAGAGATTTCACGCCACTGCCCAAGGTCGGCCCGGTGAGCCAATACAACTGAGGCGGCTTCATCGGATGCCTCATCAACAATCTGCGCATCGTCACGCACTTCACGCTGCGTGACGTCGGTGCGTGAAGGGTTGCGTGAAAGCTTTTCCTTGGTCGCCGTACGAACCTGGTCGGTAAGGTCACGCTGCCAGCCATTCTTCTTGGCTCGACTGCGGATCGTTGCTTCGTTGGTGTCGTACTTTTCAGCTATTCCACGCAGTGAAAGCGACCCGGCCCGGTAGGCACGTTCGATCGCCTCCCAGTCGGGTTGCTTGGTTGTCATGGGGGATCCTTAGTCTTGGCTGTCCAGCAGCACATCAATCAGCCTCTGCCTACCCAGCCAATACACCAAGGCACCGCATGATTGAGCATTGCTCTCATTTGTGATTTCGAACGCATTTCAGTTGCAACAGACTGCTCATCGGATACCTATCAGAGTTGCTTGATCCGATGGCAAGTAGCCGCTATTCCTTAAAGTCATTGCCTGCAGTGATACTTAAGGAGAAGAGGATGCTGAATAAATACGTGGTTGTTCCGGCAATTCCTGTGGCAACAGAAGCCGTGCGTGAGGGTGATCGCTATTACTGCAAAACCGTCTCGAGCGGATTCAATCTCTACGACAATCAGGAAAAGCAGAGATTGGTGCCAGCCTATTCAACCCGCCAAGAAGCTGAGACCGAATGTGAGCGACTCAATCTTGAGCGCCTTCAATCCATACAGTCTGCATACGCTTGAGTCAGCTCACCATGATGTTCGTCTGCAAATGGGCATGCCCGTGCAGGATGGACACAACCAATCCCTGAGGTAGGCCGGCTGCCTTGGCAGCATCGATCGCCTTGGCGATGGCGGTATCCAGCTCAGTGACGGCCTTGTTGATGGCTGGGCTCAGTGGCAATGCGTGATGCAGGCGGGTGATGTTGGTCATGCCCTACTCCCATGTCGCGACACAATTTGCTGATTCGCGAAACGTGTCGCGGATTACTGGTTCGCCCCATTCAGGTTCCGGCGAATCTCAGCCAGGTCCTGAGCGATCTCACCCAGATCCTTGTCCCGGCGCTTCTCGGCCCACTTGAACCAGGCGCGGACCAGAACCCAAGCAGGCAGGCCGCACACGAAGATCAGCCCGCCGATGGCGATCAACCCAACGTCGTCATTCGCCCAGTCACCAATCCCCAGCCAGCGCACGACGAACGCGCCGCCGCAGATGCTGGATACGGTGGTGCTGATCATGGCGACAACGAACTCGCGCACGGTCTTGGGCAGCGTCATCGCCATGACAACCACAGCAGCCAATACCGCAACGAAGCCAAAGGCCCCCAGTTTGTACAACGCAATCCCGCCAGCGGCGGTCAATGGGCCGGGCTCGGACATAGGTAGTGATCTCATACGCGCCTCGGGTTTCTAGGCGAAGGAATTGGGCCGGCGCCCGTGCAACTCCCCACCGAAGCGGCTAGAGGATGCACAGACCCGGAAACGACAAAGCCCAAGTGCTTGCTCAGGCCTAGAACACTTACAACATAATTGTTGTATTACTACATAACTGTTGTATAATGAACTCATCCAAACAACGAGGCGAGGTGATGAAGTTCAGCGAGTTCAGACGATGGTTGAAGGCCCAAGGGGTGACCTTCGAAGCAGGCAAAGGAAGCCACTTCAAGATCACCGCCCCAAACGGCAACAAGACCACCTTCGCGGATCACGGTAGTAAGGAAATGCCAGAACCGACCCGCAAGGCGATCATCAAACAACTGGGGCTCTGAAGAGCCCCTTCACCACATCTGAATGCTGGACGATCACCTCCGAGGAGTGACCATGTACGACTATGCAATTCGCTTTGAGCGAGATGACACACCAGGGCTCGCCGTGTTTTGCCGTGACCTGCCGCAATTCCACAGCTACGGCGATGACGAGCAGCACGCGCTGAGCGAAGCGGTGGATGGTATCGAGACAACCTTGTCGATCTATGTCGATGAGCGTCGTGCAATTCCGGCAGCGTCTGCACCAGAGGCTGGCGAGCGCGTTGTTCACTTGCCAGCGGTAACCGTTGCCAAGATCGCTCTGTGGAACGCCATGATGGATCGAGATATGCGCAAGGCTGACTTGTGCCGGTTGCTCGGCGTGCACCAGGCCCAAGGTGATCGATTGGTCGACTTCCTGCACACATCGAAGATGGAGCAGCTAGAAGCCGCCCTGTCCGCTCTCGGCAAGCGCCTGGCTATCTCTGTAGAGGCAGCCTGAATAAAAAAGGCCGTCAGGTGGCGGCCAAGTGCAGCACGGAGCAGCGAGGGGAAATCTTTACTCGGCAATGGTGAAGTCGATGTAATACGCCTTGCCCGGTTCGAGCTTGTCGGCCGCGGACTTCACGATCTTGGCCTTAATTAAGCGACAGTGTGAGCTTGCCGAAACGGCTTAATCGCCCTGCGTTTCTCTTCAATCGCTAAAGCGAAGGCTCCACCAGGCCAAGCCAAAGGACACTCAAGAATGAATCTCACCAGCATGCAAACCAAAGATTTGCTCAAGCTTCAGTCTGATGTGATAGGCGAGCTTAGAAATCGAGGAATCTTGAGAACCATGAATAACCCTACCGGCGACTATGCAGAGTGGCTGGTTGCATCGGCTCTAGGTTTGAAGCTCGCCAATAACTCAGCAGCAGGTCACGACGCAGAATCTGAAACTGGCAAAAAGATCCAAATAAAAGCGCGCCGGGTAAACCCCACCAACAAATCAAGACAGCTAGGCGTTATACGGAATTTGGAAAAAAACGACTTCGACGAATTGGTAGCAGTGGTTTTCAATGAGTCATACGAAGTGGTTGAGGCCGTATCAATCCCCCACTCAGTCATAGCCGAGTACAGCACGTACAGACAGCACGTGAACGGCCACATATTGCACCTTCGCGGAGCATTGATTTCGGACAATCGCGTTCGTAGCATCCGCGCTGAGTTGAGCGCTTATAGCGATGCACTCACGTTGCTCACAGAGGCCGCCGAAGCAGACACTTTGGCTTGATCATCGACGTCCTCTAGGGCAAAGAGACGCCTATCAGCCTTTCACCTTCTGGAAGGCCCGCCGCAGGGAAATCCCAGAAATCAGAAAAACAAAAACCCGGCGCGATGGCCGGGTTCAGGGTTTCGTGTGCGTTTCGCGTTACTTGTGCACTATGGGAAAAGTACGCGCAAAATCCCGTCATGTCAATATGATTATGCCGCCTCTTGATCTTTTTCCGCGTGGATCACCTGCCACAACGGCTGCTGCGCCTGAATATCCACTTCCTTAACCGCTTCTTTCAGGGAGTCCCACAAGTCCAGCCAGTCGCGCGTCCAGTTTTTCGGGTCGATGGTCACCCCGAAGAAGGCGCTCATCTCCGCCGCTACCCGGGCTGGGCCCCATTCCGCCGCGCCATGAACCTCACCCTTGTAGGATTGCAACGCCATGGTGACCAAATACTGGGCCTTCACTCGCTTGGCTGAGGTCAGGTCTGGCAGTTGTGCTTTGGCGGTGATCAGCAGCACGGCGTTCATCACGTGTTGCATGGTCATCATCGGGTGATACAGGAAGTGTCCGAACTGCTGCACCTGGAATGGCAGCGTGTCGATGGCGCGCAATACCTTGCCGATTGTGGCCAGGTGCGCAGCGCGGGCGGTGGATCGACCTACCGGCGTGCGGCGCGTCTCGCTGATACTGATCCGCTGACGGACAACTTGAATGCGCTCCTCCTTGTCGTCCCCCAGCGCTGCAAACACAGCCTCGTGACGCCGCATGCGATTGCCAGTCTTCACCGGTGCCGACTCGGCCTTTTCGATTGCCGCGGCGCTGATCGATGCATTCGATTCGTGCTGCGACTCTGTCCATACTTGCCTTGCGCTGATCAGTTTCATGCTGCTTCCTTTTTCAATTCTCTGGTCTTTGCCCGGTATTCGGCGGTCATCGCCTTCAATTCTTCGACGGTGTACTTCTTCGGTTCATGTGGACCTTCCAGCCACTCGACCGCCTCAGCCCCGATTCGCTTCACCAGCTCAATGCGGTAGTTCACGATGTTTCCGGATAGCTGGGTATTGCAGGGCGAGCATTGTCGGTGGCAGTTGAGTGGTTCGAAACGTAAGGCCGGGTTACTCCCAACCGTCCTGTAATGGCCGGCGTCGTACTTGCCCTGGTGATGCCGGCCGCAGCTGATACACGGTAACTCGGCATCCCGGGCGCGAACCCAGGCATTGAAGGCGGTCTGCGTGTCTTTGAGGTGATCCGCCCTACTCTTCAGCTTCTCCTTGCGGACCTTGATCTCACGGCGCTCGATCTGGGCCAGCGATTTGCGCGCCTTCTCCTGGTTCACGTCCTTGATGGCCAGGCCGCATGCCCAGCTGCACACCTTTTGCGCGGTGGAGAATGACGGCTTGAAGCTCGCCCCGCAGGCCGGATTCCGGCACTTCTTCGCCTTGGCTTCCTTGAGGGCGACTCTCATGCATAGCTCCCCAGCTGATCAGCAGCAGACAGCGCCTCAGCCTCACTCTCAAAGTGCGCGGACAGCACCAATCGCCAGCAGGCGTTAAACACGTCGCGGTAAAGTGGCTCAAAGGCCGTATCGTCCATATTTGCCCAACTGATCGACTTGGCCTCTTTGCGGATACCTTCCGGCGTGTGCACCAGGTGGAAGTGGCCGGCCTCGATCGTCACCCATTCGCGGAATGCTTCACGGCTCTTGTCCACCGCCGGGAAGCGTTCAGCGCGTGCCGTCTCCAGGCCGGCGACGTAAGCCGCGACCGCGTGAGACAGCTGCCCCGGCTTGCCGCTTTGCGCCTCGAAGAACTTGGCCAGTCCCTGAATGCCACGCATCTCTTGGCGCGGGATGAGGCCGCCAACCGGCTCCCAGTAGTCCCATGCCAGATCAAGCATCGAGAAGAACTTGCCGTGAAACTTGCCGTTGCGCATGCGGGTGAACTTGCCGTGAATGACCTGGCCAGCCTTCCACTTTTGGACCAGTTCGCGGTCGGCCTCGGTGGCTGGCACCAAACCTTGGGCGGTGCGGATCAATGCGAGTTCAGCCATGGGATACCCTCCCCGATGCCAACTCCTCAACCTGCCTCAATAGCAGGGCTCGACGATCTGCCAACTCATTGGCCGCTTCGATCCGCATCTCGTCCTTCCTTTCGGCGCTTGCCGCACGCATTTTCATCATGGAAGCTTTTACCCCCTGAAGCCTTTCGCGAACTGCCGGAGTCGGCCGGGTAACTTCACCGGTGATCAGGCCCGCCAGAGCGCGACCGTCTTCGGTCACTGGCGCCACGCTCAGGTCCGCCAGATACAACTGTCCGCGCTCTTGTGGAATGCGCTGCATCTGCACGGCCTTGGTGATCGCCGCGGTGCGCCGGCTTGCGTCGAACCCTACAGACACATGCCAGTTCACCGGCTTAACGTCGCCTCGGGCCTGGGCGACAAATCGCTCGTAAGCACTAATGAACGCCATGCGAGCGCCTATCTTGTCGCCGGCATCGAGGACAGGTTTTGCCGCGGCCAAGGCGAGCTGGATCTCGTCGGTCAGCACAACCGTCTCGAATTCGTCGTTCGTGGTCATGGCGATGGCCCATGCTTCGTCCTTGCCAGGCCGGCCATCAGCAGCCTGAACACGCTGCAGGATGTCGGCCATAGCCAGCTTGCCCTTCACCTCAAAGCGGCAAGCCTTCAGCGCGGCTTTCACGGCAGACACCGAGTAAGCGCACAGATCCTCGGCCATCATTGCCGCAGTGCCTGGGTTCATCTCCTGGCCCATGGCCTCGGCCGTGGCACAGATCGCCGCAGCCAACCCAGCAACCTGCTGGTCGTTCATTTCAGAGGTATTCATTGCGCTCTCCTGCCTGGCGCTTGGCCAAGACCATTTGGGCGGCCTGCTCCGCTGCGGACAGATTCGCTTCGGTGCGCTCCATCTGGCGGGCGGTGGTTCCGTTGACGCGCTGACCGGTTACCCATTGGGTGTGGTAGCTCTCAGCGTTCGCCAACAGCTCGTTGAGGCTGTGACACTTGCGTATGACGGCGGCATCACTGGTTTTCAGGAAGTGGGCTGCAACGTGGTGGGCGACGTCAGCGCCGAGACGGTCGACCAACTGGCCGAGTTGGCCGCCGACCTTGGCATTCCACACCGGCCAGGTGCCGTAGCGCTTGCGGTAGGCCATGGCGTAGTTCGCCCAGACCTTGAAGGTTTTGCAGGTCTGGTCCTTGGGGCCCGGCATGTCTGCGGGGATCTCAACCCGTGGAGCGTCAGAGCGATCAACCACCAGCACCAAGCCGCGGGACTGGGTCGGCTTGTCCGAGCCATCCTGCAAGCTGTGACTGGTCTCCTGATTGGTAACCTGATTATTGGTATCCTGATTTGTCGGAGATTTTTCCGACCCTAGATCGGATTTTTTTCCGACCTTGCTCGGATATTTTTCCGAGGTAGATCGGATTTTTTTCCGACCCTTGGATTCTGGCGGGGTCGGATATTTTTCCGACCCATCCTGCTTCTTGTTCCACTCGGCGGCTTTCTGGGTCAGGCGAAAAAGCGTGATGTTCGAAGTGCTGGAAAGCTCGATCAAACCAGCTTCTTCCAGGGCCTTCAGCATGCGATACGCCGTGTCCGGCTTGTCGGTCAGCAAAGGCAGCTCTTCCACGATCTTGGCCTTGCTCAAAGCAAAGAAGATCCCGTCATCAGTCTTGAGCGCTTTGGCCCAGCTTGGGCAGCCGTAGACGAACGCGAACAGCAACGCTTGTTGGGAGTTGAGCCCCCACTCAAGCGCCTTCGCCTGGTTGATCGTCACGGTGAATTGCATGTCAGGCCTTCCCGACCAGTGCGGCCAGTTCGAGGAAGCGATCGACGTACCAGTGAGGCTGCGTCTCGCGAGGGGATTGAGGGTTGATGAGGTTCTTGCCGTAGGTCATGCCCTTGTCGGTCACGCACCAGAAGTTGACCGTTTCCTGCTTGGAGTTCTTGCGCGGGAGCTGCCTGAGGAAGCCCTTGGCGGCCAGTGCGCGATTGAAGGCGGCCGCTGTGCTGGCGATGCCGTGATCTTTGATCAGGGCAGTAATGGCCTTAGTGGGCATGGAGCTGCCACCGGTGGCGTCTGGTGCGGCATCGACGGCGTAGCCAGGCAGGAACTTCGGATCAAGCCCGTTGTTCTGGGCGATCTTCGTGAGCATCAGCATTTGGCTGGATGGTGCAGGCTTTAGGAGGCGCGTGAAGCACTCCATGATTGCCAGTTCACCGACGACCTTCGTGCCATTGAGCAAGACCTGCGCGCGCGCGCCCTGTTGCTGTTCCAGTTCGCGCCAGCGGCGAATCACCTTCATGCGCATCGGAGCGCTGTAGCCGGTGAGTAGGCAGTCGGTGTGCTCGCGGTCGAGCAAATACTGCACCTGCTCACGGTTGCGACCATCCAGATAGATGTCCTCAAAACTGAGTACATCTACTTTCAGGTCTTTCAGCATTGCCACGATGTCGCGCTTCACGTTGTCGTGACGCTTGCCGGTGACATTGGCGATCTCGAGTGAGGACATCGTGGTACGCGACACGTTTTCAGAATTAACAAAACGTGTCGCGACATTGGCTGGAGTATTGACGTGGGAAATTTGGTTGTTCATGCTTACCTCATCACGTTGTGCGAATAAGCCGGGTCACTACCCCGGCTTTTTCATGTCTGAAATTCAGTCGATTGCTTTTCCGCAGGCGCAACTAATCCCGTCGGCAGGGCTTCTGCCCTCAGCGTTCAATGTCCTCAAGCGTCCTGTTGTCTTGCTGTCCATTTCCTTTCCCCTGATGGTCGTCCTGGTGCGAGCGGCTTAACTGCCGGCTACGCCCGTGTTGCTCTTCGGCCCCCGCCGATGTGTTGCGATTACTTACCCGGCCTTGTGCAGCTCTATCACCGCAGCTACAGCCTCGAGGCTGGCCGACATGTACTTGGCATGCAGGGCGCGGATCTTCTTGGCTTCTGCGGCATCGATCTCGCCGTCTTCCAGTGCAGTCGCCACCATCTGATCCAGGGCGCCGCGCTGTGCCGAGGCATTCAGTGAGCGCTGGTACAGGTCGACGTTATCCAGCTGGCCTGCCTCGGGCAGTCGAACGAACACACCGCCGTACATGGCGCAGATGTAGTTGGGCAGGTGTTCGGTTTTGGTTTCGCTTTCCAGGACGAAGATTTCGGTGTCGCTCAAAGGCTTGCAACCCGCCGTCTCGTAGATCTGGTTTTCGAGGCGTTTGTCCTTGATGCCCAGGCGAGCGGCAGCGCAGTCCATGCCGCCTGGGAAGGCGGTGGATACGGCAGCCATCACTTGGCGACGGGTCTCTAGTACGAGCGTTTTCATGTCCTAGTTTTTCCTTTGTGCTGATACGGCCAAAATGCCATCACCGAAATGATCAAGGACGCATCCATGACCGACTCTTCCGAACTACAAGGCGAGGTAGCCGCCCTTTGCTGCTTGGTAGTCGCACTGGCTTCCACCCTTCCCTTGTCGTCTCAACTCAGGCTTTGGCCTGCGTTTGAGAGGGTTGCCGGTCCGTTACGGGGTCGGCTTGGTCGTGAAGAGCTGCGAGGGTTTGAGCGGGCGACTGCATCACTCAGTTCGCAGCGGGTTGTGGGTTAGGCGGCGGAAAGTGATTCAGTCGGATAGAGATCCGGCCGCAGCTCGTGGCGCGACACGCCGGTGGCTTTTTCGATTTCGAGAACTCGCTCGGCAGGGACACGCCCGGAGGCGCACATTTTCTGCACCGCCTGAGGAGTGACCTTGAGGAGGCGAGCTAGGGCGGACTGCCCGCCAGCGGCTTTAGCCGCCCTGCAGATAGGCAGGTCTTCGATAAGTAGCTCTTCCATTTTGAACCTCAAAGTTACAATTACAACCAGAGGTTATCGTATGATAAGCCAACTTACAACTTACATTCACAGTGAAAATTACAACTACCGGTTGCATCATTGAGCTATGAGCACATTAGGTAAGCGCATAGCGCAAAAACGAGAGCAATCAGGGTTGAGTCAGTCTGAGCTGGCTCGCCGCCTTGGCTTGTCGCCTCAAGCAATCCAGAAATGGGAGTCGGAGGCTTCGGTTCCGCGAGGACGGAGGCTCGACGAAATAGCAGGCGCCCTTTCGACTTCGGTCGGTTTTTTGGTCACTGGCGAGGCTGCAGCTGAGGCTCAGCGCAAGATTGAATCGAACGCCACAATGATCGGCTCAATTGACGTATGGGATGACGACACCCCGCTGGACGATGATGAGGTTTACGTGCCGTTCCTTAAGGAAGTGGAGCTGTCGGCAGGGAGCGGGAAGACCGTCGTTGAGCAATCCCACAAGCAGAAACTGCGCTTTGGAAAGCTGACCCTGCGACGCCAAGGCGTACAGCCGAGCGAGGCTGTATGTGTAACTGTAAGCGGGAACAGCATGGAGCCTGTGCTGCCGGACAAAAGCACCGTGGGTGTTGACCAGGGCAGCACAAGTGTTGTGGACGGAAAGATGTATGCCATCGATCACGACGGCCAGCTCCGGGTAAAAACCCTCTACCGTCTGCCAGGTGGAGGCGTCCGTATGCGCAGCTTCAATCGGGACGAGCACCCTGATGAGGAGTACACGGCGCAAGAGATGGCCGAGCGGAACATTCACATCAAAGGCAGGGTTTTCTGGTCGTCCGTACTTTGGTAGTGCCGCTGATCAGCCTGTAAAAAATCCAGCGAGGAAGTTATGCCCCTCACCAAGCCCAACCAACAGTTACGCCGTGATCTGAAAGAAGTCGCTGCCCTGCTCAAGTGGTCAGGGGTCGACCTGACGGGGATGACTGTACGGTTATCCGAGTCGGGGCTTGAGGCTGAGGCGCGGGAGCTGCTCAAGATAGTGGCGAGCTTTCCGGATGCCGAGGACAAGCTGGTGGCTTATGCCGCAGAGGTACAAATAGGGCTTGTTACCAGGGTGAAGGCTGAATAACTGGAACAGCGGTGAGAAGCAGGTGATTTAATCAAGGGCCTATCAAGATGGCGCACTCGCTTCAATACCACATAGGCGAATCCGTCCGTGCCATTGAGGTCGAGGCGGAGCGACTGCTGGACGTAATGGACAGCCTCAAAGAAGCCGGAAATGAAGATCTGTCTAATACTGTCTTGGTTCAGGTGCAGAAGCTTCTTGAGGTTGCGATAGCGCTGAGAATTGCTGCATCGGGGTGAAAGCCGAGCTTGAGTTGGGGAAAGATTGCGCGAGCCAAGCCTGAATGGGCGTGGCGGTTTTGTAAAACACGGAGCTCCATTAATTCCAAGGATAGGTATGAAAAAGACAATAGCTCTATCGATGCTGGCGCTGCTTTTAGGCTGCAGTACTCACAAGCCTGAACCTCCCATCCTCCCGCAGGGCAACATGCCGATGACGGAGCGGGAGTACCAAGAATCAGAGCTGTTGCTGCTCAATGGGCAGAAGCTGCCTCCTGAAGAGTACCAGCGGCGGCGAAATGAGATTTTGGCGCGCTAGGAACTGCGTAACGACAACTTACAGGAGGTAGCCATGGGTCACTCGGTGAAATTCCAGGCCGAGGTCTTGGCGAAGGATCTGGAGGCTCAGGCCGAAAAGATGCTTGAGCAGGAATTGATTTTTAGAGAGGCGGGACGGCCGGCACTGGCCGACCAAGTATTGGCGCAGCACAAACGATTGCTTGAAGCCATTGCAGCGCTTCGAGATCTGAATAAGTGATAGGACGCCATGCCGCTCAACAATCCAAAACAAGAACTAAAGCGCGACCTGAAAGACGCTGCCGCCGCTCTTGAGCATGCCGATACCCTGGCACTGATGATGCTGATCAGCGGGCTTTATGCGGGAGATCGGCTGTCGGCGCTAGCGGATGAGGTGATGGCGGGAAGGATTGTGCGGGGGAAGGCTGGGTAGGTGGGCTGGTGGAGATTTTTAGGGCAGTTTTCAATCATAAGGGAAGTGAGATGACCAGAGAATACGAGCGCAACGATGTGCCACCCCAATCGCCAGTGGTGAAGAGGACGGCAAATCACATTAATGAACACTGTACCGCTGTATTTGTCATGGCTATGGGGACGCCAGAAGGTCAGCGACTGGTTCTTCAGTTCGGAAGGGATGCTGTCGAGCTTTCTGACGGATCGACGCGAGGCAACAGTATCGTTAGCACGATCCAGCATACCTTTGCGAACATCACTATTGATTCGTCCGAAGCCGTGCGAATGGCCGAAGCTATACTGGACTTGGCTAAGGGCAAGACGGGTCGCTAACCATGATGAAGCCCGATCAGCGCGCGCAAGCTAATCTTGCTACCTTCTCCATTGTGATCGCGCAAGCCAAAAGCGACCCTGAGCTCCGAGACGCCGTTCTGGCTGACGGGGCATTTCGCACGATATGGCCCTTGATTGGAGGGCATCATGACAAAGCTGATCCCGTGGAGGATACTGGCACAATGAATGACATATCCCGCGAAGAACTCGATGCAAAATTATCCGCCGTAGAAGCGCGGATGGATCGTCGCATCGCAGATTTTCAAAGCGATATGCGCCAGGCTGTGAGTGACTTTCGGCTTGAGATTCAGCCTTTGAAAGGCATGAAGACGAATATCTGGTCGGCGACAGCAGTTATGGTTGGCACCATCATCGCTGTTGTTGGCCTGTCCTTTACTGCCTTTGACTCTGGGCGCGAAACTTCTGCGCTTGTGCAAGAGGCTAAGCAGCAGTCATTAGAAACCCGGCAGCTGCTCGAGCAAATTCAAGCGCAGCAGAAGGCTTTGGTTGCTCCACAACCAACCACCTCCAAGTAAAAAGCCCGGCCCAGCGCCGGGCTTTTCGTATCTGGCACCACCTCCCTCCCATAACCTGGCGATCAGCGGCCACTCTTCCATGTTCCCATGGACTAAAATCGGGTTGAGCGATGGAGGGATTACGCATGGACAAGCCGAAAAACGCAGAAGAGATGCGAGCGCTGCTGCTCAGCCAGCACCCCAACCTGAAAGATGATCTTGCGAAGATTTCAGACTTTGAGCTGCTGCAGCTCATGATCTGCGCCTACGAATGCGCGATTGGCATCAAAGAAGCCGAGATGGGCGAGATGGCCAGGGCGCTCTTTTCCCCTATGCTCCATTGATTTCATCCGGCCCGTACATCTGGACGGCTTTTTTCGTATCCGCCCTGTCACGCCTTCGTCACAGCTATCCCGCACAATGCGGGCAGCCAAAGGGATTTGGCCCCGTGCATCAAGAGCCCAGTCAAGTGCCGGGCCTTTCGTTCCCGACTTGAAACCATGAAAGCTCCGACTAAGCTAAAAATTAGCTGAAGGAGCGGCTCTCGGTGAAAAAGACAGCCCGCTTACGCGGGCTTTTTTATTTGCTCAGTAGGCCGGTGGCTCGCAGCAGCTACCGCTCGGGCTCTATTTAAAATGGTGGCATCCCATGGATACCATGACCAAGCAACAAATCGAAGTGATACTCTCGGATCGACTACCGAACTGCACTGTCTCCTGCTCGATAAATCCAGATGGCACGCTGGCGGTGGCGTTGACAGGACCATCCTCACAGCAATTTACTGTCATAAACGTCGACCGTCTCCAATATCACGGGGCGGCTGGAATCAACAGGCTTGTACGGGAGATCCTGGAAGAGATGGTTATCACTCGGAAGTCCTCTAGCTTTTGACACTGCACTACCAACTGCAAAAGCTATCAAGCTCTATCCCTCACAGATCGTGCCTTCCACCGCGCGCGCATAGGATAGCGTCGCCACCCCTATCAAGGTCTTGCGCTCTTCTGGATCAATAATCCGCTTCTCCCGAAAATTGTCAGCGAGCCGAAGCAATTCGTCGTACTGCTCCTGCGCATTCATCTGGTCTTCTGGGTTCGTCAGTAACTCATGCCAGGCGTAAAGCGCCTGTGCTTTCGCGTCATCGTACATGGCCTACTCCGAAATTTTTTTGGTAGAGCTCAGAAGACTTCGGGAAATTCAGTGGTCCGGACATACGGTATGAAGCGCAACGGCGCCGGGCTTTTTGTTTCCGCCCTCCCGCCCCTCTTGCCGGCATCGACCTGCACATAACGCAACGGCCTGCTGATTTTCGGTCGACCTGAAGCTAGTCGAAGCCCACGACCCAAAAGAGTACAAAAGTACTCCTTCCGTATTGCCTTTTAGCGATGGATAAAATACTGTTTATTCATACAGTAAATCAGAGATCCATCATGGCAAAGGCAAAGAAAGAACCTACCCCTCCTACTCCGCCCTCCTCCTACGATCTGATGGGCATGCGTGTGCAGAAGATCATCAATTCGACTGGTGCGCAGACTGCAAAGCGAGCGGTCATCTATAAAGCCCCGGACGAGCTGCAGGATGATTGGGAGCAGTTGCTCGAGGCGATTGATGAAGCGGACAACGTGACCATCGCTCACCAGGATGATGGAGGCGTCCAGGTTTTCTGGACCGTGCCGAAAGACGATTGATCAAAACGAATGACTGAAGCCCGCCGATGTGCGGGCTTTTCTTTGCTTGCGATACAGATTCGTGACCTTGGCTGCCTGACTGCCCTGCCTCAATGATATTTGTGCCCTGGACTCCCAACAAGATAGCTTCCGGCTGTCCGCACCAGCTCTCGCCACTCGGAGCAGTCAATGATCCCACGGGCCAGTAGATTATCTGCAACGCTGATCAGTTCGTCGTAGCGTTTCTCGATATCGCCATTCAATGGGCGCGACAGCATCAGGCGCCACTCGGCCATAGCGGTGTTTTTCATAATTGCTCGAGCTCGGCGATGGTATGCAAAAAAATTGTCTCACTGGACAGGAGTCACGGCCAGATAGCCCCCCGCCGTTAGTGATTTACATTGACCCAGATCAAGCAAGGTAAAAATATCATTACCGATTTCCGGCATGGCAACCCATGCCCAGCCCACGGATTGCGAACTGATAGGCCTGCGCATCCAGAAGATCATCAATTCACCTGCCGCCCAGAAGCTGAGATCGGCGATGCGGAGGGCGTGACCCTGGAGCGCCTGGACGACGGCAGCGTCGAGATCTCGTGGGTAGTGCCGAAAGACGATTGATCAAAGCGAATGGCTGAAGCCCGCCGAGCGCGGGCTTTTTGTTTCGCGCAGCCATGATGGCAGTGAGCCATGATAAAATTGCGTTTCAACTTAGGAGGGAAACGCTTTGCCTTTGAAAGCCAAACAGATAAAGGTCGCCTTGCTTAGCCTTGCAACAGGCCTAAGCCTCACCTCTATTGTCGCCATCGCCGCATCGGCAAGTGAAGGCATGGATGACTGTAAGCGCCTGGAAAGCTCAGCAGAGCTAGTAATGCGGGCGCGCCAGGCTGGCGCTCCGATGTCAAAAATATGGAAAGTTGCAGAGGACACTCATGACGACTACTTGGAGGCTATGTATAAAATGCTCGCCAAAAATGCGTATGAGACCCCTCAGTATTCGACTGAGCCGATGCAGCAGCGTGCCGTCGTTGATTTTCAGAACACCTTTTTCTTGGCCTGCATTTCCAACCTAGAAAAAAAGACCAAGAAAAAATCGTGATTTGCTAACGAACCCAAACAGCCCGCCTAGCGCGGGCTTTTTTATGCGTGAAAAAACAACCATAGATTACTGAATTCCGTGAAATTACAACTTTTAAGAAAAATATCTACAACCAATAGCTTGCACTCTGTAACTGCAGGTTGTAGATTTGCACCCATCGCAGCGACACACAGCCACTGCGAAGGGCCGAGAGGCCTGCCGCTCTTTAACAACCTGAAGACGTACCCTGGCGCCAGACGGCGTTTGAGTCCGGGGAACAGTACGCAGCACAGCATGCTTCCTTGCGCGATATATCGGCTCGCAGGTTTGCTGAGCAACACCCACAGATTTACTGATGCCGCTTCGATGAGGCGGCATTGGAAATCAACCGGAGGGCAAGACCATGAATCGCAAGCAATTTCGTAAGGCCCGCGTCGCAGTGAAGTTTGACTGCATCAACCCGACCGCCTGCAACTGTGACGTTCCGGGCTATGAGAAGGCCCTGATCCTCTCACTGATGCACCGCACGAATTAGGCGAAAGCCAACGAAAAAAGAGAGATGCGACCCTGGAATCTTTTCAAATAAGTCTGGATCGCCGCGTAAAGCCCCGAACGCGTCATGAAGGGGTGACAGTGCCCGATAGGTGGGTGAATGGCGTAATGGCCTTGCATGCCGGTCCGACCTACTTCGGACACAGAATCACTGCACGACAGCCTGTCGTTAACTGCCCGATCCTCTCTATGAGAGCGCATCGGGGTGTGATCTGAATCCTGCCGCCAAGCAGCACAGCTTCCATCCAGCGAGATTCGGAGGAATGAACACGGGTCGATGCAGGGATTGGCTCCTGCCAGATCACACCCCGATGCGGACGAAACTGCGGCCTATAACCGCCCACCTGCGTCATCCCAGAATCGGTTGTTATCGAGCGCTGGCGAACTGAATACGGCCGTGGAACTCGGCGCCGGAGACGTGACCGGCAAGCAGATGCGGCGTTGAAAGCTGGGTTGAACGCTTCGGCGGCCCTGGAGAAACGCAGGTTAATACGGCGCCAGATAATGCTGGTTGCCCCTCCGAGCGGTCGTCCCGAAAGGGTCCGCTCTCGCCGGAATCGCGCCCGGCCATCTGCACCCACCCTCCCCCGACACCACCCGCATGCACTCCCCTCCGCGCCCAACGGCAACCAGCGGAATGGATGAGTGCAGCCGTGTTTTGTTGGATCAACACCGCCACTCTGGAGGCGACCATGAATTACGAAGTGATTGTTGAAGGCTTTGTCCTCCAGGTGGAGGTAACCCACTGCGAGAACACGCCGCCCTGCCCGAGCAGTTGGGACAGCGACTGGGATGCGCAGGGCTCCCGGGAACTGGAGTTCAAGTTGGTATCAGGCATCTGCTACGACGAAGACGGCGCCCGAATGGATGTCGAACGGCACCTGCTGCCTCTACTGGCCAAGCAGTACGGGCCGCAGATCGAAACCGCCCTGTGGATTGAGATCGACGCGAACCAGCGCCGGCGTAGGTGGGCAGCATGAGCCAGCGACAGCAAGACCATCAGACAGCCGTCACCTGGATCGAGGGTGAAATTAACAACATGATCCGCGACCTCGGCAAGCCGAACGCCAGCGCTGCAGCGACTTCAGCCATCACCCTCGCCTTCCTGCTCCACGCAATCAGTGAGGAGGAGCATCGCTGTTACCGGGCGCGCATTGATCAGATCTACGCCGACTACAACGCATCGATCAAGCAAGAGGTAGCAGCATGACCACACCACCAGTCAAAACCCTGATCGACGAGCAGCTCGACGAGATCGAACGCAGCCTAGCGGTCATCGGCGCAGGCCTTCCCCGCGAATTGCCGGTGTCCGCGCTGCCGCCAAAGCTTGTTGAAGCTGTTAAGGCTGGGCGAATCGCCGTGAGGCCACGACCATGACCATGATTTGCGGTAATTGCGGCCAGTTCGGAATCCGGTGGATGGGTCCGATGAGTCGGCTCCCCCATACCGAATGCCCGCACTGCGGTGGCACGAACTGCCATCTGGTCGATCAGCCAGAGCCGGATGAGCCTGAAACTGCCACATGCAGCTGCGGCGCCCAAGGCGAGGTGAATTACGACGACGGCTCGGATCGCCGGTTCTACTGCTACAGCAGCTTACCGGCGTGCTCGCCATGACCTCCTACCAACGCGCCAAGCGCTTCTGGTTCTGGCGTGGCTCTGCCATCGCCCTTCTGTTCTTCACTGCCTGGATGCTGGCCAGCTCTTACTGCGCCCAGCTCACTCAATAACCCAACACCTTCAAACGCTGCGTGCATCGCGGCAAGGATTCCTCATGTCCGCAAATACCGAACTGGCCGTAGTACCGCCGCAAGAAACCGCCCTTGCCGTCTACAGCACTGAAAAGGGCCTTGAGCCCTGGCTACAGAAGATCCGCACCGAAATTGACGGCTTCACGCCTGATATCAGCACCCGAAAGGGTCGCGATGCGATCGCTTCTATGGCCTACAAGGTTGCCCGGACCAAGACCGCTCTGGACGATGTCGGCAAGAAGCTGGTCGCCGACCTGAAGGAAGTCCCGAAGAAGATCGACGCCGAGCGAAAGCGCGTTCGCGACACTCTGGACTCATGGCAGGAAGAGGTTCGCCGTCCGCTGAACGAATGGCAGGCCGCTGAGGACGCCAGGGTCGACAAGCACAACGATGCGATTGAACGCATCCGGGTGCTGGCCGTGGACCTGGACGGTATCACCGCCGAAGACCTGGCCGACCGCATGACAAATCTCGAAGCAGTTGCCATGGGCGCCGACTGGGAAGAGTTCGAGCCGGAAGCTGCCCGCGCCAAGGACAAAGCACTGGGCGTGCTTCGCGCCGCCCTTGCTGCTCGCCAGAAGTACGAAGCTGAGCAGCTTGAACTGGCTCGCCTTCGAAAGGAAAAAGAAGACCGCGATAAGAAGGATCACGAAGAGCGCATTGCCCGAGAAGCTGCCGAGCGAGCCACCCGCGAGGCGGAAGAAAAGGCCCAGCGTGAGCGCGACGCCGAAGCCCAGCGCGCCCGTGATGAGAAGGCAGCAGCCGAGAAGCGCGAAAGCGACCTGAAGCTTCAGGCCGCAGAGTCTGAACGCCTCGCCGAGCAAGCCAGGCGCGAAAAGATCGAGGCCGAGCAGAAGGCTGAGCGCGACAGGCTGGCAGCTGTGGAGCGGGAGAAGCAGGCCATAGAGCAGGCTCGACTGGACGAGATCGCCCGGCAACAGGCAGCGGCCGACGAAATCCTGCGACAGGAACGACTGCGCGAGCAGGACAAAGAGCATCGCCGCTCAATCAACCTTGCAGCCCTTCAAGCCTTCGTGAAAGGCGGCATGACTGAAGAGTGCGCGAAGCAAGCAATCACACTGATCGCCAGCCGCCAGATCCCCGCCATTTCCATTCAGTACTGAGGTCGCGATGAGCAATCTTGCAGTGAAAGACCAGGTCGAGCGCATGCCGGCCATTCAAACCGAATCGGCAACCATCATGTCGATCATCCAGCAGGTGGCCATGTCGCCGGACGCTGACATCGACAAGATGGAACGCTTGATGGCGATGCATGAGCGCTTCCAGGCACAGCAGGCCAAACAGCAGTACGACGATGCGCTGGCCCAGATGCAGGAAGAAATGCCGGTGATCGGCGAACGCGGCGGAATCAAGGACAAGAACGGCCGGATCCAGAGCACCTACGCGCTCTGGGAAGACATCAACGAGATGATCAAGCCAGTGATGGCCAAGTATGGCTTTGCCCTCACCTTCCGCACCCCGCGCAACGAGCGAGGCATCGAAGTCGAAGGCGTTCTGAGTCATCGCGCTGGGCACCGGGAAGTGACCTCGATAGTCCTGCCAGTCGATACGTCGGGCAGCAAAAACGGCGTCCAAGCTGTCGCCTCCAGCGTCAGCTACGGCAAGCGCTACACCGCAGGCCTGCTGCTCAACATCACCACGACCGGCGAAGACGACGACGGCAACGGCCCGGCCGCGCAGGTGACGCCGCGCGTGACTTCTGCCCAGGCCGCGCAACTCGCCATGCTGCTGGAGAAGTGCAGCGATAAGGCGAAAGAAGCCTTCAAAAAGATGCACGGCACCCCGGCATCGGTTGAGAAATCTCTGTTCGACCAAGTGCTCGCAATGCTCACCAAATCAGCGACCCAAAACAGCAAACCAGCCGAGGATAAAGACAATGAAAATCATCAGTAACGTAGAGCAAGGGACTCAAGAGTGGCTGGATCTGCGCCTGGGCATCGTGACCTGCTCGGAGCTGGACACTCTGCTGGTCAATGGTAAGGGCGAAGCAGGCTTCGGCGCCGGAGCATTCACCTACATGAACACGCTGATCGGCGAGCGCATCACCGGCGAAGCTGCCGATCCGTTCCAGGGAAACCGCCACACCGAGCGCGGACATGAATACGAGGGCGTCGCCCGCGGCCTGTATCAGTCGCAGCTCGACGTCACCACCGAGCAGGTCGGCATCATCCTGAATCACGGGATTGGCTACTCGCCTGACTCGCTGATCGGCGAAGACGGCCTGTGCGAGATCAAGACCAAACTGCCGAAGTTTCAGGTGGAAGTGATCTTGTCCGGCGAGATCCCCAAGGAGCATGTCGCGCAGTGCCAGGGCGGCCTGTGGGTGTCGGATCGCGAGTGGATCGACTTCGTCAGTTACTGGCCAGGCATGAAGCTGTTCGTGAAGCGCGCCTACCGTGACGAGGTGATGATTCGCAAGATGAGCGAGCGCGTCAAAACCTTCTACGAAATCCTAGACGAGCGCATGAATCGCGTGCTCGGCATCGCCGCTTAAGGAAAGCCCATGCCAACACTTACCGACGTCGGCCGCATTGGTCGTGATGCTGAGCTGCGCTATACCCCGGGCGGTGACGCCGTGATCAATCTGGCCCTGGCCTGCGACTACGGTCGCAAAGGACAGGACGGCAAGCGCCCCACTCAATGGGTCGACGCCACCCTCTGGGGTAAGCAGGCCGAGGTCATGGCGCCTTACCTGCTCAAGGGACAGCAGATCTACTTCACCATGGACGATGCCCATATCGAAACCTACGCCAAGACCAATGGCGGCGAAGGCTTCAAGCTGACGGGCAAGATCATCCTAATCAAGTTCGTCGGCTCGCCGCCTCAGGCCGCCAATCAGCCAGCGCAGCAGCCGAGGCCTCAACAGTCCCGGCAGCAGGCCGCCGCTCGCCCAGCACAGAATCAACAAGGAACGAATGGGCCGGACTACGACAGCTTCGACGATGACATTCCCTTTGCGCCCCTCCACCACCTGAACGGTGCCTGATATGGACCCAGCAATCGACAGAAACAACATCGCACAGATGAAACTGGAGGCGGCGAAAGCTGCCTTTTTTGCATCTGGAGGCCGGCAGCAGTTAATCCCTATCGGCGTGGGGAAAGATAGCCTGGCCACACCAGGCGCCGAGCCTCCCAAATATGGCTACGCCAAGATCGCCGCAAAGCCGACAAAGCGCGGCAGGCTCATCACTGATGATGAAAAGGCTGCACTGGCTGCCCGGCTCATGGAATGCAAAGCGGCCGGCATGACGCGCTACAAGGCCAGCAAGCATATCGGCATCAGCGAGACGCTTTGCCGGCGGTTGATCGCCGATTACGCGCTCGACTTCCCGGCGGCGAGTTGATGCGCCGCATAGCCCGCGTCCAACAACGCAAACGACAAACCTGGCTGGCATTGCCGGCCAGTGGGATAGAAGAGGTAGGTCATGGCCGAGGAACAGGAGCTGACGGCGGAAGCCAAGAAGCAGCGCAAGAAACGCGAGAAGGCCGCAGCAAGGGATGCTGCATTGGGCATCGAGAAATTCACTGTTGAGGTTGCCGGGGTGTTCAAGCCTGACCTGAAGCGAGTAATGAAGGCCCACGGCATAAACAACCAGCAGGACATACACCAGCGGCTGCTGATCAACTTGATCGCTGCCGACTTCGAAGCCCAGGCCTGGATGTTGCGGAGTGTCACGACACCTTATGAGATACCAGAAAAGGTGTCGCGAATGTTCCGAGAGGAGAGCTTGAAGGAATTACGACGCAATCCCGGGGATGAAACCTTACCCTTCACCATTATCTAGACAGAGATAACTTCTAACCTCGTAATACTCCTTAATAAATCTTATAGTTAATTCCGCCTCGGAAAAAAGTGTGTTGACCCTATCATTCAGAATCTTAGACGTCTGCTCAAGATATCTCCAGTGGGCAAGAGAGCGCTTTAAAATTCTTAAAGTAACAGGATAATATTCGGGAAAATTTCTAAGCTCATAAACAACAGCAATCTGCCTATCGATAAATGGAGCATCCCCTTGATTTCTTATATTCAAATCCTCTAGCAATCTATGATAACGATCGTATTGCCTCCCTCTTTCCTCAGAACGCCTTACAACTATGTAATTATAAAAAGCGATAAGAGCAATCACTATCGATATCAGAACAGCCAAAGTCCCGTTATATTCTTGAAAAAATTCTACTATATCCACCTGAAACTCCTTGAACCAGCTCCGTGCCGGTAACCGATCGCATAAAACACCATCCCCTACCAAATTGCCACCACCGGTCACGGAGGGCGGCGCCCACCCGGAGATAACCTTGACCCCACAATTCGAAAGCCCCAACGGGCTATGGCGGCGTCTTGGTTACGCCGTTGAGCGTGGGCCGCGCGGAGCACGGACGATTCGCCGGCCAAATGGATCTGAGGTGAACATCGACAGCGAGCGCGGACGCCACACTGGAGAGATTGAAGCGGCGCGGCAGGAGCTGGCGCGCCTGCCGCACGGCGAAAGTGCGCGCCAGGCTGCGCAGCTCCCCATCACCTATTGCACTGAGCGAAATCTATCACTCAGACATCCTTTGGAATCATAGGGAACGGGCGATAGGAAGCGATTCTAGCGTTCAAAAATTCAGCAACCAGTTCTGCCTCCTCCATGGTCGCGCCTTCTCTCAGATCGAAAAAGGGCGGATCAGCCGGAAGTCCTGGGATGTCGTCTTGAAACGCCATAATCAAAAAGGGTCGCCCGTCGACCGTCTCCTTGACCGTAAAGGCGACTCTGGTTTTGTAGCTCATCGCGACCTCCTTTATTCGGCGTTATACCGAACCATCAACCAATACCCCACTTCAACGAATCACGCCAGCCACCAAGAGCGGCGACTGACTCACTTACTGCGCTTTAGTCTTGCTTAACCCCTGTATACCAAACGCCTGTCTGCCAAACTTTCCAACTCACGATGTTGATCTTGTGACAGTGCTCACACTGTATCTCGAACCGTTGCCTGTCATTATCGGGAACGAAGTCCATCGTTAAACCGCAGTATGCGCAATCCGACATTCCCAACTCCTTGTTTTCGCTATCAATCATAAAACACGCCTCAAACTGACGTTTTAAGCGTAGCCCGAATTCGCACTTTACTAAATCACGCCAGCCGGCGAGGCAGGCGCGCACCTGGAGGCAATCAATGTCTACCCCCCCCCTCCGCATCAAGCGGATTGACCTGTCACGTCCGCGCATCCGTCGGCGCGTCCTGCGCGCTCTCAAATCGAGTTACAGCCTAACTGGCGGACCGATCACAAGAGCCTGGCTGTGCACTCCCGGCACTCTGGTATTCAAGCTTGGCGAATGGCGCGGTCACTACAACGCCAAGAACGAATGGGTGCCGCTATGACACCTCATGAATTCATCGAGAAGAACGTTCACGACGAGCTGGTGAAGCAGGGATTCAAAGAGGGGATTTGCTTCTCCGTGTCCCGCCACGCTGTCGACTATTACCGCCAGCGCAGCATGTTCAAGAAGAACGTCATTGCGGATGTTCTGGCCTGGTCGAAGAAGCAGGCTAAGGAGATGTCGCGGTGAGCCACCCTCACCTACTCACCCGAACACCAACCAGAAGGCGCGAGAAGTCGTCCAACACGATTGGGTCAGCCAGCTATCGAGATATGCGTTCTGGTTCCGTATGGAGGACGCATTGATGTAACCACAGAAACCTCGTACTTCCTGACTGGTTCGCCTAAAGCATTGAGCTCTTCGTAATAGTGCACTTCGGTATCTTGCTCGCTATCCGGTCCCAACCATTCAAAGTCATTGCGGACTAGCTTATGGCCCTCTGGAATTCCAATTATTTTTTTATGCTTGTCAATCATTGAGCCCTCCTCGGCCCTATTCCGTATCTCATCTTAACCAATACCCCGCCTCTACGAATAACTCCACCGCCCGGGCATGACCCGGAAAGGATCCCCTATGCCTACAGCAATCGATTTGTTCGCCGGTCTCGGCGGATGGTCAACCGGTGCCCGCAATGCTGGTATCGATGTTCTTTGGGCCGCCAACCACTGGCCGGTCGCGGTTGAGTGGCACGGCGCCAATCACCCGGATGCAATTCACATCTGCCAGGACCTGCACCAAGCGGATTGGTCGAAGGTTCCGGCCCACGACATCATGCTGGCTTCGCCGTGCTGCCAAGGCCATTCGAAAGCCCGCGGCAAAAAGTCAGGCAGCGCTCAGCACGATGCATCTCGATCGACAGCCTGGGCCGTCGTGTCCGCCGCCGAGTTCCACCGGCCGGAAGTGGTCTTGGTCGAGAACGTCGAAGAATTCACGGCCTGGGCCTTATACCCAGCCTGGTCACAGGCAATGGCGGCGCTCGGTTACATGATCGCGCCCCATGTCGTTGATTGCGCGGACCTTGGCGTACCGCAGCATCGCGTGCGCCTGTTTCTGGTCTGCACCCGAAGCAAGGCTCCGCTCAACCTGCAGTTGCATCAGCGCGAACACGTCCCTGCTTCATCGTTCATCGACTTTGATGCTGGCAAATGGAGTGCAGTTGAAAAGCCTGGGCGCGCCGAATCGACGCTGCTCCGGGTGAAGAACGGCCGCGAACGCTTCGGCGATCGATTCATCATGCCCTACTACGGGTCAGGGTCGGGACTTACTGGCCGCAGCCTGGATCGGCCGATCGGCACCATCACCACACTGGATCGGTGGGCCCTGGTGCGTGGCGATGAGATGCGGATGCTCTCGGCGAACGAGGCACTTGCCGCCATGTCGTTCCCAGCCGACACGAAGCGCCCGGACAACCATCGGTTGACCATGCATATGGCGGGCAACGCGGTGCCGCCGCTTGCAGGACAACGAGTAATCGAAGCTCTGCTGAGAGCAGCATGACCATCCTTTAGGGCTTGATCCGGTAAGCCTAGTCTGCCCAGACAGCAGTGTTCATGGTGATTGCAGGATGCTGGTTGCTATCCCGATCGTACTCCTTAGCTATCCACTTTTTCATCAAGGCTGAATTCAATCGCCGCCCCTGCTGCATGATCTTCATGACCTGCTTATCGATTTTGTACGGCCCGCAGTCAGCGCACACACCTGAATACCAGTCGTCATCGCGCCTCAACTGCTGCGCGATATTAGTTCTGCAAATTATGCATGTCATATGGTCCACAACTGCTACTCCCGGAAAACAACCTTTCAACTATAGCTGCCTGCAGTGAGGTATCCCCATGCTCACAGAAAACAAACCGGCCGAGCCTGCTCCAAGCTTGGCGACCGGTCACGAACTCAACGCTGCGACTTGGTCTGACTTCGTGGCGCGGCTGCGCTATGACTGCAATGGCCCCCGGGTCCGGGATCACAGCACCGCGGCGGCCATCTTCATCGTGGAGCAACGCCGCATCGTCTGCGGTCTGGACATGGACTACACCGAGCAACGACTGGTTTATTTCCACAGCGGCGAGAGCGAATGTTTCAGTCCGAAAGAGTACTGGGACCAGTGTGACCGGCATGAAAAGGCCGGACTGAACAAGGCCATGCAGCTCTGGTCGGAATGCCAGTTCATGAAAGCCAGTGAGGATGATCAGTGGCACGTCCTTGGCGAGTTGGAAGATCACACCGTCACCGGCTGGCAGGAAGAGTGGGTCTACGTGAATGCTCACCTGACCTATGCAGGGGCTGAAGCCTTCATTCAGCGCAAGAAACACGATTATCGTCGTGGCCTGCGCGTCTACGTCGAATCGCAGTATTACGCCTGGGAGTTCGAAGCGATCAAGGCTGCGATCCTCGATGGCACGCTGACCTACACGCCGAAGCCGGCAGTGAATGCCCACGATCTGGTATCGATGGAGATTGCAGGATGAGCGAAGTTCATCGCTATAACGTCGTGACGATGCTTTCTGAAAGCGGCAACCGAATCGGTTACGACCCTCACGGCCCGGCGGTTGTCATGGCTTCAGACTTCGACCGGGTAACCGCCGAGCGTGATGGCCTACAGCTGAGCCTGACCACCGCAGACCAGACCATCGACGACCTTCAGGCCGCAATCGCTCGCCGCAACCAGCGGATTGAGGAGCTCGAGCGTGACAAAGACCGCCTGGACGCCATCGAGGCGAACTTCTGGGACGTGCGCCATCACAGCGACGCACTTGCCGATACGGGTGACTACACCTCGAGTATCGAAATCGTCGGTCAATGGATGGATAAACCGAATGAGCGCGTAATCGGTGAGAACTACAGCGAGAACCTGCGGGCGGCCATTGACCAGGCCATGACGGCGCCGGCCTATCCCCGGCTCGCCCAGAATATCCAGAGATCGACGCACTGCTCGATGCTACCGCCGCGCTATAACCCGTAACCCCCTCCCCCTTCAAAGTCAGCCGCTATAGCGGCAAGGACGCGCTCGACCATGGAAAAGAAAAAGCTCGGCCCGGACCATTATCGCTACGTTGATGAAATCGGCCCCGATGGCCTTGAGGTTCATTGCATCACCTATCAGGTGATCGGTGAAACCGCGCAGTGCTGGTACATCGCCGATGACTACACGGTGAACATGATCAACGGCTACCAGCACAGCTGGACCGCTGAAGCCGTGAAGAAGCGCCGCAAGCGCGTATCGAAGGATTCCGGCGGCAAGCGGTTCGCCTACCCTGACAAGGCGCATGCTCTGCGCTCCTACAAGATCCGCAAGTCGCGTCAGCTGGGGCATGCAGAACTGACGTTGGAGCGCGCCCGTGCGGCTCTTGGCTACTTCGGTGATCTGTCCGTGACCAATGAGGCGCCCGTCGCCGACAAGCTGATCATCCCGAACGAGCACATCCAGGGACTGGGCTGGGGGTATTGCTGATGATTTTGCTCACAGCGCCAGCCCTCGCCTGGTTCGTCTGCGTGTACTGCTACAAGGAGCTGCGGGGAATAAAAATCGCCCCATCAGCCACCGAATGAACCGGACAGGAGTTCGGCAGCTGATGAGACGTAAACCTAAACAATAGCTCACTTGATCAGTTTGTCATGGGCGAAGCAATGGCGATAAGGGTTCACCCCGCCAGCCACTTCAGGGGAGAAAGCGTGTACGCAACTGGCGAGGCGAACGAATAAACCATAGCTCGCCTGCTCCGCCTCCCTCTCACCCTTCATCCGATTTCACAATCCATCTACAAGTCTGCCGGTGAACGGCGTCAAGGCAGCTGACTATCGACCCAGCGCTCTGCGGCCGACATCGCTGCATCCAAAGCGGTCGGGTAATCAGTCCACGGGCCTGACAGCTCAGCCGCGACTTCGCCCAGTCCAACGATTTGCGCTGGCTCAATGATTATTGCTGATTCGGGTACCAAGTCGTTCGGTCTCTTCCAGGCGAACTTGAGGAACATTGTGTGGCCCCGGTACACATGCGCGATCGGCACATCCAGATTGTGTGACACACGACCTCCCACAGACATATCAGTTTGAACGCATATTTTTACACCCATCCTGACGCCCATGGAATCTGGGCAAAACGCTACTAATCCATTCCCCTATAAGCCTGCCGGTGAACGGCGGGCGAGGAATTCCTATGTCTGAAATACCAAAGCGTCCTTCCGCCAGCAAGGAAATCATCCTGGCGGCAGCTCAGATAGTGGCGACCAAGATTAATGCAGATGCCGAGACTATCGCTCAACACTTCCAGCCACATATGGACGGCTACGACCTTGCCAAAGAGCTGGATAAATGGGCTGGGTGGGACACAACTCGCGACGAGATGGAGTCGCTCGACGAAGTTGGACACCTTGTAGACGAGGCTGTCAGGGATGCCGAGAAGGCATGGTTCGCCGAGAACGATATCCAGCCTCCAGTCCCAGTCGGGACACGAATAAAGGAAGGGCTGATTACCGGCATCTACGATTACTCGCCGGCCTCCTACCTGGTCAAGGAAGACGGCTGCCTGGACGACAGTCGACACCGGATTGTCCGCTTTGAAAACGCGGTCGCCGCCTAATCCCCACCCCACCTTCTGCCGCCACGCGCGGCATGGAGCATGTACATGGCAAACGCAACAGCGGCCAAGACCACCACTATTCCACCGAGGTTCATCAGGTTCATGGATGCGCCCGGCTATCTCGGCATGTGCAAGGACGAATTCAACAAAACGGTCAGGCCGAATGTCCGGGAGTTTCCCATCGGAAAACAGGGCGTGGGGTTCGATCGCATCGAGCTGGACGCGTGGGCTGATGCCTACGTCGAGAGCAAGTCGATTGAAAAGGCAGCCAATCAGGACAACAATCGCCCTCGCAGCGAGCGCCAGGGTGAAGCCAAAGGAGGTAAACCATGGCGAGAAAAGCGATCTCTGGTCTCTATCAAAAAGGTGGAGTCTGGCAAATCGACAAAGTTTTCCGGGGTGAGCGACTTCGAGAAAGCACTGGAACTGGTGACCGGCAAGAAGCCGAGCAGTACCTGATTCACCGGCTGGAGCAACTTCGACAGCAGAAGGTATACGGCGTACGCCGCACCAGAACTTGGGAGGAAGCGGCGACAAGATTTCTGATCGAGAGCAAAGACCAGCCCTCAATCAAACTGACGGCGCACCACCTGAAGCAGCTTCACCCCTATCTCAAGGACCTGCCATTGACTCATATCGATGACCAGGCACTTGAACCGTTCGTGAAGGACCGTTTGAAGGGAATGGTGACGCCAGACGGGAAGCAGCTGAAGCCGGTAGCGCCACGCACGATCAATATCTCGATCGAACGGGTGATACGGGTTCTGTCGCTTTGTGCAAGGAAATGGCGGGATGAGGAGCGGCGGCCCTGGCTTGATTCGGTGCCAATGCTGGCGAAGCTGGACCTGAAGAAAAAGGTGCGAGAGCCCTACCCCATGACATGGGAAGAGCAATCGATCCTTTTCGGGGAGTTGCCGGCGCACCTGCAGACGATGGCCCTGTTCAAGGTGAACACGGGTTGCCGCGAGCAGGAGGTCTGCAAGTTGAGGTGGGACTGGGAGATTTCGGTGCCGGAGCTTGGCACCAGCGTATTCCTGATCCCGTCCGACTTCGGCGGCCGAAATGAACGGTCAGGTGTAAAAAACGGAGATGAGCGACTGGTCGTGCTCAATAGCGTGGCGAAATCGATCATCGACAAGCAGCGAGGCCTGAGCAAGGACTGGGTTTTCCCTTACAACGGCAGCGCGTTGAATCGAATGAACGACTCGGCCTGGAAGAAAGCGCGGGTGAGAGCGGCGAAACTCTGGCAGGAGGAAAACCTTCGCCCCGCTCACCCTGGGTATGCATCCATCAGGGTGCACGACTTGAAACACACGTTTGGTCGTCGCCTTCGGGCGGCAGGTGTCACACAGGAGGACCGCAAGGCACTTCTGGGACACAAGAACGGCAGCATCACCAGTCACTACTCGGGCGCAGAGCTCGGGCATCTGATTGAAGCTGCGAACATGGTATCAGCAACCGACTCGCGGGGACCGGTGCTGACGATCTTGAAGAGGAAAACGGGATGAAGTCCCGAAAAACTCCCCACCAATGAAAAAGCCCAACCTAAGAAGATTGGGCTAAGTCATTGAAAAATATGGTCGGGACGGAGTGATTCGAACACTCGACCCCTAGCACCCCATGCTAGTGCGCTACCGGACTGCGCTACGCCCCGACTAGGTGTGAAACCTGTTCCTCATCTCGAGGAACGCTCAAGAATATATCGCAAGCTTTTGAAAACTGGAAGTATTTAAAAGCAGGAATTTACTTCTTGAGGACCACCAGAACATCTTCCAGCTCAGCGATCATCTGGCGAATCATTTGTTTGTATTGCGTGGTGTCGTCTTTGGCTTCATCACCGGACAAACGCAGGCGTGCGCCGCCGATGGTGAATCCTTGATCGTAAAGAAGCGCTCGGATCTGCCGGATCATCAGCACGTCCTGGCGCTGATAATACCGGCGGTTTCCGCGGCGTTTGACGGGGTTGAGTTGAGGAAACTCCTGCTCCCAATAGCGCAGCACGTGCGGTTTTACCGCACATAGCTCGCTGACTTCACCGATGGTGAAGTAGCGTTTGCCTGGGATGACGGGTAGCTCGTCGTTATGACTTGGTTCCAGCATAAGCCTCAACTCGGGCCTTCAACTTCTGCCCTGGACGAAAGGTGACCACACGGCGAGCCGTGATCGGGATTTCTTCTCCCGTTTTCGGATTGCGGCCAGGCCGCTGGCGTTTGTCCCGAAGGTCAAAATTGCCGAAACCGGACAACTTGACTTGTTCGTTGTCTTCAAGAGCGTGCCTGATTTCCTCGAAAAACAGTTCGACCAATTCCTTGGCTTCCCGCTTGTTCAGGCCCAGCTCTTCATACAGACGTTCCGCCATCTCAGCTTTCGTCAAAGCCCCCATACGTCACTTCCTTAACGTGGCGTTCAACCTTTGTTCGAGCGAGGTGAGGATGTTTTGCGTCGCAGAATTCACCTCATCGTCATTAAGAGTGCGCGATGGATGCTGCCAGGTCAAGCCAACTGCGAGGCTTTTTCTATCAGGATCAATGCCTTTACCCTGATACACGTCAAATAGCCTGAGGTCTGTCAGCCATTCGCCTGCATTTTCACGGATTACGTCCAGCACAGCCGCGGCTGCAACGTCTTTGTCCGCAATCAATGCCAAGTCACGACGCACTTCAGGAAAACGCGATAACTCCTGGAATTTAGGCATTTTGCCCGACGCGACTTCTGCCAGAACCAGTTCGAAAACGAACACGGGACGGTCCAGCCCAAGCGTTTTCGATAATTCAGGGTGGATCGCGCCGACAAAACCGACCAAACGCCCCTCACGCTCGATACGCGCAGTTTGACCCGGATGCAATGCTGGGTGCTTGCCCGGCACGAACGTGAACGCGTCCAGCGCACCGGCAAAGCCCAACACCGCTTCCACGTCAGCCTTGACGTCGAAGAAGTCCACGGTGTCGCGACCTTGCGCCCAGCCTTCAGGCAGACGGCTACCGCAAACCACACCCGCGAGCATTGGCTCTTGCTTCAAGCCTTCAAGTTGACCGACAAAGCGCAGGCCGCTTTCAAACAGACGTACACGATCTTGCTGACGGTTCAGGTTGTGCTGCAGCGCCTTGATCAGGCCAGGCCACAAGGACGAACGCATCGCAGCCATGTCGTTCGAAATCGGATTGGCCAGCAGCAGCGGTTCAACACCCGGATTAAACAACTCGAACTGTTTCGGATCGATGAAACTGTAGGTGATCGCTTCCTGATAACCACGAGCTACCAGCAGTCGGCGCAGTTCGGGCAGATCGCTACGGGCTTCAGCCTTGGCTTGCGGCGCCAGACGCGCTTGCGGGTAACGAACCGGCAGGCGGTTATAGCCATACAAACGAGCCAGCTCTTCGATCAGGTCGACTTCCAGGCTGATGTCGAAACGATGGCTTGGCACTTCTACGCGCCACTGCCCTGCTCCGTCGGCGGTAATTCCCAAGCCTAAAGCACTGAGCAGACGCTCGACTTCGGCCGAATCCATTTCCATCCCCAACATCTGGGCAATGCGTTGGCTACGTAGGGTCACCGGCGCGATCGACGGCAGGTGCTGCTCGCTGACGGTTTCAATGATCGGACCCGCTTCGCCACCGGTGATTTCCAGCAGCAGGCCAGTGGCGCGCTCCATGGCTTCACGGGCCAGTTGCCAGTCCACACCACGCTCATAGCGGTGCGACGCGTCGGTGTGCAGGCCATAGGAACGGGCCTTGCCAGCGACAGCGATCTGATCGAAGAACGCGCTTTCCAGGAATATGTCGCGAGTGGTCGCGGTGTTGACACCGCTGTGCTCACCACCCATGACACCGGCAATTGCCAGCGCACGGGTATGGTCGGCAATCACCAGCGTATCGCTACGCAGGCTGACTTCCTGTCCATCGAGAAGAACCAGCTTTTCACCCTCTTCGGCCATCCGCACGCGGATGCCGCCGTTGATTTCGGCGAGGTCGAAGGCGTGCAGCGGTTGACCCAGCTCCAACATGACGTAGTTGGTGATATCGACAGCAGCGTCGATGCTGCGCACCTCGGAGCGACGCAGGCGCTCAACCATCCACAGCGGCGTAGGCCGGGACAGGTCGACGTTACGGATGACACGCCCCAGGTAACGCGGGCAGGCGGCAGGTGCCAGCACTTCAACCGAGCGCACTTCATCATGCGCCGCTGGAACCGCAGCCACTACGGGGCGAGTGACCTGGGCGGCGTACAGCGCGCCGACTTCGCGAGCAAGGCCCGCCAGGGACAGGCAGTCGCCGCGGTTCGGGGTCAGGTCGACCTCGATGCTGGTGTCGTCCAGGTTCAGATACTCACGAATGTCCTGGCCCACAGGCGCATCGACAGGCAATTCCATCAAGCCGTCGTTGCCTTCTCCGACTTGCAGTTCGGCCTGGGAGCACAGCATGCCGTTGGATTCAACGCCACGCAGCTTGGCTTTCTTGATTTTGAAATCGCCCGGCAACTCGGCACCGATGGTGGCGAACGGAATCTTCAGGCCCGGGCGTACGTTTGGCGCACCACAAACGACCTGGAACGTCTCCGAACCATTGCTGACCTGGCAAACACGCAGTTTGTCGGCGTCCGGGTGCTGTTCGGTGCTCAGCACCTCGCCCACGATGACGCCGCTGAATACACCGGCGGCCGGCGTGACGCTATCGACCTCAAGACCGGCCATCGACAGACGAGCAACCAGCTCGTCACGACTTACCTGCGGGCTTACCCAGCCACGCAGCCATTGTTCACTGAATTTCATCCTGCTCTCCTAAGAATTCGTTACGACTAGCGAAATTGCGCGAGGAACCGCAAGTCGTTGTCGAAGAACAGACGCAAGTCGTTCACGCCGTAACGCAGCATGGCCAGACGCTCAACGCCCATGCCGAAGGCAAAGCCCGAGAACTCTTCCGGGTCGATCCCGGACATGCGCAGCACGTTCGGATGAACCATGCCGCAGCCCATCACTTCCAGCCAGCCTGTCTGCTTGCAGACACGGCAGCCTTTACCGCTGCACATCACGCATTCCATGTCGACTTCGGCGGATGGCTCGGTGAACGGGAAGTACGAAGGGCGGAATCGCACGGCCAGTTCTTTTTCGAAGAACACGCGCAGGAACTCTTCGATGGTGCCTTTGAGGTCGGCGAAATTGATGTCGCGATCGACCAGCAGGCCTTCGACCTGGTGGAACATCGGCGAATGGGTGATATCCGAGTCGCTTCGATACACACGACCAGGGCAGACGATGCGGATCGGCGGCTGCTTGGATTCCATGGTGCGGACCTGTACCGGCGAGGTATGGGTGCGCAGCAACATGTTGGCATTGAAATAGAAGGTGTCATGCATCGACCGGGCCGGGTGATGGCCTGGGATGTTGAGCGCTTCAAAGTTGTGGTAGTCGTCTTCGACCTCAGGGCCTTCGGCAATACCGTAGCCAATATGGGTAAAGAACTGCTCGATGCGTTCCAGAGTGCGAGTAACCGGATGCAGACCACCAGAGGTCTGACCACGGCCAGGCAAGGTCACGTCAATGGACTCGGCTGCGAGTTTGGTGGCCAGATCGGCCTCTTCAAACAATGCCTTGCGCGCATTGAGAACGTCTGTGACACGCTCCTTGGCAACGTTGATCAGCGCACCGACTTGCGGACGCTCTTCTGCCGGCAAATTCCCCAGGGTCTTCATCACCTGAGTCAATTCACCCTTTTTGCCAAGGTAGTGAACCCGGATTTGCTCCAGGGCATTGATATCTTCAGCGCTTTGCACAGCCTCTAGAGCTTGCGAGACGAGCGCATCCAGGTTTTCCATGTACAGACTCCAGATACAAAATAGGGGAAGAGCTTGAAGGCTCTTCCCCTATTTATGACGTTTAACACCTAGCCCCACAGAGGTGAGACCGGGTGACTGTCGGGGGTACTTAAGCCAAGGTGGCTTTAGCTTTCTCGACAATCGCAGCAAACGCCGCTTTTTCGTTCACTGCCAGATCAGCCAGAACCTTACGGTCGATCTCGATGGACGCTTTTTTCAGGCCGGCGATGAAACGGCTGTAGGACAGACCGTTGATACGAGCACCAGCGTTGATACGAGCGATCCACAGAGCGCGGAACTGACGTTTTTTCTGACGACGGTCACGGTAGGCGTATTGGCCTGCCTTGATTACCGCTTGCTTGGCAACACGGAATACGCGCGAGCGAGCGCCGTAGTAGCCTTTAGCAAGTTTCAGAATTTTTTTGTGACGTTTACGGGCAATGACGCCACGCTTTACACGAGCCATGAGTTACTTCCTCTATTCTTGACTAAAATTAACGAAGGCGCAGCATGCGCTCGACTTTTGCCACGTCAGACGGATGCAGCAAGCTGCTACCGCGCAGTTGACGCTTACGCTTGGTCGACATTTTGGTCAGGATGTGGCTCTTGAAAGCGTGCTTGTGCTTGATACCGTTAGCAGTTTTCAGAAACCGCTTAGCAGCACCACTTTTGGTCTTCATTTTTGGCATGTTCGGATACTCCGCATTCAGTTGATAAACATAATCAGAAGGCCTGCCGTGCCCTGTTGATTACTTCTTCTTTTTCGGGGCGATGACCATGATCAGCTGGCGTCCTTCCATCTTAGGATGCTGTTCGACCGAACCGTACTCGAGCAAGTCACCTTCAACTCGCTTGAGGAGTTCCATCCCCAGCTCCTGGTGGGCCATCTCACGGCCGCGGAATCGCAAGGATACCTTGGCCCTGTCCCCGTCACTCAGGAAACGTACCAGGTTGCGCAGTTTTACCTGGTAATCCCCTTCCTCCGTCCCTGGACGAAACTTGATTTCTTTAACCTGAATCTGCTTCTGGTTTTTCTTGGCCGCAGCAACCTGCTTCTTCTTCTCGAAGATCGACTTGCCGTAGTCCATCAGTTTGCAAACAGGGGGTACTGCATCGGCGGAAATTTCCACCAGATCCAGTTTGGCCTCTTCAGCCTTAAGAAGCGCGTCTTCAATTGACACAATCCCAAGCTGCTCGCCTTCAGCCCCAATTAACCGAACCTCGCGTGCCGAGATATTCTCGTTGATCGGGGCTTTCGGTGCAGCTCGTTTATCTTGTCTCATTTCACGCTTAATAATAATTACTCCGAATCTTGGCGACCACGCCGGGAAACCGCTTGCGCGAGGAACTCAGCAAACTGGGCGACGGGCATCGAGCCCAGGTCAGCACCTTCGCGAGTACGCACAGCGACAGTCTGCATCTCGACTTCCCGATCTCCGATAACCAAGAGATAGGGAACCTTGAGCAAGGTATGCTCACGGATTTTAAAGCCGATCTTTTCATTTCTCAAGTCAGACTTGGCACGAAACCCGCTTTCGTTGAGAGTTTTTTCGACCTCGGCGGCAAAATCTGCCTGTTTATCAGTGATATTCATGATCACTGCCTGAGTCGGCGCCAGCCACGCAGGGAATGCACCCTCGTAGTGCTCGATCAGAATTCCGACGAAACGCTCGAAGGATCCCAGGATCGCCCGATGCAACATCACCGGATGCTTGCGGCTGTTGTCTTCGGAGACGAATTCGGCACCCAGTCGGACTGGCAGGTTAAAATCGAGCTGCAGGGTACCACACTGCCAGACACGACCCAGGCAATCTTTCAGAGAGAATTCGATCTTCGGACCGTAGAACGCACCTTCACCGGGCTGCAGATCGTACGGCAAGCCTGCGCTATCAAGGGCTGCAGCCAATGCAGCTTCGGCGCGATCCCACAACTCGTCGGAACCGACGCGCTTTTCCGGACGAGTGGACAGTTTCATCTCGACATCTTTAAAGCCGAAGTCGGCGTAAACGTCCATGGTCAGTTTGATGAACGCTGCGGATTCGGCCTGCATCTGCTCTTCGGTGCAGAAGATGTGGGCGTCGTCCTGAGTGAACGCACGAACGCGCATAATGCCGTGAAGGGCACCCGATGGCTCGTTACGGTGGCAAGCACCGAACTCGGCCAGACGCATTGGCAACTCGCGGTAGCTCTTCAGGCCCTGGTTGAACACCTGCACATGGCAAGGGCAGTTCATTGGCTTGATGGCGTAGTCGCGGTTTTCCGACTGCGTGGTGAACATGTTGTCGGCGTAGTTGGCCCAGTGCCCGGACTTTTCCCACAGGCTGCGGTCAACGACCTGGGGAGTCTTGATCTCCAGGTAACCATTGTCGCGTTGAACCTTGCGCATGTACTGCTCGAGCACTTGGTACAGCGTCCAGCCGTTCGGGTGCCAAAACACCATGCCTGGCGCTTCTTCCTGGGTGTGGAACAGGCCCAGACGCTTGCCGATCTTGCGGTGATCGCGCTTTTCAGCTTCTTCAATACGCTGGATGTACGCCGCCAGCTGTTTTTTGTCAGCCCATGCGGTGCCGTAAACGCGCTGTAACTGCTCGTTCTTGGCATCGCCACGCCAGTAGGCGCCGGACAACTTGGTCAGCTTGAATGATTTCAGGAAACGGGTGTTCGGCACGTGCGGACCGCGGCACATGTCGACGTATTCTTCGTGATAGTACAGGCCCATTGCCTGTTCGTTCGGCATGTCCTCGACCAGACGCAGCTTGTAGTCTTCACCGCGAGCCTTGAACACTTCGATCACTTCGGCGCGCGGAGTGACTTTCTTGATGACATCGTAATCTTTTTCGATCAGCTGCTGCATGCGCTGTTCGATGGCGGCCAGGTCGTCCGGAGTGAAAGGACGCTCGAAGGCGATGTCGTAATAGAAGCCTTCGTCAATGACCGGGCCAATCACCATTTTGGCGGTTGGATACAGCTGCTTGACCGCGTGGCCGACCAAGTGGGCGCAAGAGTGGCGAATGATCTCCAGCCCCTCTTCATCCTTTGGCGTAATGATTTGTAGCGTTGCGTCGCTGTCGATGATGTCGCTGGCATCGGCCAGCTTGCCATTGACCTTACCGGCCACCGTGGCCTTGGCCAGGCCCGCACCAATGGATGCTGCGACCTCGGCGATGGATACCGGGTGATCGAATGAACGTTGACTGCCGTCGGGAAGAGTAATAGTTGGCATGGCGCCTCCTCTCCTAGTGGTGACCCCTACCAAAGGTCACGTGGGTTGGGATGAGCCAGTACAAGATCCGATCCAGGCCATTCACTGACGAACGCCTGCCTTACAGCGGCAGGAGCCTTGCGGCCAACCGGAAAACCGAACCAGAGTGACTGGGATTCAAATCAGGGTTATTCGTGCGCCTGCCGCGACCGGGACTGAAGGTCGACCGGAGCCTGCAAACGCCCGAGCCAGGCATGCTAGCACAGATGAATGGTCGTCGCGGTACAGAGCTTTACCAACAGGGTAAATCTTACGTTTTTATGCCAGAGTGCTGAACTTGATCCCCGCTTTACCCCTCGAACATCAAGTCATCGACCCACAAAGGAGCATCCTCGGCATGCGTCTGAATCGTTTATTCGCTGTAGTCGCACCCATCGTCCTGCTGTTGCCGCTGGCCGCCCACGCTGAATGGCCCAAAGGCGCGCGCGAAAAATACATGGCTCAGTGCGTCCCTGCGGCCGCACAAAGGATCGGCGACGCTGCGGCCAAGGCCCACTGTGCTTGCGGTGCCGATGCAATCAAATCGTACCCCGCCAAAGATCTACAGGCCCTGATGGACAACAAGGCCAGCAATGAACTGCAACAGCAGGCCCTTACCCAGATTGCCAAGTGCAAGGCCACCAATCCGACGCAAAAATAAGCCCGCCCAAGCTTCAAAAAGGCATTTTCAGCCAGCAAACAGCCCCTGAAAATCGCTTTTTCGGACATTTTATGCAGGTTTTACAGCTTTTTTTATCACCTTTACTTTCGGCTGAAAGCCTTTTAAATCAGGGCTTTCAGCGATATCAGCCAACAAAGAATGTGCGACTGTAGGGCAAACAGCACCCGTGGGGGGCTCCCAAAGCGAACATTTCGACTATGATACCCCGGTGTGCCCAGTTGGCCTGAGCAGCACAGTACTACTGAAAATATATGTTTCTTGGAGATACACCATGTCTAATCGCCAAACCGGCACCGTTAAATGGTTCAACGATGAAAAAGGCTTCGGCTTCATCACTCCTCAAGGTGGCGGTGACGACCTGTTCGTACACTTCAAAGCTATCGAAAGCGACGGTTTCAAAAGCCTGAAAGAAGGCCAAACCGTTTCCTTCGTGGCTGAGAAAGGCCAAAAGGGTATGCAAGCTGCTCAAGTTCGCCCAGAGTAATTTCCAGGCGCACTAAAAAAACCCCGTCCATGTGACGGGGTTTTTTATGGATAACGCAAAAGTGGGCGATCAGCCGCAGTTCACGCGAGTCACGACTTTATTGGCGTCGGTGCTCAGGTTGAGGCGATCGGAGCGATACTCCAGGGTCACCATGTCATTTGGCGACAGGAACCGCGCATTCTGTGCACCTGCACGCTTGCGCGCCTGCTCCAGCAGTTCAGCCGAAGCCGTTTTGCCCAGGGTGAATTCGGCCGCTTTCGCTTCGCAACGGCTGTGACCTGTGTCAGTCGTCGTTACAGGGTCAGTTGCCGAATCGGTAGCGGCAGTGCTGCAACCGGCCAGCGTGGCAACGGCCAACAGAGCACCCAATGACGCGAGCTTCCAAGGCATGACGCCTCCTTTTTCGATAGTTAACCTAAATTTGTGCGACCGCCAATCCGGCGCTTGGTTCATCGAGCGTTCTGGCAACAAGGCCGCCGCCGCAGACAAACGGCAAGTTTGCCTGAGCATTGCCCTGCCCTTCATGCCTTAATCGTGACTGAATATGAACGGGTCAATAGACGTCGATGTAATCGAATGCCGGCTTCGGCCAGTTCTGCTTCAGCGCATTGAAGATTTGCATGACCCAGACCTCGTCACTGGCCGCGACCCGTCCGACATAACCAGAACCCTTGGCCCAAGTCTCCAGGCGAAACAGCAACCCGTCGATATCGGTGCCGCCCACGACACCCGATGAAATATAGGCGATACCGCCCTTGGTCACTCGCAACTGGGTGTGCTCATCATCGCTGGCGGCAGCCAGCAGCTGACGCACCGCCTCAAGGGTCAAGCCATCAGGCGTATTCAAATCGATCTGCACAGCGCAGTCCTTGAAAAGTCGTTAAAGACCAAGTGTCGCATAGCCCTCCATTGATGCCTAAGTCGGAGTGCCAAAAGTCCTGCAAAATGGTTAACTCGACACTCAGACCTTCCCGACCGCACGAGCACCACAATGACCACCGTAAGCATCGACGCCGCCATTAACGCCAAGTGGTCAGAGGGCCACAGCTCTTATAGCCCCGGCAGCCCGGAAGAGCTCGCAATCATCGGTATCGATTTACTGGTCAAGGAACTGGGCACCGAAGCTGCCCAATCCTTTATCCAACAGATTTTCGAGAAATACCCGCCCCATCAGGGCGGCGGACATTCCGAACGCTCGTAAGGGTTACGTCAGGCGGGCCAGGCGTTCGGTCAGCAGATCGAAGAATCCCTGGGCGTCGCCGCGGTCCACCCAGAACGCATTCTTCGGCGCCCCGAGGCCGTTATGCCAGTCGACAATGGTTTGACCGAAGGTCGGCCCCTCGCGACTGTCGACCACTACGTTGACATGGCGACCGCTGAACAGCTCCGGCTTGAGCAGGTAAGCAATGACCGTAGCGTCATGCACGGGGCCACCCGGGATACCGAAGTACTCCATGTCGCCCTTGATGTACTCACTCAGAATATCGCCGACCAGTTTGCTGGCATTGTTGTCCAGCGCCGCGATCTGCTGCAGGCGCGCATCACTGGTGAGGATCTTGTGGGTCACATCCAGCGGCAGGTAAGTCAGCCTTGCGCCACTTTTGAGTACAACCTCGGCAGCGTGTGGATCGGCGAACAGGTTGAATTCCGCGACAGGTGTGATGTTGCCGCCATTGAAATGCGCACCGCCCATGATCACGACGTCCTTGATGCCCTGGACGATTTCAGGGTCCTGGATCAGCGCGAGCGCCAGGTTGGTTTGCGGCCCCAGCATGGCGATGGTGATGCTGTGGGGCCTGGCCGCCTTCAGAGTGTCGATCAGGAAGTCGACCGCACCGCCCTTGGCCAAACCTTTCTTCGGTTCGTAAACGAGGACACCCGACAGACCCTCCTTGCCATGAATATCTTCGGCATGGATAGGCGTTCGCTGCAGCGGTGTCGGTGCCCCGGCGTAGACCGGCACGTCCTCGCGCCCCGCCCACTCCCGGGCCAATCGTGCGTTGCGTGACGTCTTGTCCAGCCGAACGTTGCCAGCGACCGTGGTCAACGCATGGATATTGAGTTCGTCCGGCGATGCCAGCGCAAACAACAATGCGATCACGTCGTCAGCACCGGGGTCGGTATCGATGATCAAGTCGATCTTTTCCACAGCCTGAACGCTGCTTGGGTTAATCAGGGACAAAAGCAACAGACTCCGACGCAAGAGGTACAGTTTCCGAGTATAGCGACACATGACCCATGCCTTGTGCAGGACAGAAACAGAGAAACCAAGCGATTCAGAACGTCACTCCGGCGACCAGGACGATATTGCAGTAAGGCTGGCATTCACCGGTACGAACAATCGCCCGGGCTTGCCGGCTGAGGACTTTGAATTGTTCATGACTCAGCAGCTCACGCCGGCCAAGCGCGCCCTCGGCGTTCAGCTTGTCCAGCGCGACCAGCGCCGACGGCTTTTTCTCCAGAATCTCTTGCGCCAACACATGGCTTTCGACCTGCATTTCGCTGAGTACAACGTTCAAAGTGCTGATGAAGTCCGGAATGCCGTGGGTCAAGGCCAGGTCAATCAGCTCGACCCCCGGAGGCACCGGCAACCCCGCATCGCCGATCACCACTTTGTCGCCGTGGCCCAGTGAAGCAATCAGCCGCGACAGCGCGACGTTGAGCAAAGGTGTCTTTTTCATGGTGTATTAAAAGCCTGTACATCGGACAAGGTCGGAATGGAGGGTTGCGCACCAGCACGGGTGACCGACAGCGCCGCAGCGAACTGCCCGAAACGAATCGCTTCAGCCTCACTTTGGCCAGACGCCAGCGCGGCGGCGAATCCGCCGACGAAGGTATCGCCGGCCGCGGTGGTGTCAACCGCCTTCACCGCTGGCGCCGGAAAATGCTCGGAACGCGTGCCATCGTTGAACAGGGCGCCATCGGCCCCAAGCGTGACAATCACTTTTCCGGCCCCCATCTCGATCAATCGGTTAGCGGCTGATTGCGCCGATTGCCGAGAGTCCACCCACACGCCACTCAGTGCCGACGCCTCGCTCTCGTTAGGAATCAGATAGTCGATGTTCGCGTACCAGTGCGCCGGAAGCGGACGACTGGCCGGCGCGGGGTTGAGGATCACGATCTTGCCCAGCTCTCGACCACGCTTGAGCGCATGGCCGACCGTCGCATCCGGCACTTCCAACTGGCAGATGATGACGTCGGCCGATTGCAGCACCGAGTCGAAGCAGCCAATCACGGCTGGCGTCAGCAAACCGTTGGCACCGGCGACGATCACGATCGCGTTCTGGCTATTGTCATCGACCACGATCAACGCCACGCCACTGGAACCGTCCACGGTGCTGACTGCCTGACAATCGATCCGTTCGGCCAACAGCGCTTCGCGCAGCTCCTTACCGTAGGCATCGCTGCCCACGCAGCCAACCATCGACACCTGCGCCCCGAGTCGCGCGGCGGCTACGGCCTGATTCGCGCCCTTGCCGCCGGAAACCGTGGTAAAGGATTCACCAATCAGCGTTTCCCCGCCCCGCGGCAGCCGAGGCGCGCGGGTGACCAAATCCATGTTCAGACTGCCTATTACCACTACTTTTGCTGGCATACATCACTACTCATTCGTTCTGTTTCAGCGATATTCGGCAAACACGCCTGCTAATGGCGCCGTCGATTCACGCATCACGATGCTGGGCGTCACAATCCGTTGCTCAGTGCTCAGTTGCGGCTTGGCGATCCGTCGTAGCAGCACTTCGGCCGCCATCTCGCCCAACTGCAGGATCGACTGGCCGACGGTGGTCAATGCTGGATAGACATAGCGACTCATCTGGATATCGTCGAAGCCGATCACCGACAACTGTGTCGGTACGCGAATGTTGCGCTCGGCGGCGGCTCGCAGCACACCGATGCCGATCATGTCGTTGGCGGCGAAGATTGCACTGGGCGGATTGCGCTCCAGCAGGATCGCGGCAGCGTTGTAACCGCCGGTACTGGTGAAGTCACTTTCCAGCATGCGTTCGCGTGGCACCTCGATACCTGCGTCCGTCAGTGCACGGCAAAATCCGGCCAGTCGCATTTGCGCCACACTGGTGGTGGTCGGCCCGCTGATGGTGGCGATATCCCTATGCCCCAATTCCAGCAGGTGTCGAGTCGCCAGATACGCGCCGTATTCGTGGTCGATGCGCACCAGGTCCACATCGACACCTTCCAGGCCTCGGTCGACGATCACCATCGGTGTACGCACGCCCGCCAGGCCTTGGGCCAGGCTGCTGTCACCGCCGGCCGACGCGACGATCAGCCCGTCGATGCGTTTTTCCAGCAGTACGCGCAGGTAGTTGCGCTGCTTGTCCGGATTGTCGTCGGAGTTGCAGAGAATCACGCAGTAGCCATTGCGCTCACAGTAATCCTCGATGCCCCGCGCCAGCTCCGCAAAGTACGGGTTGAGGCTGTTGGGCACCAGCAAGCCGATGGTCGCGGTGGTTTTGGCCTTGAGGGAACGGGCCACGGCGCTGGGTACGTAGTCGAGGGTCTTGATGGCAGCCTCGACTTTGACCCGTACTTCCTCGCTGACTGGCCGGGTTTTGTTCACCACATGGGAAACCGTGGTGTAGGAAATGCCCGCAAGTGCCGCTACATCCTTGATCGTTGCCATGACTCATGCCCGCCGACTAGCGCGTTGACTGCGGTAGGTATCGAGCACCACCGCCACCACGATCACCGCGCCGGTGATGATGCGCTTGGTCGGTTCGGTCGCGCCGATCTGCGCCAGGCCGGCCGCCAGCACGGAAATGATCAACACACCAAAGAACGTGCTGATCACCGAACCACGGCCGCCCATCAGGCTGGTACCGCCGATGACCACGGCCGCGATCACCTGCAGCTCAAGACCGGAACCCGCATTCGGATCCGCCGCCTCAAGACGCGAAATCTGGAACAGCGCCGCGATACCGGCCAACAGCCCCATCAGACTGAACACCAGGACCTTGTAGGGCTTGGGATTGATGCCCGCCAGGCGAACCGCCTCTTCATTGGTGCCGATGCCAATCAGGTATCGCCCAAACACCGTGCGGGTCAACACGGCCTGGGCAATGAAGATAATCAGCAAGGCAATGATGAAGGACGGTGAAATGCCGAAGGCGATCGGGTTGGACAGCCAGGCAAAGGCGTCACCAATGTAGGCGGTGCGCGAGCCGGTCATCTGATACGCCACGCCACGCGCCATCTCCAGCACGCCGAGTGACACGATGAACGACGGAATTCGCCACGCCACGGTAATGGAACCGGTGATGGTCCCGGCCAATGCGGCGGCCGCCATGCCGAGCAGAGCAGCGGGCAGGACACTCCAGCCCCAGCCCAGTGTCGCCACGCTGACTGTCGACGCGGCCAGCGCCAGCACCGAACCGACCGACAGGTCGATGCCACCGATAATCAGCACGAACGTCATGCCGACCGCGAGGACCATCAAGTCCGGAATCTGGTTGGCCAGCGTGCTGAAGGTATCGTAAGAAAGAAAGTGGCTGCTCAGCAGCGAGAACAGGACCACCATCGCCAGCAAGGCACCGGCCAGGCCCAGGTAAGTGCCGAGACCGTAAAAATTGCCACTGCGTTTGCCGGCGGAAGATGCGGTTTTCATTGAAGATCCCTAGGCGCTGCTTCGTTGAGCAGCGCATCACGTTTTTGGTAGCCGGCAAAAGCGGCCGCAAGCAAGTCATCCTGGGTCCAGCTGTCGCGCTCGAACGTGTCAATCAGGCGCCCTGCCGACAGCACGCCGATGCGGTCGCAGATCAGCATCAGCTCGCGCAGATCGCTGGACACTACCACTAGCGCCTTGCCCTGCCGTGTCAGTTCGCCGAGCAAGGCGTAGATGTCGAACTTGGCGCCGACATCGATGCCACGGGTTGGCTCGTCGAACAGCAGCACCGAGCAATCGCGCTCCAGCCAACGGCCAATCACGACTTTCTGCTGGTTGCCGCCGGACAATTCGGACACCCGTTGTGCAGGGCCGGAACTGCGGATGTGCATGGCGTCGATTTGCCGCTGGGCCAGGGAAGACTCTTCGCCATTGTTGACGAAGCCGCCGCTGGAAATGCGGGGCATGTTGCCCAGCGCAATGTTGGCGCCGATCGATTGCGTCAACAGCAGGCCTTCACCCTTGCGATCTTCGGTGATCAGGGCGATGCCGTGACCGACCGCGTCCACCGGAGACCGGATGCTGACTACCTGCGCCGGGGAGCCCAGGGCAACGGTGCCGCTGTCGGCGATATCGGCGCCAAAGATCAACCGTAGCAATTCGGTGCGCCCTGCCCCGATCAAACCGGAAATGCCGAAGATCTCACCGGCACGCACTTCAAAGGACACGTCGCGAACCTTGTCGGAGCGGGTCAGCCCTTTGACCGTCAGCGCCGGAGCGCCGATGGTGCGCGGCCCCATGTCGATGTGTTCGCCCAGTTCACGGCCAACCATCAGGGTGACCAACTGTTCGCTGTTGTAATTGGCCATCGGCTCGACGCACACCAGGTTGCCGTCTCGCAGTACCGCAATGCGCTGCGCCACCCGGGCCAACTCTTCGAGGCGATGGGAGATGTAAATTATCGATACACCCCGTGCCTGCAGGCGGGTGATCTGCTCGAACAACATTTCGACTTCACGCGCCGTGAGCATCGCCGTGGGTTCGTCGAGGATCAGCACATGGCAATCGCCGATCAGGTTGCGGGCGATCTCGACCATTTGCTGATGACCGATACCCAGCTCACCGACCGGCGTGTCCGGGTCGATTGCATCGAGGCCGACCTGAGCCATGGCTTCAATGGCGGCCTTGCGCAGTTGCTTGCGGCTGATCCAGCCACCATTGTTCGGCAGATTGTCGAGAAACAGGTTTTCCGCCACCGACAGGGTCGGCAGCAGATTGAGTTCCTGCATGACCATACGTATGCCCAGGTCTTCAGCCTGGGTCCGGCTGCCAGGGCGATAATCCTGCCCCTGAAACTGCATCCGGCCGGTGGTGGGCGTGACAAGCCCACCAATGATCTTCGACAGCGTACTTTTACCAGCGCCGTTCTCACCAGTCAGCGCCAGCACTTCACCGCGCATGAGCGTCAGGTCGATGCCGGTCAGGACCGGTTGGGCGTAGGTCTTGCCGATACCGCTGACCGAGAGGACAGCGTTCGGGTCGCGAACGGACATAAAAACTCTCCATGCGCTCGCCCGGACGGGCGAGCACCTTTGTGTCGCCAAGGGCTTATTTGGTAACCAGCTCTACCGGGGTCTCGATCACACCATTGGCGCCGATGTCGACTTTTTCACCCTTGATGATCTTGAGCGCAGTCTCGATGCCGAACACCGCTTGCTTGGCCGCAAACTGGTCGGCAGTGGCCAGGACCCGGCCATCCTTGAGCATCGGCTTGATGGCGTTGATATTGTCATACCCCACCACTTGCACCTTGCCGGCCTTGCCTGCGGCACGCACGGCAGACACCACACCCACGGCCATGCTGTCGTTGCCAGCCAGCAGGGCTTTCACTTGCGGGTACTCGCTCAGAATCGAAGCGGCGACTTTATTACCCTTGTCGATTTCCCAGTCGCCGGACTGTACGGACACAACCTTGATCTGCGCCGCTTCCATCGCGTCCTTGAAACCTGCAGTACGAGCCTGAGCGTTAGTGGTGGTGGACACGCCTTCGATGATGCCGACTTCATCACCGGCCTTCAGCTGTTTGGCCAGGTACTCGCCGACCAGACGCGCACCTTTGCGGTTATCCGGCCCTACGAACGGGACATTGATGTTCTTGCTTTTGACGATGGCTGGATCCAGCTGATTGTCGATGTTGATCACGGTGATACCCGCATCAACGGCTTTCTTGATTACCGGCACCATGGCTTTTGAGTCAGCGGGGGCGATGACCAGCGCATTGACTTTGGCCAGGATCATTTGCTCGACGATACGTGTCTGGCCGGCCGTATCCGTTTCGTCCTTGATGCCATTGGAAATCAGATCGAATTCATCGGAGTGGCCTTTCTGATAGGCCTTGGCGCCGTCTTCCATGGTCAGAAAGAATTCGTTGGCCAGGGATTTCATCACTAGCGCGACTTTTGGTTTTGCAGGCGTCTCGGCGAAGGCCGAAGAAACAGGCAGCGCGACGGATGCGGCAGCCAGCATAGCGACAGCGAGAAGGCGTCCAGCGAATGGCAGCTTCATGGGTTCACTCCGATCTTATGATTATTTTGAGCAATGCTTGCGCTGGCGTTTGGCTTGATGGCGCCCGGCGATGGATTTAACTCATCGATGACGCCGCGCAAACGTTTGCGTAGATCGGACTATGCGAACCCTGCTGACATTTGTCAACGACCGTAACGCGCTGAATAGCGCGACGGCCGGCATTCACCTCAGGCCGTTGTATTGACCACCGACCCAGTGCCGCTGCCCTTGGCCATTTCTTTGATCAAGCTGGCGCTGACTTCCAGAATGGCGCTGTTGGTTTGCGCGATCTGCCCTTGAATGCCTGACACTATGGCTATCTTGGTTTCCGGCGTGGGGTAGCTCGCTGCCTGAGCTGCCGCCAGTGTTTGCTGCTGCTCGCGCAACTGTTGCTGCAGCTCTTTCAGACGCTTGAGCAAGACTTTCACGGCGACACTGGTGTTATCGTCGGCTTCGGACTTTTGAGTGTCTGCGCTTTTGTCCAAACCAACAGGGCCGGTCCTGACTTGTTTGTCGTCATCCTCCTTCGTGCCTAGCGCTTGAGCAGCGGCATCGGCCGCCGCATCACTCAGTGCACGAAGCGTCGCGGCTGACTGTCCACCAATGGTGATGCCCGCCGCGTTTGGAAAACCTACAGATAACGACATGTGAACTCCTTAAATAAAATCCATTGAAAGAGCATCGACCTGAGCGCGAGTTTCTTTAGCAATGATTCACAATTGAAACAGGGGGAGTTCAACAAGGCTGTCGGAGAGCCGAACACGGAAGCTGCAAAAAATCGGAAACCCGGACACTCAACGGCCATCGCGCGCCGACAGATTGTTAAATTCATTATAAAAATCAGGCAGTTAAGCCATTTTCTCCATTCAAAGAGTGTCTGGTACAGATCCTGCTCTTGACCCGACACCCCAGGCGTTCAGATTCGTTTGGGGCACATCTAGATGAACTTGCATCTGCACCGTCACCCCTAGAGAGAAAAATAATGACATCTGCTTTCAAGACCTTTGTGCCGGGCGCCTTGGCCCTCCTTCTGCTTTTGCCGACCGCTCTTCAGGCAAAAGAAGCTGAAACCCAACAAAAACTGGCAAACGTGGTCATTCTGGCCACCGGTGGCACCATCGCCGGCGCGGGCGCCAGCGCCGCCAACAGCGCGACCTACCAAGCGGCAAAAGTCGGTATCGACAAATTGATCGCCGGCGTCCCCGAACTGAGTCAAGTGGCCAACGTTCGCGGCGAGCAGGTCATGCAAATCGCCTCCGAGAGCATCACCAACGAGAACCTGCTGCAATTGGGCCGTCGCGTGGCCGAATTGGCCGACAGCAATGACGTCGATGGCATCGTGATCACCCACGGCACCGACACCCTGGAAGAAACCGCCTACTTCCTGAACCTGGTGGAAAAAACCGATAAGCCGATCATCGTCGTCGGTTCCATGCGCCCAGGTACCGCGATGTCCGCCGACGGCATGCTGAACCTGTACAACGCCGTGGCCGTGGCCAGCAGTAAAGATGCGCGGGGCAAAGGCGTCCTGGTGACCATGAACGATGAAATCCAGTCGGGTCGCGACGTCAGCAAAATGATCAACATCAAGACCGAGGCGTTTAAAAGCCCTTGGGGGCCTCTCGGCATGGTGGTTGAAGGTAAATCCTACTGGTTCCGCCTGCCGGCCAAGCGCCACACCATGGACTCGGAATTCGACATCAAGACCATCAAGAGCTTGCCCGATGTTGAAATCGCCTACTCCTACGGCAACGTCAGCGACACCGCTTACAAGGCACTGGCTCAGTCAGGCGCCAAGGCCATCATCCACGCCGGCACCGGCAATGGCTCGGTCTCTTCGCGTGTGGTTCCAGCCCTGCAGGCACTGCGCAAGGACGGCGTGCAGATCATTCGTTCGTCCCACGTCAATGCCGGTGGTTTCGTCCTGCGTAACGCCGAACAGCCTGACGACAAATACGACTGGGTCGTGGCACATGACCTGAACCCGCAAAAAGCCCGCATCCTGGCCATGGTCGCCCTGACCAAGACCAACGACAGCAAAGAGCTGCAACGGATGTTCTGGGAATACTGATTCGTCCTCGCCTGACCGGTCCCGGTCGGGCACTGCTTCACCACTCGCCGATGTTTGGCGAGTGGCTCGCACCTCTCCTGAAAAAAAAACAGCGCCCTACACCAAATCGAAAAAAATGCTGTCAGAGGATTTTCTTGAATTTTAAGCAGTTGCGAAATTGCCTACAGTTAAATACTGTATGCACGTACAGCTTAATAAGGATAATTCTGTGGACACCACCTCCGCCTCACATGACGCCTATGTACGCATGGGTCTGCGCGTTCAGAAAATCATCAACTCCCCGACTGCCCAAAAAGCCAAGGCCGCACTGATCTTCCGACTTCCCGATGAGCCGGTGGATGAGTGGGAGCGCTTGCTCGAAGAAATTGACGAGAACGACAACGTGACCCTCGCCTATCGCGACGATGGCGGCGTGCAGATTTTTTGGGTTGTGCCGAAGGAAGACTGAGTCAATGAGTGTCCGCTGTTTTGCTTTGCTGTTGCTGCTGTTCGCCATGGGGGCCCAGGCTGACGCACCGCGCACCTTCAACGAAGCCAAGAAAGTTGCCTGGAAGCTGTACGCCCCACAGTCCACCGAATTTTATTGCGGCTGCAAATACACCGGTAACCGGGTGAATCTCTCGGCCTGCGGCTATGTGCCGCGTAAAAATGCCAAACGCGCGGCGCGCATCGAGTGGGAACACATTGTTCCAGCCTGGCAAATCGGTCACCAGCGCCAGTGCTGGCAGGAGGGAGGCCGCAAGAATTGCACGCGCTACGATCCGACCTATCAGAAGGCCGAGGCGGATCTGCATAACCTGGTGCCGAGCATCGGGGAGGTGAATGGCGATCGCAGCAACTTCAGTTTCGGCTGGCTGCCGGAACAGCCTGGCCAATATGGCTCGTGCCTGACCCAAATCGATTTCAAGGCAAAGAAAGTCATGCCGCGCCCCTCCATTCGCGGCATGATCGCCCGGACTTATTTCTACATGAGCAAACAGTACGGCTTGCGTTTATCGAAACAGGATCGGCAACTGTACGAAGCCTGGGACAAAACCTATCCGGTCCAGGCCTGGGAACGTCAGCGTAACCAGAGCGTGGCGTGCGTGATGGGGCGCGGTAACGAGTTTGTCGGGCCGGTAGACATGAAAGCCTGCGGTTAAGCGCTTTGCGAAACGAACAAGGCCTCGGGCTCAACACCCGAGGCCTTGTTGTTTTCAGACCGCCGAAAAACGAGTCACTGTGGACATCCTCCAAGAGGCTCCACCGAACATCACCCGTAAAATGGATCGTTACTGAGCTGTCGGACGCTCGAGGACCAGCACTTCAACATTCTGTTTCTTCGCACGGACGATGGCCGCATTCACCTCGGCCTGTTTAGCCTCGGCTTCGGCTTTCGAACTGTATGGGCCCATCAGAATGCGGACCTTGCCGTTCTCCTTGACGACACTGGACATGAAATTGTGTTCGATCAACCAGCCGCTGAGGTCGCTGACAGCCTGAGGCGTTTCACCTCGAACCTCGAGATCCCATTGAGGACCTGAGGCCTGCACTGGAGCAGCGGCCGTTGCCGGCACAGGCTTAGGTGGTTCAACGCGCTTGCCCTCACCGCATCCCGCCAGCGCCAGCACTGCCATAACCAAGACCATTTTGCGCACAGCGTTTCCCTCTGAATGCCTAAACCGGCGATTTTAACATTCATGAATACTTCTCGAGTGCCGCAAAATGGGCTTAAAACAACGAGAATGATGGATGCGGCCTCTGTATAGTTACGCCTTGGGAATTAATGCTGCATCTGCACGTCAGAAAGAGGCACCCAAACTTTGAGACTTCGCACTAATCTATACATACCACCGACCTCTGCACTGTCCGAATCAGGTGCCCCACAAAGCAATCAAGGAGAAGACCATGCTGATACTCACCCGCAAAGTCGGTGAAAGCATAAACATTGGTGATGACATTACGATCACCATCCTGGGCGTAAGCGGCCAGCAAGTCAGGATCGGCATCAACGCTCCGAAAGACGTTGCGGTGCATCGCGAAGAAATTTACCAGCGCATTCAGGCCGGCCTGACCGCGCCCGACAAACCGCAAACCCCCTGAACCCTGCGCCGTCAGTAGCCAGCCCGTTCGCTCCGTAACGACGGCTGGCTAAAGATTCAGGTGTCACCACAAACTCCGCTCAGTCGCTGACCTGGCTGATTCAGGCCAAGTCGCAGGCCATGACGGCCAGATATTCTCGCCGCCCCCTCCCAACGCTCAACCATAGGTCACCCCCCGCGCCATGCCCGTGGCCGCCACGATGATCAGCAATACCAGCAGCGCTTCGATGTGACTGGCCCTGGCAAACAGCTTCGCGCGCCCGATGTCGATAGCGGTGCCGCGCGCCAACGCGATCCTCCATTTGATCAGCGTGATCATCGGCGCAATCTCCAGCAGCAGGATGATCACAAACAACGCTATCTTGAGGTGGAACAACGGTTGGTGCAGATAGTAGTCCGTGCCTTTCTCGTAGCCACCGAAGGCTCGCATCCCGCCGCTAACCAGTAAAATCAGGGCCGAAATCCCCCACAGATTATCGGCAAGCAATACGCTGCGCACCTCCCCCGTACCAGCCATCAACCGCCGAAATGCCGTGCCACGGGCCAGGACCGCCGAAAAAGCCAGCGCAACAGCCAATAGGTGAACGGCGGCAAGGATCCAGTGAATCAGCATCGAGAAACTCCTGTCAGGACAAAGTTGAAACAGCCTGTCAGTAGTAGCCCATGAATCGATGGATTGCGCCGCCTCGCAAACTGTCGACATTCGAGGCCCACCCTTGGAGAACGCGGCGCCCCGGACCGACTAGACTCCAACACGCTGGCAATTGCAGGCTCCTGCAGCCACCACCCCCCCAACAGCAGTCACTCCCACCGTGTTGACTTGAGTACACAAAATCATGTGTGAATCATGTGATTCAAACTCTGCTCCACCCACAAATGATCGCCGCCGTTTTCTTCGGCTTGCCGGACTGGGAGCAGGCGCTCTGCTTCTCGCCGGCGCACTGCCCAACCGAATCATCCAGGCAGCCGAAAAAACATCCACCCCTCCAAAACCACAAAATGCAATCAACCCTGACGAGGCACTGCAACGGCTGATCCAGGGAAATGAACGGTACGTGAGCGGCAACTCAAAGACCCACGACTTCAAGGACGAGCGCGAAGCACTGGTTTCCGGCCAGAATCCCTTCGTGGCCGTACTGAGTTGCTCTGACTCGCGTATCGCACCCGAATACGCATTTGATACCGCGCGAGGTGATCTTTTCGCCATACGCGTTGCCGGTAACTTCGTTACCGACGAAGGACTGGCAAGCATTGAATACGGCGTCGCCGTGCTCGGTGCACCACTGATTCTCGTACTGGGACACGAAAGTTGCGGCGCCATCGAAGCCGGCATAAAAGCCGTCAAAGACCACACCGTATTCCCAGGGCATATTCCGAAACTGACTGACGCACTCAAGTCATCTGTCGAGACCGTCCTCAAACAACCAGGGGATCTGGTGGAAAATGCGACCGTGCAAAATGTCAAAAACTCGGTCGAACGCCTCAAGAAGGCCACGCCCCTGCTGACTGATGCGCTGAGCAAAGGCAAATTGAAAATAGTGGGCGGCATCTATCGCCTGGCGACCGGAAAAGTCGAGCTGATCGCCTGAGCCGAAAAGCCATTCATGGCAGGCCGTAGAAAAAACGAGCCCAGCGCGATGGCTGGGCTCTGTTCACTTTCTGTTTTCCATCATTTTGTCGGCGAGCGCCTTGGCCCTTTCGATCAACATATTCTGTCTGTCTTCGTGAGTAGCGCCAGTGGTGCCGCCGACGACCGGAGCGGTCAGGTGACTTTCGGCAATCAAGGCAGCGCAGAAGTATTGATCCCAGACGAGCTTGTCGTCGGATGCCTGTTTGTTTGTTGGGTCGCAAATCATGGGAGACTCCTCGTGGGGAGGTAGCACGGCTCATTTTACGCCTGAATTACGGCGTTAGAGGATCCACCTCAAAAGAACACGAGAGGCAATCCAGGGGGACGCCTGAACCACCGCCCATTGGAGCAAGAGGCAAATGGACAAGTAAGCCGCAAAAAAACGAATCATCGCTCGCCGCCCCATCAACTTGCCCTCCCGCTTAATTTCGCGAAACAAACGTTGGGTGGTCTGTTTTAGTTGGATGCAATTCAACGATGACAGTTCAATGTAGCTGGAACTGATTTTTATTCAGTTTTTCATCAATGCTCAAGGCCCGAGGGCCAGTCTGCGCGACGACAGTGACATCTACTGGTTTTTGCATTAATTATTCGGCAACCTGCCGACTTTACCCGCAGCGTTGGGCCAACTTAATAGGGCTCACTGATCAAAAGGACTTCACGGATGCCATTTTCACTGGAAGAAAGAACCGCTCTTTTAGCGCTCAAGGGTGTAGGCCCGGCTGTCATTGCCCGGCTTGAACAGATGGGGATCAAATCGCTTGCCGAACTCGGCACATCGAATGTTGGTGACATCCTGGCCCAGGCATCCGCAGCGTCAGGCTCGACATGCTGGAAGAATAGCCCTCAAGCCCGGGCTGCCATTACCGCGGCAGTCGAGTTTGCGAAAGGCTCAAAGCTGCCCTCCTCACTTCGCTGACCTCACCTGCAGCCCCAGTAAAGAGAAACAAAGACGCAGGCGTCTTAACCGATCACGCCATCTTTATAGGTCGTGGTCGCCATGACGATCATCCACTGGACAGGTCTCGCGACGCCTGCAATGACCCCCAGGACCAACCAGGCGACCTTCCGTGAGTACGCAATACCAAGACGGGGCAGCGATAGCCAAGCAGCGCTCATGAACGTGAAAGCCCACCTGAAGATGTCGCGCGGTGGTTCGTGTGCCCAAAATATTCCCGACGTTTGTCCAAACACCAGGCAACAAAAAAGGGCCCACCTTTCGGTGAGCCCCTCTAGACCACCCAGCAGAGCGGATTTTGTTTGGTAGGCGCGATTGGACTCGAACCAACGACCCCCACCACGTCAAGGTGTCCAAGACACGAACACAACGTGTTGATTTTTAAAGATATATTCGATTTTTTCCATAGGTAAAAATCAGACAAATCACCCTATAAGAATCAATAATTTAGCGTTGTATATTCCTACAGTAATCTCGCTTCTTCTGGCGACCATAAAATCCTTGCACCTTCCCCAGGTCGTCCGCATCCATCCGAAAGATTGGCCACCCGTCTCCGGCGTTCTGGTGCGCTCGGTGGCCTCGTTGGTTGCTTTTGCCTGTGCATCGTCGGCGTCCAGCTTATCCCACTTCGCCTGCCACTCGTTGCCCAGAACCAGGCCGCCAACATCGCCGCATGCTGTGGCAGTTCCAGCAGCTAGGGTTGATTTATCAGGTCCAGGCCAAGCGTTTCGCCGCACTCGGCATAGTTGGCCCGGCCGGTTATCTGGATCAGGCCCCACCCCCGGTACTTGGAGCCGTCGCCCTTCATGGTATTACCCAGATCTGCCCGGCCCTCGTACTTGGCTTGGATCGGGGTAGGCCCCTAGATTTCTCGCACATACTGCAACTGGCCTGACTCATGACCGATTTGGGCAATGAAGGCAGCCATGCGCTTTGGACTTACGACTTGGTAATGCCGCATCCCAGTGTTGAGCGCGGAAACAAAAACGCCCGCTGGGCTGCGGGCGTTCGGGAGGCTCTGCAGCAACTGCTGAGCGGTGAGGGGCATGCTTTTCTCCAGGGAATACCTACGCGATGGCGGTCGTGAAAATTCAGATAGAGGGTGGCGTGCTACGATCGACGGTTTATCCGTTATGGAAAGCTGCACAATGAACAGGTTACTTCGCTTTCTCTTTGGGCGTGCCAACAAAGCTTATAGCCTGCTTACGAAGAGCTCTTCTGCTCCGGCAGCGCAAGAAGTTTTAACCGTCACACCTAGCACGCATGTCCTGATGTGCGAAGCGCTTTTCGATAAAGATTTTTACCTTACGCAATATCCAGATATTGGCGCAGCGGGCGTCGATCCGCTCCAACACTATATTGACGCAGGACATGCCGAGGGGAGGCACCCACTCAACCTGCGCGCCCCTAACGCTGAATCGAAAATTGCTCGCGCACTCGAATACAATCCAGCAGATCAGATGACAATTACATTGCGTATTGTCTTGGACTTAGAGTCTGGGGACGTCGACCGAGTTTCTGCTGCCGCTACACTATACAAAGACGCCCTAAAAGACTTCTCGCAGTCACCATCGCTAATTGGGCACTTCGAACAGGCCGCGTTCTTCGTCGTCGGACGTTGGATAAGGCATGAATGCCTGCATGGGATCAATGACGTAAAAGAACTGATTTCAAACCTTCTAAATATTTTCCCAGAGTCAAGGGTCCTATCTGCTCTGAATGCGATTTTGTTGTTCGAGCGAGGCGAACTTCACTTAGCACAGCAAGAATTTTTCAAGAATCAAACAATGCAGAACCTGCCGCCCGAGATATCTGATATTTGCCAACGCGCAATGCGGCAGATTCTGGATGCAGAAGCAGTAAATGTTCGATCAGCCTCAGATAAAGGACTCCTTCTTTTGGATTCGGCGTTTCCGTCGAAGATCTCGTCTTTCCGATTTGGGGAATTTTCAACATATCTTACTGCAATCGAAGATAGCGAGATTCATTGCCGTCCTGACGGAAACCTGTTCAACTTCGGGGAATCAAGCGCGCTGGCAACTCAGATTGACGACTTCGCAAAAAAAAGCGATGTTAGCAACGAAAGAATAAAGCGCTTTGATATAAATAATATTGGCAATCCTAAGGTTGCCTATTGCGTATTCTTGAACCTCGCCGACCTTTTCTTTACGCAAATCGGGGTCCCCTCAGCTCAGCATTTAATATTTACCCTCTATCCAGGTGGTGGTTTCGCTCCGAACTGTCCGCGATCTGATGCTTCGCTACGTCGACTTTGTGATAACCCAAAGGTCTCCAAGATCATAACCACTCAAATAACATCATATCGCTATCTGGTAGACAACCGTTTTTGCAGTCCTGAACGAATCGTTCATATTTTCGGCGGAATTATCCCAGAACTATATACCAATACCCCACCCTTACCGCGACCGATCGATCAAACGGCGATCAATGTTTGCTTCGTTGCGCAACGCTATTCAGCTATAGGAGCGGAAAAGGGGTATGACGTTTTTGCCGATGTCATAAAAAAATTCTCTAACAACCCTTCTATCAACTTCCATATCGTTGGCGGATTCGACGCTTCAGTGATAGATCTTGGAGATGCTCGCAACGTAACCTTTTATGGTACAAGGCCGTCGACATTCTTCCCTGAGTTCTACGCATCTATGGACGTCATACTGTCTCCCAACATCCAGCGCTCAGCACTTGATCCGTCCCACCCAGAAACCTTCGATGGATTCCCGACAACCTGCGTCGTCGAGGCTAGCCTGCAAGGAGTAGCGATGTTTTTGACGGACTATCAGAACATGAACCAGAATCTGGACGGAACGCCAATTTTCTCGTCAGCCGAGATGGAGATTATTACCCGTGATTGCGAAATGATCTGCAACCGACTCCAGTATTACATCGGAGATAGGGAAGCGTTGCGCAATCTCGGCCAAACTGGACGCCTGGCAATCCTTCGAGAATTTAGCTTCGAACGCCAAATGGTTCCTAGAATCGAACTACTTAATAGCTACCTTGCCGTATAGCACACAAAAATATCTTATGGATTATACGGGAGATGGTAGCATCGCCTGTATAGATCCTGCTTGTGACTCATAGAAGGTCTTGTAACGGGGGTCAGATGTTTGCACCTCTCCTTGATTAAGCCACACATCAGTATCTTGGGGACAACTAAAAAGCGAGAAAATAACCGATTCACTATCATCTTCAAATTGTACAAACATAATCCATCCTTCAAATAGAGTAGCAGGTGATAGTCCCGGAAATAGTCATTGTACCGGCTGTCGACGTACCAGTGTAAAATAGTGTTTGCGCTGTGACTATAGGAACATCTGTAAATGGAACGTTTAGTCCGCCATTCACGGCAGTGTTGTTTGTGTTAATTCCGCCACTACCAATAAAAGAAGTTGACCCCATAAACGTAGCTGCAATAGTAGCACCCGAAATACTGGAAACCACCTGAATATTCCCTCGACAAGTCCTAGCATTTTTCGGAACAACACCGGCAATCGAGAACGGAACTGGCGACCCTGATTGCGTTGTTGTGGTGATAATGTACACGCCAACTATGAAGATCTGTCTGTCAGCTATGTAACACGCCACAAACTGACTGCTTGCGTTGGTTGGAACAACGGTTAATAGCGCCGACGCCGTGTAACCAGCCGGCATATTTGCACCGCCATAGACCTCTGCTGCTGCCGCGGCCGTGGCATTCGACGCGAGAAGCGCTGAAACCCCAGTGGTGGGATTGGAAATGGCATAAATGGCCACAAACCCACTTACCGGAGCTGTGCCGGTATCCATACCGCCAGCGCCTGTGGTCGCCAGGTTGATTGTCTTGTTGAAGCTTGCGAGACAGTAACGCAGTCCGCCAAGCGCGGTTTCTACGACGATCTCATCAGCAGTCAGCGTCGCAGTCGCGGATGCAGCTGCTACTGACATCCTGAGGTTTCTGGCCTGCCCAACAACCCCCGCAACCTGGCTGAATTGAACAGCATGCTGGCTTCGGGTTGCTGGTGCGACCTGCAACGCCCCCCCCGGAACTGTCAATCAGAACCCATGATCCGCCACCAATCGAAGTGTTGTACTGCAGCCAAACATCGCTGTTGACGACGATTTCGCCACCTTGAAGGGCGCTGTGCCCGAAGCCAACGAGGGGTTTTGCGCCCAAGCCGTTTGGGTTGAACGTGCAGGCACCGGTGTTGGCTACGGAGGCTTTGTACTTGAGAACCATGCCGTCAGTCAGCGCGGCAACCGGCGGGTTGAACGCCGCTGTGTGCGCGTTCGCCGTGCCACCTCCAGCGGCGTAAGAACCGCTGCCAATTTGCGATAGGCCGTTGATTGCCAGTTCGAGGTTGGCCAGCAGCGTAGCGGTAGTACCGTCGTCGACTGCGTTCTGCCCAGAGCGGTTGGCGATCAATTGCCCGATCACGGCAGCCACAATGGATGATTGGCGCCAGGCCTTGTTCAACTGAGCAGAGTTGGCGGTACCCGAAGAAAATCCGTTAAGACGAGCTGCAAGAGCCAAGTAGTCTGCTTGAGACATAACATTGGCGCCCACGGCAGAGCCGAACGGCAAGAAGTCATTCGTTGGCATAAAAACCCCGAGTTATGAGTAGACTTTTCCCCAACTTCCTTGATCGAAGCCGGCGACGTATTGATTGGCGACATCGAACCCGAAGAGCGGGCCGTCAGTGGTTGGTGCGATGTAATAGAGAACGCCGACGCTTTGTGGCTTGATGGGGATGTACCCACCAGTGAGCAGTGCCAGCTCGATCGCACTTGGCGCCTTGCCGGCTACACCAATGGTGATGGTCATGTCCTGGTTGTCCTGGATGAACACCTGCGAATCACCACTGAACACCGAATCCAGAATCTCTTTCGACTGTTCGAGCGTGCCATCCCAGCGGTTGGCGCCAATCTTGGCTTTGAGCAACGTACGATAGGTTTCGTTGTCGAGCGTGGTTATGCCCGAATCCGGATCAAATGGCCCTTTCCATGCTCCCTGATCAAACCCCAGGCCGTCAGTGTCCAGCGCAAAATAAACATTGGTCAGCGGTGTAGAAATGTTCCGCGATATCCCGACCCACAAACCTACATCATCAAGTTGCGCGTCTTCAGCACTATCGAGATCAAAGTCTTCAGGCAGCCCCGCGGCGACCTCATTCGTGTCAACAAAGCACTGGGCAATGCCCTCAACCATCGCCATGTACTTGGGCTTATCCGCGTGCTGGCTGGTAATTTTCCCGGTGTAGTCCTTGATATCTGCCATGTCAGGTCACCGTTAGGACAATGCTCGCCGGCGTGCAGGAGGCTGCTTCGTTGAATGCCAGCGGCACGTCAGGAGTGCCGGGGCCGCCCGGGCCTGATAGCGTGAGCGCGGTCAGCTTGAACGTGTTGCTGCCTGGAATGCTGTTCGCCGCTGTGAGCGCGTCCGCCCATTCGACCGTTCCGCTGGGGCCGCCACCGATTGCCACCAGGTTGACGTAGTCGGATACGGCCTGCTGAAGCGCAGTGCCGATAGCCGAGGTGTATCCAGGCAAAGCCTTGAGGGATGCCGCCGCTGTGATGGCGCGATAAGTCGGCCTGAAAAAGTTGATCGGGATCGGCATACCGTAGACATTCATCACCGTCGCTGATGTTGTACCGTAGGTCCCGCCACCCGGGCCTTTTTTGCCTGCGATGGCTGAGGCGATAGCGGATACATCACCACCCTCCACTACCATCGCCAGGCTGTTTCCGGGAATTCCGTTCACGTCGGTGACTTTGGTGTCGTTGTCGTAAGCGACGTACCGGGTTACACCGGCAACACCGGCTACGGCCCCGATGGTGCCCTCAAGCACGGTTCGGGACGGCAATGCCGTAGATGTCTTCTGCCGCTGGCGAAGCGCTGAATCAGTTTCGACTGGCGCGCCTTCACTGGCTGGAAAGGCGTTGGAAACACTCTGCCAGCCGCGCGTCATCGTGGCGATCTTGTTGATCTGATCAGGCCCGGCCGAAATGGCGCCGGCCGTCGCACAAACTGCCGTAACAATGATCGAGCCCGAAGGCGGGATGGTCACTGTCGCCGGAAGCACCCATTTGTTGTTGTTCTGGTCCTGGGCGAAACCTTGGGTAATCACGGTGCCCGCCTGGCCAACAATGGTCAGATCTGCCTGGGAGTTCGTCGGCACCGCCCGACTGATGCCGTTGATCTTCACGTTGCTGGAAAGCGCGGCCTTTTGCGCGGTGCCCGGCGAGAACGACAGATAGGCAGCAATCGTCGCGGCATTGGCATCGCTGATGGCCAGGGCGATCACACCGAGAAACTGACCATCCTGCGAATCGGATTCAAGATAGATGTCGTCACCGTAGATCGATCGGTACTTTGACTGGAGATAGGCTAGGACTTCGGCGTAAGTCGGCGCGGAAATACCGGTCGCCGAAATGGTCGGTGCAGTTGGAGAGGCCATTTAAAGTGTCTCGCTGATGGTCGTCTGCCCGAAGTCCGTGGTGATTTCCACCGTGGGAATGAAGGTTCGGGTTTCTGGATCGAAGGTGCTGTCGTAGCTGTCGATCTGGGTAACGCCTTGCGTGCCAAGCACACGCCGCTGAACGGCAGAGTCACGCGTGGCAACAGTTCGTTCACCCAGCACCTGGGTGCTCCACGGCATACCCTCGGTTTTGTCGAGGAACCATTCGCCCTGCTCGAGCTTCAATCGTGTGCTCACGGCCTGGGCCGGGGCCTGCGGTGTGTCGTGGTAGAAGTCAGCCTGCTGGTGGCCAAAGGTGTAGTCACCGTTGGCGTCGAGCTTTCGGTATCTCATGGCACAGGTACCCCACTCGTTCCGGTACCGGCCTGTACCTGACTGGTTTTATGCTGCTGCAGGCTGATCGTCCCCACTACTCGCCGAAGGCACGCAAACGGACACAGCGGGGCGCCAAGCTACACTGGAATGCGGTGACGCCTGACTACCTGACCAAGTCCTTCGCCCAGGCGCGGGACGATTCGAAGGCTGACGAAGAATTGCCGACCGGCGAGCGCCCCACTTTTCACGAGATCCGCGCTTTAGGGGCATGGCTATATGAGCAGCAGAATTTCCCGATGGAATACATCCAGGCGTTGTTGGGTCATGCGGACGAGAAGATGACGAAGCATTATCAGGAAGGACACGGAGATAAGACGATCGAGTACGTCGAAGTGGGCGCCGAATTGGCGTTCTGAGGTGGGGGTTTTGCAAAAGTTTTGCAAAAGTTTTGCAAAACGCAGAAAGCAAAAAGGGGTCACCGTTTCCGGTGACCCCTCTAGACCGCCCAGCAGAGCGGATTTTGTTTGGTAGGCGCGATTGGACTCGAACCAACGACCCCCACCATGTCAAGGTGGTGCTCTAACCAACTGAGCTACGTGCCTGCTGTGAGGCGGCATTCTACGGAATTCCGGAGGGGTGTCAACACCTTTTTTCGAGCTAACCCTATGAATATGCAAAATATTTAATTTTGCTGCTGCAAAGAAGATTTTCCGGTGGCTGGCGGTCGTTTTTTAACTCGGGTAGGATCAACACACTCGTAAAATATATTAAACAGAGGCTGCAGGATGGCGCACACCCCCTACCCAGAGTCCTACTACGCCGCATCGGCCAATACGACCCCACCGCGTCCGGCTTTGCAGCATGACGTTGAGACTGATGTCTGTGTGATCGGCGCCGGTTATACCGGGTTGTCCTCGGCTCTGTTTCTGCTGGAGAACGGCTTTCGGGTAACGGTGCTTGAAGCGGCCAAGGTGGGTTTCGGCGCGTCGGGACGCAACGGCGGCCAGATCGTTAACAGCTACAGCCGCGATATCGACGTGATCGAGCGCAGTGTCGGCCCCAGGCAGGCTCAGTTGCTGGGGCAAATGGCGTTCGAAGGTGGGCGGATCATTCGTGAGCGAGTGGCCAAGTACAACATCCAGTGCGACTTGAAGGACGGTGGCGTGTTCGCTGCCATCACCGCCAAGCAGATGGGTCACCTGGAATCCCAGAAGCGCCTGTGGGAGCGTTTCGGTCACACGCAGCTTGAGCTGATGGATCAAAAACGCATCCGCGAGGTAGTGGCCTGCGATCAGTACGTCGGCGGCATGCTCGACATGAGCGGCGGGCACATTCATCCGCTTAACCTGGCGCTGGGCGAAGCAGCTGCGGTCGAGTCGCTGGGCGGCACGATCTACGAGCAATCGCCGGCAGTGCGCATCGAACGCGGCACGAACCCGGTGGTGCACACGCCGCAGGGCAAGGTCCGGGCCAAATTCATCATCGTGGCGGGCAACGCCTACCTGGGCAATCTCGTACCCGAGCTGGCCGCCAAGTCGATGCCGTGCGGCACACAGGTCATTACGACTGAACCCTTGGGCGATGCATTGGCGAAAAGTCTGCTGCCTCAGGATTACTGCGTCGAGGACTGCAACTACCTGCTCGACTACTACCGCCTCAGCGGTGACAAGCGCCTGATTTTCGGCGGCGGCGTGGTGTATGGCGCGCGCGACCCGGCGAACATCGAAGCCATCATTCGACCCAAAATGCTCAAGGCTTTCCCGCAACTCAAGGACGTGAAGATCGATTACGCCTGGACCGGCAATTTCCTGCTGACCCTGTCCCGCCTGCCTCAGGTCGGACGGTTGGGCGACAACATCTATTATTCCCAGGGTTGCAGCGGCCATGGCGTGACCTATACGCACCTGGCGGGCAAGGTGCTGGCCGAGGCATTGCGCGGTCAGGCGGAGCGCTTCGACGCCTTTGCCGACCTGCCGCACTACCCGTTCCCTGGCGGCCAATTGCTGCGCACACCCTTTGCGGCATTGGGCGCCTGGTATTACGGATTGCGGGACAAGTTCGGGTACTGATCGTCAGATACGAAAAGGGCCGCTTGATGCGGCCCCTTCTTTTAACAGCGCGTCAAAGTCGATCCCGTGCAATTCCACTGCGAATCCGCAAGATATCTGCCAGCACGGCCAGCGCAATTTCCGCCGGCGTCTTGCTGCCCAGGTTCAGACCGATCGGCGCATGAATCCGCGCCAGCTCGACATCCCCCAGCCCGCCAATGCGCCGCAGCCGTTCGAAGCGCTTTTGCGATGTCTGCACCGACCCCATCACACCGATGTAAAACGCCTCGGTGCGCACCGCTTCCATCATAGCCAGGTCATCGATGCGCGGATCGTGGGTCAGTGCCACCACCGCCGTATCGCTATGGCAGCCGCCATCGGCGATGAACACCGAGGGCAATTGGCGACGGATCTCCACGTCCTCCAGCACCACGCCTTCCAGCACCTCGTCGCGCGGATCACAGAGGATCACTTCAAAGCCCAGGCCCACGGCAAACTCCGCGCAGGCGTGCGCCACGCTGGAATACCCGGCCAGCAACAAACGCTGAGCCGCGCCGATGCGCAGTCGGACCCGGTCGATCTCACGCTCGACCCGCACGCCCTGCTCGCGATCATCGACCAGACTGCGCGCGCCGCTGGCCAGATCGACTTCGCGGATCAACCGGCGTCGACCCAACAGCGCCGCCTCCAACGCCCGCAAATGCGCTTGCTCCTCGCAACCGGGCTCGAGCTTCTCCACCAGCACATCGAGCACGCCGCCACAGGGCAGGCTCACCCGCGAGCGCGGGTCATCGCCTTCACCGTAGCGAACGACGCTGACCGCCTGCTCAAAGGCGCCCTCGGCGACGCGCTCAAGGAAGTCCTCCTCGACGCAGCCGCCGGACAGCGATCCGATCCACAGCCCTTCGGCGTTCACCGCCAGCAGCGAGCCCGGCGCTCGGGGCGCCGAGCCGTAGGTGGCGAGCACGGTGCACAGCCAGACGCGCTGACCGGCCGCCGACCACTCCAGAGCCCGGCGCACCACTTGCAGGTCGAGATGCTGCATGTCAGTGCGCCTTGTGCTCGAGCGGCGAAGCTTCTGCCCGCAGCTTCTGCACGTCGTTTACCGCCAGGTCACCCGATTGCCCGCCCCAGCCCTGACGCAGGTAGTTCAGCAGATCAGTGAGCTGCTCCTGACTGAGTTTCCGGGCAAAACCCGGCATCGGTTGCATGTGTTCGAACCCGGTAAATTTCTGTTCGCCGATACCATCGTCGATCACCCGCACCAGGTTGCGCGGATCTTCCAGGCGCAGCGTTGTGTTGCCGCGCATGGCCACAGCGATGTGCGGTTTGCCTTCACCACCCACCGCATGGCAACCGGCACAAACATTTAAATATTCCTGACGCCCGCGCTGGGCACTCGCAGTCAATTGCTCCAATGGCACTTCGGTCAGCACTTTTGCCGTCGGCGGCTGATCGCCGAGCAGGAAGGTCGCCATGGCTGCCAGGTCCGGGTCATTGAGGCCTTGGGTGCTGTTGTGGAACACCGGGAACATCTCGTTGAACATCGTGCCCTGGGCGCTCATGCCGTGCTTGAGGAACGAGCTCAGGTCCTGATGATTCCAGCCGCGAGCCGCCAGGTCAGTGGCCAGCAGGCTCGGCGCGAGATAGCCATTGAGTAGACCGCCGGTCATGCGCTTGTCCTGTTGCATCGCACCAGGCAAGCCGCGTGGGGTATGGCATTCGCCGCAATGGCCGAGTACGTCAACCATGTACTGGCCACGTTTCCAGGCTTCACTTTTGCCTTCAGCCGGCGCCAGTTTCACGCCATTGCCGTAGAGCATGTTCCACCCCATCAGGCCCAGGCGCACGTTGAACGGAAAGCTCAGGCGGGTCACCGGCGCAGCACGCTCGATGGGCTCGACGGTCTTCAGGTACGCATGAATCGCGTCGGAGTCCTCGCGCGGCATCAAGTGATACGAGGTGTACGGCATCGCCGGGTACAGATTCGCACCATCGCGGCGCTTGCCTTCCGTCAACGCGGCGAAGAATTCGTCATCGTTGTACAGACCGATGCCGTGCTCTTTGCTCGGGGTAATGTTGGTGCCGTAGATCGTGCCGAACGGCGAGACGATCGGCAGACCGCCCGCGAACGGCGCGCCACCCGGCGCGGTGTGACAGGCCATGCAGTCGGCGGCGCGAGCGAGGTATTCGCCGCGTTTAACCTGATCATCGGCATGAACCAAAAACACCGGCGCAGCCAAGCCGACCGCCAGCGCCAGGCGGGTAAGTAGGTGCTTCATGCTTAACCCTCCTTGACCAGGCCGAGATCGGTCAGCACGTTGCGCGTGGCGCTGTAGTAGCGCACGTACCCGGTGCAGCGGCAGATGTGGTGGCCAAGGCTGTCCTCGATGACCTTTTCCAACTGGCTTTTGACGATGGGCTGGCGCTGCAGCTTTTCCACCAGCACGGTCGCCGCGTTGACGAAACCGGGCGCGCAGTAGCTGCACTGGAAGGCGAACTCGTCGACGAAACGCTGCTGGATCGGATTCAGCTCGGTGACCTTGCCCTGCTCGTCGCGGGTCGCGTGACCTTCGATGGTCCGTACTTTCTTGCCTTCGAAATAATGCGCGCCAGTGATGCAGGTGCGCACTTCTTCGCTGGTGCCGTCAGGGTTGTCGACGATGACCACACAGGCATGGCAAATGCCCTGGCCGCAACCCAGGCGCGAGCCGGTAAGGTTCTTGTATTCGTGCAGGTAGTCGATCATCGGCAGGTCATCAGGGATGTCCACCGGGCCGACGGATTGACCGTTGAGGGTCAGTTGAAGTGGACGGTTAGCCATTGAGGGCCTCCTTGATGCGTGCAGAAGTGATAGGCAGGTCGCGTACGCGTTTGCCGATGGCGTGAGCCACACCGTTGCCGATGGCACCGACCACCGGGATCATCACCACCTCGGCGATGCCCTTGGACGGGTCGCTCGGCGACAATGGCGGCAGGATTTCCGCAGTCTGTTTCCACACCGCCACGTGTCGCGCCATGGGTAGGCGGTAACGGTTGAAGTTCCAGTCACCCTCCCCCGGTCCGCCTTCGTACAGAGGCATTTCTTCCATCAGCGCATGGCCGATGCCCATGGCGATGCCGCCTTCGATCTGACCCTTGACCAGCTCGGGCACCAGCACCCGACCGCACTCGACCCACGAGTGGTGGTTGAGCACTTCGACTTCCGCCGACCCCTTGTTCACTTTCAACTCGACCAGCGTGGCGACAGGGCTGTAGTAGGTCACGGCTGCGTTGTTCAACTGGGTCGCCGGGTAGGCGATGTTCTGCCGATCCAGCAAATGGAAACCGGCGCTGTTCATTTGCGCCAGCTTCGCCTTCGGTGCACCGTCGCCGTACTTGACCGCCAGGCCATCGAGCGGCAAGCGCTCACGCACGCCATCGATGCTGAACTCGGCCTCGGCCCAGCTCCAGCGGTTGAAACCGTGCACCGTGGCGGCCGTCACCAGACCGCGCTCGTGAGCACGCTTGGCCAGCACTTCGAACGGCAACGGCTCCATGCCGTTGGCGGTCAGCTTGCCATCGACCCAATGAGCATCCTCGCGACGCACCACATACGGGTTGGCCTGGCCGCCATAAGGGCCCTGGCGCCAGATCTCCAGCGCCGCCGGCCACAAACCGTGGTTGAACAGCACACGTGCCGCTTCACGGGTGGCGTGGCTGAAGTAGTAAGCCGAATTGGTAGCCGACGAGGCCGAAGCGATTTTGCCGACCCAGCGCGGATTGCGCAGGAAGTTGTCCTGCTCGGCCTGGCTCATGATGTAAGGGTTGCCGCCGGTCATCAGCTGCATCTCTTTCCATTCGGTTTCGCCGGTCTTTACTTCGTGCGCCGGGTTACCGAGGAAATCGGCCACGACCATCGCTTGCGAAGTCGACATGCCGGTACCGATTTCGATGCCTATGTGGCGCAGGGTGATGCGGCCTTCGGCAGTGAATTCGATGCTGGCCATCGGCGCTTCGGAGCCGGTGCCGAAGTCTTTCTGGCAAATGGCGAACCCGATGCCATACCAGTGATCCGGATCAGCCGCCTCGCGCTGCTTCTTGATCGCGTCGCGGTTTTTCCAGACCTCGTGAACCGCCGCCTTGTCGAGAATCTCGTGCAGACGCAACGCCCCTGCCGGCACTGCACCCTGGGTGTTTTTCATGCCCGAACGCAGGGCGTTTTTCTTGCGCAGGTCGATGGCATCGACGCCCAAGCGACCGGCGATTTCGTCGACCATCATCTCGGTCGACGCCATGCTCTGCAGGGTGCCATAGCCACGCATCGACCCGGCTTCAACGGCGCGGGAATGATAGGCCGTGACCTGTAAATCGTTCTGCGGCATGTAGTAGATCGACTGCGCCGCCGTGGCCCCCACCGCCGCCACCGAAGGGCTGTAGTTGACCCGTCCGCCACCGTCGACGCTCATGTCGGCGCGGAAAATCTTGAAGCTGTGATCGTTCTTGTCGACCGCCAGCTGATAGCGAATGTCGAACGGGTGACGCTTGATGCCGCTCTGGAACTGCTCGTAGCGATCGTTGGCCAGACGCACCGGCACACCGGCGCCGTACAGCGCTGCCAAGGCGGCGTAATAAACGAAAATGTTGTGGTCTTTCGAGCCGTAGCCAACGGTGTAACCCGGGTGCATGTTCAGGTTCGCCAGGCCGAAACGCGACGGCGCGATCATCTTCGCGGTCTCGGTTGCAGCTTCCAGCGGGCACTGGGTCGCCACCACGAAATGCAGAGTCTTATTCGCCGGGTCATACCAGCCGTTGCCGTTGTCCGGCTCCATCGCCGCCGGTTCGATCGACGGGGTCTTGTAGCGCTCGTCGAACACCAGCCAGTTGTCTGGCGGCGTCTCGAGCTGTTGCTTCATGCGCTCGGCGTAGAACAAGCCGCGCTCGGTCAGGTTACCGTGCAGGTTCGGTTGGGAATTCCACACCGGACGGCGATTGCGCAGCATCGGGAACAGGATCGAATCCTTGAGGCTGGCGAATTCGTCTTCGTCCGCAGAGGTCGCGCCGCCCACCCGCACGTAGCGGAAGCTGCCATAGGGATCGCCTTCGTAGTACGGCACTTGGGCCCCGTAGCGAATCGCCTTGTCATTGAACTTGAGTTTGGCCTTGGCCTGGCGGAAACGCTCGAAGTCATTCCAGATAAGGATCGCCACCGGGTGACCGATGAACATGGGTACCTTGCCGACCGGCAACAATGGATCGGGGGCGTGTTCTTCCGGGAAGACGATGCCGTCCTTGACCAGATCCTCGGCGGTGACGATGCGGTCCGGCTGCAGATCGGTAGCGAGCCATGACAGGTCGTAACCGTCGTAAATGCGATCAGCCTTGACGGTTTTCAGCAGCATCGCGTGGCCTTGTTGTTGCGGCCAGCCCGGCATGTCCCTGGAACGGATATCACGGGCAAAAACCTTGCTGCCACAGACCTTGGACAAGGCATCGTTACGGGCACGCGCCTTGCCGTTGTTGCCGAGCCATTGCTCGGATGGCACGGTCACGCTGTTTTCCATCAAGGCGGCCAGCGCCTGACTGCTGAGCGGTGTAAGCGTCACGCTCACACCCGCTACCAGCCCGCCCTGAAGGAACGAACGCCGGGATATTTCACGGTTGGACATGGATCATCCTCTGGGCGGTTATGGGGTCCGCCCTTCTGGTTATGTACTGGAAATCTCGAGTCTTGCAGAAGCCCTTCCTTGACGCTGCAAAGGGCTGTAGTGGCAGTGCAAAGCTGACCGAAAGGTTAAGTTTATAGGCTTATGCGCTCGCGGCAAATAACCAGACACAAAAAACTGACTAAAGAATCAAAAAACTGCGACTTTGCACCGCAGCAAACCACTGAACTAACTCACATCTACCCTCCCTGCAGGAGCGAGCCTGCTCGCGAAAGCGCCGTTCTAGCTGATGTAAATTTTGAATGTGCCGACGCCTTCGCGAGCAAGCTCGCTCCTACAGGGATGCGTGCTGGATAAAGGGTTGCAGCCAGGAGGAAAACAGGAGAAAGGTCAAATTTTAGACACAAAAAACCCCGGTCTTTCGACCAGGGTCTTTGCTATCGACTCGAAGTAGCGCAGTTGGCTTTCTTCGTAGCTCCAAGGCGTTCAGTGGGCCTCGGAGCAGATATGGCGCAGCGGACGGGACTCGAACCCGCGACCCCCAGCGTGACAGGCCGGTATTCTAACCGACTGAACTACCGCTGCGTATCGCTGTGGACTTGCGTCCAGGTAACTCGTCTGATTGAAAACTCAGTAGCTTTTCAATCTCGAACCAGATGAATCTGACTCGGAAAATATGGCGCAGCGGACGGGACTCGAACCCGCGACCCCCGGCGTGACAGGCCGGTATTCTAACCGACTGAACTACCGCTGCGCGTCGGTGGAGGCATTTCAGCTTCCATCTTGCTTTCGCAAGACTCTCGAGAGTGGTGGGTGATGACGGGATCGAACCGCCGACATTCTGCTTGTAAGGCAGACGCTCTCCCAGCTGAGCTAATCACCCGTTTGCATCTCCGAGGCCGCGAAATTTACGCAGGTAGCGAACCTAAGTCAATAGCAGGATTGAAGTTTTTTTCAGAAACAGCTTTTAGCGACGAGTTTCAAGCTGCAAGAGTAGAGCGGAGCTGCGTAAGCAGGACTGACTCGGGCGGCCTTAACTGGCAGCTTGAAGCGTGAGACCTGCAGCGGCTACTCGTAAACCATCTTCTTGGTCATGCCGCCGTCGACCACGAACTCCTGGCCTGTCACGAAACCGGCGTTCTTCGACAACAGCCACGCGACCATCGCCGCCACGTCCTCGACCGTCCCTACCCGGCCTGCCGGATGCTGCGCATGATCGGCATCGGTCAACGGCTCGGCGCGTCGCACCGAAGGGTCTCGCGCATCGATCCAGCCGGGGCTGACCGCATTGACGCGAATCTCCGGGCCAAGGCTGATCGCCAACGCATGAGTCAAGGCCAGCAAACCGCCCTTGCTCGCTGCGTAAGCCTCAGTATCGGGTTCCGATTGCCCGGCGCGGGTCGAGGCCAGATTGACGATCGCCCCGCTGTGAGCACGCAAGTAAGGCGCACAGTGCTTGGCCAACAACATCGGCCCACTGAGATTCACCGCCAATACCCGATTCCAGTACGCCAGGTCGAGACTTTCCAGGGTGATGTTATGCGGATCGGCTACCGCCGCATTGCACACCAACGCATCCAGACGCCCAAACTGCCCCAACACCTCGGCAACACCCAGCGCCACCTGCCCTTCGTTCGACACGTCCATGGCGATGAACCAGGCGTTTTCGCCAAGGACCTTCGCCACTTTCGAACCACGCACCCGATCCACGTCCGTCAGCACGACTTGCCAGCCTTCGCTGATCAGCCAGGCGGCAATCCCCAGGCCGATGCCCCGCGCGGCACCGGTAACCAGTGCAACGCGGCCATTGGAGCCGGCTGGCGTGGACATTTCGATCACAAGGCAGCCAACCCGCGCGCCAGGTCGGCTTGCAGGTCAGCCACGTCTTCCAGCCCCACCGCAACGCGGATCAGGCTGTCCCGAATGCCCGCAGCTTCACGCTCTTGGGGCGCCAGACGCCCGTGAGAGGTGGTACTCGGGTGGGTGATGGTGGTTTTGCTGTCGCCCAGGTTGGCGGTGATCGAAATCAGGCGGGTCGCGTCGATAAAACGCCAGGCACCCTCTTTGCCACCCTTGACCTCGAAACTCACCACCGCACCAAAGCCCTTCTGCTGACGCTGGGCCAACTCATGCTGCGGATGGCTCTTGAGCCCGGCGTAATGGACTTTTTCGACGCCGTCCTGCTGCTCCAGCCACTCGGCCAGTTGCTGGGCATTGGCGCAATGCGCCTTCATCCGCAGATTCAGGGTTTCCAAACCCTTGAGGAAGATCCAGGCGTTGAACGGGCTGAGGGTCGGCCCGGCGGTACGCAGGAAACCGACCACTTCTTTCATCTGCTCACTGCGACCGGCCACGACACCGCCCATGCAACGACCCTGGCCGTCGATGAACTTGGTTGCCGAGTGAACGACGACGTCCGCCCCCAATTTCAACGGCTGTTGCAACGCCGGGGTGCAGAAGCAGTTGTCGACCACCAGCATCGCGCCTTTGGCGTGAGCGATTTTCGCCAGCTCGGCAATATCCACCAGCTCGGCCAGCGGGTTGGACGGCGACTCGACAAACAGCAATTTGGTATTGGCCTTGATTGCCGCATCCCAGCCGGACAAATCCGCCAGGGGGACGTAATCGACTTCGACGCCGAAGCGCTTGAAGTATTTTTCAAACAGACTGATGGTCGAGCCAAACACGCTGCGCGATACCAGCACGTGATCGCCAGCACTGCACAGGCTCATCACCACCGCCATGATCGCGGCCATGCCGGTCGCGGTGGCCACGGCCTGCTCGGCGCCTTCCAGCGCGGCAATGCGCTCTTCGAAAGCGCGAACGGTCGGGTTGGTGTAGCGCGAATAAACGTTGCCCGGCACTTCCCCGGCAAAACGTGCGGCCGCGTCGGCGGCAGTGCGGAATACGTAGCTGGAAGTGAAGAACATCGGATCACCGTGTTCGCCTTCCGGCGTACGGTGCTGACCGGCACGTACGGCCAGGGTATCGAACGCTACGCCTTCGAGGTCGCTGTCCAACCGACCGGCATCCCAATCCTGACTCATGCTGTCACTCCTTGCCCCGTTCTTGAAAAATAAGAATTCGTTGGTAGATACAAAACCGGCCCCTAGGGGCCGGTAATGATTCAGTTGTTATACAGATCGATGATCGCACTGACCGCCTGGGTCTTGACCTTGGAGGCATCGTTACGTGCCTGCTCGATCTTGTTCAGGTAGGCCTCGTCGACGTCGCCGGTCACGTACTGGCCGTCGAAGACTGCACAATCGAACTTCTCGATCTTGATCTTGCCGCCGCCGACCGCTTCGATCAAATCAGGCAGGTCCTGATAGATCAGCCAATCGGCACCGATCAGATCAGCCACGTCCTGGGTCGAACGGTTGTGGGCGATCAGTTCGTGGGCGCTCGGCATATCGATGCCGTAGACGTTCGGGAAACGCACGGCCGGCGCTGCGGAGCAGAAGTAGACATTCTTGGCACCCGCTTCACGCGCCATCTGGATGATCTGCTTGCAAGTGGTGCCGCGCACGATGGAGTCATCCACCAGCATCACGTTCTTGCCGCGGAATTCCAGCTCGATGGCGTTGAGTTTCTGCCGTACGGATTTTTTCCGCGCGGCCTGGCCCGGCATGATGAAGGTGCGGCCGATATAACGGTTCTTCACGAAGCCTTCGCGGAACTTCACGCCCAGGTGGTTCGCCAGCTCCAGAGCAGCCGTGCGACTGGTGTCCGGGATCGGGATGACCACGTCGATGTCGTGCTCGGGACGCTCACGAAGAATCTTCTCGGCAAGCTTCTCGCCCATGCGCAGACGGGCCTTGTAGACCGACACGCCGTCGATGATCGAGTCCGGACGCGCCAGGTAGACGTGTTCGAAGATGCACGGGGTCAGGGACGGGTTGGTCGCGCACTGACGGGTGTGCAGCTTGCCGTCTTCAGTGATGTAGACCGCTTCGCCCGGTGCCAGGTCGCGAATCAGGGTGAAACCGAGTACGTCCAGGGAAACGCTTTCGGAGGCGATCATGTATTCGACGCCTTCGTCAGTGTGACGCTGGCCGAACACGATCGGACGGATGCCGTGCGGGTCGCGGAAACCGACGATGCCATAGCCGGTCACCATCGCCACGACGGCGTAACCACCGACGCAACGGTTGTGCACGTCAGTCACGGCGGCGAATACGTCTTCTTCGGTTGGCTGCAACTTGCCGCGCTGGGCCAGTTCGTGCGCGAACACGTTGAGCAGCACTTCCGAATCGGAACTGGTGTTGACGTGGCGAAGGTCAGATTCGTAAATCTCCTTGGCCAGTTGTTCAACGTTGGTCAGGTTGCCGTTGTGCGCCAAGGTGATGCCATAAGGCGAGTTGACGTAAAACGGCTGAGCTTCGGCCGAGGTCGAGCTGCCCGCAGTCGGGTAGCGCACATGGCCAATGCCCATGTGACCGACCAGACGCTGCATGTGACGCTGATGAAACACGTCACGCACCAGACCGTTGTCCTTGCGCAGGAATAACCGGCCTTCATGGCTGGTCACGATACCGGCAGCGTCCTGGCCGCGGTGCTGGAGGACGGTTAGCGCGTCATACAGCGCCTGATTGACGTTCGACTTACCGACGATACCGACGATGCCACACATGCGACGCAACCCCTACTTAATGGATCTGAACTGAACACAACTCACTGAGGCGTTTTCGCCGTCGGCAAGAGATGCTCCTTGAACGGTATTTCAGCGGGTACGCTGATACCGCTGGCAAGCCACTGACTGCTCCACCCGAGAATCAGGTTTTTGGACCAGTCTGCGACCAATAAAAACTTTGGCACGAGTTGGGACTCTTTCCACCACCCGTCCTGCTGTACCGGCCCCAGGCTCAACAGCCCGACCGCCACGACCACCAGCAACACGCCACGCGCGGCACCGAAGGCCATGCCGAGGAATCGATCGGTCCCGGAAAGCCCGGTGACGCGTACCAACTCGCCGATAAGATAATTGATCATTGCGCCTACGATTAACGTGGCGACAAACATGATGGCACAGCCCGTGATCACACGGGCCGACGGCGTTTCGATGTATCCGGCGAGGTACTCGGACAATGCGCCACCGAACATCCAGGCAACGACTCCTGCGATGATCCAGGTCACCAGCGACAGCGCTTCTTTGACGAAGCCGCGGCTCAGACTGATCAATGCGGAGATGGCGATGATTGCAACGATCGCCCAGTCAACCCAGGTAAATGGCACAGTGCAGCCTACAGACGGATAAGGCGGCGCATTTTAGCAGAGCCCATGCTTATCGGTAAGCTGCGATTGTCAGTGCATTTCAAATCGAGGCGATAGATTTAGCCGCGCTCAGGCTGAAAACGCACCACAAAACCCTTGAGATTTTGCTGGCGGTTCAACAAATCGCGCAGGCGATCGGCCTCGGCACGCTCGATCAGCGGACCGACAAACACCCGATTTTTGCCATCGGTGGAACGGATATAGGCGTTGTAGCCTTGGCTGCGCAGGGTTTTCTGCAGCTTTTCCGCACTTTCGCGATTAGCCAGGCTGGCCAGTTGCACCGACCAGCTGATCGACAGGCCATTGGCGTCGACACGGCTTTGCGTGGTGTCCGGCTTGCCCGGAGCGGCCGTGATTGGCTGGGCAGGTGCGGTCGCAGGCTTGGCGGCCAGCGCCGGAGCAGGAGCGACCGGTTTTACGGCCGGAACCGGCAAGGCTGGTACTTTCGGCGCGACAGGTGGCGTCGGCTTGGCTTCCTGGGCAATCTCATCGTCGCTGGGCACCGGCTCCTGCGGCAAAACCTGGGGCTCAGGCACGACCACCGGTTCAACCTGCACTTGTGCCATCGCCGGCGCTTGCGGCGCAGTCGGTGCCTCGACAGTCACCTGGCGCTGCTCATCCTGACGGGAAAACAGCATCGGAAGGAAAATCACGGCCAGCGCGACCAGAACCAGGGCGCCGACCATGCGCTGTTTGTAAGCCTTATCCAGCAATGCCATTTGCCGCTTCCTCCGTGGAGCGCCGAGCCAACCACTCAAGGGCCTCGGCGACACAATAAAATGATCCGAACAACAGAATTTCATCGTCGCTCGTCGCCAGCGCACACTGCCCTTCCAGGGCGGCGGCCACGCTGTCATAGGACGTTACCGAAGCGCCGCGCTTATGCAGCGCTTCGCGCAAATCGGCCACTGGCCGCGCCCGAGGCGAATCCAGTGGCGCGACAGCCCAGTGCTCGACACTAGCACTCAACTCAGCAATGACGCCATCCAGATCCTTGTCCGCCAGCAACCCGAACACCGCCAGACGCTTGCCAGCCAGTGGCCGACTGGCCAGACGCCGGGCCAAATACTCCGCTGCATGGGGGTTATGCCCCACATCCAGCAACAGGTTAAGACGTTTGCCCTGCCAATCGAACGACCGACGATCGAGACGACCGACCACCCGCGTCGCCTGCAGCGCCTGAATAATCTGCGCATCCACCCACGGCAGCCCGAGCAACAGATAAGCCTGTAACGCCAGCGCGGCGTTTTCCATCGGCAGATCAAGCAACGGCAGATCATGCAGCTCGACCACGCGCCCCTGAGCGTCCAGACCTCGCCATTGCCAGTCGTGATCGGTGATACCGAGATCGAAATCGCGCCCGCGCAGGAAAAACGGGCATTTAAGCTCTCGTGCTTTATCCAGCAGGGGCTGCGGAGGATTCAGGTCGCCACAGAGCGCGGGCGCGCCCTGGCGGAAGATACCGGCCTTCTCGAAGGCCACGGACTCACGGGTATCACCGAGGTAATCCGCGTGATCGACCCCGATACTGGTGACCAGTGCCATGTCGGCGTCCACCACATTGACCGTGTCCAGACGTCCGCCCAGCCCCACCTCCAGCACCACGGCATCGAGCCCGGAACGCTGGAACAGCCAAAACGCCGCCAGGGTGCCCATCTCGAAATAGGTCAGGGACGTGTCGCCGCGCCCCGCCTCGACCGCCGCGAAGGCTTCGCACAGCTCGGCGTCAGTGGCTTCAACGCCATTGACCTGCACCCGCTCGTTGTAACGAAGCAGGTGCGGAGAGTTGTAGACACCGACTTTCAGGCCCTGGGCCCGCAGCAACGAGGCCACGAACGCACAGGTAGAACCCTTGCCGTTGGTGCCGGTGACCGTGATCACCCGAGGCGCCGGCTTACCCAGCCCCATGCGGGACGCTACCTGTTGCGAGCGCTCAAGGCCCATGTCGATGGCCGAGGGATGCAACTGCTCGAGGTAGGCGAGCCACTCGCCAAGGGTACGTTGGGTCATACGTTGGCTGGCACCGGTGGAACCACGATCGGCTCGATGGGGGTCGCGACGAACTTAGGCGTCGGCAGGCCCATCATCTGTGCCAACAGGTTGCCCAGGCGCGGACGCAGCTCCTGACGATGAATGATCATATCGATGGCACCGTGCTCCAGCAGGAACTCGCTGCGCTGGAAGCCTTCCGGCAGTTTTTCGCGCACGGTCTGCTCGATCACGCGTGGGCCGGCAAAGCCGATCAGCGCTTTCGGCTCACCGACGATGACGTCGCCGAGCATCGCCAGACTGGCCGAAACACCGCCGTAGACCGGGTCGGTCAGCACGGAGATGAACGGAATGCCTTCTTCACGTAGACGCGCCAGCACCGCGGAGGTCTTGGCCATTTGCATCAAGGAGATCAGCGCTTCCTGCATCCGCGCACCACCGGAGGCGGAGAAGCAGATCATCGGGCAGCGGTTTTCCAGCGCGTAGTTGGCGGCGCGAACAAAGCGCTCGCCGACGATGGCGCCCATCGACCCACCCATGAAGGAGAATTCGAACGCCGAAACCACCACGGGCATACCCAGCAAGGTGCCGCTCATGGAGATCAGCGCATCTTTTTCGCCAGTCTGCTTTTGCGCAGCAGTCAGGCGATCCTTGTACTTCTTGCCATCACGGAACTTCAGACGGTCAACCGGTTCCAGGTCCGCCCCCAGCTCGGCACGGCCTTCGGCGTCGAGGAAAATGTCGATACGGGCGCGTGCGCCGATACGCATGTGGTGATTGCACTTGGGGCAAACGTCCAGGGTCTTTTCCAGCTCCGGACGATACAACACAGCCTCGCAAGACGGGCACTTGTGCCAAAGACCTTCAGGCACCGAGCTCTTCTTGACCTCGGAACGCATGATCGAAGGGATCAGTTTGTCTACTAACCAGTTGCTCATGCTTTCTTTCTCCAGTACCGGCGGCCCGAACGCTCTGGTTCGCAGCCCCGTGTATGCCCTTGAGCTAAATTCATGTGTGCGGCGATGATCAGTCGATGGCCGGGTCAGCGAGACGTGACCTGCGTACCACCCAACAACCCTCAGCCTTTTTGTACAGAGCAGTGGACGGCGGCAGTCTGCCAGCCGTCACATCAACGTAGCGCGTTGATGAATGCCCGAATCTTCGCATGATCCTTGATGCCCTTGCTCTCCTCTACCCCACCGCTGACATCCACCGCATACGGGTGAACCCGGTCAACTGCCTCGGCGACGTTATCCGGGGTCAGGCCTCCCGCCAGAATAATGGGCTTGCTCAAACCTTGCGGTATCAGTGACCAGTCGAACGCTTCGCCGGTTCCACCGGGAACACCTTCGACATAGGCATCGAGCAAGATGCCGCTGGCACTCGGATAGGCGTCGCAGGCTGCCGCAATGTCATCACCGGCCTTGACCCGCAGCGCCTTGATGTACGGGCGATGCCAGCTTTCACATTCTGCCGCGCCTTCGTCACCATGGAACTGCAACAGATCCAGCGGTACCGCCTCGAGGATTTCTGCCAACTCTTCGCGACCGGCGTTGACGAACAGGCCCACGGTGGTGACGAATGGCGGCAACGCCTTGATGATCGCGCGCGCCTGCTGGCAGGTCACCCCCCGCGGACTCTTGGCGTAAAACACAAACCCGATGGCATCGGCCCCGGCCTCAACCGCCGCCAACGCATCTTCTATGCGGGTAATCCCACAAATCTTGCTGCGAACGGCTGACATGTCGATAAAACCCCACGGCAAATCCGAGAAAGTCCCGGATGGTAACAAAAGCGTTCGAGGGCGTCAGCCGTCAAGTTCGGTGAAACCGGTCAGGAAATGCGGGCCGATGTAACGCTCGGGCAATTCGAACTCGTCGCGGTACTCGACCTGCACCAGATACAGACCAAACGGGTGAGCCGTCACCCCGCCTGAGCGGCGGATTCGGCTCTCCAGCACTTCCTTCATCCACTCGACCGGGCGTTCGCCGGCCCCAATGGTCATCAGCACACCAGCAATGTTGCGCACCATGTGATGCAGGAAAGCGTTGGCGCGGATATCCAATACGATCATTTTGCCATGACGGGTGACGCGCAGATGATGCAGCTCCTTGATCGGCGACTTGGCCTGGCACTGACCAGCGCGAAAGGCACTGAAGTCATGGATACCCACCAGGTACTGCGCCGCCTCGGCCATGCGTTCGACGTCCAGCGGACGGTGGTTCCAGGTGATTTCTTCGTTCAGGTGCGCCGGGCGGATCTGATCGTTGTAGATCACGTAGCGATAGCGCCGGGCAATGGCCTTGAACCGCGCATGGAAATGCGCCGGCATGACTTTGGCCCAACTAACACTGACGTCGTGCGGCAAGTTGATATTGGCGCCCATGACCCAGGCCTTCATCGAGCGCTCGACCGGCGTATCGAAATGCACCACCTGTCCGCAGGCATGCACACCGGCATCGGTGCGCCCTGCGCACAGCAGCGACACAGGCGAGTCGGCGACTTTCGACAAGGCGTTTTCGAGGGTTTCCTGCACCGTGAGCACGCCGGAGGCCTGGCGCTGCCAGCCGCGATAGCGCGAGCCTTTGTATTCAACGCCCAACGCGATCCGGAAAAAGCCGTCGGCCGCCATTTCGGCGGCCGGGTTATCTATATTTGCCAAGGAGTGACAGCCTGCTGATGTACGCGAAGGCGGGCATTATAAAGCCGTGGGACGTGGATACCAGTACAACAGCATCGCCCCGCGATAAAACAAAAACGGCAGCCTCACCGGGCTGCCGCATTGTTTACCAAGAGCCGATCACTCAGGCCAGACGCGCCAACATCTCCTTGGCTTCGCTCTTCTGGCCGTCATCACCTTCTACCACCACCTCATTGAGGATATCCCGGGCGCCGTCGTTGTCACCCATATCGATGTAGGCCTGGGCCAGATCGAGCTTGGTGGCGACTTCGTCGGTGCCGGAAAGGAAATCGAATTCCGGCTCGTCTTCGGCAGAAGCCAAAGCGTCTTGCTCCGTGAATGTCGGCTCACCGATGCTGCCAGACAAGCTTTCCAACTCGGCGTTGACGTCATCCAGCTCCGCGGCGAAAGCATCCGGCGCATCCATTTCTTCAGCCAGCGACAGATCAAAATCGGCCGGCAGCTCAAGATCATCCAATGCCAACTCGGGGGCTGCCGGTGTTTCGACGACTGGCAAATCCTTCACGCCTTCGTCCAGGTCGAGCAGGAAGTCATCTTCAGCCAGCGTCGCTGTCGACGGCTCCGCACCAAGATCCATGTCCAGATCGAACTCCGACAGGTCGTCGAGGTTTTCCTTGATCTCAGCCTGCTGCAACACCGACCCGAAACTCAGGTCATCGTCCAGAGGGAAATCTTCCAGATCGGCCACAGTCGATGCTTCAGGCTCCGGCGCAGGCGTAACGACTGCTGGAGTAATGTTTTCCAGGTCATCCAGGCTCAGATCGAAAGCGCTGTCGAAATCGTCTTCGACCGGAGCCGGCGCTGGCTCTGGCGCTGGCTCTGGTGCCGGTGCTGGCGACTCGTCCTGCAACAGGTCCTTGACGTACTGCGCGTCCAGTTCGGCCGCGACCGCTGCGGCGGCGATACTTCCGGCAGCAATCAGCGCCATGGCCGGGAAACGGCTCTTCAGTTTTTCGACCTGGGCGAAATTGTCGCCGTTGGCCACCAATTGGCGCTCCTGGGCAACGAACGCATCGCGATCGCCTTGCTGGCCGTAGACTTCCATCAGCTTCAGGCGCAGATCACTGCGCTGAGGCTCTTGCTTGATGCCCTCTTCCAGCAGGGCTGCAGCCTGATTCAGACGGCCGGCGGCGATGTGCGACTGGGCTTTGTCCAACACGTCGTCCGAGCGGTCGGCGGCTGGCGCCACCAGTGGCGCGGCGATGGGTGGCGTGACCACAACCGGGGCCGGAGCCGGAGCCGGAACGGGCGCAGGAGTCGGCGCGGTGGCCAGCTTTACGCTCGGAGGGGGGACCTCCAGGCCTTCGAAACTGCTTTCCGGCAGGTCAAGATCGGCAGAAAACGGCTGTTCCTCTGCCAGGGCGCGGGCCATGCGTAAGTGTTTCTCGGCTTCTTGCTGGGCTTTGCGACGACGGGCCAGCAACAGCAACAACAGCAACACAACCAAGGCCCCGCCACCGGCCAGGCCCAACAACCAAGGATTAGTCAGTAGCTCGTTGAATTGCTTGTCGTCGGAAGCTGCCGGGGTCGGTTCGACAGGTGTCTCGGCCGGAACGGGCGCCGGAACCGCTGCAGGCGTCATCTCGGCTGGCGCTGGCGCTGGCACAGCTCCAGGCGTCAGTTCAGCCGTCATCGCCGGCGTCGGCGCAGCAGCCGGTGCCGGGGCACCCGCCGCCCCCTCAGCCTGCAACTTGGCCAGCTGATTGTTCTTCAGTTCGATCAGACGTTGCAGTTTGTCCATCTGACTTTGCAGATCAGATATGCGGCTTTTCAGCTCTGCATTGTCACGGCGGGTGGTGTCGAGGCTTTCCTGAGTCACCGCCAGCTTGTTGTTCAAGGCTTTCGCATCGCCTGCGGCGCCTTTGCCACGGGCCTTGCCCGACTCGGCCGAGACCAGGCTCAGGTTGTCCCGAGCGGGCTGCGACGAAGTCGCTTCACCACGAACACGCTTGGTGGCATCGAGTTGCTGCTGCCCCGCGGCCGGCTTAGCGACATAGCGACGCCCCTGACGCCACGCAGTGTTCTGAGCAGCGACTTCGGCAATCGCCTTGGGTTGCCGCATGCTGGTGCTTTGCGCCTGATCCGGCATACGCAGCACCTGCCCGGTTTTCAGCCGGTTGATGTTGCCGTCGATAAAGGCATCCGGGTTCAGCGCCTGGATGGCCAGCATGGTTTGTTGAATCGAACCGCCGTTACGCGCCTTCGCCGCGATTTCCCAGAGGGTATCGCGCGGCGTAGTGGTGTATTGGGAAGGTTTGGTCGCACCGGTGACGGGCGCGGTCACACCCTGAGTCGGCGTGGGCTGCGCGGCTGCTTCAGCGGTTTGCGGTGAGAATTTGGACGGGTCGAGCAAAACGCTGTAATCACGCAGCAGTCGACCGTTGGGCCACATCACCTGAACCAGGAATTTCACCATGGGTTCGGAGAGCGGCTTGCTGGAAGTGACACGCAGGATGCTTTTACCACCGGTACTCAGCACCGGAGTGAAGGTCAAGTCGTTGAGAAACGCCTGGCGGTCGACACCGGCCTTGGCGAAATCTTCAGGTGAAGCCAGGCTCGGCACCACTTCGGCAGCGGTGAGTTCCTTGACGTCGAGCAATTCGATTTCTGCCACCAACGGCTGGTTCAGCGTCGATTTCAGGGTCAGCTCCCCAAGCCCGAGGGCATGCGCCATACCGGAGGACAGCGCCGAGGCGGCCGCTATTGCTAACACCAGTTTGCGAACTTGAACCATAGCTCATCCTTAGTTTGAACATTCCTCGGCCAGCGAGAAGGTGTTGATAGCCGCTGCCGTAAGGCATTGCGCGGCGGCGAGAAGTCGCCGCGCGCGATCGTTTCATGCATGCCCCGGAAAGCCCCACAGGGTGGCTCGCCTTCAGCATTCCTGCCAAGCATAGCGCTGGGTCGGAACCATTCGAAAAATTGTTGCCAAGTATCTTTTACAGCAGGTCTTTTATCAACAACTCAGCCAGCTGCACAGCGTTGAGCGCAGCACCTTTGCGTACGTTATCTGACGTCAGCCACAAATTAAGTTCCGACAGGTCGTCGATACCCTGGCGTACCCGACCAACGTAGATCACATCCTGCCCTACCGCGTCACCTACCGGCGTCGGGTAATCACCGGCTTCAACCAGCTCGATGCCTGGGGCGTCTTCCAAAGCGGCGGTGACTTTAGCCAGGTCAATCTCACTCGCTGATTGCAGACTGACACTAAAGCTATCGCCAAAAAACACCGGGGCTTGAATGCAAGTCACGGAAATCTTCAATGAAGGCAGGGCCATGACCTGGCGCAACTCACGCACCAGGCGCTTTTCCAGCAGCGTATGACCTCGCTCGTCCGGCTTGCCGACCTGGGCCAACAAATTGAACGCCATCTGTCGATCGAAAAAGGTCGGCTCCAATGGGCGCACGTTAAGCAACTCGGCGGTCTGCCGGGCCAGCTCGGTCACGGCCTCGCGGCCCTGGGCGGAAACCGCCAGGCACGCGGTCAGGTTGATGCGCTGCAAATCGATCAAACCCAGCAACGGCGCCAGCACCACCGCCAGCGTCGTAGCCGAAGGGCTCGGGCTGCTGATCCGGAATGGCTTTTTCAGGCCGACCAACACCTGCGCGTTGGCTTCCGGCACCACTTGTGGCGCCTGGTCGGCCGGCAACGCGCCGGACAGGTCAATTACCGAGCAACCGGCAGCCGTGGCGCGTGCGGCAAAACTCAGGGTCACGGCCGGGCCCGCGGCGAAGAACACCAACTGGACTTTGCCAAAGTCGAACTCATCGACTTCCCGCACCCGAACGTTCTTGCCACGAAACGGCACCGAGTGCCCGGCGGATTCGCTACTGGCCAGCAAGTGCAAGTTGCCGACCGGAAAGTCGCGCTCTTCAAGAATCTGCACGAGCGTCTCGCCGACAGTACCGGTGGCGCCGATCACGGCAATATCGAAGGACTGGCTCATGGTTCAACCTCAGGCGAAACGGGGGAGCGGCACTTTACCGGGTGGTGGGGATGCAGGCAATTATGTGGCGTCTGTTCTGCCCGCGATCACGGAACATCAGGTACCTCATCAACATCTGACGGCCTGGAATAAAAAACCCGCGCCTCTTTCAAGGCACGGGTTCCTTCACAGCTTCAATCGATCAACGCTCAAGCAGGATCCGCAGCATGCGACGCAGCGGTTCGGCCGCGCCCCAGAGCAGTTGGTCGCCGACGGTGAACGCACCGACGAATTGCGACCCCATGTTCAACTTGCGCAGACGGCCAACCGGCACATTCAGGGTACCCGTGACCTTGGTAGGGCTCAGCTCCTGCATGCTGATCTCGCGGTTGTTCGGCACCAGCTTGACCCAAGGGTTGTGCTGGCTGATCAGCCCTTCGATATCGGCGATCGGCACGTCTTTGTTCAACTTGATGGTCAGCGCCTGGCTATGGCAACGCATGGCACCAATGCGCACGCAGATGCCGTCGACCGGGATCGGGCTCTTGAAGCGACCGAGGATCTTGTTGGTCTCGGCCTGGGCCTTCCACTCTTCACGGCTCTGACCGTTCGGCAGCTCCTTGTCGATCCACGGGATCAGGCTGCCGGCCAGCGGTACGCCGAAGTTTTCGGTCGGGTAGGCGTCGCTGCGCATGGCTTCGGCGACACGACGGTCGATGTCGAGGATCGCGCTCGCCGGGTCGGCCAGTTGATCGGCGACCGCTGCGTGGGTCGCACCCATTTGTTTGATCAGCTCACGCATGTTCTGCGCGCCGGCACCGGACGCCGCCTGATAGGTCATGGCGCTCATCCACTCCACCAGGCCAGCTTCGAACAGACCGCCCAGGCCCATCAGCATCAGGCTGACGGTGCAGTTGCCGCCGATATAGTTCTTGGTGCCCGCGTCCAGCTGCTGGTCGATGACCTTGCGGTTGACCGGATCCAGGACGATGACCGCGTCATCCTGCATGCGCAGGCTGGAAGCGGCGTCGATCCAGTAGCCCTGCCAGCCGGCTTCGCGCAGTTTCGGGAAGACTTCACTGGTGTAGTCACCACCCTGGCAGGTCAGAATCACGTCGAGGGTTTTCAGCTCTTCAATGCTGTAAGCGTCCTTGAGCGGAGCAATGTCCTTGCCCACGGACGGGCCTTGGCCACCGACATTGGAAGTGGTGAAAAACACCGGCTCGATAAGATCGAAATCCTGCTCTTCCAGCATCCGCTGCATGAGCACGGAACCGACCATACCGCGCCAACCGATCAGACCTACACGTTTCATCGCAACTACACCTTCTTGAAAAGTGGGCCGCTGCTTTCGGGGATGAAAGTGGCAGCGGGCCCGAGAGATTACAGATTCCGCAGCGCGGCGACTACTGCGTCACCCATTTCCTGCGTACCGACTTTAGTGCAACCGGCCGACCAGATGTCGCCCGTACGCAAGCCCTGGTCCAGCACCAGGCTGACGGCTTTTTCGATGGCATCGGCCGCGGCCTGCTGGTTGAAGCTGTAACGCAGCATCATCGATACCGACAAAATGGTCGCCAACGGGTTGGCAATGCCTTTGCCCGCGATATCCGGCGCCGAACCGTGGCACGGCTCGTACATGCCTTTGTTGTTGGTGTCCAGGGACGCCGATGGCAGCATACCGATGGAGCCGGTGAGCATCGAGGCCTGGTCGGACAGGATGTCGCCGAACATGTTGTCGGTGACGATCACGTCGAACTGCTTCGGCGCACGCACCAGCTGCATTGCGGCGTTATCGACGTACATGTGGCTCAGTTCGACTTCAGGATAATCCTTGGCCACTTGCTCGACCACCTCACGCCACAGCTGGCTGGAGGCCAGTACGTTGGCCTTGTCGACCGAGCACAGCTTCTTGCCGCGGACCATGGCCATGTCGAAACCGACACGGGCGATACGGCGGATTTCGCTTTCGCTGTACGGCAGGGTGTCGTAGGACTGACGCTCGCCGTTTTCCAGGGTGCGGGTGCCGCGCGGCGCGCCAAAATAGATGCCGCCGGTCAGTTCACGAACGATCAGGATGTCCAGGCCGGAGACGATTTCCGGCTTCAGGCTCGAAGCTTCGGCCAGTTGCGGGTACAGGATCGCCGGACGCAGGTTGCCGAACAGGCCCAGTTGCGCACGGATTTTCAGCAGACCACGCTCAGGGCGGATGTCACGCTCGATGGTGTCCCATTTCGGGCCGCCAACAGCGCCCAGCAGCACGGCATCGGCTGCGCGGGCACGTTCCAGGGTTTCATCGGCCAACGGCACGCCGTGCTTGTCGATGGCGGCACCACCGATCACGTCGTGGCTCAGCTCGAAGCCCAGGGCGTACTTGTCGTTGGCCAGTTCCAGCACCTTGACCGCTTCGGTCATGATTTCCGGGCCAATACCGTCACCCGGGAGAATCAGAATCTGCTTGCTCATGCTTTCCTCATGTCATCAGTCGGTGCACCCTGGGGCGCGCCCGGAAAAAATCTATCGATCGGTACCTATCTTTCTACAAACAGCACCAACACATCCGTGCTGAACGAACCATCGGCCTCAATCTCGAAATATTCGCGTACTTCGTTGCCCATTGACTGTTGCAACTCGCGAATCGCCGCACGCATCACCTGCGGCGTACGCATGCGCTCGACCCAGGAGTTGTACTCCAAACGCAGGCGCTGTCGCGTGGTGCTACGGGTGTGCAGCCCCGCTTCGCTGATCTGGCGCAACCATTCACCGGCGGAATAATCACGCACATGGCTGGTGTCACGCAGCACTTCGACGCTTTGCAGGTAAGTGTCGAACAACGGGCTGCCCGGTGACAACACATCGATGAACGCCGCCACGCCACCCGGTTTCAACACCCGACGCACTTCCCGCAGGGCCAAGCCGAGATCGCTCCAATGGTGCGCCGAATAGCGACTGAAGACGAAATCGAATTCACCGTCGGCAAACGGCAAGCGTTCGGCGGCGCCATTGACCGTGGACACGTTGCTCAATCCACGATCAGTGGCGGCTGCGGCGACCACGTCAAGCATCTGCTGCGACAGGTCGTAAGCCACCACTTCCTTGACCAGCCCAGCCACGTGAAAACTCACATGACCGGCACCGCAACCCAGATCCAGCACGCGGGCATCGCCCTGCCCCGCCAGTTCGGCCTGCAGCAGCGCAAATTCAGTGCCTTGAGCGTGTACGGCGCTGCTCAGGTAGGCCGAAGCCTGTTCACCGAATTGCTTTTGGACTACCTGGCTGTGCTGGGCGGTGCTGGTCATGGTCACTTCCTTTTAGTCTTGTGGCGCCTGTTACGGCCTCATCGCTGGCAAGCCCGCTCCCACAGGTTTTTTGAACGCCGTAAATCCCTGTGGGAGCGGGCTTGCCAGCGATGGGGCCGGCCCTGACTACAAAAATCTCGAATCAATCAAGCGTCGCGAAACAACCAAGGCTGGCTCGCACGGTGCTTGGTTTCAAACGCCGCAATCGCGTCGCCGTCCTGCAAGGTCAGGCCGATGTCGTCCAGGCCATTGAGCAGGCAATGTTTGCGGAAGGCGTCGATTTCGAAGCTCAGGACCTTGCCGTCCGGGCGGGTCACGGTCTGGGCTTGCAGGTCGATCTGCAACTGGTAGCCCGGATTGGCTTCTACCTGCTGGAACAGTTCGTCGACTTCGGCATCGCTCAAGATGATCGGCAACAAGCCGTTCTTGAAGCTGTTGTTGAAGAAGATGTCGGCATAGCTCGGCGCGATGATGCTGCGGAAACCGTATTCTTCCAGGGCCCACGGCGCGTGTTCACGGCTGGAACCGCAACCGAAGTTCTCGCGGGCCAGCAACACGCTGGCGCCTTGATAACGCTCGGCGTTGAGGACGAAGTCCTTGTTCAGCGGGCGCTTGGAGTTGTCCTGATACGGCTGCCCCACATCCAGGTAGCGCCATTCATCGAACAGGTTCGGGCCGAAACCCGTGCGCTTGATCGACTTCAGGAATTGCTTCGGAATGATCTGATCGGTGTCGACGTTGGCACGATCCAGAGGCGCGACAAGTCCAGTGTGCTGGGTAAAAGCTTTCATGCTGCGCTCCTTTAGATCAATTCACGGACGTCGACGAAACGACCGTTCACGGCGGCGGCCGCGGCCATGGCCGGGCTCACGAGGTGGGTACGGCCACCCGCGCCCTGACGGCCTTCGAAGTTACGGTTGGACGTCGAGGCGCAGTGTTCGCCGGACTCCAAACGGTCCGGGTTCATCGCCAGGCACATCGAGCAACCCGGCTCACGCCATTCGAAACCGGCTTCGAGGAAAATCTTGTCCAGGCCTTCCGATTCAGCCTGCGCCTTCACCAGACCCGAGCCCGGCACGACGATGGCCTGCTTGATGGTCGAGGCCACTTTGCGGCCCTTGGCAATGACGGCAGCCGCGCGCAAATCTTCGATCCGCGAGTTGGTGCAGGAGCCGATGAACACGCGGTCCAGTTGAATGTCGGTGATCGCCTGATTGGCGGTCAAACCCATGTATTTCAGGGCGCGCTCGATGGAGCCGCGCTTGACCAGGTCCATTTCCTTGGCTGGATCCGGCACGTTTTGATCAACGGCCAAGACCATTTCAGGCGAAGTGCCCCAGCTGACTTGCGGCTTGATCCGGGTCGCGTCGAGCTCGACCACGGTATCGAACACGGCATCGGCATCGGACACCAGGTCTTTCCAGGCTTCGACCGCCAGGTCCCATTCCGCGCCTTTCGGGGCGAATGGACGACCCTTCACGTAGGCCACGGTTTTTTCATCGGCCGCCACCAGACCTACGCGGGCGCCGGCCTCGATGGACATGTTGCAGATGGTCATGCGGCCTTCGACGGACAGGTCACGAATCGCGCTGCCGGCGAATTCGATGGCATGGCCGTTACCGCCGGCGGTACCGATCTTGCCGATCACCGCGAGCACGATGTCCTTGGCGGTCACGCCGAACGGCAACTGGCCTTCGACGCGCACCAGCATGTTTTTCATTTTCTTGGCGACCAGGCACTGGGTGGCCAGCACGTGCTCGACCTCGGAGGTGCCGATACCGTGAGCCAGGGCACCGAAGGCGCCGTGGGTCGACGTATGGGAGTCGCCGCAGACCACGGTCATGCCCGGCAAGGTTGCACCCTGCTCCGGGCCGATGACGTGGACAATGCCTTGGCGCACGTCGTTCATCTTGAATTCGACAATGCCGTATTCATCGCAGTTGTCGTCCAGGGTCTGGACCTGCAGGCGCGAGACCTGGTCAACAATGGCGTCGATGCCGCCCTTGCGCTCCGGCGTGGTCGGTACGTTGTGGTCCGGGGTCGCGATGTTGGCATCGATGCGCCAAGGCTTGCGCCCGGCCAGACGCAGGCCTTCGAAGGCTTGCGGCGAGGTCACTTCGTGAATGATGTGACGGTCGATGTAGATCAGCGCAGAACCATCATCGCGCTGCTTGACCAAATGCGAATCCCAGAGCTTGTCGTAGAGCGTTTTGCCGGCCATCAGACGTTTTCCTCATCAGCTTGTTTCTATGCCCCGGGCTTTGATTTCTCAATAACCCCTTGGCTTGTGAGGCTGATCCTATGGGGTTACATTAAATAACTCAAATTCATATTTTTTATGCTTTGGATAACCAACTGGAATACAACCATGGACCTGGCCAACCTCAATGCCTTTATTGCCATCGCCGAGACAGGAAGCTTCTCCGGCGCCGGCGAGCGCCTGCACCTGACCCAACCCGCCATCAGTAAACGCATCGCCGGGCTGGAGCAGCAATTGAAGGTGCGGCTGTTCGATCGACTGGGTCGTGAAGTCGGCCTGACCGAGGCAGGCCGCGCGCTGCTGCCGCGTGCTTATCAGATTCTGAACGTACTGGATGATACTCGCCGCGCCCTGACCAACCTCACCGGCGAAGTGACCGGCCGTCTGACCCTGGCCACCAGTCACCACATCGGCCTGCACCGTTTGCCTCCGTTACTCAGGGAGTTCACTCGACGCTACCCCGACGTCGCGCTGGATATTCAATTCCTCGATTCGGAAGTGGCCTACGAAGAAATCCTTCATGGTCGTGCCGAATTGGCCGTCATCACCCTGGCGCCGGAACCCCACGCACTGGTCAAGGCCACGCCGGTGTGGGACGACCCGCTGGACTTCGTGGTCGCGCCGGAGCATTCGCTGCTCAACAATGGCCCGGTCAGCCTGGCGGACATTGCCCGGCATCCGGCGGTGTTCCCCGGCGGCAACACCTTCACCCACCACATCGTCCAGCGCCTGTTCGAAGCCCAGGGGCTGACGCCGAACATCGCCATGAGCACCAATTATCTGGAAACGATCAAGATGATGGTGTCGATTGGCCTGGCCTGGAGCGTGTTGCCGCGCACCATGCTCGACGATCAAGTTGCACGAATACCCCTGCCGGGCATACAACTGTCTCGCCAGCTAGGCTATATCCTGCACACAGAACGGACGCTATCGAATGCAGCACGGGCCTTCATGGCCTTGCTGGATGCTCAAATCGATCTGCCAGGGATTCAGGGTTAACTTGTGCTAGTGCTATAGAGCCGCAAATTCCTGTGCAAAATGCCCAAATCAGCCTAAGGCTTGCCAATGCCGAAATCTGTTGACCGTATTCCGCCGATGCCGCGTATTCAGGCACTTGATCCACAACGATCCGAGCAGAGCTGGGAAAGTGCCCCCCAATTGTTGGCCGCCTTGAACGGCGCCCGGCTGGGTGCCTGGTATTGGGACATCGAACGCGGTCAGATCAGCTGGTCACGGGGTACTCAGGCGCTGTTCGGCTTTGATCCGCGCCAACCGTTGCCCGCCGATCTGGAATACCTCGATTTGCTGCCGCCGGAAGACCGGGCGAAAACCATTCGTGCCTTCCATGCCGTGATCGCCGGCGCACCGCTGGAGCAAGCGATGCACCACCGCATTCGCTGGCCCGACGGCAGCCTGCACTGGCTGGAGATCAACGGCAGCCTGCTGCCGGACAAAAACGGCCGACCACGCATGATCGGCGTGATTCGCGAGATCACCCACCAACGTCAGCGCGAGCAGGCGCTGAGCAGTTCGGAAAAGCGGTTCGCCACCCTGTTCCATCTGTGCCCGAACATGGTGCTGCTGACACGCCAGGAAGACGGCCTGATCACCGAAGCCAATCAGTATTTCGAAAGCCTGTTTGGCTGGCCGGTGCAAGACGCGATCGGCCGCACCACCCTGGAGTTGGGCCTTTGGGTGAATCCCGAACAACGCGCGACACTGGTCAAAGCCACCAAGGCCAAGGGCGAACTGATCAACATGGAGGTGCAGTTTCGCGCCAGCAATGGCCAGATCCACGACGGCATCCTCAGCGCACAAAAGGTCGAGCTCGAAGGCCAGCCGTACCTGTTGAGCACCTTCCTCGACACTACCGAACGCAAAGCCGCCGAGCACGCCTTGAAAGACAGTCAGGAACGCCTCGACCTGGCACTGGATTCGGCACAGCTGGGCACTTGGGACTGGCACATTCCCAGCGGCATGCTTTACGGTTCGGCCCGCGCCGCCCAATTGCACGGGATGGATGCGAAGCCTTTTCATGAATCTTTCGACGAATTTTTCGAAGGGGTTCCCGGCGAAGAACGCGACAACATGCGCGACGCTTACCGCAGCTTGCGCGAAGGCCCGGCGGGCAACTATCAACTGACTTACCGCGTACAACTGGAAGACGGCACTTCGCGCTACCTGGAAAGTCGCGCCCGGCTGTACCGCGATGAAAATGGCGCGCCGCTGCGCATGGCCGGGACCCTGCTGGACATCACCGATCAAGTCGAACGCGAACAACAGCTGGTGGCCTCCGAAGAAAAATTCGCCACCCTGTTCCAGGTCAGCCCGGACCCGATCTGCGTCACCCGCCAGGACACCGGTCAGTTCATCGAGATCAATTCCAGTTTCACCCAGACCTTTGGCTGGGGCACCGCCGATGTGATTGGCCGCAGCGCTGATGAAATCGGCCTGTGGGACGCCTCGGCCAAAAGCCTGCAGCGCATCGAACAGGTCATCCGCGAGCAAAGCCTGAATAACGTGGCCATCCTCGTCCAGCACAAGGACGGGCAGTCGCTGACCTGCGTGATTTCCAGCCGTCAGATCAACGTCGGCGACCAGCCATGCATCGTCACTACGTTACGCGACATCACCCAGCAACAACGCTCGGAAGCAGCGCTCAAGGCCAGCGAAGAGAAGTTCGCCAAGGCGTTCCACTCAAGCCCCGACGCCATCACCATCACCGAACGCGACACCGGCCGCTACCTGGAGGTCAACGACGGGTTCTGCCGCCTGACCGGCTACCGCGCCGACGAAGTGATCGGGCGCACGGTGTATCAGGTCGGAATCTGGGCCGAAGAAAAACAACGCGCGGCATTGCTGGCTGAATTGCAGATCAAGGGCCGGGTTCATCACCAGGAAATGCTCGGGCGCAACAAGCGCGGCGAGTTGTTGACGGTGGAAGTGTCGGTAGAACCGATCACCCTGAACGAAACCGCGTGCCTGCTGCTGACCGCCCGAGACGTCAGCTTGCTGAAAAACGCCGAAGCGCAGATCCGCCACCTGGCGTACCACGACCCACTGACCAACCTTCCCAACCGCGCGCTGCTGATGGACCGCTTGAGCCAGCAGATTGCCCTGCTCAAACGCCACAACCTGCGCGGCGCATTGATGTTTCTCGACCTTGATCACTTCAAGCACATCAACGATTCCCTCGGCCATCCGGTGGGCGATACGGTGCTGAAGATCATCACCGCACGCCTGGAAGCCAGTGTGCGCATGGAAGATACCGTCGCGCGCCTGGGCGGCGACGAATTCGTCGTCCTGCTCAGCGGTCTAGAGGGCTCGCGCAGTGAAGTCAGTGAGCAGGTGCGCGAACTGGCTGACACCTTGCGCGAACTGTTGTCAGAACCGATGTTCCTCGATGGCCAGCGCCTGCAAGTGACGCCGAGCATTGGCATTGCTCTGATTCCCGACCATGGCTCCACGCCGACGGATTTGCTCAAACGCGCTGACATTGCCCTTTATCGCGCCAAAGATTCGGGGCGCAACATCGCGCAGATGTATCACAACACCATGCAGAAGGCCGCGAGCGAGCGCCTGCGCATGGAGACCGATCTGCGCCTGGCGCTGTCCCGGGGTGAGTTTCGCGTGCACTACCAACCCCAGCTCGACGCCCGGAATAACCGTATCGTCGGTGCCGAGGCCCTGGTGCGCTGGACCCACCCCGAACTCGGCGCGCAATCGCCAACCGAATTCATCAAGGTGCTGGAGGACAGCGGGCTGATCCTGGAGGTCGGCACCTGGATTCTCGACGAAGCCTGTCAGGCCTTCCGGCAATTGATCGCCAATCGCCTGATCGACCCGCTGAACTTCAGCCTGTGCGTCAACATCAGCCCAAGGCAGTTCCGCCAGAACGACTTTGTCGAACGCATCGAAAACAGCCTCGCCAGCCATGGCCTGCCCTGCTCGCTGCTGAAACTGGAAATCACCGAAGGCATCGTCATCCAGAACCTGGAAGACACCATCAATAAGATGCGCCGCCTGAAAAAACTCGGCGTGAGCTTCGCCATGGACGACTTCGGCACCGGTTACTCCTCGCTGACCTACCTCAAGCGCCTGCCGGTCGACACGCTGAAAATCGACCAATCGTTCATCCGCGACGCCACCACCGACCCCAACGACGCCGAAATCATCCGCGCCATCGTCGCCATGGCTCGCAGCCTGGATCTGAAGGTGATTGCCGAAGGCGTGGAGACGCCGGAGCAACTGGCGTTCCTGCAGGGGCTGGAGTGCCATTTCTATCAGGGTTACCTGCACAGCCAGCCGTTGCCGGTGGAGGAGTTTCAGAAACTCCTGAGGTAATCAGATCTTTGCGGGAATGGGATACAAAAAAGGGGCGCCCATGGCGCCCCTTCTTGTTGCTCTGACTCAGTGCTGCAGAGCCGGTTTTTCCGTCCCGTTGATCGGGATGCGTTTGGCTTTCGCCTCTTCCGGAATCACCCGCAGCAGGTCGATGCTCAACAGACCGTTGCTCAGGCCAGCAGCCTTGATTTCGATATGGTCCGCCAGTCGGAACGACAGCTTGAACGCACGCTGGGCAATGCCTTGGTGCAGGAAGGTCACGCCTTCGTTGCTGTCACGTTTGCCGCCACTAATGGTCAGCACACCCTTCTCGACTTGCAGCTCCAGGTCTTCTTCCTGGAAACCGGCCGCCGCCACGACGATGCGGTATTGATCGTCACCGTGCTTTTCGACGTTGTACGGTGGGTAAGTGCTGCCTGGTTCATTGCGCAGGGCGGTTTCGAACAGGTCGTTGAAACGATCGAAGCCTACCGAGGAACGGAACAGAGGCGCCAGGGAAAATGCAGTACTCATGATTCAAATCTCCTGAAAATAATCAGCAAGTTATTTGTCTCCGCGACCCGAATTCGGCATCGCGTAACCCTTAGATAGGGACCGCCAATTGCTTTTCAAGAGATTTTTTTCAAATTTTTTTTAACGATTTTCAGGCGGCTTCAGCGACCTGCAGCCCCAACAAGCGCGAGACCTGATCCAGCTCGGTCTCACGACGCAGGACACTGAACAGCTCCACCGCTTCGGGATAATTGCGGGTCAGCATCGCCAGCCATTGCTTCAAACGGCCCGGTGATTGGCGAGGCGTCATCTGCGCCTTGGCTTGCAGCCAGAAATCCTGAATCAGAGGCAGCAGCTCGGCCCAGGTCATCTCAATGACCTCTTCACCGGCCCTTGCCGCAGCAATTTGCCGAGCCAAGTCCGGACGTGAAACCAGGCCGCGACCGAGCATGATGTCTTCCACACCGCTGATTTCGCGGCAACGGCGCCAGTCTTCGACACTCCAGATATCGCCATTGGCAAACACCGGCACCTTGACCACGTCCTGAACCCGCGGAATCCACTCCCAATGCGCTGGAGGCTTGTAGCCGTCGGTTTTGGTTCGTGCATGAACCACGATGTGCGCAGCGCCACCTTCGGCCAGGGCCGTGGCGCACACCAGTGAGCCATCCGGGCTGTCGAAGCCCAGGCGCATCTTGGCGGTCACGGGAATGTGCGACGGAACGGCGCGACGGACCTGTTCGACGATCTGGTTCAGCAGCTCCGGCTCCTTGAGCAGCACTGCACCACCACGAGACTTGTTCACGGTTTTGGCCGGGCAGCCGAAGTTCAGATCAATCACTTCGGACCCCAGCTCACAGGCCAGCGCGGCGTTCTCTGCCAGGCACACCGGATCGGAACCCAATAACTGCACGCGCAGCGGCACACCGGCAGCGGTGCGAGCACCGTTGAGCAATTCCGGGCCGAACTTGTGGAAATAGGCAGGCGTGAGCAACTGATCGTTGACACGAATGAACTCGGTTACGCACCAATCAATGCCACCCACGCGGGTCAGCACGTCGCGCAGGATGTCGTCAACCAACCCCTCCATGGGCGCCAAGGCAATTTGCATGAAAAACACACTCAACGAAAAACGTGCGGCAGTTTACTGGATTACGCAGGAAATCTGCAGAACATCGCAGATCCTTTGTAGGAGGAGCTCGCTCGCGATGGATTCAAAAACACCACGGGGAACCAGACAGTCCGCGTGATCGTTGACCACCATCGCGAGCAAGCTCGTTCCTACGATAGTTGGAGCGACAGCAACGCCGGGCCATAACCCTCGATGAACTCCACTGGCATGCGCTTGGGCCGACCGGTGGACAGTTCGATGCAAACAAAGGTGGTTTGCGCCCGCAGCAGCGTGGTGTTGTCGCTCGGGCGCTTCAACTGGAAGTGTCGGGTCATTTTCAGGCGCTGATCCCAATCGACGATCCAGGTCGCCAATTGCAGCTCGTCGCCCTCATAAGCGGCCGCCAGGTAATCGATCTCATGCCGCACCACCGCCATCGCCCGGTCCAGTCGACGATACTCGACCAGATCCAGGCCCAGGCGCTGGGAGTGGCGCCACGCACAGCGCTCGAGCCAGGTGACGTACACCGCATTATTGGCGTGCCCGAGCCCGTCGATGTCCTCGGCGCCCACTTGCAGATCAATGATAAATGGCGTTGCCCGATCCCAGCCCATGCCCCACTCCCGGTCAAATGATGTCGACCGGGGCAGTGTAACGGATGCTCAGGCCGATTGGCGCGATTGCAGACTTCGTCCGGCCAGAAGTGATAGCACGCCATCAATCACCCGAGGGTCGGCCAATACTCGCTGATGACCGCCTTCTTGCAGACGCAACAGACGGCTGTCGAACCAGGCTTCGTGGATCGCCTGCGATTCCTTCACCAAAACAAACTTGTCGTCTTCGGCATGGATGATCAGGCCGGGCATGTCCAGTTGGTAGTGCGCCACATCCAGCGTGGCAGCGCGCATGCCGACGTCTTTCTCAACCTGACGGATGAATGCCGAGCGAGCTTTTGGCGGCAACCCGACATAGCGCGCAAAGCCACGTAGTACACCGAGGATTCGCGCCGGAGCTGCGATTGTCACCAGAGTTTCGGTGCGCAAGCCCAGTTGCACAGCGAGCATGGCACTGGCCCCGCCCATGGAGTGACCGATGACGGCTTGAAGCGGTGGCAGCTCGGCGGCGGCTTCGAGCATGGCGCGGGCGAACAGCACGACATTCGCCTCGGTTCCCGGCGAGCGACCGTGCGCCGGGCCGTCGAGGGCAACCACCGTGTACCCGGCATCGACCAGGGCAGTGATGAGACTGGCAAACTGCGTCGGCCGGCCTTCCCAACCGTGCATCAGCAGCACTGCCGGGCCCTGCCCCCAGCGCAATGCCGAGAGACCGAAACGCAAAGTGATCCGTTCGGATTTGGCCAGCAGCGGCAATTCCCAATCACGCGGCGGCAAATCTCGCGGCGTCATGAACGCCAGTCGCATTTTTCTTGCAACCAGTTTTGGAGCAAACCAACCCAAGGTGCCATTGACGCCACGAACCCACTTTAACGCGCTCATCGCTCTCTCCTCAGGCTGTAGCCTTCAGGTCAACGCACTGCTGACTTGGCAGCGCGAAGCAATCGGTCGGATAAATCACCGGGGCCCAGCGCCCGTGCCAGCGCCAGACCGCCCACCATCAAGGCCATGTCGGCCAGGGCTTTATCGGTGTCTTCGGGACTGGCCGCCAACTGCGCGACCATCAGTTCCATGTGTTCATTCAGTGCGATCCGGAAGGCATCGGGCAGACGTCCGAGCTCACCGATCGAGGCCGGAATCGGGCACGCAGACTCGCTGGAATCACGGTGTTTGCGCGACAGATAGAACGCCGCGACCAGGGCGCGACGCTCTTCACCGGTCAGTTCGGCATCCATGTCAGCAATCAGGTCACGGCGGCGACCCAGCAATTGCTTGAACGCCTCCAGCATCATTGCGTCCTTGCTTTCGAAGTGCGCATAAAAGCCGCCGACGGTCAGGCCGGCTGCGCCCATTACTTCGCCCACGCTAGGCTCGGCCGGGCCGCGCTGAATCAGCGCTGCGCTGGCAGCCTTGAGGATGCGTTCACGGGTTTGAGCTTTTTTATCGTTCATCGTTGCCTCCGAATATTACGACTAGAATATTATTCTCATAATAATTTTCTGCAAGTCGTAGATGTGACCGCTGGTCTGAAGAACAGTTTGAAAGAAATGGGGGAATTTGGCTAAACGCCAGACAAACAAAAGGGCCATTCAATAATTGAATGACCCTTATAAAATCCCGCAGAGCGGGTAATCGTGGCGTCCCCTAGGGGACTCGAACCCCTGTTACCGCCGTGAAAGGGCGGTGTCCTAGGCCACTAGACGAAGGGGACACAAACCCTTCTATACAACTGACCAGTGCTGAGAACTGATCGATTCAAGGCCGGTGTGGCCAGACCTTGAACTGTAAAATTGGTGGAGCTAGACGGGATCGAACCGTCGACCTCTTGCATGCCATGCAAGCGCTCTCCCAGCTGAGCTATAGCCCCGGATTTTTCGCCTCGCGGCGGAGCGACATCTTGCAACATCGCTTCTGTAAAACTGGCGTCCCCTAGGGGACTCGAACCCCTGTTACCGCCGTGAAAGGGCGGTGTCCTAGGCCACTAGACGAAGGGGACGCAAACCCTTCTATACAACTGATCAACGCTGAGTGTTGATCGCTTCAAGGCCGGTGTGGCCAGACCTTGAAGTGTAAATTGGTGGAGCTAGACGGGATCGAACCGTCGACCTCTTGCATGCCATGCAAGCGCTCTCCCAGCTGAGCTATAGCCCCTCATCGTTGATGTCATCGCTGAGGACGGGGCGAATCTTAAGGGTGTATCGAAAGCCTGTCAAACTTATTTTTGAAAAATTTCAAAATTTTTTGTCGGCATAACAACCACTTACCGCCCTTCCCCCGTAAATTCAGGAGAAAACGCCGGAGGACAGGAGCAAAAGATCCCGGCCTCCGACGGCTACCGCAGAGTCAGACGTGCTCAGGCGATAGCGCCCAGGAGCTTTTCCCACTCTTTGTTTTCTTTCTTCGACACGCCGCCCAGCAGGTCGATCGCCTGGCGCAGACGGAAACGCGTCAGGTCCGGACCGAGGATCTCCATCGCATCGAGCACAGACACCGAGCTCGCCTGACCTGTGATCGCGGCAAACATCAGCGGCATGGCATCACGCAGCTTCAGCTCCAGGGACTCGACCACGGCCTGAATGGTCGCGGTGATGCTGTCCTTCTCCCACTGACGCAGGCTTTCCAGCTTCCACAGGATCAACTGCATCAACTGACGAACCTGATCGCCGGACAGCTTCTTCGATTCGAACAGTTTTGCGTCCGGATTCACGCCACCGGCAAAGAAGAATCCGGCCAGCGGTGCAACCTGGCTGAAGGTCTCGACGCGGCCCTGCACGTGCGGCGCGATCTTCATCATGTATTCGGAATTGAAGGCCCACTTCTGGACGCGCGCGGCGAATTCTTCCACCGGCAGGTCGCGCAGCCACTGGCCGTTGAGCCACGACAATTTCTCGATGTCGAAAATCGGCCCGCCCAGGGACACACGCTTCAGATCGAAGTTATCGACCATCTCCTGCAGGGAGAACTTCTCGCGCTCGTCCGGCATCGACCAGCCCATGCGCCCCAGGTAGTTGAGCATTGCTTCCGGCATGAAGCCCATGCGCTCGTAGAACGTCACCGAGGTCGGGTTCTTGCGCTTGGACAGCTTGCTCTTGTCCGGGTTACGCAACAGCGGCATGTAGCACAGCTCCGGCTGCTCCCAACCGAAGTATTCGTACAAGAGGATCAGTTTCGGCGCCGACGGCAGCCACTCTTCACCACGCAACACGTGGGTGATGCCCATCAGGTGGTCATCGACCACGTTGGCCAGGAAGTAGGTCGGCAGGCCGTCAGTCTTCATCAGGACTTGCATGTCCATGCGGTCCCACGGGATTTCGACGTCGCCACGCAGCATGTCCGGAACCACGCAGACGCCTTCGCTCGGCACCTTCATGCGGATCACGTGCGGCTCGCCAGCGGCCAGGCGACGCGCGACTTCTTCCTTGGACAACAACAGCGCACGACCGTCGTAACGTGGCGTCTCGCCGCGAGCCATCTGCTCGGCGCGCATCTGGTCCAGCTCTTCGGCGGTGCAGAAGCACGGGAAGGCATGGCCCATATCGACCAACTGCTGGCAATACTTCTGATAAATCTCGCCACGCTCGCTCTGACGGTAAGGACCGTGCGGGCCACCCACGTCCGGGCCTTCGCTCCAGTCGATGCCCAACCAGCGCAAGGCGTCGAAAATCTGCTGTTCGGACTCACGGGTCGAACGCAGCTGGTCAGTGTCTTCGATCCGCAGGATGAACTCACCGCCGTGCTGCTTGGCAAAGCAGTAGTTGAACAATGCGATGTAAGCGGTACCTACGTGGGGGTCCCCTGTAGGCGATGGCGCGATGCGCGTGCGGACGGTGGTCATGGCAAGTCTCAACAAAAGAATAGAAAGCGAGGATCAGACAAGGGGCGAATGGTAACAGGCGACACCCGCCCGGCTCCAGTCAGCAGGGCATTTAAGCCAAGGTTGCGTCTACAACGACCGTTTGCCGCGGTGAATGACTGAATATCAGCCAATGGCATTTACCGTTTATCGGCTGTATGCAAGATTCGCCTGCTGATAACTTTCCTGACAATTTCTCGACTACAGTTTGCCCCATGCCTGCCCAACTCAAGCGTCGCCTGTCTATTTTCCTGTTAATTGTCCTGCTGATCGCCGGAGGCTTTTTTGCCCATTGGTTTTTCAAGGGGCGTTTTTACGAAAGCACTGACAACGCGTACGTGCAGGGCGAGATCACCCGCGTGTCGAGCCAGTTGGGGGCACGCATCGACAAGGTGCTGGTCCAGGACAACCAGCATGTCGAGAAAGGTCAGTTACTGATCAAGCTCGAAGGTGATGATTTCCACCTCGCCGTCGACCGCGCCAACGCAGCCCTCGCCACTCGCGAAGCCGAACGCTTGCAAGCCCAGAGCAAACTGACGCAACAAAGCAGCCTGATTGCCGCCAGCGATGCGCAAGTCGCGTCCACGCAAGCGAGCCTGGGTCGCTCACAGATCGACCTGAACCGCGCCGAGACCTTGCGCAAGCCCGGTTACGTCTCGGAGGAACGGGTCACCACCCTCTCCGCCGACGCCCACATTGCCCGCTCGCAACTGGCCAAGGCCCAGGCAGATGCCCAGGGTCAGCGCCAGCAAATCAACGCACTGACCGCCGAGATCAAACGCCTCGACGCGCAAATTGCCAACGCCAAAACCGATCTGGCCCAAGCTGAACTGAACCTCACCCGCAGCGAAATCCACGCCCCTATCAGCGGTCTGATCGGCCAACGCGCCGCCCGCGAAGGTCAGTACGTACAGGCCGGCGCCTATTTGCTGTCGATCGTGCCGGATGAAGACATCTGGATTCAGGCCAACTTCAAGGAAACCCAGATCGGCCATATGCAACCCGGTCAGAAAGCCGAGCTGACTTTCGACGCCTACAGCGATACCCCGATCGAAGCGCGGGTCGACAGCCTGTTCGCCGCGTCGGGCGCGCAGTTCAGCCTGTTGCCGCCGGACAATGCCACGGGCAACTTCACCAAAGTCGTACAACGGATTCCGGTAAAACTGACCTTCGCCGCGGACAATCCCCTGCGCGGCAAAATCCGGCCGGGCATGTCGGTCACGGTCAAAGTGAATATCAAAGACGCCCCTGACAATGGCCGGTGATCAGCTGATCCGTCCGGCCGGGGAACCGACCCGGCGGGACTGGATCGCGGTCATGAGCGCGATGCTCGGTGCCTTCATGGCGGTGCTCGACATCCAGATCACCAACTCATCGCTCAAGGATATTCAGGGTGCGCTGTCGGCGACCCTGGAAGAAGGCTCATGGATTTCCACCTCGTACCTGGTGGCGGAAATCATCATGATCCCGCTGACCGCGTGGCTGGTGCAGTTATTGTCGGCGCGACGCCTGGCGGTGTGGGTGTCCCTTGGGTTCCTCGCCGCCTCCCTCCTTTGCTCCATGGCCTGGAGCCTGGAGAGCATGATCGTCTTCCGCGCCTTGCAAGGCTTCACCGGTGGCGCGCTGATCCCGCTGGCGTTCACCCTCACCCTGATCAAACTTCCCGAACACCACCGCGCCAAGGGCATGGCCATGTTCGCCATGACCGCCACCTTCGCACCGTCGATCGGCCCGACACTGGGCGGCTGGCTGACGGAAAACTGGGGCTGGGAATACATCTTCTACATCAACATCCCCCCCGGCCTGCTCATGATCGCGGGCCTGATGTACGGCCTGGAAAAGAAGGAATCACACTGGGAACTGCTCAAAAGCACCGATTACGCCGGGATCGTCACCCTCGGCATGGGCCTTGGCTGTTTGCAGGTATTTCTGGAAGAAGGCCATCGCAAGGACTGGCTCGAGTCGAACCTGATCGTCAGCCTCGGCAGCATCGCGTTACTCAGTCTGATTACCTTTGTGATCGTGCAGTTTTCCAAGCCCAATCCACTGATCAACCTGCGCATTCTCGGCAATCGCAACTTCGGTCTATCGAGCATTTCCAGCGTCGGGATGGGGGTCGGCTTGTACGGTTCGATTTATCTGTTGCCGCTGTATCTGGCGCAGATCCAGAACTACAACGCCCTGCAGATCGGTGAAGTGATCATGTGGATGGGCGTGCCGCAGCTGTTTCTGATTCCGCTGGTGCCCAAGCTGATGAAATACATCTCGCCAAAATGGCTGTGCGCGCTGGGTTTCGGCCTGTTCGGCTTCGCGAGTTTTTCATCGGGCGTGCTGAACCCGGACTTCGCCGGACCGCAGTTCAATCAGATTCAGATCGTGCGCGCGTTGGGCCAGCCACTGATCATGGTCACCATCTCGTTGATCGCCACGGCCTACATCCTGCCCCAGGACGCGGGCTCGGCGTCGAGCCTGTTCAACATCCTGCGCAACCTCGGCGGCGCCATCGGCATCGCCCTGCTCGCCACCCTGCTGGATGCGCGAACCAAGACCTATTTCGATTATTTGCGCGAGTACATCGTGCCGAGTAACCCGCAGGTGGCCGAGCGCCTGGCATCTTTGACCAACACCCTGGGCAATGAAACAGCGGCGCTGGGCAAGCTCAGCGAGATTGCCCATCAACAGGCGTCGATCATGGCCTACAACGATGCGTTTCATCTTGTCGGGATCGCGCTGGGGGTCAGCATGCTGGCGGTGTTACTGACCAGGAAGTTGCCAGCGGGGCTTAAAGCCGGCGAAGCGCATTGATACCGATCATGCGCTCAACACTGTGGCGAGGGGCTGCCCCCTCGCCACACGCCATCAGACCGTAATCAACCGCTCGCGCAACTTGGCAATCTCGTCACGCATCTGTGCTGCGGCTTCGAATTCCAGATCACGTGCCAGCTGGTACATCTTCTCTTCCAGCGCCTTGATCCGCTTGGCAATCTCACCCGGCGACCGCAACTCGGCTTCGTATCGGGCATTTTCCTCGGCGGCCTTGGCCATGCCTTTGCGTTTCTTGCTGCGCGAGCCCGGCACGGTGGCGCCTTCCATGATGTCGGCCACATCCTTGAACACGCCCTTGGGCGTAATGCCATTGGCCAGGTTGAAGGCGATCTGCTTGTCGCGACGGCGCTCGGTTTCGCCGATCGCGCGCTCCATGGAGCCGGTAATGCGATCGGCATAGAGAATCGCCCGGCCATTGAGGTTACGCGCCGCCCGGCCGATGGTCTGGATCAGCGAGCGCTCGGAGCGCAGGAAGCCTTCCTTGTCCGCATCGAGAATCGCCACCAGCGACACTTCCGGCATGTCCAGGCCTTCGCGCAACAGGTTGATCCCCACCAGTACGTCAAAAGTGCCGAGGCGCAAATCGCGGATGATCTCAACCCGCTCCACGGTGTCGATGTCCGAGTGCAAGTAGCGCACGCGCACGCCGTGGTCGGCCAGGTAGTCGGTCAAGTCTTCGGCCATGCGCTTGGTCAGTGTGGTGACCAGCACCCGCTCCTCGACGGCGACACGCTTGCTGATCTCCGACAACAAGTCGTCGACCTGGGTCAGTGCCGGGCGGATCTCGATTTGCGGGTCCACCAGCCCGGTCGGACGCACCACCATGTCAATCACGCGCCCCGCGTGCTCGGCCTCATAGTTGCCCGGGGTCGCCGAGACAAAAATCGTCTGCGGGCTGATGCTTTCCCATTCGTCGAAACGCATTGGCCGGTTATCCAGCGCAGACGGTAGACGGAAGCCGTACTCGACCAGGGTTTCCTTACGCGAGCGGTCACCTTTGTACATCGCCCCGACCTGCGGCACGCTGACGTGGGACTCGTCGATTACCAGCAACGCGTCGGCCGGCAGGTAGTCGTAAAGGGTCGGCGGCGGCGCGCCGGCTTCACGACCGGACAGGTAGCGCGAGTAGTTTTCGATGCCGTTGCAGTAGCCCAGCTCGAGGATCATCTCCAGATCGAAACGGGTGCGCTGCTCCAGACGCTGGGCTTCCACCAGTTTGTTGTTGGAACGCAGGTATTCCAGGCGCTCCTTCAATTCGACCTTGATCCCTTCAACGGCGCCCATCAGGGTTTCCCGTGGCGTCACGTAGTGGCTTTTGGGGTAGAAGGTGAAGCGCGGCAGCTTGCGGATGACTTCACCGGTCAGCGGATCGAAGGCCGACAGGCTTTCCACTTCATCATCGAACAGCTCGATGCGGATCGCTTCGAAGTCGGATTCGGCCGGGTGGATATCTATCACATCGCCGCGCACACGAAAGGTCGCACGGGCGAACTCCATGTCGTTGCGGGTGTATTGCAGGTCGGCCAGACGCCGCAGCAATTCCCGTTGATCGAGCTTGTCGCCGCGATCCACGTGCAACACCATCTTCAAATAGGTTTCCGGACTGCCCAAGCCATAGATACACGACACGGTGGTGACGATGATCGCGTCCTTGCGCTCCAGCAGCGCCTTGGTTGCCGACAGCCGCATCTGCTCAATGTGGTCGTTGATCGACGCGTCTTTCTCGATGAAGGTGTCGGACGACGGCACATAGGCTTCGGGCTGATAGTAGTCGTAGTAGGAAACGAAATACTCCACGGCGTTGTTCGGGAAGAACGCCTTGAACTCTCCGTACAACTGCGCGGCCAGGGTCTTGTTTGGCGCCAGCACGAGGGTCGGGCGCTGCACCTGGGCGATGACGTTGGCGATACTGAAGGTCTTGCCCGAGCCGGTCACACCGAGCAACGTCTGGTGCGCCAACGCGGCTTCAATGCCCTCGACCATCAGGCGGATGGCTTCCGGCTGATCGCCGGCGGGCTCGAAACGGGTGACTAGCTGAAATTCAGACATGTAGTACCTCTCGGTTCTCGGTGCAGGAATTCGCGCCTGCACAGTCAAACTGGCAGGAACGAAAAAGGCCGCAAACGACGCACGTCGCCCGAGGAAAAAACTGGATTGTGCTCAATGTGGAGCCGATTGCACTCGCTTTCAAGGCAAACGTCCTACATCCCTCGAAGTCTTTGACGATGCCAATCGACTAACGGTCGGAAAATAATCGGAAAAACTTACCGTAAAAGCTGAATCGTCTGTCGCCATCAATCGCAGATGGCCTCTATACTAGCTCCCCGTTTGTGCACCGCTCTAGTGCATTCGGCTGGAGCGCGACACGTCCCTCCACTCTCCATTCAGAGCCGCCGCAAAAATGAGCCTGTTCTCCGCTGTCGAAATGGCACCACGCGATCCAATCCTGGGCCTCAACGAAGCATTCAACGCCGATACCCGTACCAACAAGGTCAACCTGGGAGTCGGTGTTTACTGCAACGAGGAGGGGAAAATTCCACTCCTGCGCGCCGTTGTCGAAGCCGAAACCATTCGCGTCGCTCAACACGCTTCTCGTGGCTACCTGCCAATCGACGGCATCGCCGCCTACGACCAGGCCGTGCAAAAACTGCTGTTCGGTAACGATTCGCCACTGATCGCCGCTGGCCGCGTCATCACCACCCAGGCCGTTGGCGGCACTGGCGCACTGAAAATCGGCGCTGACTTCCTCAAGCAACTGCTGCCGAACGCCGTCGTGGCCATCAGCGACCCGAGCTGGGAAAACCACCGCGCGCTGTTCGAAACCGCCGGTTTCCCGGTACAGAACTACCGCTACTACGACGCCGCGACCCATGACGTGAACCGCGCCGGCCTGCTGGAAGACCTGAACGCGCTGCCAAACGGCTCGATCATTGTGCTGCACGCCTGCTGCCACAACCCGACCGGCGTCGACCTGAGCCCGGCGGACTGGAAAAACGTGCTGGAAGTGGTGAAAGCCAAGGGTCACGTGCCGTTCCTCGACATGGCTTACCAAGGCTTTGGCGATGGCATCGACGAAGATGCCGCCGCTGTACGCTTGTTCGCTGAATCGGGCCTGACCTTCTTCGTCTCCAGCTCGTTCTCCAAATCCTTCTCGCTGTACGGCGAGCGCGTCGGCGCCCTGTCGATCGTCAGCGAATCAAAAGAAGAAAGCGCGCGCGTACTGTCGCAAGTCAAACGCGTCATCCGCACCAACTACTCCAACCCGCCGACTCACGGTGCAAGCATCGTCGCCGCCGTACTGAACAGCCCGGAACTGCGCGCCCAATGGGAAGCGGAACTGGCCGAAATGCGCCTGCGGATTCGCGGCATGCGCACTCAGATGGTGGAACTGCTGGCGAAACACGCTCCGCAGCGCGATTTCAGCTTCGTTGGTCGTCAGCGCGGCATGTTCTCGTACTCCGGCCTGAGCGTTGAGCAGGTTCATCGTCTGCGCAACGAGTTCGGCATCTACGCCCTGGACACCGGCCGCATCTGCGTGGCGGCGCTGAACCAGAGCAACATCCATGTCGTGACGGATGCCATTGTTCAGGTGATCTGAATCGCGCGCTGATACGAAAAACGGGAAGCCTTTTGGCTTCCCGTTTTTTATTTGTCGCAGATAATTCTCAAAGCAGAGGCCCAGCCCTCTAAACTTCACCCGGCTCGCCCCTAAAGGTTTGATGCCCACCCGAGATTCGACGAGATCCCACATGAAAAACGATGACCTACGCGCTGACCGCGATGACCTGGATGAATTCGTCCCCCGCGCCCCGGCCAAACGCGGCAACAACCTGGTGATGCAAGTCGCCACCGGCGTATTCCTCGGCGGCCTGGCGCTGTGGCTGGTGCAACTGGGCGCCACAGCGCTTTACGCCAAGCTGATGCTCGGCACCTTTACTTTCGGCGGCTAGGCCAGTTCGGTCGCCCGCTGGCTGGCCGCGTCATCGTAGGCGACGTACAGCGATTCAGCGACCTGACTCTTGATCGCCTTGGTGCTTTCCAGGCCGAGGACAAAACCTTCGGCCTTGCCGCCGGCGCGATTCAATTCGTCGGCACTGCTGGCCTGGACGATCGCATCAAACAGTTTTTCGGCGTGCGGGCCGACACCCTTGGGCAGGCTGATCTGAGCGATGCTCATGCGAGTACCCCGTTTTGTCGGGGTGAGGTGGCAGGGTGATTCATGGTGCGTACCTTTTCGGCGAATGGCCGGTAGCGCGTGTAACCGCTTCCGGGCGGTCATGGTAGTCCTCTGCTGCGGTTCTGGTAACTGCCAATCACCGATAAACCACCGTCCGTCCCGACGAATCCATCATTTTGCTATCAGACGCTTGACTTCCCTTTCTGAATCAGTAACATAGGCGCCATTCCGCGATAGCTCAGTTGGTAGAGCAAGTGACTGTTAATCACTGGGTCCCTGGTTCGAGTCCAGGTCGTGGAGCCAGACAGCAACATCAAGAAGCCCCTGAATCGAAAGATCAGGGGCTTTTTTGTGGCTGCGTTTTTTTGATCCACAAAGAAAAAGCCGATCTGTCTATTCAACAGATCGGCTCTTTTCATTCGCGGAACGTGTCAGACATGCTCGCTACTTTTCGCATGCATCGCCCGCGGCTCTCCATGTCCATGGTCGGGCTCCACCACCGGAATCTCCTTGCCATCGCAGTCATGCAGCTTGCCGTCGCTGAAGTAATCCCCTTCGCGCAACGCTGCCAGGTCCTGATAACGCAGCACCCGCTCGGTCCCTGCGGCAAACACCGACTGCTGGTCGGAGTTGCCGGCGGTCAGGTGATTGAACGTCAGGTTCAGCACGATGGCCATGATTGCCGAGGAGCTGATGCCGGAGTGGAAAATGGTGGCGAACCAGCTTGGGAAGTGGTCATAGAAGTTCGGCGCGGCGATGGGGATCATGCCGAAGCCGATGGAGGTGGCGACGATGATCAGGTTGACGTTGTTGCGGTAGTCGACCTTGGACAGCGTACGGATACCGCTGGCGGCCACTGTGCCGAACAACACGATACCGGCACCACCAAGAACAGAGGTCGGCACTGCGGCGATGACTCGCCCCATGAACGGCAGCAAGCCGAGGATGACCAGAAACAGCCCACCCGTGGCCACGACAAAGCGGCTCTTGATTCCGGTCACCGCCACCAGCCCGACGTTCTGGGCAAAGGCGCTTTGGGTGAATGAGCCAAAAATCGGCGCGATCATGCTCGACAGCATGTCGGCACGCAGACCGTTCCCCAGGCGCTTGGAATCAACCTTGGTACCGATGATTTCACCGACGGCCAGGATATCGGCCGAGGTTTCCACCAGGGTCACCATCACCACAATGCACATCGACAGGATCGCGGCAAAGTGAAAAGTCGGCATGCCGAAATGGAACGGCGCAGGAAAACCGAACATCGGGCCCTGGGTCACGGACGAGAAATCCGCCATGCCGAGCACCACCGCGACGATCGTACCGATGACCATGGCCAGCAGGATCGACAAACGGGAGATGGTCGCGCTTCCAATCTTGCTCAGAAACAGCACCAGCACCAGCGTCACCGCAGCCAGACCGATGTTGGCCATGCTGCCAAATTCGGGCGAATGGCTGTTACCGCCCATGGCCCAGCGTGCAGCCACCGGCATCAGCGTCAGACCGATGGTGGTAATCACGATGCCAGTGACCAGCGGCGGGAAGAACTTGGTGATTCGAGAGAACACCGGGGTAATCAGCAAACCTATCAAGGACGCCGCAATCACCGCCCCCAGAATCGACTGAAACCCGCCCTCGCCGCCACTGCTGACAATCGCCACCATGGTCGCGACACCCGAGAACGACACGCCCTGTACCAGCGGTAACTGACAGCCGAAAAACGGTAGACCCAGGGTTTGCAGCAACGTGGCCAGCCCCCCCGCAAACAATGAAGCAGCAATCAACAAACCGATGTCCGCCGGCGAAAGCCCGGCTGCCTGACCGATGATCAAAGGCACCGCGACGATGCCGCCATACATGGTCAGAACATGTTGCAGGCCGTAAGCCATATTCGCGCCGACCCCGAGATTCTCATCTTCAGGCCGTTGGTGTGAAACATGGGGCGTTTTCATGTTAGGGGGTTCCCTGGTTTTTGTTATGCGCACACTGTATTCAAGACTCACGACAACTGTCTATAGAATTGTATACAACTGGCAAGTCAAATTATGAACGGTTGCCCATGCAGTCTGTGTGCCACTGTGTGCAATATCCAAAAAACCACGGAACATATCCGTCGCGCCCATCACTCCTGCGTCCACCTGTCTTTTGAGTTCCTGGCGACCATCAGCCGTTTTCATCGGCACATCAAGTGCTCCGGGCGTGCTGACCGAGCCTGACAAAGCAGAGACCAACAGGGTCTGGAAAGCCTGAAAACCGGCTTTGGCAAGCCCTCAGTGAAATTCATAAGGTGATGGCGCCTCAAGCTCAGTCCTGAAAAAGCGCGAAAAAGGGGCAGAATGATCCAGTTCGCCCATTTCTTGTGTGCACGATTAACCGCCTATTGCGTCACTATCAATCGCTCAAGTGTGCGCACCAACGTCGCTTGGGGTGGCACACGTATATCGAACTCGCTTTCCAGCAAGTCGATTAACTCCTGTACATCGGCCACCTGCCGGCGTTCGCTGTCACGTCCCAGGCGATGAATCGCAAAACTGCCGTTGTTGAGCGTACGTCGCCACCCCTCCCCGGTCCGCGCCACCATCAATTGCCTGGCGAACGTTGATTCGGGGTGAGTCGAGACATACCAGTTGCCGACGGCGTAATCGATGTCTTCCTGGCGCTGCAGGTCGAAGATGTACATCGCTCGCCATTCGTCCGCGACCCTGGCGCTCAGGATGTAGCCATCGGCGTGCTGTTCGATGCGATACGACTCATGTGGCGTGAGTTGTTCATCGGCGATATCAAGCAGCAGCGGCGCAGTCGGCACCATGCCGCCGAAGCCAACGTCGCTGATGTAACGCACGCCGTCCAGGGTGACCAGGCTCAAGCGGTGAGTGCGGGCTGTCCACGCGCCTTCGGGCTGGCCCATGACCACCCGGCCGCTGATCCCACGCGCCTCGAATCCGAGCGACTGAAGCAAGGCCAGGTACAGATTATTGAGTTCGTAGCAGTACCCGCCTCGCCCCTCGTGCAGGACTTTCTTCTCGACCGAGGGCAAGTCGATCAGCACGGGTTCGCCGGATAACGTGGTCAGGTTTTCAAACGGGAACACGCCGGTATGGCGCAATTGCAGTTGTCGCAGGGTTTCCAGGGTCGGCGCCGGGGGCGCGCCAAAACCCAGGCGTCGCAGGTATAACGCGAGGTCGGTCAGGCGTGGCTCACTCATTGTTCAGTCCTTATGCACGCAGGCTGCGGATCGTTCCGCCGATGGGCGCTATGTATAAGGGAAGAACCGCCGTGGCCGACAATTGAATTAACCAATCGCCCCCACTCCTAATGTCAACGACGTTTGCGCGAATCCAGTTGAATCCAGGTCGGTGCGTGATCACTGGCGTGGGCTTCGTTGCGCACCCAGGCATCGACGCCAGCCGCCTGCAGATAAGGGCTCAAGGCCGGATTGAGCAGCAGGTGGTCGATGCGCAAGCCTGAATTCTTCTGCCAGTGTTGGCGAAAATAATCCCAAAAGGTGTAGAGCCGATCCTGCGGATACAGGTGTCGCAAGGCGTCGGTCCAGCCCTGATCCAGAAGGCGCTGATAACACTCGCGGCTCTCGGGTTGCAGCAGCGCATCCTTGAGCCACGAACGCGGGTTGTAGATGTCCAGGTCAGTGGGCACCACGTTGTAGTCACCGGCGAGCACCACCGGATGCTCGCTGCGCTGAAGGTCCCTGGCATAGGTAATCAGGCGCTCGAACCACGCCAGCTTGTAGTCGAACTTCGGCCCCGGCTGCGGGTTGCCATTGGGCAAGTACAGGCAGCCCACCAGCACGCCGTGAACGGCGGCTTCCAGGTACCGGCTCTGGCTATCGCCGTCATCGCCCGGCAAGCCTCGCCGGCTCTCCAAGGGCTGCGCATCCCGCGCCAGAATCGCCACGCCGTTCCACGCGGTCTGCCCCTGCCAGACGGCACCGTAACCGATGGCCTCCAGCTCAGCGGCGGGGAACATGCTGTCCACCGACTTGAGTTCCTGCAAACAGGCGATGTCCGGTTGCTCACGTGCGAGCCAGGCCAGCAGGTTCGGCAACCGGGCGCGCATGCCGTTGACGTTGAACGTCGCGATTCGCAACTTTTTCATGGCCATCAGTCCTGTTACCAAGGGTGTCCTGATTGTGACCCTGATGGCTCGCAGTGGTTGCGCTGGCTGGCGCGTATACGGCGTAACAGCACGGCCTTCGCGAGCAAGCTCCCACAGAAGAATTGGATTCCGGGCTCGACCAAGACCAACGTAGGAGCGAGCCTGCTCGCGATAGACCCAAGGACACCGCGTTTAACCTGCAAGCACGCGCCATCGTTGACGATCATCGCGAGCAAGCTCGCTCCCACAGGGTTCCTGACTGGCCTGCAGGTCGGCGATCTATCCTGTTAGCGATCGTCAGAGGCATAAGGAGGTCTGCCGGGCTCGGCAAAGCTAACCGAACTCTAGACGATCAAATGAACGAGATCTGACAGGCAGACAATCGGTTGCTCAATGTGTTGCAGGGTAGAAACAGCCACGGGCGGACTTCAACGATCCGAACGCGCCAACACCTCGACACCGCCCTCCATCGACAGCACCGCCGAGCGATTGCGCCCCGAGTGTTTGGCCTGATAGAGCGCCGCATCGGCCCGCTGGATGAACACTTCCATGCTGTCGTGCCCCGTCGGCACAAACGAGTAACAACCGAGGCTGACCGTCACATAACCGGTAGGCGACCCGCTGTGTTTGATGTTTTTGTCCATGACGCTGCGGCGAATGTGTTCGGCAATGGTCATGGCGCCGTGGATGTCCGTGTCGGGCAGTAGCACGGCAAACTCTTCACCACCATACCGCACCGCCAGATCGGCCTTGCGATGGCAGCAATTTTTCACCGATCGCGCCACTTGGGCCAGGCAGTGATCACCGACCACATGACCATAGGTGTCGTTGTAGCGCTTGAAAAAATCGATATCGATCATGATCAGGCTCAGCGCACTCTGCTGCCTGGCGCCACGCCCGAACTCGATGTCCAGCGCACGCTCGAACAAGCGGCGATTGCCCAGACCGGTCAGGCTGTCATGGGTGGCAATCAGCTCCAGCGCTTCCTGGGCCTTGCGCAGATCCGCCTCGACTCGCTCGCCGACGCGCACCTGGCGAATGAACACCCAACCGAACACCCCCACACCGAGCATGACCAGGGCAACGATGAGGCAGGAATGAAACGCGGTTTCGTACCACCCCGCAAGAATCGTGTCCTTCGACGAAGCCGCCGAGACCACCAGTGGATAAGCCTCCAATTGTCGGTAGCCAAACAAGCGGACAACGCCGTCCACCAACGAAGTCGACATGGCGCTGCCGGAGGGCGCCCGGGGCAGGAATTTCTCGAAGACTTCGCTCCTGGCCAATGACGTGCCGATCTTCGACTCGATGAAGGGCCGGCGTGCCAGCAACGTTCCATCGGTCAACCCGAGGAACATCGAGCCGTTGTCGTCGATGCTGAAGCTTTTGAAGAACTGGTCGAAGTACGACATTTTGATCCCGGCCATCAACACGCCCTGGAACTGACCGTTCTTGTCGTTCACCCGCCTGGAAACCGGAATGATCCACTCACCGTTTTCCCGGCTGCGAATCGCCGGGCCGATGTGCGCCACGGTCGACACATTTTGCTGATGGAACTTGAAGTACTCGCGATCCGCGACGCCAGAACCGCGAGGCATGTTGTCGAACGAAGTCACCACCCACTGCCCTTTCTGATCGAACAGAAAGATGCCGTGCAATTGATTCAGCGCCTGCACGCGTCGGGCAAAGGTTTTCTGCAGGCGAGGTCGCTGGGGCGGGCCAAACCCGTCGATTTGAATCCAGTCCACCAGACTGGTGAGCACCAGATCGGCCTTCATGAACGTATCTTCAGCCTGCTGCGCCATGGCTCGCGTCAGGTTCGACGAAGCGATCTGGGCCTGGCGCAGGTCGTGGCTGCGGGACTGCTCCAGTTGCAGGTAAAGCAAACCACACAGGCACAGACACACGGCGGCGATGAAAAGCACCGCAGCCTTGCGCAACGGCAGGCGTTTCGATGCGACGCTCGGGGCGTGATGCGGATCATCTGGGCGTAAGAGCAAAAAAATCATCCTGTAGGGGCAATGCATGGGCACCGGCCCAAAACCCCCTCATTTTTGTGCGCGCAGTCTACGGGTTTATCGGGGATAAATGGCAACCACTTGCCCGGTGGTGACGCGGACATGACCCAAGGCAAAAGCTGCATCCCCCGGGAGGAGCTACGATTAGTCATACATCAAGACAGGGAATCGAAATGACCAAGGCAGACGAACTCGCCGCAAAGCTCAAACACACCCGGCATACCAGCGCTGATCAGGTCATCGACAGCTGGCCGGGCCAGGTCTACGAGCTGTATCACCGCATCGAGACCTGGCTGCAGCCCTTGATAGAGGCCGGCTTGACCCTGCGGCGCAATCCCACGCACGTGTTCGAGCGCCACCCCGATGGCGAGACGTACGACTATGCCATCGATCAGTTGGTGATCACCGGCCACGACCACAGCATGATCTTCGACCCCGTCGCCCGCTTCACGGAAGATGGCGAAGGGCGTGTCGAGATCCACTGTGATAGCAACGAAATGGCACTGTTGCGCACCCTTGACGAACACGGTGAAACCCACTGGTGGCTTCAAGTCGTCGAGCAAGCCGCACAACAAGCGGATGCGGTGGCCTTGACTGAAAACGGACTGCTGTCGGTGGTGCAACAAGGGCTGGAACTGTAGCGGGTCACCGCTTTTCATAGGCGTCCGGCGTGCCGGCGAAAGCGTCATTGAGAGCGCCTTCGCCGGCAAGCCGGACCCTACCGGTCCAACACTCCGCTCACTGCTTGCTTTGTTCAGTCACCACCAACGCCGTTTCCGTTCGGGGCAACTCCAGGGCTGGCAGCTTCGTGGGCAGGTTCAACTCTCGCAGTACCGGGGAGTCATAGCCATAGACGTCAGGTTTGAAGGTCACCCGGCCATCCTTGCTCAGGTCGACGGTCCAGTAAGCCAGCAGCACCGGCACCTTGACCGGCAGCATAATGTTTTCGGTTCGTCCATTGGCTAGCTGCTTTTGAATGCCTTCGCTATTCCAGCGCACCGGGTCGTTGAACAGCAACTCGACCAGTTGCAGCGGGTTTTCCACCCGGATGCATCCGGAACTGGTGGCCCGCACGGACCTGGCGAACAGCTCGCGGTGCGGCGTATCGTGCAGGTAAATGGCGTAGTCATTGGGGAAACGAATCACCACCTGCCCGAGGGAGTTCTCGGGGCCGGCATCCTGGCGCAAGGTCAGGCCCTTTGCGCTGGACCAGTCGACGGTTGACGGTTCGAGCACGTTGCCCTGGCGATCGAGCACGCGGATCCGGTTGGCGGCCAGGTAGCCGGGATTCTGTTGAATCTTGGGCAACATATCCTGGACCAGAATCGTCGGCGGCACGGTCCAGGTCGGGTTGAACGTCACGTAGGTAATCTCGGACTGAAACACCGGCGTGCTGCGAAACGGCTTGCCGACCTGTACCCGGGAGCGCCAGATCGGCTGGCCATCTCGGTACAGCGCGACCTTGTAGCCGGCGATGTCGACGACCACAAAGGTGCCCTGCAGTTTGTAGAGCAACCAACGCGCCCGCTCCATGTTCACCCGGACCTGATCGATCCGCGCTTCAACAGGCACATTCAATGCCTCCAGCGTCGTCTTCCCCGCCACGCCATCGGCGCCCAGGTATTGTTCGGTCTGATATTTCTTCACGGCAGCAATGACGCTGTCGTCGTAGTCGCTTCGTTTGCCCTTGGTCGGGGCCAGGTAGCCGGCTGCCACCAAACGGGCACGCAACTGCGCGACCGCCACGCCGTCCATGCCGGGTTTGAGCGACTGCCCTTCGGCAACTTTCGGCCAACCGCCAGCGTCCCGAACCTTGCGCAGCTGCGCCAGGCTTTCACGCATGTTGCGATAAACCGTTTCCTGCGGCGGTGCCTGGGCGAAGGCCCGGGCGACATCGTGGGCATCGAGTGCGGCGAAGAAACTGTTCATGTCCTCGCGAGGATCGACACCGACGGGGTCGAAGTTCCAGTGGAAGTCCAGCCGCGACGGGTCGACTTTACCGCGTCGCAACTGCAGCAACGCCGTGATGTAGGTACGGGTTGCCGCCAGGTCGAACGCCGCCGATTGCGCGGGGGTCGGCGCGGAAGCCTGCAACGCCAGTCGTGCCTGCTCCAGTTCGGCAATCCGGAAATCCTGCGGGACCAGACCGTCGATTTGCGTGTCGTTGAGGCTCTTCAGCAACTGGGCGACGTCGCGCCCATCCGTCCACGCCGCGCGATAGTTGCGATGGGAATAGAAATCCAGGACGACCCGATTGATATCCAGCCGCTGATGCCTGCGCGCAGTGAGCAACGGAGGAAAGGCCGATTGCAGGGGTTCGAGCACCGCTTGTATGGCTTGGCCAACGATATCATTGGGCCCGGCGCCCTGAACCACGATTGGCGGAGTTTCCGGCATGATTGCCGAAGTTTCACCGAGTGCCGTGCCGCTGATCAGAAAGACCATAAAAAATACGCGGCTTATGACGAATAACCTTGTTAATTGCCCCATGGATAATCCTTAATCTCCTGCAAATCAAAAGGCTAGCGTCCTATTCGCTGCTAGACTCGAACTATTCCTGATGAGACTGACTTATGGCGCTACATCGCTTTGGCCTCCCGCTCACAGCCCTGCTGTTGACGTCGGCTTTCCTGCCAGCAGCCTACGCTGATTCTCTTGAAATCGCTCTGGCCAAAGCCGCGCCAAATGCCAATGCCAAAGTCATCGCCCTGGCGGTACACGCCACCCAATGCACCCGCGCCCAAGGCGCAGCCCCCGCGCAGAGACTGGCAGTGATCGATTACTCACTGCCTTCGACCGAACAACGCCTGTGGGTGTTCGATCTGAAAAAGCGCACATTGCTCTTTCACGAACTCGTCGCCCACGGCCGCAACAGCGGCGAAAACATGGCCACCCAATTCTCTAACCAGAATGAAAGTTACGCCACTAGCTTGGGCCTGTTCCGCACGCAAGAAAGCTACCTCGGCTCGAACGGTTACTCATTGCGCATGGAAGGCCTGGAGCCAGGCTTTAACGATAACGCGTTCGAGCGAGCAATCGTCATTCATGGCGCACCGTACGTCAGCCCGGTCCTGGCACGCGCCAACGGCCGCATCGGCAGAAGCCTGGGTTGCCCGGCGGTCAGGCCGGCGATTGCCCATCGGCTAATCGACTCGATGAAAGATGGGCAACTGCTGTTTTCCTACTACCCGGATCAGCGTTGGCTGAAGTCTTCTTCCTACATTAATTGTGGGAGCGGCACCGTGGCGTCGTCAGAACAGGCCACTAAACGCCAGTAATCAAAAAGGCATCGTTTGATATGAATCAATGGCAGCCACTCGCCGGGGAATAAGCTCAGAACACTTCCTCCGTCAGGGTACACGGCCATGCACAAGCACTTCACATCACTCGTCGCCGCGCTGCTCATCTGCAGCCCATTGATTGCTTTGGCGGCGAATGAACCGCCCGCCAGCACCTCGCCAACCGCATCGGCCACCGCCACCCCGCAAGACAAGGCGTTGAGCGAGCAGATGCAAAAAATGCAGGCCGCCCACGATAAAATGGCCGCTGCCAAAACCCCGGCTGAACGTCAGATCGCCATGCAGGAAGGCATGGACGCGATGCGCGGCGGCATGGGCATGATGCACGGCCATTGCCAAGGCATGGGGATGGGCAAAGGCATGGCCGGTGGCCAGGACCGCTCGAACCAGATGATGGACATGATGATGAAAATGATGGATCAGCAATCGAGCATGATGAAGATGCCGATGGGGCAATAGCCTCCCGAGAACAGCGCTTGACCTTGCCATCGTGGCAAGGCCAAACATCACCTCACGTCATCACAGCGCTGGCAGGCACTGCCCGCTACTCACGCTCAAAGAGGTTTACGCAATGAACGGTACTGAACTGCAAGTCGAAGGCATGAGCTGCGGTAGCTGCGTCAAACACATCACCGCTGCACTGCAACCGCTCGCTGGAGTGGGTGAGGTCAACGTCGATTTAGCGTCCGGTCGAGTCAAGGTCACCGGGAATGCCGAAAGCGATGTTCTCCTGTCGGCACTGAAGGACGCCGGCTATCCGGCCAGCGTGAAGACAGAAGATCATTGCGAAGGCTCGAAGAAAAAGCCTGGCTGCGGCGGTTCAGGTTGCTGCTGTCACTAAAACCGCGTCGCCTGTAAAACCGATCATCCAGACGGCAACCGCACTTGAACAAGGGCGTTCCACAGAAGTGGAACGCCCTTTTTGTTGCCAATGACAGCAAAGAGACGGGTTCACTACACTCAGTCCTCTTCGACCCTCACAAAAGCCCGAAAAAATGAAAATCCCACAAAGCGCGATAATGCTCAGCGGCCTGCTCGCTCTATCCCTTGGTGCGTCGGCGGAAGGCACCTCACACCTGGATAGCGTCATCCAACAAGGCCAACTGCGCGTCTGCACGACGGGCGATTACAAACCCTACACCTCCAAAGGCGAAGACGGCGAATACGCCGGGATCGACATCGCCATGGCCCGCTCCCTGGCCGACAGCCTCGGTGTCAAGGTCGAGTGGGTGCCCACCACCTGGAAAACCCTGATGCCGGACATGCTCGCCGGCAAATGCGACATCGGCATGGGCGGTATCTCGGTCACTCTCGAGCGGCAGAAAAAGGCCTTCTTCAGCACCACGCTAGACGTCGACGGCAAAATCCCGCTGGTGCGCTGCGAAGACCAGGCGCAGTACCAGACCCTCGAGCAGATCAACCAACCCTCGGTTCGCCTGGTCGAACCGGCCGGCGGCACCAACGAAGCCTTCGTTCACGCATTGCTGCCCAAGGCGCAGTTGCAACTGCACGACAACGTGAGCATTTTCCAGGAGCTGCTGGACAAGAAGGCTGACGTGATGATCACCGACGCCTCGGAAGCACTGTACCAGCAGAAACTCAAACCGGGGCTGTGCGCGGTCAACCCGACGCAATACATGCAATACGGCGAAAAAGCCTACCTGCTACCCCGCGACGACATGACCTGGAAACTATACGTCGATCAGTGGCTGCACCTGGCCAAGGTGACAGGCAATTACCAGAAGATTCTGCGGCAGTGGCTGGCGGTGCCTGACGCGAAGTAACGCGTCACGCCTGACTACGGTGAAAGAACACAGCACTGTAGGAGCCAGCTTGCCGGCACCTACAGAGGTCAAACCGAACACCGTCAGTCGTCGTGCAGCAACCCCGAACTGTACTCGCCGAAGCTGTTGCTCAACGCATTGCCATGGAAACTCATCTTGTTGGGGTTGCTATTGGTAGGCCCCGGACCAAAGCCAGCGGACGGCACGGATTCGGCCGAATACGTTTCATGAGACGTCACACCCGAACAGGCACTCAACAGCAAAGCACCGGCGATGAGCGAGACTTTGAAGAGGTTTGAGATCATTTTTCGGGTTCCTGTGGGGTGGGTAAGCGGAGGCTGGGTCTTGTCCGTTCATCCTAGGCCGCAGGTGTGTCGGGGATTATGAAACTTTTGTTGGTTACAGCGTTGGTTCAGGTAGTGCAGTTTCTGAATGAAAAAAGGAGTGATCTTCTTCATCAGTATCGTTCCTAGAATTGATAAAGGAACTGCCAGCATCACTTCCACATGATGGGTGGCAGCTGTGCGTAGGTGTGGAAGACCGGAGATCTAGGAACCCGGCGCACCCGAAAGTGCCCCGCGCACAGCCGCCATAATTTAACAGCAGACATGAAAAAAGCGCCTGCTTAAATTCAGGTGGCGCCTTGTGCGCCTAGATCTTGTGAAGGGCTTCCACACCCTTGTCGCTGATTTTGCAGCGACTGTAGAAGGGTATCTATCGGGGTGGCTAGAGGAATAACAATATGGGCAATGTCGACGCGAGTTGAGGGAGATTTCCTACATTTGCGATATGGCATCAACGGCGTGGAAGTTCACAAGGCGCGGTTGCATTACCTCGAACGTGAATCTCAGCGAATAGCCCAATCCTGTTAAACTCCCCCACCTCCCAGCCTCACCGATTCCAGATCCCCAATGTCCGTAACCAACGCCAAGCCTGCCCCGCTCTCCCGTCGTTTTTCCGTCGCACCGATGATGGATTGGACCGACCGCCATTGCCGTTTCTTCCTGCGCCTACTCTCAAAAAACGCCCTCCTCTACACCGAAATGGTCACCACCGGCGCTCTGCTCAATGGCGATCACGAGCGTTTCCTGCGCCATAACGAAGCCGAGCATCCGCTCGCGTTGCAGCTCGGCGGCAGCGTTCCGCTGGATCTGGCCGCCTGCGCCCGCATGGCCCAGGACCACGGCTACGACGAGGTGAACCTGAATGTCGGCTGCCCGAGTGATCGGGTGCAGAACAACATGATCGGTGCGTGCCTGATGGGGCATCCGCAGTTGGTGGCTGATTGTGTGAAGGCGATGCGTGATGCGGTGTCGATTCCGGTGACGGTGAAGCATCGCATCGGTATCAATGGGCGGGACAGTTACGAAGAGTTGTGTGATTTCGTGGGGACGGTTCGGGATGCCGGGTGCACCAGTTTTACCGTGCATGCGCGGATTGCGATTCTGGAGGGGTTGTCGCCGAAGGAGAACCGTGACATTCCGCCCCTGCGTTATGACGTGGCGGCGCAGTTGAAGGCGGATTTTCCGGAGCTGGAGATCATTCTCAACGGCGGCATCAAGACGCTGGAAGCCTGTCACGAGCATTTGCAGACGTTCGACGGTGTGATGCTGGGTCGTGAGGCGTATCACAACCCTTATGTAATGGCCGAGGTGGACCAGCAGTTGTTCGGCAGCAAGGCGCCGGTGATCACTCGCGCCGAGGCGTTGGCGCAATTGCGGCCTTATATTGCTGCGCACATCAATGCCGGCGGTTCGATGCACCACATTACCCGGCATGTGCTCGGCCTGGGCACCGGGTTTCCGGGTGCGCGCAAATTCCGGCAGTTGCTGTCGGTGGATATCCACAAGGCCAAAGACCCGCTGGCGTTGCTGGATCAGGCGGCGGCGTTGCTCGAAGGGCGCTGACGGTCGGTTGCTTTGAACCTGTGGTCTGTTTTGGCATCGTATTTACCGATACCGCGCCCCGCCTTTCAAACAGCCGTTTTCAGGTTGTTGCCGCAGGGGCCATCGATACACGTAAGCGCCCTTGAGTGGCTGTCAGCGCTCGGGTAATGTCATCAGACCCATAGGACAGAGCACGCCCATGACTTCCAAGCTGGAACAACTCAAACAAATGACCACCGTCGTTGCCGACACCGGCGACTTCGAAGCAATCGCTCGGGTTAAACCGGTAGACGCCACCACCAACCCTTCCCTGCTGCTCAAAGCGGCGGCGATTCCTGCTTACGCCGAATTGCTGAACGCTTGCGCCAACGACTGCAAGGGCGATGTGGGCCTGGCCAGCGACCGGTTTGGCGTTGCAGTGGGTCAAGAAATCCTGAAAGTGATCCCGGGTCGCATTTCCACCGAGGTGGATGCGCGCCTGTCGTTCGACACTGACGCCGTATTGAAGCGCGCGCATCGTCTGATCGAACTGTACGAAAAGGCCGGCATCGGCCGCGACCGTGTGCTGATCAAGATCGCCTCCACCTGGGAAGGCATCCGCGCGGCGGAGATTCTGGAAAAGGAAGGCATCCAGACCAACCTGACCCTGCTATTTTCCTTCGCTCAGGCGGCTGCTTGCGCTGACGCCGGGGTGTTCCTGATTTCGCCGTTCGTGGGCCGTATCTACGACTGGTACAAGAAAGCCAACGGCAACGACTACACCGGCGCGGACGATCCGGGCGTGCAGTCGGTGACGCGCATCTACAACTACTACAAGGCCAACGGCTACAAAACCGTCGTGATGGGCGCGAGCTTCCGCAACCTGGGCCAGATCGAACAACTGGCCGGCTGCGATCGTCTGACCATCAGCCCGGACCTGATCGACAAGCTGGCGGCGGACACTGGCAAGCTGGAGCGCAAACTGGCGCCAGGGCATGCCGGCGAAGCACGTTTGAGCCTGAATGAAGCGCAGTTCCGCTGGTTGTCCAACGAGGACGCGATGGCGACCGAGAAACTGGCTGAAGGTATTCGTCAGTTCGCGCGCGATCAGGAGAAACTCGAAGCATTGCTGCAAGCCAAGCTGTGATCTAGTTCAGCGCACGTGCAAAAAGGGCGAACCATTGGGTTCGCCCTTTTTTTGCGCATCAGGCAATAGGTTGGCTTCGCAAGGGCCTCAGGGGATCAATGCCGCTCCAACGCATTCACCAGATCATGGAACGCTTCGCGATTATGGTCGTTCAGCCCCATGAGGATCTTGTGCGCTTCCAGCACCTTGATTCGCACCACTTCTTCCGACTGGTCCTGATCCGGCAGGTCGTCCAGGCATTCCGGGCACGGCACGGGCTTGTCAACGATGTTGAACACTTGCTCGAAGCCCATGGACTGCAGCAGCCGGGTGATGTCTTCGTGGGTGGTGACGACGGTCGGCAGCAGACCGACCTTTTGCCGCGAGAGAATCGACAGCTTGGCCAGAAGGCCAAGGGTGGTGCTGTCGATGCTGCGGGTTTCAGTCAGGTCGATCACGATGGTGTTGAAATTCAACGCCGTGAAGATCCGATCAATAGTCGCATCCAACGCCGAACACAGGGTCAGGCGAACTTCACCGACGAACTTGAGGACGAAGGTGCCGTCCTGCTCGGCGAACTGGATTCTACCGGTACTCATTAAAGATTCCTGCTCAACACCAACAGGGCGATATCATCCGGCATCTCCCCTAGCGTGGCCAATCCAAAAACCTGCCGCAGACCATCCAGGCTGCCGCCCGCCGCCTTGACCCGTTGGGGCAATGCAGCTTCTTTTTCTTTGAGTGTGGGTTCTGGCAAAAGGTCCAGAATGCCATCGGACATCAGCGTCAGGCTGAAGGTCGGTGGCAGTTCCAGCACGTGGTCTTCGTAGGTGGCTTCGTTGAAGAGGCCCACCGGCAGGCCACGCCCTTCCAGATAACGAACACTGTCGGGTGTGTACAACACTGGCAACGGCAAATGACCACCGATGCTATAGGTCAACAAACCTGTCTCCTCGTCGATGACTCCACCGACCATTGTGACGTGTTTACCCAGCTTACAACTGATCAGGCCCCGGTTGATATGACCAAGAACCTCTGAAGGCTTGAATTCCGGCAATGTACCGCTGCGCTTGGACTCGAACAGCAGGCGCGTGGTCATGAACTTCAACAGCACGGTGACGAAGGCTGAAGAGGCGCCATGCCCGGAAACGTCCGCCAGGTAGAACGCCACCCGGCGCTCGTCGACGCGGAAATAGTCGACGAAATCACCCGACAGGTACAGCGACGGGATGATCTGGTGAGCAAACTTGAACTCGTCGATGGTCCAGGGGCTGACCGGCAGCATGTTCATCTGCACCTGGCGACCGGCGTTCTGGTCTTCCTGGAGCAGGTTCAGACTGGCGGCGAGCTCACGGTTGGCCTTCTCCAGCTTCTCGCGGTAGCGCTGGTTTTCCAGCAGCAGGCGCGCACGATCCAGGGCCCGACGCACAGAGTGCTCGAGCACGGCCAGATCTTCGAGAGGCTTGATCAGGTAATCCGCTGCGCCCAGGCGCAACGCTTCGACCGCGTCGTTCATCACACCGGCGCCCGACACCACGATCACCGGCGTTTGCGGCGACAGCTCGGTCACCTGGCGGATGAGTTCGAGCCCGCCCATCTGCGGCATGCGCAGATCGCAGATCACCAAGTCGGGCTTGTCTTGCTCGAATACCTGAAGGCCCTGCTGGCCATTGCTGGCCTGCAAGACGCTGAAACCACTGTCTTCCAAATAGGCGGCGAGACTCGCGCGCACTACCTCGTCATCATCGATTATCAGCAGCGTGGCACTGGTTTTTGGCATGTGGGCAAACGGCGCCAGAATTAGGTTGGCGTAGCGGCTCGGGTTTTGGCCCGGCTCAAACTACTGGATTCGCTTTCTAGCCTCTCTGTCGCACTGTTTTCGAGCATTTGCCCTACACGCATGTACACCAGAGGTGCCCTTCTAAGGCGCAGACGGTACTCCCATCCGCGAGGCGTTTCAAGCTCACGCCGATGGTCGCTTGAGGTCTACACTTGTCAAATCACCGAGAGTTATAAGAACCGTCAAAACCGTAACCCAATGGAAGGATCAAACCCATGAGCCAAACCCGTCGAGACTATAGCGAAAAGCGCGATTACATCCGCATGCGGGTCGATGCCGATGTGTCACTGATTCATGAGGGGGATGAGGTGCCAGCCGTCTGTATCGACCTTTCCAGCAGTGGCATGCAGCTTCAGGCGCAGCGCTCGTTCAGGGTCGGTGACCGGCTACTTGTACGCATCGAATCCGAGCATCAAGCGTTGAAAGGGCTCGAAGCCGACACCGAGGTGGTGTGGGTGAACGAACCGGAAGACGGCAATCAGAAACTCGGCCTTACAATATTGAGAATGAAATAACGTCGCTCCAGACGAAAAAAAGCGGCCCGATGACGGCCGCTTTTTTGTTTTATCGGTCAGGATTTAAAAATCGTCTTCGACCTGACCGTCCTTGACCTTGAATTCGCGGTTCTGCAAGTACGCGTTACGGATGAAGGTGTACTTGTCGCCAGTGATCAATTTCTCGCTCGACAGCAGGTTGGCGCGGGTGTCAGTGACATCCAGGACGAAGAACGAGTTACGCACCGGCACGTCATTCACATAGCGGTAAGCGCCAGTGTAGGTGTCGACGAATTTCGAGGGCGCGTCACGCACGGTGCTCGGGCCGAAGAACGGCAGCATCACATAAGGACCACTGCCCACGCCCCAATAACCAAGCGTCTGGCCGAAGTCTTCATCATTGCGATGCAAGCCCATCTTGGTGCCGACATCGATGAAACCCAACAGGCCGAAGGTGGTGTTGAAAATCAGGCGTGCAGTATCGACACCGGCGGCGGCTGGCTTGGCTTGCAGCAGGTCGTTGGCCAGGTTGCGCACATCACCGATGTTCTGGAAGAAGTTATGAATGCCGTCTTCGACAAACTGCGGCGTCACGTACTGATAGCCCTGGGCCAAAGGCTTCAGCGCATAGGTGTCGAGTACGTCGTTGAACTTGTAGATCGGGCGGTTGATGCTTTCCCAAGGATCGTCTTCCGACGCTGCCTGGGCAACGAACGGAACCAGCAACGCGCTGGCGCACACACAAAGCTGAGCTAGATGATTGCTCCAGCGCATAGAAAAACTCCTTGGATTGTACTGACACGGACGCATTGGCCCGGCGGAAAGACCATCAGTATAAGACGGAAAGACTGCTTTAGGCATCATCAGGCCACTGGCGCCGCAGATGATTCTGCATCGATTGCGAGCCATTCACACCCATGTCACTCAACTGTCACCGTCGTCGCTTAGCCTTGAGGCTATTTCAGGGACGTTGACATGCCGCACGCTGAAACCTCACCTCAACCTGCGCCGCGCCTGACCGCCGTGCTGTTCGGCCTCAGTGGCTGCCTGGTGGATTTCGGCGCCCGTACGCGCCTGAACGGTGGCCACGCGGCCGAGCACGCCGAGGCCACGCCCGGCGCCCTGAAGAGTCTGCGCAGCTTGCAGCATCAACAGATTCCCTGCGCCTGGCTCGACGAACTGCCCTCCTCCCTCAGCCTTCCGTTGGCCGCCGCCCTGCCGGAATGGATCAAACCTTCGCAACACCTCGAAACAATCAATCCTTGGCCGGCGCCGCACGCCTGCTGGCAAGCGTTGATGGCGCTGAACGTCGAGAAGCTGGATGGCTGCGTGCTGGTCAGCGGCGAACCGCGCTTGCTGCAAGCCGGGCTCAATGCCGGCCTGTGGACGATCGGCCTGGCGTCCTGCGGCTCGCTTTGCGGGATGTCGCCCATCGAATGGCAGGCGCTGTCGCCTCAAGAGCGCGATCTGAAACGCGGTAAGGCAACGATGCAACTTTTCGCCCTGGGCGTGCATTCGGTGATCGATCACCTGGATGAGCTCGACACCTGCCTGGCCGATATCAGCCTGCGCCGGCTCAAAGGCGAAAAGCCCTGATCGAGATCATGCAGGTTAGGCGGGAGTGGATTAATCTAAAGGTCAGCCATAGACCTTTGGCGCGCCATCGCGGTCTATGCCAATGCCAATCGATAAAAGGAAGAACGCAATGCCTGCCCGCGAACTGCAAGAACAGCTCAATGCCCTGCGCGAGCAATTGGAACAGAATCCTCCGCTGACAGAAGCCGAGCGCGCAGACCTGCACGCGCTGATGCAACAGATCTCGCTTGAACTTGAACTCGAAACCAAGACCAAGGATGTCAACCTCGCCGATGGCGTCAATCTGGCGGTGGAACGCTTCGAACTCGAACACCCGACCCTGGCCGGCACCCTGCGCAACATCGCGCAAGCCTTGGGCAACATGGGGATCTGAAAAAGAACCTTGCAGGAGCGAGCTTGCTCGCTCCTTCATTAGATCGTCATTGACGGACCAGACGATGGTTCGGCAACTGCACCTCTTCAGTACTGCGATACGGGTTGATATCCAGTCCGCCACGACGAACGTAACGCGCATAAACCGTCAACTTCTCCGGCTTCAGCAAGCGCTGCAGATCAAGGAAGATGCGTTCCACGCACTGTTCATGGAAATCCGAGTGCTGACGGAAGCTGACGATGTATTCCAGCAAGCTCGCATGATCCAGCGCCGCGCCACGGTATTCCACCGCCACGCTACCCCAGTCAGGCTGACGGGTGACCGGACAGTTGGACTTGAGCAGATGGCTGTGCACGCTCTCCTCCACAATGCGGCTTTCATCGCACCGCAGCAGTTCCGGACGTGGATGCTCGTAGTTGCTGACACTGATATCCAGCTCATCGATGCACACACCCGGCAACGCCACGACGCCTTCGGCCTCGACATCTTTCAGGCTGCGAATACGCACGCCGACCGGTTTGCCGGCGGCGGCGGACAGGTCTTTGACCAGCGTCGCTTCGAGGCTCGCAGTGTCGGCGAACGGTGTCTGGTTCAGGGAGTTGAGGTACAGCTTGAACGACTTCGACTCAATGATGTTCGGCGAATCCGCCGGAATGCTGAACTCACCGATGGCCACCACCGGCTTGCCCGACGGCAACAGCCACGACAATTCAAAGCAGTTCCAGAAGTCCACGCCCTTGTACGGCAGGGTTTCAGCCGTCAGGCCCAGCTCGGCCCACTTCGCAGTACGCGGAATCGGGAACAGCAAGGACGGCGTGTAAGTGGCGATGTATTCGCTGGATTTGCCCAGCGGCGAGTGTTCGGCTGCGGGATGCATGGCGGAAACCTGACTGAAGAATCAGCGGATTCTACCAGCCTTTGTTCCCGCCTTTGAGTGCTTACTGACTGACTGTCAATTTACCTACCATGCCGGCCTGGTAATGACCGGGGACGTTGCAGGCAAATTCCAGGTTGGCGGCTTTGCTGAAGGTCCAGGTCAGTTCGGCGGTTTTACCCGGTTCTACCAGTACACTGTTGGGGTCGTCGTGCTTCATGGCATGCCCTTGAGATGAGTGATCCATCCCGGCCATCGACCCGTGATCCATGTTCATCATGCCTGTAGGCGTCATCATGCCGCTTTGCTGCATCTGCAACATTTCCTGCTGGTGTCTGGCATGCATCGCCGCGTCACCGAGGTTGAACTCGTGCAGCAATTGACCTTTATTCACCAGGACAAAGCGAATGGTCTCCCCGGCCTTGATATCAATGGCCTTGGGGGTGAACGACATGTCGCCCATCACCACCTCGACGCTGCGGGTCGCCTTGGACGCGGGTGCCGGTTGGCCGAAGTCGTAGGTACTCGCTGGCGCGGCCCAGACCGGTGAGCTCAGTGCCAACACACAAGCGGCCAATGCCAAAGATTTGCGCAAAAACATGGTCGTACTCCAACAAGATAAGGTTCAGCCTGTGGAAAACTCTAGACTGCTACCGCTGCCCGCAACCTGACAGCCAGATTACAACTTTGTCAGCTTGGCCTGCCCCGTTGCCGCCCACGGTATAAAGCTGTCGTTCCATTTAGCCCGAGTCGCCCATGAAACTGCTGATCGTCGAAGACCAACCAAAAACCGGCCAGTACTTGCGCCAAGGCCTGAGCGAGGCCGGCTTCAACACCGAACTGGTGGCCGATGGCAGCACCGGCCAGCAATTGGCGTTGAGCGGCGACTACGCGCTGCTGATTCTCGATGTGATGCTGCCAGGTCGCGATGGCTGGCAGATTCTGCAGGCCGTGCGCAGTGCCGGCCTGGACACGCCGGTTCTGTTTCTGACGGCGCGGGATGCCGTGGAAGACCGGGTTCACGGCCTCGAACTCGGTGCCGACGACTACCTGGTCAAGCCTTTCGCCTTTTCCGAGTTGCTCGCCCGGGTTCGCAGCCTGTTGCGTCGTGGCAGCGCGACGCCCCAGGAAACCAGCCTGCAACTGGCCGACCTGCGCCTGGACCTGATCCGCCGTCGGGTCGAACGCGGTGGCCAGCGCATCGACCTGACCGCCAAGGAATTCGCCTTGCTGGAAATGCTCCTGCGACGCCAGGGCGAAGTGCTGCCCAAATCGCTGATCGCCTCCCAGGTCTGGGACATGAATTTCGACAGCGACACCAACGTCATCGAAGTCGCGATCCGCCGCCTGCGCCTGAAAATCGACGATGAATTCCCCAACAAACTGATCCACACCGTACGCGGCATGGGTTACGTACTCGAAGAGCGTCCAGCCTGATGCCACGACTTTCACTGAGCAGTCGCCTGGCACTGCTTTTCGCGGCGTGCACGGCGGTGGTGTCGTTGTTCGCCGGGGTGCTGTTCAGCCGCGCCAGCGAGGCGCACTTCGTTGAGCTTGATCAGCAGTTGCTCGACAGCAAGCTGATCGGCGTACGGCGAGCGCTGCATGACATTCAGTCGCGGGACAGTGAAGTCAAACTGGCCGATGAATTAAGCCCCCAGGCCGATCTCTCATTGCGCATCACCGGCAGCGACGGCCGGCGCTGGTATGACAGTTCCGCAAGCCTGCCGGACCTGCTGCCGCAAAAACCGGGGTTATCGACCATCAACGACCATGGAACCGACTACCGCGTCCTGAATGCACCTTTGTTTGACGACAAACCCGACTCACCGCAATTGACCCTGCTGCTGGACATCACCCATCACCAACACTTCCTGCAACGCATGCAGCATTTGATCTGGATGACGGTCGGCCTGTCGGCCCTGGCCACCGCCCTGCTCGGCGCCTGGGCGGCACGCAGCGGGTTGCGGCCACTACGACGCATGAGCACGATCGCCAGCGGTGTTTCAGCGCATTCGCTCAACGCACGCCTGCCGGAAGAGAGCATGCCGTCGGAGCTGGCGGAAATGGCCCACAGCTTCAACGAAATGCTTGGAAGACTCGACGACGCCTTTCAACGGCTTTCGGCGTTCTCCGCCGACATTGCCCATGAACTGCGCACACCGCTGTCGAACCTGCTGACCCACACCCAAGTCACCCTCACCCGCCCTCGCCCCATCGAGGACTACCGCGAAGCGCTGCACAGCAACCTCGAAGAACTGCAATGGATGGCGCAATTGGTCAACGACATGTTGTACCTGGCGAAAGCCGACCATGGATTGTTGATGCCCAAACGCGAAGCGCTGGATCTGGCGGCAGAGGCGGATGTGTTACTGGAATTTTTCGCACCGCTGGCCGAGGACGTTCGGGTGACGCTGAACCGCGAAGGTCACGGGCACATGATGGGTGATCGGAACATGTTGCGACGGGCGCTTTCCAATTTACTGGACAATGCGTTGCGGTTTACGCCCGCTGATGGCGAGGTACGGGTGAAGATAATCGATCAACCCAAAGGCCTGAGCCTGACAGTTGAAAACAGCGGCGACGGGATTTCAAAGGATTTGCTGCCGCGCCTGTTTGATCGCTTCTACCGCGTGGATCCTGCACGCCACGAAGGCAGCAGCGAGCATGCGGGACTGGGATTGGCGATCACCCAGTCGATTGTCAACGCCCACGGCGGGACGATTCATTGCGAATCGGAAAACGGCTGGACGCGGTTTGTGATTGAGTTGCCGAAGGAGGTATGAGGCTAGCAGGACCGGCCTCTTCGCTGGCAAGCCAGCTCCCACAGGTTTTTGCGCTGTCCACAACACTGTAGGAGCCGGCTTGCCGGCGAATGCGATTTCAGCGCTTACGAATAACGCAACGCATGAGCCGGCTCGATCTTCGCCGCACGCCACGCCGGGTAAACCGTTGCCAGGAAGCTCAACACGAACCCCGCCGAGCAGATCAACAACACATCCCCGCCCTGCAACTCGGACGGCAGGTTGCTGACGAAATACACGTCGGAACTGAAGATGTGTTGCCCGCTGACCCGCTCGATCCAACCCACCATTTCACTGACGTTCAGCGCCGCGATCACGCCAAGTACACCACCGATCAGGGTGCCGACAATCCCGATGACCGTGCCCTGCACCATGAAGATCGCCATGATCTGACGCGGCGTCGCGCCGATGGTGCGCAGGATCGCGATGTCCGCGCCCTTGTCGTTCACGACCATGATCAGGGTCGCGATGATGTTGAACGCCGCCACTGCGACGATCATCAACAACAGCAGGCCGATCATGGTTTTTTCCATTTTCATCGCACTGAACAGGCTGCCCTGGGTGTGGGTCCAGTCGTCAGCCTTGTAGGCCGCCCCCAGACCGCTGGCGATATCGCTGGAAACCTGCGGCGCGGCGTACAGATCCTTCACCGCCAGGCGCACGCTCTGCACCTGATTCGGCGCCCAATGCTGCATTTGCGCGGCGTCGGCCATGTGGATCAGTGCCATCGTGCCGTCGAGCTCGGCGCCTACCTTGAACACGCCGACCACGTTCAGACGCTGCATGCGCGGGGTGATACCGCCCGGCGCATTGCTGACCTCCGGCACGATCAGGGTGATCTTGTCGCCCACGTTCAAACGGAAGCGCCGTGCGGTGATTTCGCCGATCACCACGCCGAACTCACCTGGCTTCAACGCATCGAGACGTCCCTGGACGATGTGCTTGGCGACGATCGACACCTGGCCTTCCAGCGCCGGATCAACGCCGCTGACCTGGATTGGCTGCATCGTGCCTTTATAGGACAGCATGCCTTCCATCTCGGTGAACGGCACGGCCGCCGTCACTTCGGGATTTTTCATCGCGGCGGCGGCTACCGGCTGCCAATCATCGATAGGGTTTACACCGACGATAGTGGCGTGCGGCACCATGCCGAGGATGCGAGAGCTCATTTCGCGCTGGAAGCCGTTCATCACCGACAGCACCACGATCATCGCCAGCACGCCCAGGGCGAGGCCGATCATCGAGGTCATCGAGATGAAGGAAACAAAGCGATTGCGGCGCTTGGCGCGGGTATAGCGCGTGCCGATAAAGATCGATAACGGTCTGAACATTCGCTGGGGCACCGTATAAAAATAAAAGACCCGACGTGATTTTCATCCCCGCCGGGTTTCAGCCAATCAGATAGGCGTCAGACAACCTTCCTGCAAATGCAGGACGCGATCCATCTGGCGGGCCAGGTTCATGTCGTGGGTCACCACCAGGAACGCCGTGCGCATCGAAGTGCTGAGTTCCAGCATCAAGTCCTGAATGCCCTGGGCGGTGTGGGAGTCGAGGTTGCCGGTCGGCTCGTCGAGCATGACCAGGCCTGGCTTGTTCACCAGGGCGCGGGCGATGGCGACACGCTGACGCTCACCACCGGACAGTTCGGCCGGCTTGTGCTCCAGGCGATGGCCCAGCCCCACACGCTCCAGCAGCGCCGTTGCACGCTGGCGCGCTTCCGGGATAGCGGTCTTGCCGATCAGCAGCGGCATGCAGACGTTTTCCAGCGCGGTGAATTCCGGCAGCAAGTGGTGGAACTGATAAACGAAACCCAATGACCGGTTGCGCAGCAGGCCGCGATTCTTCTCGCTGAGGGCCGACAGTTCCTCACCGTCGAGCCAGACGCTGCCTTTGGTCGGCGTGTCGAGGCCGCCCAACAGATTGAGCAAGGTACTTTTGCCCGAACCCGAGGTGCCGACAATTGCCACGCGCTCACCCGGGTGCAACTCCAGTTGCAGGCCGGCCAACACTTGCACCGACTCCGGGCCTTCCTCGTAGGATTTGCCCAGGTTGCGGCAGCTCAAGATTGCTTTATCACTCATGCCCGACTCACTCATAACGTAGCGCCTCCGCAGGCTGGGTGCGCGCGGCACGCCAGGCTGGATACAGGGTGGCGAGGAAACTCAGGACCAACGCGGCGGCGCAGACCATCAACACATCCTGGCTCTGCACCTGCGACGGCAGGTAATCGATGAAATACACGTCGGCGTTGAGGAATTTGTGCCCGATCAGGCCTTCCAGCGCCGAGATCGCGGCGCTGACATTCAGCGCGGCGAAGATCCCGACCACGGCACCGATGGCCGTACCGACCACGCCAATGACCGTGCCTTGCACCATGAACGTGCGCATGATCGTGCCAGGCGTGGCACCGAGGGTACGCAGAATCGCGATGTCGCTCTTCTTGTCGTTCACCACCATCACCAGCGTGGAAATGATGTTGAACGCGGCCACGGCGACGATCAGCAGCAATAACAGGCCGATCATGGCTTTTTCCATGCGGATCGCCTGATACAGGTTGCCGTGGGTACGGGTCCAGTCGCGGGCGTAGTAACGATCTTCGCCGAGTTCGCGGGCGATGCTCCACGCGGTGCGCGGCGCCTGGAACAGGTCATCGAACTTCAGGCGCAGGCCCTGGACCTGGTCCGGCTTCCAGCGATGCAACCGCGCAAGGTCCTGCAGGTTGGTGACGCCCAGGTAACCGTCGAGCTCACCGGCGCCGACGTGGAAAATGCCGACCACGGTGAAACGCTTCATGCGCGGAAACATCCCGGCGGGGGTCACGGTGACTTCCGGCGCCACGAAGGTCAGCTTGTCGCCGATCGCCGCGCCAAGTTTGGCCGCCGCCTTGTCACCGATGACGATGCCGAACTCGCCCGGCACCAGGTCGTCGAGTTTGCCCTGCTGCATGAAGTTATCAATGATCGACACCTGGCGTTCTTGCGCCGGGTCGATGGCATTGAGCAGGACTTTCGAGACCTTGCCGTTGTTGGTCAGCAACCCCTGCATTTGCGTGAACGGCGCAACGGCCGTCACCTGCGGATTCTGCTTGACCTTGGTCGCAAGGCTTTGCCAATCGCTGATCGGCTCGCCGGACTCGATGGTCGCATGGGGCACCATGCCCAGCACGCGGGTGCGCATCTCATGATCGAAGCCGTTCATCACCGACAGCACCACGATCATCACGACCACGCCGAGGGCGAGTCCGATCATCGAGGTCAGGGAAATGAATGACACAAAATGATTGCGACGCTTTGCACGGGTATAACGCGTGCCGATAAATACGAAGAGAGGTCTGAACATGTCGGGGCTTGTTCGGAGGGAAAAGGAACGTCCTTGTGGCGGGGGTTGATAACCAGCTTTACACTCAGACCACCGCCGCTACCATGGGTTCGCCATGTCGACATTAGATGAAGAAGATCGCCGCGAATACTACCGTATCGAGGACACGATCGCACTGGAAATTCGGCCCCTGTCCGCTCCCGAAGCCGCAGGCCAGGAAGTGTTGCAGGATGCTTCCCCACTCTTCAACGTGCTCAGTGAACTGCACCTGAGCGAATTCGAGTCGCAGCACCTGTTGCGCCAGATCAGCGAGCGTGACCGCAACCTCGCGGCGTTCCTCAAGTCCCAGAACAAACGCATCGATTTGCTGAGCCAGGTGGTCGCCATCACCGTACTCGGGCAGATCGGTGAACCGCAGCCGGTGATCCTCTCCGAAGGCGGTATCGACTTCCAGCACCCCACGCCCATTGCCACCGGAGCACACCTGTCGGTCAAACTGGTGCTGATGCCGCAAGCCCTTGGCCTGTTGTTGCGCGCTCGCGTCACCCATTGTGACCGCAAGGGCGACAGCTACGCCGTCGGCACCGAGTTCGAACACCCGACCGACGCGCAGCGGCAACTGCTGGCCCGCTACATCTTGCAAAAGCAGGCCCAGGAACGACGCCTGGCCCGCGAACAAATCGAATCAGGCAATTAATTTAAGGAAGAACCGTGACCCTCATCTACGGCCATCGCGGCGCCAAGGGCGAAGCACCGGAAAACACCCTGACCAGCTTTCAGGAATGCCTCAAGCACGGCGTACGCCGTTGCGAACTGGACTTGCACCTGTCCATGGACGGCGAACTGATGGTCATCCACGACCCGACCCTCAAGCGCACCACCGACCGTCGCGGCAAGGTGGTCGAGCACACGGCGGCGGAGCTGGTGACCTACGACGCGCGCAAGGGCGGCCCGGGCTGGATCAAGCCATGCCCGATCCCGACCCTGGACTCTCTGTTCGAAGAATGCGATTTCGATCACTGGCAACTGGAAGTCAAAAGCGCTTCACGCACCCGCGCGGCAACCACCGTGCTGGCGATTCGTGAAATGGCGCAACGGCATGGCCTGATGGACAAGGTGACGATCACCTCCAGCTCGCGGGAAGTGCTGAAGGCTGCGCTGGACCTGGTGCCGGACGTGTCCCGCGGACTGGTCGCCGAGTACGCCTGGCTCGACCCGCTGAAGGTCGCGGCAAGCTATGGCTGCGGGATTCTGGCGCTGAACTGGACCCTGTGCACGCCGGAACGCCTGGAGAAGGCGCAGCGTCAGGGGTTGCATGTGTCGGTATGGACCGTCAACGAGCCTGCGCTGATGCGCAGACTCGCTGACTTCGGCGTTGACAGCCTGATTACAGACTTTCCCGGTTTGGCCATTGCCACGCTCGAGAATTGCTGAAATCGGTCTCCCCGGCCGGCTCAGGCCACCGGCCGGAGCCACTCAAAAAAGCCGGTTGAGGCCGTCGTACGCCGCTACCCGATAGGCTTCGGCCATGGTCGGGTAGTTGAACGTGGTGTTGACGAAATACTTCAGGGTATTTTGCTCGCCCGGCTGGCTCATGATCGCCTGACCGATGTGCACGATCTCCGACGCCTGATAACCGAAGCAATGCACGCCCAGCACTTCCAGGGTTTCGCGGTGGAACAGGATCTTCAGCATGCCTTGCGGCTCGCCGGCGATCTGCGCCCGCGCCATGCTCTTGAAGAACGCCTTGCCCACTTCGTACGGCACTTTGGCCTGGGTCAGCTCTTGCTCGTTCTTGCCGATCGAACTGATCTCCGGAATGGTGTAGATCCCGGTCGGTACGTCGTTGACGAAGCGCCAGCTGCCGTTGTCGACGATGCTGCCAGCGGCCGAACGGCCCTGGTCGTGGGCGGCACTGGCCAGGCTCGGCCAGCCGATCACGTCACCGGCGCCGTAAATGTTCGGCACGCAGGTGCGATAAGCCTCATCGACTTCGATCTGGCCGCGGCTGTTGACCTTGACGCCGATGTTTTCCATACCGAGTTGATCGGTGTTACCGGTACGGCCGTTGCACCAGAGCAAGGCGTCGGCCTTGATCTTCTTGCCGGACTTCAGATGCAGGATCACGCCGTTGTCCACACCTTCGACGCGGTCGTAGTCTTCGTTGTGGCGAACCGTGATGTTGTTGTTGCTGAAGTGGTAGCTCAACGCCTGGGAAATTTCCGAGTCGAGGAAGCTCAGCAACTGACCACGGTTGTCCACCAGCTCAACCAGTACACCCAGACCACTGAAAATCGATGCGTATTCGCAACCGATCACGCCGGCGCCGTAAACGATCAGTTTGCGCGGGGTGTGGCCGAGGCTGAGGATGGTGTCGCTATCGTAGATACGCGGGTGGTTGAAATCGATGTCGGCCGGACGATACGGACGCGAGCCGGTGGCGATGATGATGTGCTTGGCCACCAGTTTTTCAACCACGCCATTGGCGCAGACCACTTCGATGGTTTGCTCGTCGGCGAAGCTGCCGGTGCCGAAGAACACGTCGACGCGGTTACGGGCGTAGTAGCCGGTGCGCGAGGCGACTTGTTTGGCGATGACTTTTTCGGCGCTTTTCAGCACGTCCGGGAACGAGAACCAGCGCGGTTCACCAATGGCCCGGAACATCGGGTTGGTGTTGAACTGCATGATCTGCCGGACCGAGTGACGCAGTGCCTTGGACGGGATGGTGCCCAAGTGAGTGCAGTTGCCGCCGACCTGGCGACGGCTATCGACCATCGCCACCTTGCGTCCCGCTTTGGCGGCGTTCATTGCCGCGCCTTCCCCCGCCGGGCCGGAACCCAACACCACCACGTCGTAGTTGTAGACAGCCATGCGTACTCCTCAGAACAGGCCGTGGCGCCATCGGCACCTGCGGCTAAATCACGCCAATCTGTGGCATGAAGGAACAATTTGGGGCCAGTGCAGAACCCGGACACAGTCTATAGAAGCGTCAACGCCGCGCACATTAACCCTTGGTCGCGTCGTAGGCTAGTTTTGCCTGCGCTACAACGTCAGTCTTCAGTGCTTGAAACGCCCTGATCATTCGGTTTTCCCACCCGTGACCCGTTCAAAAGCGTGACTGGTACGTGTGACGAAACCTGTATCGGCACGAATCACAAAAAATGCGCCGATATCGTGTTTTTCCGCGTAGTCCCAACCGCGCTCCGGGCCAAGAATCAACAACAGCGTCGACAAGCCATCGGCCATCAACGCTGAAGGATGAATGACCGTGACGGACGCCAGCGTGCTTGAGACCGGCGCACCGGTGCGGGCATCGAAGGTATGGGAATAGCGCCGCCCACCCTGCTCGAAATAATTTCGGTAGTCGCCGGAGGTGGACAAGCCGAAACCGTCGACGGCGACGATACGCTCAGCGACCTGTTGATCGTCGCGAGGCTCTTCCAGGGCGATGCGCCACGGCGAACCGTCAAGCTTCTTGCCCGCGGCCTTGAGTTCGCCAGTGGCTTCGGCCAGGTAGTCGTGAATGCCCAGTGCTTCGAGTCGTGCGGCAATCGTATCGACCGCGTAACCGGCGGCAATGCTGTTGAAGTCGACCTCGACTGCAGCATCCTTGCACAGCTGATCGCCCTCGATGCGCAGGTGTTGATAACCGACTCGCTGCCGCGCCTGCGCCAACGCCTGTTCAGCCGGGACTTTTTCCTCGCGCCCCTGCGGGCCAAACCCCCAAAGGTTGAGCAGCGGTTCCACCGTCAGGTCGTAGGAGCCTTCGCTTTGTTCCGACAGTTGTTCACCCACGCGGATCAATTTGAGGATGGACGCAGGCATTTTCTGACAGCGATTGGCGGGCAGGTCATTGAAGCGCTCGATATCCGAATCGCTGCGGTAGGTCGACAGTTGCCGGTCGATGTCAGCGAGGATTTTTTCCACCTCGACACGAACATCTGCCGCCGCCGGGAGACCGGCACGGCGCACGTACTTGATCGAATACGTGCTGCCCATGGTCGGGCCGCCAAAGCTTTCCATGGAGTCGCCGTTGCCGCAGGCGGACAACACGACGATCAGAGACACGAGACCAAACAGCCGCCCATTCAACAAACCCTGCATCCCCGACAGTCCATGGCACAACGCCAAGGCCAGCGATTATGCGACAGGCCCCGACATTTTTGCGCTGCGTGTCCCACTTAATTCGCTCCAGTGCGCCATTCGAACCGTGTAATGGCAAAAACGTTTAAGCAGCTAGCTAATTAATGGTTGCCTATCCATATCGCCACACATATTGTTACAAAATGCTCGCCAAAGGTGCCTTGCCTTTCAGCGACAGGAAGGGACGCGTCTGAATCAAGGATCTCCAATAAAACAGCCAACAGCGAGTACGTTCAAATGTCCTCTAATACGGGCAAAGGCAAGGCGATTTTTCGCGTTGTCAGCGGCAACTTCCTCGAGATGTTCGACTTTATGGTCTATGGCTTCTACGCCACAGCCATCGCCAAAACCTTCTTTCCTGCCGATAGCGCTTTTGCGTCCCTGATGCTCTCGCTGGCCACTTTCGGGGCGGGCTTCCTGATGCGCCCGTTGGGGGCGATTTTCCTCGGTGCCTACATCGACCGCCACGGTCGTCGCAAGGGGCTGATCATCACCCTGGCCTTGATGGCCGCCGGCACGATATTGATCGCCTGCGTGCCGGGCTACGCGACCCTCGGTGTCGCCGCTCCGCTGATCGTGCTGTTCGGTCGACTGCTGCAAGGTTTCTCGGCGGGGGTGGAGCTGGGGGGCGTGTCGGTGTACCTGGCGGAAATTTCCACGCCGGGACGCAAAGGGTTCTTCGTCAGTTGGCAGTCCGCCAGCCAGCAAGCCGCGGTGGTATTCGCCGGGCTGCTGGGTGTTGGCTTGAACCATTGGCTCAGCCCGGAACAAATGGGTGATTGGGGCTGGCGCGTTCCGTTCCTGATCGGCTGCATGATCGTGCCGGTGATCTTCGTGATACGTCGTTCGCTGGAAGAAACACCAGAATTCCAGGCCCGCAAGCATCGTCCAACCCTGCGCGAAATTGTCCGTTCGATCAGTCAGAATTTCGGCATCGTCATCGCCGGCATGGCGCTGGTGGTGATGACCACGGTGTCGTTCTACCTGATCACCGCCTACACCCCGACCTTTGGCAAGGCCGAACTGCACTTGTCGGACATGGATGCCTTGCTGGTCACCGTGTGCATCGGCCTCTCGAATTTCTTCTGGCTGCCGGTGATGGGTTCAGTGTCAGACAAGATCGGACGTAAACCCCTGCTGCTGGCGGCGACCATTCTGGCGATTCTCACCGCCTACCCGGCATTGTCGTGGCTGGTGGCGAACCCGAGCTTCAGCCATCTGTTGATCGTCGAACTCTGGCTGTCGTTCCTCTATGGCTCGTACAACGGCGCCATGGTGGTGGCCCTGACCGAGATCATGCCAGTGGAAGTTCGTACAACCGGCTTCTCCCTGGCCTACAGCCTGGCGACCGCGACCTTCGGCGGTTTTACCCCGGCGGCCTGTACTTACCTGATCCATGTGCTGGACAACAAAGCGGCACCGGGGATATGGCTCAGCGCTGCGGCGATGCTGGGGTTGATCGCGACGCTGGTACTGTTCCGCGGCAACAAGCACGAACTGCGCACGGCACGCGCCTCAGTGGCTGGCGGCGCCTGACAGATCGCTATCGCGGGCAAGCCCTCCCCCACAGGATTTGTGAACACCACAAAACCTGTGGGAGCGAGCTTGCTCGCGAAGAGGCCTGAACAGACACCGAAGATTCACCGATCTGCCATCTTCAACGACTGACTCCACCCGCCTCCCAGCGCCTTGTACAACGTCACCTGATTGATCTCCCGAGCCAGTTCCAGCTGCGCCCACTTCTGCTGCGCATCAAACAACGAACGCTGGGCGTCCATAGTGGAGAAGTAGCTGTCCATGCCTGCCTCGAAACGCAGGCGTGACTGCCGATAGGCTTCCTGGTAATCCCCCACCAGTTTTTTCTGGAACTCCACTTGCGTGAGCATCTCCTGCCGGGCATTCAAGGCATCGGCGGCTTCACGAAACGCGTTCTGCACCGTGGCCTCATACGCCGCAGCCTGACCGTCGAAGCGCGCATGGCTGGCATCCACCTGTGCTCGTCGGCCACCGCCGTCGATCAAGGGCAACGAACCCGCCAGGGCTAACGACCAGAACTCGGCCGGCCCGCTGAGCAAACGGGAAAAGTCCCCAGTCAGACTGCCCAGTGTCGACGTCAGGGAAAAGGTCGGGAAGTACGCCGTGCGTGCCGCGCCGATATCCGCATTGGCTGCGCGTAACTGCGCCTCGGCCGACATGATGTCCGGCCGGCGCTCAACCAGCGCCGAGGGCAAGCCGGCCGGCACATCCAGTGTCGCCATCTGCTCACCCAGCGCCCCGGTGGGCAACAGCCCCACCGGTATCGGTTGTCCCACCAGCACCCGCAGCGCATTGGTGTTCTGCGCCACTTGCATGCGGTAAGTGTTGACCTGCACCGCCGCCGTATTGGTTTGCGCGTCGGCCTGGTGCACGTCGATCCGGGCACTGGAACCGAGGTTGTAGCTCTTGCGCAACAGTTGGCCGTAGCGGTCCTGGGATTGGTAGGTGCTCTGCGCAAGATCCAGCAAATGCTGATTGGCCTTGAGGCTCAACCAGGTGCTGGCGACTTCGCCGATCAGCGCCAGCCGTGCCGTTTGATAGTCCGCCTCGGACGCCTCGAAGCGTGCCCCCGCCGCATTGCGTTGACTGCGCAGGCGGCCGAAAAAGTCCAACTCGTAGGACGTAAAGCCCGCCGTGGCCTGAAACGTATTGGCGATACTGCCGGCCGTGGCGCCACCACCAGGCGTGCGCACCAGGGGCGGCAGCTTGCTGCGCCCGGCGTAAGTGTCGATGCCAATGGTAGGAAAAAGCCCCGACTCGGCACTGTCATAACCGGCCCGCGCTTCTTCGACACTGGCCGCGAACTGACGCAGGCTGCGGTTGTTGACCAGGGCCATTTCAATCAACTGACGCAGTCGGTCATCGACCACAAAACCGCGCCAGTCTTTGTCGAACGCCTGCTTGCCCTTGCAACACTCACCGGCGGTGTTCACCGGCCATTGCTGGTCGATGGGTGCATCGGGCTTCTCGTAGGTCGGTTCCAGCGAACAACCACCGAGCAGCAGCAAAGACATGAAGCAAGACGTGGATAAGCAACTGTTCATGGCGCGCACCTACAAGCGTTGGCCGAGCAAAGCTCGCAAGGGAGAAAGAAGCAGTGTCCACAGGCTTGAGTGACTGACATTGAGGGACGGCAGAGACGGTTGACGCGAACGGACCCGGACCGGCCGCCAGCGTGCAGGCGAGACGTAAGACGGCGCCTTGACCGGTTTCGGCGCACGCGGCGCCAGTCGCTTCTCACCCAACAGGGAACGCTGCAGTAACGTGCCAAAGGCCTGCGCCGGTTCCGCCTTGCTGACGACGTTGATCGACGCATCACTGAACAACCGTGCGATCAACCGCCGCCGCAGCGTTTCGTCCAGGTCGGCAAACCTCAAGCCCAATCGGTCGTCGCCGTGATTGCGCATGACTTCCACGTCCAGCCAGCCAAGCTTGTCGACCCACACCTGACCACACAGCCCCGGCTTGATCGAGGACGCAAAGGCGCAGGTCAAGGACGTGCCACTGAGGGAGATGTCCACCAGGCGACCGGGCAGGACTTTGCCGCCGAAGCGAAACCCCGTGGCCTTATCGAATGGAAAACGTTCCTCGCCATGCAACCGTGGCCGGTCGACACAAGCCACCAGCGTGGCCAGGTTGTAGATCAGCGCGACCACCGTCCAGCAAAGATTGAACATCATGTTGCCGTCAAACGAAGCAGCGGTACTGATGGCGATGTAGGCACCGATCTGCGAAAACAGCGTCAAGGCAAAAAAGAACCCGAACAACTTCCAGTGCACCATCGTGCGTGAGCGATCAATCCCCTTGGCGGTGACTTTGAACGGCCGCCCGAACGGTCGGATCATGGCGCTGGCAATGGTCGCGGTGACGGCCAGCGAGGCAACGATCTGCGTGACCTCGGTGAAAATCGGCAAGGTGCGCCGGTCGGTGACCCAGGTGCCATAGCCCCAGAAGGCAATCAGCGCCGGCATGCCGAAGGCCAGGAAGTCCACCGGGCTGGCGTAGAACCCGGCGATGCCGAAGTACCAGTAGAGCACCGGCGAAACCAGCATCATCAAAATGAACGGCTTGGAAAACCAGTGCATCAGGCCATGCACATAATGCAACCGGTCGTTGAGCGTGTAGCCGCTGCCGCGCAGCGGGCCTTCCTTGAGCAGTGCCACCTGGATCGTGCCCAGGCACCAGCGCCCGCGCTGGTTGATGTACTCGGTCAGGCCTTCGGCGGACAAACCGATCGACAGACGCTCATTCAACCAACGGGTGACGTAGCCTTTTTGCAACAAGCGGTAGGTCGTGTAGATGTCTTCGCACACCGAACCGGTAGGAAAACCGCCGACTTCGGTAATCAAATCGCGCCGCACCACGAAGGACGTGCCGACACAAAACGCCGCATCCCAGCCATCCTTCGCCGGCTGAAACACATCGAAGAACACCCGCTGCTCATCCACCCAGCAGGCCGACGTGCCGAGGTTGTGCTGGATCGGATCGGGGTTGTAGTAAAACTGCGGCGTTTGCACCAGGCCGACCTTGGGGTCGTCGAACAACCCCAGCGTGCGCATCAGGATCGGTTGCTGCGGCGCGAAGTCGGCATCGAGCACCAGAATGTAAGGCGCATTGCTGGCGGCCGCCGACTGGCGCAAGCCGTTGTTCAGGTTGCCGGCCTTGGCGTGGGAATTGTCAGGGCGCCGCGCGTATTGCACGCCCACCTCGGCACAGTAATCGCGTAACCAGTCACGCCGGGTGTCGTCGAGCACCCAGATGGTGAAATTCGGGTAGTCGATCGCCTGGGCAGCGATGATGGTTTTTTCGAGAATATCGAGGCCTTCGTTGTAGGTGGCGATGAAGATATCCACCGCAGGCACCGCACTGCCTTGCGCACGCAGACGTCGCTCACCGGCATCGGCCTCTTTGCGGTGATCCGTGCGACAGAGCATCACGACGATGGAGAACAGCGTGTAACCAATCGCCAGCATCTCGAAAAACAGGAAGGCATAGGCCCAGACCGTGGCGAATCCGGAGTGGCCGTCGGGCAACGTGTCGCGAATTCTCCAGGCCGCGTAGTTGACCAGCAATAATGCGGTGACAGCGCCGAAACCGGCCCGCGCGGCCCATTGATCACGGTGGGTCAGGCAGGTGAACAACACCACCGCCGCCAGCGTCCAGAAATTGATTTGCAGCAGTTGCAGCGAATCCAGTGCCTGCATGTCAGTCAGCCTCTTGAGAGCCGGTAAAAGGATTGACGCCGGTGGCCGCAATCGCCGCCCACGCTGTGGCGCCCAAGTGAGGCAGGTGGTAGTAGAAAAAGTCATTGGTGACCGAGTCCGGACCGATGGCCAGTCCGGTACTGATGCGCGGTGCCGGCGTTGCGAACAGCCATCCATTGCCAGCCTCTTGCGCCAGCAGCACGCTCCACAGCGGCTGCGCCTTGTCGCTCAAGCCACTCAAGCGCGCCACGGCAGCGGCTTGCGCGGTGCCTTCGGTCCACAGGCCATCGGGGTCGCGATTGAATCCATACCCCTCGCCAGCACGGTGAGCGTGATCGATGAAGGCGAAGACCCGACGCCAGTCCCTGGGTGGATCATGCAGGGCTATCAAAGGCCAAATCTGCGCATCGAGCCCTGATCGCACGCGGTCCGACGTCCGCCCATCGGCACCGGTGCCGATCAGGAAGCGCCCTTCCCCGGCGTCCCACTGGCTCGAGACAAACTGCCGGGCAATCTGCGCCTGCGCTGCCGAATCACTATCGGGTGCCACCGCGTCGAGTGCCGACCACGCCGCGGCGAGGTCAACGTTGTGCTCGGTGGATTTCCAGTTCTGCTGGATCTGTTTGGAAAAGTACCCGTAGTAGCCACCACTGAAACCGGCGGGCGATTGCCCGTCATAGGTGTTTTTCTGCGACCAGTACAGGACTTTTCGTGCAGCCTCCAGGTAAGACGCTTCGCCGCTCTGCCGGTAGGCCTCCAACAGCGCCAGGGCTGCCCACGCCTGATTGCCGGTGGCGCTGCTGACTTGGTACGCGTCCTGATTCCAGGCATTGCGCTCGACGCTCCAGTAACCCGGCAATTTCATCGACGGGGAACCCACGGCACCGGCGGCGTAGGCATTGCGCAGGCGTCCGTCCTGATATTCCGGATCGTGCCGTGTCGCGAAGACCAGTGCATCGGCGATCCGCCGCGCCGACTCCGCCTTGCCGCACGCAAACAAGGCAATGCTGGCCAGCGCGTTATCGTAAGTGAACGCCACGCCGCGCAACGCCAGGATCGGCGCAGGATGCCCATCCAGCGGCGGGTAACTGGCCACCAGCACCGGCCCCGTCGGCAGGGCTGTGACGGCTTGATCCAGCGCCGCACAGGTCATTGCCGCCAGTTGCGGCCTCGGCTGAGCCGCCATGGCAGACACCCCGCTGACGAGCAGCATCAAGCTCAATCCCCCGCGCAGAACAATGTTCATGGCCGCGACACCTCGGCACTGGCCCACAACCCTGGGTTGCAGGTCATGGCTCGCTGGGCGTCGGTCAGGTCTGAGGCAAACGTGCCGACGACGTACACCGAATTCTGCTCGGCATAGGGGAACGGCACGCTGTAGGTGTTGGCGCGAATGTCCGACGTGCTGGACAGCAACTGCACCACGCTGGCCTTGAGGGGTTCATTCAACCCACGGATTTTCACCGTGAGCACGCTGTCGCGGTCGATCTTGCTGGCCATGCGCTCGGGGAACACCGCAATCACGTAGCTTTGTCCGCAATCGGTGGCGCGCAACAAGGTCGAGCCGGCCTGCACCAGCGTGCCCTGAGGCGCCAGCAACTCCTGGACGGTACCGGGCGAGTAGGCAACGACGTCGTAGCCGGCCATCAACTTGACCCGGTTCTGCTCGGTTTCGATCAGCTGATTGAGGTTGTCGAGTTCCTGTTGATACGCCCGGCGGTTGCGGGCCTGGTTCTCCAGACTGAGTTTGAGCGTGGTCATCTGCGCGCTGAGATCGAACATGCGCAGTTGATCGGGATCGAGGTAAACCTGCTTGCTTGCCGCACTGACGTCGCCGTCGGTGATCCGCAATTGCGAACGCACCGATTCCGCCGCCCCTTGCAACGAAGCCAACTGGGCTTTCGACGACGCAACCACCGCGCCACTCACAGCCCCCTGGACGAACAACTCGAGATTGCGCTCGACGGTTTCCTGGGCGTCTATCAACCGTGCGCTGGCCGCACTGTTTTCGGCTTTGAGCGCTTTTTGAGTGAACAACTGGCGGGTGTGAAACGCGGCCTGATACTGCTCGCTGGTTTTCTCCAGTTCCTCGTAGTACCGCTGATCGTGCTCGGCCTGACTGGTTGACGAGGACAGCTGCTGCTCCAGGGTCAGGCGCCGGGTTTGCAGGGTCAGCAGGGTTTCCTGGTTGGCTCGCGGATTTTCCACTACCGCAATTTTCTGACCCTGACTGAAAGTCATGCCGGGCTTGACCTCCAACGAACTCACCACGCCATCAATCGGAGTGGTCAACAGAATCACCGGCGCATTCAAAATCGCCCGTGTCGCCGAGGCGGACACCAACGGCATCAGCAAGGTCGACAACAGTAACCAGACGATAAATCCAAGGACACCCAACCCCACCAGGCGTGGCAACAGTGACAATAGCTTTGAGCGTTCTTCTGCCATGTCTGACTCTCCCGATAGACCAACCGCATATCAGCCAGGCAATAACAAACCGTGACTGCGAAACACTTTTGGCAGGGTGAGCAAAACGAAATTGATCGATCGAACAGCAACTAAGCCGACGACGTTTTATTGGATTTTATGGTGATGTGAGCAGGAATGAGATTCCTGTCTTTTTGGAGAGTTGTTGTACAGCAATAACGAAAAGACTCGACAGGCCCGTGGCAGAGCGGGCGCTTACACTGGCGACACTAGATTCAGTCCCGAGGGGTGTCAAGCATTTGAATCGGACAATTAAATGACGTCAAATATGTACCATTTACAAAATTGGATCCACTGAAACTATTACTGAATAAAATATGCGACAACTACTTATTTTTACTACAGGTTTTTATTTTTAATTTAAAAATGAACTTTGTATCGTATTTTAGATAATTCTCAATTCGTTATCGGAAAGATTAAAAAGATATAAGTAGTGGTACTTGTTGGCGCTGGCTTGCCAGCGAATAGTCCAACATCAATATCGACTGACGGACCGCTTTCGCTGGCAAGCCAGCTCCTACAGGTTTTTGTGTTTACCGCGTGATTTGGACACGACAATCGCCCAAACAAAAACGCCCCGACTATGTCGGGGCGTTTTCATGTACCGCTAAGGCTTAGCGCGGGAACGCTGGCGGGTTTACACCGGCCATGTCTTCCATCACGCGAACCACCTGGCAGCTGTAGCCGAACTCGTTGTCGTACCAAACGTACAGTACAACGCGGTTGTCCTGGGTGATGGTCGCTTCAGCGTCCACAACGCCTGCGTGGCGCGAGCCAACGAAGTCGGTGGAAACCACTTCCTGCGAGCTGACGTAGTCGATTTGCTTGTGCAGATCGGAGTGCATGGCCATCTGGCGCAGGTACTCGTTGATCTCGTCGCGGGTGGTGGCTTTCTCAAGGTTCAGGTTGAGAATGGCCATCGACACGTTTGGCGTCGGAACGCGGATCGCGTTACCGGTCAGCTTGCCGGCCAGCTCAGGCAAGGCCTTGGCAGCGGCAGTGGCAGCACCGGTCTCGGTGATGACCATGTTCAGCGCGGCGCTACGGCCACGGCGATCGCCCTTGTGGAAGTTGTCGATCAGGTTCTGGTCGTTGGTGTACGAGTGAACCGTTTCAACGTGGCCGTTGACGATGCCGAACTTGTCATTCACGGCCTTCAGCACCGGCACGATGGCGTTGGTGGTGCAGGAAGCGGCCGAAATGATCTTGTCGTCAGCGGTGATCTCGGCATGGTTGATGCCGTGAACGATGTTCTTCAGCTTGCCTTTGCCAGGCGCGGTCAGGACAACGCGGTCGATACCCGGGCAGGCCAGGTGCTGGCCCAGGCCATCGGCGTCACGCCATACGCCAGTGTTATCCACCAGCAGCGCGTCTTTGATGCCGTACTGGGTGTAATCCACTTCAGTCGGGTTTTTCGCGTAGATAACCTGGATCAGGTTGCCGTTCGCGGTGATGGTGTTGTTGGCTTCATCAATGGTGATGGTGCCATCGAACGGACCATGAACCGAATCGCGACGCAGCAGGCTCGCACGCTTGACCAGATCGTTCTCGGCGCCCTTGCGGACAACGATGGCGCGCAGACGCAGGCCGTCGCCACCACCGGTTTTCTCGATCAGGATGCGCGCCAGCAGACGGCCGATACGACCGAAGCCGTACAGGACCACGTCGGTGCCTTTGCGAGCGGAAGCGTTCTGCTGGCCAACCACGTCAGCCAGTTCTTCACGGACGAACTGCTCGACAGTGCGACCATTGCCCTGGGTCTTGAATTTGACCGCGAGCTTGCCCAGGTCTACCGAAGCGGCGCCGAGCTTGAGCTCGCTCATCGCCTTGAGCAGCGGGAATGTTTCGTGGACGGACAGCTCGCTGTCGTCGGACTGACGATGACGAGCAAAGCGGTGAGCTTTGAGAATCGCAATGACTGAACGATTGATCAGGCTGCGGCCATAGATCGAGCTCACCACGTTGTTATTGCGGTAGAGCTGACCGATAAGCGGAATCATCGCTTCTGCGAGTGCTTCACGGTCGATCCATTCACCAAGACACTGGTCGGGCTTCTGAGTCACGGGAACCTTCCACATGTAGGGGCAGAAAAAAGGGGCTACATTATGCCGCCGAGTGACTCGCGTAGCAATGCGCGCCTGTCGTGCGATCCGTAACAATTCTCCGTTCAAAAAAATCACACATCGCGCAAACCCAATAAAACCGGGGCTTGCAGCCCACTCACTTTTTCAGTGGGCTACGTCGCGTTGTGCGTAACCCTCCGTAACACTCATTCGTTTTACCACTACATATTCAATAATTCTTGATAAAAAACAGGCGTTTTTTGTCTTTACCACTACATTTCGCCAAACCGGCGTAATAGACACAGTCTGCAACTGACAGGCGGCACCCGAGGCCGCTACAATTACCGACTTTGTCGCAACGCTTGGAGCTCAACCTTCCGTGCCCGTTCTGCGTCTACCGCATCTCCCTGCCGAGGCAGGTAAACAGCATTGGGGCAACCTGCCCGGTGCCGCCCTGAGCCTGGCCATCGCCGAGGCCGCCAGCGCGGCCAAGCGCTTTACCCTGCTACTGACCGCCGACAGCCAAAGCGCCGAACGGCTGGAACAGGAGCTGAGTTTCTTCGCCCCGGATTTGCCTGTGCTGCATTTCCCCGACTGGGAAACCTTGCCCTACGATCTGTTCTCGCCGCACCAGGACATCATTTCCCAGCGCATCGCCAGCCTGTATCGACTGCCCGAACTGGCGCACGGTGTGCTGGTGGTGCCGATCACCACCGCCCTGCACCGCCTGGCACCGACCAGATTTCTGCTCGGCAGCAGCCTGGTGCTGGAGGTCGGACAGAAGCTCGACGTCGAGCAAATGCGCACTCGCCTTGAAGCCACCGGCTACCGCTACGTCGATACCGTGTACGAGCATGGCGAATTCACGGTGCGCGGCTCGCTGATCGACCTGTTCCCGATGGGCAGCAAGCTGCCTTACCGGATCGACTTGTTCGACGACGAAATCGAAACCCTGCGCACCTTCGATCCGGAGAACCAGCGTTCCATCGACAAGGTCGATTCGGTCAAGTTGTTACCGGCCAAGGAATTCCCGCTGCAGAAAGAAGCCGTGACCCGTTTCAAGGCACGTTTCCGCGAGCGCTTCGACGTCGACTTCCGCCGCTGCCCGATCTTTCAGGACTTGAGCAGCGGGATTACCCCGGCCGGCATCGAGTACTACCTGCCGTTGTTCTTCGAAGAAACCTCAACGCTGTTCGACTACCTGCCCCAGGACACTCAAGTGTTCTCATTGCCAGGCATCGAACAGGCGGCGGAAAACTTCTGGAACGACGTGCGCAATCGCTATGAAGAGCGGCGCGTCGACCCATCCCGTCCTTTATTACCGCCCGCCGAGCTGTTCCTGCCGGTGGAAGACTGCTTTGCGCGCCTGAAGAACTGGCCACGGGTGGTCGCCAGTCAACAGGACGTGGAAACGGGCGTCGGTCGCGAACGCTTCCCTGCCCGGGAACTGCCGAACCTGGCTATCGAAGCCAAAGCCACCCAACCGCTGGCGGCGCTGGCGGGTTTTCTCGACCAGTTTCCCGGACGCGTGCTGTTTACCGCCGAATCCGCAGGCCGCCGCGAAGTGCTGCTGGAACTGCTGGAACGTTTGAAACTGCGACCGAAAACCGTCGACAGCTGGCCGGACTTTGTCGCCGGCAAGGAACGCCTGGCGATCACGATCGCGCCGCTCGATGAAGGCTTGCTGCTGGACGATCCAGCCCTGGCCCTGGTTGCCGAAAGCCCGCTGTTCGGTCAGCGCGTCATGCAGCGCCGTCGTCGCGAAAAACGCGCCGACGCCAACAACGATGCCGTGATCAAGAACCTCACCGAACTGCGCGAAGGCGCGCCGGTGGTGCATATCGATCACGGGGTCGGTCGCTACCTCGGCCTCGCCACCCTGGAAATCGACAGCCAGACCGCCGAATTCCTCGCCCTGGAATACGCCGAGGGCGCCAAGCTCTACGTACCGGTAGCCAACCTGCATCTGATCGCCCGCTACACCGGCAGCGACGATGCCTTGGCCCCGCTGCACCGCCTCGGCTCCGAGACCTGGCAGAAAGCCAAGCGCAAAGCCGCTGAACAAGTTCGCGACGTAGCGGCCGAATTGCTCGACATCTATGCGCGTCGCGCCGCCCGCGAAGGCTATGCCTTCGCCGACCCGAAAGCCGATTACGCCACTTTCAGCGCCGGTTTCCCGTTCGAAGAAACGCCCGATCAGCAAACCACCATCGAAGCGGTGCGCGAAGACATGCTCGCGCCAAAACCGATGGACCGCCTGGTGTGTGGCGACGTCGGTTTCGGCAAGACCGAAGTGGCCATGCGCGCCGCGTTCATCGCCGTGCACGGCGGCAAGCAAGTGGCGATTCTGGTGCCGACCACCCTGCTCGCCCAACAGCACTACAACAGCTTCCGCGACCGTTTCGCCGATTGGCCGGTGACCGTGGAAGTGATGAGCCGCTTCAAGTCGACCAAGGAAGTGAATGCGGCGGTGGCGGATCTGGCCGAAGGCAAGATCGACATCGTCATCGGCACGCACAAGTTGTTGCAGGACGACGTCAAAATCAAAAACCTCGGGTTGGTGATCATCGACGAAGAACACCGTTTCGGTGTGCGCCAAAAAGAACAGCTCAAGGCACTGCGCAGCGAAGTCGACATTCTCACCCTGACCGCCACACCGATTCCGCGCACGCTGAACATGGCGGTATCGGGCATGCGCGACCTGTCGATCATTGCCACGCCGCCGGCGCGTCGCCTGTCCGTGCGGACCTTCGTCATGGAACAGAACAAAAGCACGGTCAAGGAAGCCCTGCTCCGCGAGTTGCTGCGTGGCGGCCAGGTCTACTACCTGCACAACGACGTGAAGACCATCGAGAAATGCGCCGCCGATCTCGCCGAACTGGTGCCCGAGGCACGGATCGGCATCGGTCACGGGCAGATGCGCGAACGCGAGCTCGAACAGGTCATGAGCGACTTCTACCACAAGCGCTTCAACGTGCTGATCGCCTCGACCATCATCGAGACCGGCATCGACGTGCCCAGCGCCAACACCATCATCATCGAGCGCGCCGACAAGTTCGGCCTGGCGCAGTTGCACCAGTTGCGCGGCCGGGTCGGACGCAGTCACCACCAGGCGTATGCCTACCTGCTGACACCGCCGCGCCAGCAAATCACCCCGGACGCGGAAAAGCGCCTGGAAGCGATCGCCAACACCCAGGACCTCGGCGCGGGCTTCGTGCTCGCCACCAATGACCTGGAAATCCGCGGCGCCGGCGAATTGCTCGGCGATGGCCAGAGCGGACAGATCCAGGCAGTCGGTTTCACGCTGTACATGGAAATGCTCGAGCGCGCAGTGAAGTCGATCCGCAAGGGCGAACAGCCGAACCTCGACCAACCCCTGGGCGGTGGTCCGGAAGTCAACTTGCGGGTGCCGGCACTGATTCCCGAGGATTATCTGCCAGACGTCCACGCACGACTGATTCTCTACAAACGCATCGCTTCAGCTACCGATGAGGAAGGACTGAAAGATCTGCAAGTGGAAATGATCGACCGTTTCGGCCTGCTGCCGGAGCCGACCAAAAACCTGATGCGCATCACCGCCCTGAAATTGCAGGCCGAGTTGCTGGGCATCAAGAAAGTCGACGGCGGTCCGCAAGGTGGCCGTATCGAGTTCGCGGCGCAAACCCCGGTCGACCCGCTGACCCTGATCAAACTGATCCAGAGCCAGCCCAAACGCTACAAATTCGAAGGGGCCACGGTGTTTAAATTCATGGTCCCGATGGAACGCGCGGAAGAGCGCTTTAATACTGTAGAGGCGCTGCTTGAGCGCCTCATCCCGAAAACTGCTTGAAGGACGCCGCATGCGCCTGTTTCGCTTACTGACCTTGATGATTTCCCTGGTCACTCCCACGGCGTTTGCCGCCGATCTGTATCAAGTCGAAATGATTCTGGTCCGTCAAAACGCTGTGCCGGCCATCGTCAGTCGCGCCGCGCCGGAAGACTGGGCCGCCGGCGCACAGTCCATCAGCCCCGACAGCCTGCGCACGCCGAGCCTCAATGGCGAAGTGACAAAACTCAGCGCCAGCACTGACTACACCGTGTTGCTGCACAAGGCCTGGCAACAAACCCTTGGCGAGCAAGCCACCAAAGTCGCGATCAGCGAGGGCAAGGATCAATTCGGCCAATTCCCGATCGAGGGCACACTGAGCCTGAAACTGGGTCGTTTCACCGACGTCGACGCAGACTTCTGGATCAACCAGATCAACGCCGATGGCGTGGTCACCGCCAGTGAACGCTTGAAAACCCAGAGCCACACCAAAAATGGACAGCTGAATTTTCTCGACGCCGGCCACCTTGGCCTGCTGATCAAGATCACCTCGCTGACCGCCCCCGCACCTCGGCCAGCCCCCGATGAAATTCCGGACTGATTGAGTCCTTATGTCCGCGACCCTGAGCAAACCCCTGGCACCCTCCTGGGTCAGCCGCTTCAAGGAACAGAGCCTCGAACGCGGCCGCCGCTACGCCCTGGAGAACCGCGTCAGGATAGTCGAGGCCGGCGACGCGACCATCATCGCTGCGTGCGAAGGCTCTGGCGGTAACGTTTATCGTCAGACCATTCGCCTGCGTGAGTCAGCCAAAGGCACTCTGCTGATGGTCGATGCCACCTGCTCTTGTCCGGTCCACAACAATTGCAAACACTGCGCGGCGGTCTTGCTTCAGGTGCAGGAAACCCTCGATTACCCCGCTGCCGCCAAAGACGCCGAGCTTCTGGAGAAGCTGCAAGGCGTACTGGAAAACCGCAACCCGAAAGCACCGCCCCAAGTACTGGTGGATAACGTGCAACCCGTGCCGCGCCTGTGGCTGGCGAGCATCGAGTTCAGCGCCTTCGAGCCACGCAATGGCAAGATGCAGCGCTATATCCAGCATCGCGCAGCGCTGTCCTTCAGCTATCTGGACGAGTACGTCTCCGGACAGAAAAACACCGACATCCTGATTCGCCAGGAAACACAGACCCTGCGGATAAAACGCCATCCGGACGTGGAACAGTCCTACCGGGAACAACTGCGGATCCTCGGCTTCAAAGTCGCCACCCGCCAGAGCAAAGCGCTGCCGGAAAGTGCGGGCGAATTGTTCGAGATGGTCAATGACAGCGCCTGGCTGACCTTCACCCTCAATGAACTGCCGAGGCTACGCACTCAGGGCTGGGAGCTGCAGATCAACGAAGACTTCGGATTCGACCTGACTGCCGTGGACGATTGGTACGCCACGGTCGAACAGGCGCCGGAACGCGACTGGTTTGACCTGGAACTGGGCATCATCGTCAATGGCGAGCGGCTGAGTCTGTTGCCGATCCTGTTGAACCTGATGCGCTCCCACACCGAAATCCTCAACCCGGAACGCCTCGCCCGACGGCGCGACGATGAGTTGATTCTGGTGAACATTCCCAACCGGCCGAACTCCGAACACGGCCCCTTGCAAGTCGCCCTGCCCTTCGGGCGCTTGAAACCGGTGCTGGCAACCCTCGGCGAGTTCTACCTGCAAGAGCCTGGTAACACCACATTACGCCTGAGCAAGGCCGACGCCACGCGCCTGAATCCGCTGGAAGACCTGCCATTGTTGTGGGAAGGCGGCGAGCAGATTCGTACCTTTGCCCAGCGCCTGCGGGATATCAAGGACTACACCGCCACGGCGCCGGAAGGCTTGAACGCGACACTGCGGCCGTATCAGCTGGAAGGCTTGAGCTGGATGCAATCGCTGCGGCAACTGGAAGTCGGCGGAATCCTCGCGGACGACATGGGCCTGGGTAAAACCCTGCAAACCCTGGCGCATGTGCTGACCGAAAAAAACGCCGGACGCCTGGACCGGCCATGCATGGTGGTGATGCCGACCAGCCTGATCCCCAACTGGCTCGACGAAGCGGCGCATTTCACACCGCAGCTCAAGGTGCTGGCGCTGTATGGCGCCAGCCGCAAAAAGCATTTCGACAACCTGGCCGATTACGACCTGATCCTGACCACCTACGCCTTGCTGCCCAAGGATGTCGAACGCCTGGCGGCTCAGCCATTACACGTACTGGTGCTGGACGAAGCGCAATACATCAAGAATCCGAACAGCAAGGCCGCCCAGGCAGCGCGCGAACTGAATGCGCGCCAGCGCCTGTGCCTGAGCGGCACACCACTGGAAAACCACCTGGGTGAGTTGTGGTCGCTGTTTCACTTCCTGCTGCCGGGCTGGCTGGGAGACGTCAAAAGCTTCAACAGCGATTACCGCGTGCCGATTGAAAAGCGCGCCAGTGAAGTCAGACTTCAACACCTCAATGGTCGGATCAAACCCTTCCTGCTACGTCGCACCAAGGAACAGGTGGCGACCGAGTTGCCACCGAAAACCGAGATCATCCACTGGGTCGAGCTCAACGAAGCCCAGCGCGACGTTTATGAAACGATGCGCCTGGCCATGGACAAGAAAGTTCGTGACGAGATCACCCGCAAAGGCGTGGCGCGCAGCCAGATCATCATCCTCGAGGCGCTGCTGAAACTGCGGCAGGTGTGCTGCGATTTACGCCTGGTCAACGACGCCACCCTGCCGGCACGTGGCAGTACGTCGGGCAAACTCGACAGCCTGATGGAAATGCTCGAAGAGCTGTTTGAGGAAGGACGGCGGATTCTGCTGTTCTCGCAATTCACTTCGATGCTGTCGCTGATCGAAGATGAACTGAACAAACGCGGTGTGACCTACGCCCTGTTGACCGGACAGACCCGCGATCGACGCACGCCAGTAAAAGAATTTCAGAGCGGCAAGCGTCAGATTTTTCTGATCAGCCTGAAGGCCGGTGGCGTGGGCCTCAACCTGACGGAAGCAGACACGGTGATTCATTACGATCCATGGTGGAACCCCGCGACAGAAAACCAGGCAACCGACCGCGCCTATCGCATCGGCCAGGAGAAACCGGTGTTCGTCTACAAGCTGATTGCGCGCGGCACGGTGGAAGAGAAGATTCAGCATCTGCAGAAGGAAAAATCCGATCTCGCGGCGGGCGTACTGGATGGGCGTCAGGCCGGGGACTGGAAACTGCAGAGCGATGATATCGAGGCGTTGTTCGCGCCCTTACCGGACAAGCTGGAGAAGCGCTGAGAACGGCGGCGCCCGGTAGAGCGCCTTCGCGGGCAAGCCCGCTCCCACAGGTTCAGTGGCGTTCACAAAATTTGTATGCGACGCGAACAATGTGGGAGCGGCTTGCCCGCGATGGAAGCGACTCGGTGCCAAGCCTGACTCAGCCCTTGAGCACCCGCGCCAACGTCGACTTCACCTTGCCCATCCCGTCATGCAACGCCTGCTCGATCTCCGCCATGGTGATCACCGCCGTCGACTTGCCCGCTGCCGGATTCACCACCAGCGCCAGACAGGCGTAATCCAGCTCCAGCTCACGAGCCAGAGCGGCTTCCGGCATACCCGTCATGCCGACGATGTCACACCCGTCACGCTCCAGACGCGCGATCTCGGCCACGGTTTCCAGTCGCGGCCCCTGGGTGCAGGCATACACGCCATGACTGCTGTAACCGACACCTTCTGCAGCCAGCGCCGCGATCAACTGCTGACGCAGCGATTCGCTGTAGGGATAGCTGAAGTCGATGTGCGTAACGTGCTCCAGGTCATCGGCAAAGTAGGTGTGCTCGCGACCGCTGGTGTAATCGATCAACTGATGCGGCACGCAAAAATGCCCGGTGCCCATCGCCGCATGAATGCCACCGACGGCGTTGACCGCGAGAATGGCCTCGGCTCCGGCCTGCTTCAGCGCCCAAAGGTTGGCACGGTAGTTCACCTGATGCGGCGGAAAACGGTGCGGGTGACCATGACGGGCAAGGAACAATACTTCCTTGCCCGCGTACTCACCGATCTGCACCTCGGCAGAAGGCGCGCCATAAGGGGTGTCCACCGCCAATGACTGACGAATGCTCAGGCCTTCGAGTTGAGTCAGGCCAGTACCACCGATAATCGCGTAAACCGTCATAACGAACCGTCCTTAATCAATCAATTGAGCGTCTTTGAGCGCGCCGACGGCGATCAGCCAACGCGGATCCTGACGGTATTCGATGTTCGCGAACGACTGACCGCGCATCCGCGCAATGCGCGCGGACGGCTTGACCTTCAGGCGTTGCGCGGCGCTCAGGGCCAGCTCGGCGGCCGCGCGATCGTTGCACACCAGGCCCATGTCGCACCCGGCGCTCAATGCCGCTTCGATACGGCTGGCGGCATCCCCCACAACATGGGCGCCCGCCATGGAAAGATCATCACTGAAGATCACACCGTCGAATTGCAGCTCACCGCGCAGAATGTCCTGCAACCAGCGCCGGGAGAAACCGGCAGGCTGGGAATCGACTTGCGGATAGATGACGTGTGCCGGCATGACCGCTGCCAGTTGCTTGCTCAGCCTGGCGAACGGCACCAGGTCGTTGGCGCGGATTTCGTCGAGACTGCGCTCGTCGTTTGGAATCGCTACATGGGAATCAGCCTCGGCCCAACCGTGACCGGGAAAATGCTTGCCGGTGGCCGCCATGCCCGCACTGTTCATGCCGCGGATGAATGCCCCAGCCAGCAGCGCCGCACGTTGTGGGTCGCCTTCGAACGAACGGGTGCCGACCACGGCGCTGCGCTGGTAGTCGAGGTCAAGCACCGGCGCGAAACTCAGGTCCAGGCCAACGGCCAACACCTCGGTCGCCATGATCCAGCCACACTGCTCGGCCAGGTATTCAGCATTCGGATTATCGGCAATGGCACGCATCGCCGGCAGGCGCACGAAGCCCTGGCGCAGACGTTGAACGCGCCCGCCTTCCTGATCCACCGCCAACAACAGATCAGGGCGGATGGCACGGATGGCGGCACTCAACTCGCGGACCTGACGCGGATGCTCGATGTTGCGAGCGAAAATAATCAGGCCACCCACCTCGGGTTGGCGCAGCAATTGGCGATCTTCAGCCGTCAGCCAGGTACCGGCGACGTCCACCATCAACGAGCCTTGCAGGCCAGCAGTCATAGAGATTCCTTGATAACGAAAAACCCGGCTCGCACACATTCACCGCCGCCATGGGCACTGCCCGGCAGGTCGACGATATCAATAGGGAGCGGATTCAGAACGAGAGTCGGCATGGGCGGCTAGCTTAGCGGATGTCAGCTGCCGCGCCCACCCGTGCAGGGTTAAACCTTGGCGGCAACCGGTGTCGACTTGCTACGCGGACGCAACTGCGCGCTGGCCATGGCCGTATCGGTGACACCGGACTCGGCACGCATACCGGCCGCCAGGAACGGCACCATCAGTCGCATGACCTGCTCGATGGAGGTGTTGACCCCGAAGTCGGTTTCGGCGATGGCGCGCAAGGCCTTGATGCCGGACATGCTGAACGCAGCGGCCCCCAGCATGAAGTGCACGCGCCAGAACAGTTCGATCGGCGGGATACGCGGCGCGGCTTCGTTGACCAGCATCATGTAGCGGCGAAACACCTTGCCGTACATGTCTTCCAGATAACGACGCAAATGCCCCTGGCTCTGACTGAAGGCCAGCCCCAGCAAACGCATGAAGATAGAGAGATCGTTGCCACTGCGTGGCTGTACGACGAGAGCCTGCTCGACGAGGATTTCAAGCAACTCCTCAAGTGTCGCCTTGTTCTCTGGCTTGGCCTGGCGCCGCTCCAGCTCCTTATCGAGACTGATGCAGAACGGCCCCAGAAAACGGGAAAAGACCGCCTGGATCAGCGCTTTTTTTGACCCGAAGTGATAATTCACCGCAGCCAGATTGACACCGGCCTTGCTGGTAATCAGACGCAACGAGGTTTCGGCGAAACCTTTTTCCGCGAACAACTGCTCGGCAGCATCAAGAATGCGTTCTACGGTTTCCGACTGGGCCATGACTACTCCGCCTGACAAACACTTGTTTGAAACATACGTTTCAGTCTACGTGTTGTCAAGTCTGGCGGTTCGTTTCGGGAATGGTCAGTCATACATTTAACCATACAACCAGACAGCTTCAATCAGCTGGCTGATCGACCGTCTGGCGCCATGCCAGAAAAGGGGCATTGCCAAGACCGTTTCACTGTATATAATCCCAGTCACTGTATAAAAAGACAGAGCGATCATTATGCTAAAGCTGACGCCACGCCAAGCAGAGATTCTGGCCTTCATCAAACGCTGCCTAGAAGACAACGGCTACCCGCCAACCCGTGCGGAAATCGCTCAGGAACTGGGTTTCAAATCGCCAAACGCGGCAGAAGAGCACCTCAAGGCGCTTGCCCGCAAAGGCGCGATCGAAATGACGCCCGGTGCTTCCCGCGGGATTCGCATTCCCGGGTTCGAGGCCAAGGCCGACGACTCCAGCCTGCCGATCATCGGCCGTGTGGCCGCTGGCGCACCGATCCTCGCTCAGCAACACGTCGAGGAATCCTGCAACATCAATCCTTCGTTCTTCCATCCCCGCGCCGACTACCTGTTGCGAGTTCATGGCATGAGCATGAAAGACGTGGGTATTTTCGACGGCGACCTGCTGGCCGTGCACACCACCCGTGAAGCCCGTAACGGCCAGATCGTGGTCGCACGGATCGGCGACGAAGTGACCGTCAAGCGTTTCAAGCGCGATGGCAGCAAAGTCTGGCTGATCGCCGAAAACCCTGAATTCGCCCCAATCGAAGTGAACCTTAAAGATCAGGAACTGGTGATCGAAGGCTTGAGTGTCGGCGTCATTCGCCGCTAAAGGAGGCTTTATGCAGTTCCCACATACATCACAGCAAGCCCAACTGCCGTTGTTCGAAGCGTTCATGGCGCAGCCATTGGCGCCGATTCTGAAGGAAGTGGTCGAGTCGCCATGGAGCACCGAACCCGAGGTCTTCAGTGAGTTGTCTCTGCGTGGTGCAGCCGGGAATTGCCTGAACCTTCTGGCGCCCATCCTCAGGGAGTTGAGCCAGGATCAGGATGCGCGCTGGCTGACGCTGATCGCCCCGCCTGCCAGCCTGACCCAAGCTTGGCTGCGGGACGCCGGTCTTAACCGCGAACGTATTCTGCTGCTGCAACCGCGCGGCACCCAGAGCGCTCAACAACTGGCCTGCGAAGCCCTACGCCTGGGTCGCAGCCATACAGTTGTCAGTTGGCTCAATACGCTGACCGCCAACTCGCGACAACAGTTGATCAGCGCTGCCCGGACCGGGGACGCTCAAAGCCTGAACATTCGACTGGGTTAACTGATAAACATGACGCGCCTTGAATGGCGCGAGGCTTCTCCAGGGACAGAGAAGCCGATCGGTAAGTACATCCTGAAAAACCGACGGGCGGGATCAATGAAGGACCCGCGGTCCCTCTTCCTTGTCGAGTTCGCCTTCCACCAGCCGCCCGGCCATCTGAACGCCGACGCTCAACATCGCCTTGGCGACTTCCACGTGCTGGCCTTGCAGGAACGCTTTTGCGTCCTCGGAGAAATCCAAAGTAACCAGAGAACCCTCGTCCTCAGCCCGGCGAAGCTCGATTCGGCCGTCTGGTAACTCGACAATTTCTAGAAAGGACGTTGGCATAAAGGTCTGTTCTCCACGAAAGGCGGGCATTATATAGGCATCGGTCAGGCTTCGCTCGGGATCTTGACCAGATGCCATCGCAAAAGCGTTTCTGTCAGCACTCATTCAAACCGTCACGAAACCGAATAGCCAACCCTTTCAGGTTCTGACGCCAGCTTTCCAGTTCTTCGCGGTTCAACTCGTCCGGCGCCTCTTCCTCGTCCAGATTCACCGCAAGAATCAGCGGCTGCGTCACATCCCCTTTCGGCTTGTGCGGCGCCCGCGGAGGCTGAAACAATGCCTGATGGGCCGCCAGCAACTTGGCCAACCAGGTTTGCGGGTTGTTCGCCAGCTCGATCATCTCGGCCAGCTCAGGAATAGCAATGGTGTCCAGGACTTCGCGAGTCAGCAACGATTCGGCCCGAGACGCATTGGCCTGAGGCAAACGGTAGAAACCGGCGATCTCGTGACACAAACCCAGCAGCGCACCGTACAGGTGAAACAGCGCCGACTCACGACAGGCCTGAATCAGCGCGAGAGAGTTCATCGCCCGCCCCTCTTCGGCCCTGGCGAGCGCCTCCAGAGACAGTCCGGCGAAATAAATCTTTTGATTGGTACGGGTATAGAGCTCATTGGCCATGACGGCAGTCTCCACAACGAAATAATTGCTTCAGGCAGGTCATGCAGGAGCGAGCTCGCGATGGACGCCAACGATGACGCGGGCCTTCAGAATGCCCGCGCTGCTCTCACGCTCATCGCGAGCGAGTTCGTTCCTACAATGTCTTGCGATTTTATGCCTTCGCAGCCGGTCGCTTGTCCTCGACCTTCCACTTGCCACCGTCGTAGAACGCTTTCCAGCCAGTTGGCTTGCCGTCGACCTCTGTCTGCACATATTGCTCTTTGGTCTTGCGGCTGTAACGGATCACTGCCGGGAGACCGTCCGGATCCTTCTTCGGCGCTTCGCAGAGGAAGTGATACTTCGGATCGATCTCATCCTTGTGCGGCAAGATTTCCATGACCAGTGGCGCACGAGTTTCACGGTTTTTCGGGAACTGGCTGGCCGCCAGGAACAGACCGGACGCACCGTCGCGCAGGATGTAGGTGTCGTTGACCTTTTCGCATTTCAGCTCAGGCATCTTCACCGGATCCATCTTCGGCGGCGCCGCATCACCACTTTTCAGCAGTTTGCGAGTGTTCTTGCACGTCGGGTTGGTGCAACCGAAGAACTTGCCGAAACGGCCGGTCTTGAGCTGCATCTCGCTGCCGCACTTGTCGCACTCCAGGCTCGGACCTTCGTAGCCCTTGATGCGGTAGGTGCCTTCTTCGATTTCGTAGCCCGCGCAATCCGGGTTGTTACCGCAGATGTGCAGCTTGCGCTTCTCGTCGAGCAGATAAGCGTCCATCGCCGTGCTGCAGATTGGGCAACGATGCTTGCCGCGCAACACCAGGGACTCCGACTCACCCTCGTCGTCCGCGGCGATTTCATCGCCGGGAACCAGGTTGACGGTGGCCTTGCAGCGCTCTTTCGGTGGCAGGCTGTAGCCCGAGCAACCGAGGAACACGCCGGTCGATGCAGTACGAATCTGCATCGGGCGACCGCAGGTCGTGCACGGAATATCGGTCATCACCGGCTGGTTGGCCCGCATGCCGTTTTCCGGGCTTTCGGCCAATTCGAGTTTTTTCTTGAAGTCGCCGTAAAACTCGTCGAGCACGTTTTTCCAGTCGCGTTCGCCCTGGGCCACGTCATCGAGGTTCTCTTCCATGCCGGCAGTGAAACCGTAGTCCATCAGGTTGGAGAAGCTTTCGGCCAGACGCTCGGTGACGATGTCACCCATCTTTTCCGAATAGAAACGACGGTTGTGCAGCGCCACGTATCCGCGGTCCTGAATGGTCGAAATGATCGCCGCATAGGTCGAAGGACGACCGATGCCGCGTTTTTCCATTTCCTTTACCAGGCTGGCTTCCGAATAACGCGCCGGCGGTTTGGTAAAGTGCTGGGTCGGATCAAGCTTGATCAGCTTCATCGCGTCGCCCTGGCCCATGTCCGGCAGTACGTCATCATCGCCCGGCTTGGCGATTTGCGGCATGACGCGGGTGTAACCGTCGAACTTGAGGATACGGCCCTTGGCACGCAACTCGAAGTCACCGGCACCGACGGTGACCGTGGTCGACAGGTATTGGGCCGGCAGCATCTGACAAGCCAGGAACTGGCGCCAGATCAGCTCGTAGAGGCGCTCGGCGTCACGTTCCATGCCCGAGAGCTTGCTTGGCTCGGTGTTGGCGTCGGACGGACGAATCGCTTCGTGAGCCTCTTGTGCGCCTTCCTTGCTGCTATAGACGTTCGGCGTTTCCGGCAGGTACTTCTTGCCGAACTCGCCTTCAATATAAGTACGCGCCATCGCCACGGCGTCAGCCGAGAGGTTGGTGGAGTCGGTACGCATATAAGTGATGTAGCCGGCTTCATACAGACGCTGGGCCATCATCATGGTTTTCTTCACACCGAAGCCCAGGCGGTTACTCGCGGCCTGCTGCAGGGTGGAGGTGATGAACGGCGCCGACGGCTTGCTGCTGGTCGGCTTGTCTTCGCGCTTGACGATGCTGTAGCTGGAAGCCTTGAGCTTCTCCAGCGCGGCCATGGCCTGGGCTTCGTTGAGCGGTTTGAAGGCTTCGCCTTTCTCGCGGGCGACATCGAAACGCACGGTTGCACCCTTGGCGGTGCCGAGGTCAGCGTGAACCTCCCAATACTCTTCCGGGATGAACGCGCGGATCTCACGCTCACGCTCGACCACCAGTTTCACGGCTACCGACTGCACACGGCCGGCGGACAGGCCACGGGCAATCTTGGCCCACAGCAGTGGCGACACCATGTAACCCACGACGCGGTCGAGGAAACGACGGGCCTGCTGGGCATTTACGCGATCGATATCCAGTTCGCCCGGCTGGGAGAAGGCTTCCTGAATAGCCTTCTTGGTGATTTCGTTGAACACCACGCGTTTGTAGCGGCTGTCGTCACCACCGATGGCTTCGCGCAGGTGCCAGGCAATGGCTTCCCCCTCGCGATCCAAGTCGGTTGCGAGATAGATGGTGTCAGCATCCTTGGCGAGCCGGCGCAGCTCTTCGATGACCTTTTCCTTGCCTGGAAGGATCTCGTACTTGGCTTTCCAGCCATGATCGGGATCGACTCCCATGCGAGCGACCAGCTGCTTGCGCGCCTTTTCTTTCGGCGACAGTGCCGGCACTTCACCCGCAGCAGCCTTGCCGCGCTTGGCGGCTGGCTCTTTGCTGGCGCTAGCCGAACCGCTGGTGGGCAGGTCTCGGATATGGCCGATACTCGACTTCACCACGTATTGGTTACCCAGATACTTGTTGATGGTCTTGGCCTTAGCCGGGGATTCCACAATGACCAGCGATTTGCCCATGGATCAGAAAATTCCTGAATTCTAGAAGTGAAAGGCGTTGGCGCCTGACGCGGCACCGCTATATATAGTGGCTACAAGGTGAGGTCAAGCGCAGGGTTTTGCGCGCACTCAGCTTATGGCTTGGAAAAAACACTCGGTTCGGCTTGCACCAAAGCAAAGCGTGGCACCTGCTCGCCGTCAACTTCGACCGACTCCAGGAACATGCTCAAGGGACGCACCCAAAAGCCGTAATCGCCATACAGGGCTTGGTAGAAGACCACTTCTTCTTCGGTTTCCGAATGCCGTGCAACACTGAATACACGGTACTGCGGACCTTTGTAATGTTGGTAGAGCCCAGGTTGTATCGGCATGCTTCGGCCCTCACTCAAATCTTTTCAAAATAAAATAAAAATAAATCCGGAAAAACAAAAACCGGGGCACTTGGCCCCGGCTTCCATCAGCGAAACGCTTAAACGCGTTCGAAGACGGTGGAGATGCCTTGGCCGAGACCAATGCACATGGTCGCTACCCCGAAGGTGCCGCCATTTTGCTTCATTACATTGAGCAAAGTGCCGGAGATACGCGCACCGGAGCAACCGAACGGGTGACCCAGGGCGATCGCGCCGCCGTGCAGGTTAACCTTCTCGTTCATCTTGTCGAGCACTTTCAAATCTTTCAGCACCGGCAAGGCCTGTGCGGCGAAAGCTTCGTTGAGCTCGAAGAAGTCGATATCGTTGATGCCAAGGCCCGCGCGCTTCAGTGCTTTCTGTGTGGCCGGTACTGGACCATAGCCCATGATCGCCGGGTCCACACCTGCCACTGCCATCGAGCGAATCACCGCCATAGGCTGGATGCCCAGGTCCTGTGCGCGCTGCGCCGACATCACGATCATGCACGAAGCACCATCAGTGATCTGCGACGAAGTACCCGCCGTCACGGTACCGCCCTTTGGATTGAAGGCCGGCTTGAGGGCCGCCAGACTTTCCAGGGTGGTTTCCGGACGAATGGTTTCGTCGTAGTCGAACAGTTTCAGGAAACCGTTCTCGTCGTAGCCCTGCATCGGGATGATTTCGTCTTTGAACTTGCCTTCCACGGTCGCCTTGTGGGCGAGCTGGTGGGAGCGCATGCCGAAAGCATCCTGCTGCTCGCGAGTGATGCCGTGCATTTTGCCCAGCATTTCAGCGGTCAGGCCCATCATGCCCGAGGCCTTCGCCGCGTACAGGGACATGTGCGGGTTCGGATCGACACCGTGCATCATGCTCACGTGACCCATATGCTCGACGCCGCCAACGACGAACACGTCACCATTACCGGTCATGATCGCTTGCGCGGCAGTGTGCAGCGCGCTCATCGACGAGCCGCACAGACGGCTGACGGTCTGACCAGCCGAGGTGTGCGGGATCTGGGTCATCAGCGACGCCATGCGGGCGATGTTCCAGCCCTGTTCCAGGGTCTGGTTCACACAGCCCCAGATCACGTCTTCGACTTCGTTCGGGTCGACCTTGACGTTGCGTTCCAGCAGTTTGCTGATCAGGTGCGCCGACATGTCTTCGGCGCGGGTGTTGCGGTGCATGCCGCCCTTGGAGCGGCCCATCGGAGTACGACCGAAGTCGACAATCACGACGTCTCTAGGATTCAAGCTCATAAGTTCACTCTCACTCTAGTTGGGGGCGCTTAACCGAAAAAGCTCTGGCCGTTTTTGGCCATTTCGCGCAGCTTCGCGGTCGGGTGGTACAGCGCGCCCAAATCAGCGTACTGGTCAGCCAGGGCAACGAACGCTGCAACACCGATCGAATCGATATAGCGCAGCGCACCGCCACGGAATGGAGGGAAACCAATACCGTAGACCAGACCCATGTCGGCTTCGGCAGCGGTTTCGACGATGCCGTCTTCCAGGCAACGCACGGTTTCCAGGCACAGCGGGATCATCATCCAGTTGATGATGTCTTCGTCGGTGACTTCGCGCTGTTCAAACACGATTGGCTTGAGCACTTCCAGGACCGACGGATCGGCGACCTTCTTCTGCTTGCCCTTCTTGTCGGTCTCGTAGGCGTAGAAGCCCTTGCCGTTCTTCTGGCCCAGGCGCTTGGCTTCGTAAAGCACGTCAACGGCCGAACGACGGTCGTCTTTCATGCGGTCCGGGAAACCTTCAGCCATCACATCACGGCCGTGGTGGCCGGTGTCGATGCCGACCACGTCCATGAGGTAGGCCGGGCCCATAGGCCAGCCGAATTTTTCCATGACCTTGTCGATACGGACGAAGTCCACACCGGCGCTGACCAACTTGGCGAAACCGCCAAAGTACGGGAACAGGACACGGTTGACCAGGAAGCCCGGGCAGTCGTTGACCACGATCGGGTTCTTGCCCATTTTCTTGGCGTAGGCAACGGTGGTGGCAACGGCCAGCTCGCTGGACTTCTCGCCACGGATCACTTCGACCAGCGGCATCATGTGCACCGGGTTGAAGAAGTGCATGCCGACGAAGTTTTCCGGACGCTTGAGGGCCTTGGCCAACAGGCTGATGGAAATGGTCGAGGTGTTCGAGGCGAGGATGGTGTCCTCTTTGACCTGGTCTTCGACTTCAGCCAGAACGGCTTGCTTGACCTTCGGGTTCTCGACGACCGCTTCAACCACCAGGTCAACGTGACCGAAGTCACCGTAAGACAGGGTCGGACGAATGCCGTTGAGCACTTCAGCCATTTTCGCGGCGGTCATGCGGCCTTTCTCAACGCGGCCAACCAGCAGCTTGGCGGCTTCGGCCAGCCCCTGCTCGATACCGTGCTCGTTGATGTCCTTCATCAGGATCGGCGTGCCTTTGGACGCCGACTGATAGGCGATACCGCCACCCATGATGCCGGCGCCGAGTACGGCAGCCTGCTTCACGTCCTTGGCGATTTCGTCGTAGGCCTTGGCCTTTTTCTTCAGCTCCTGATCGTTCAGGAACAGGCCGATCAAGCTCTGCGCAGCAGAGGTCTTGGCCAGCTTCACGAAACCGGCCGCTTCGACTTCCAGAGCCTTGTCGCGACCGAAGTTCGCGGCTTTCTGGATGGTCTTGATCGCTTCGACCGGCGCCGGGTAGTTCGGGCCAGCCTGACCCGCCACGAAACCTTTGGCGGTTTCGAAAGCCATCATTTGCTCGATCGCGTTCAGCTTCAGTTTTTCCAGCTTCGGCTGGCGCTTGGCCTTGTAATCGAATTCGCCGGAAATGGCGCGCTTGATCAGTTCCAGCGCAGCTTCCTGCAGTTTTTCAGGAGCCACCACGGCATCGACGGCACCGACTTTCAGCGCGTCTTCCGGACGGTTTTCCTTGCCGGCGGCGATCCACTCGATGGCGTTGTCGGCACCGATCAGGCGCGGCAGGCGAACGGTACCGCCGAAGCCCGGGTAGATGCCCAGTTTGACTTCAGGCAAACCGATCTTGGCCTTGGTGGACATGACGCGGTAGTCCGCTGCCAGGCACATTTCCAGACCGCCACCCAGAGCGATGCCGTTGATCGCGGCGACGGTCGGGACGTTGAGGTCTTCGAAATCGCTGAAAATCTTGTTGGCTTCGAGGTTGCCAGCAACAAGCTCTGCATCCGGCAGCTTGAAGTTGTCGACAAATTCGGTGATGTCGGCGCCGACGATGAAGACGTCCTTGCCACTGCTGACGATCACACCCTTGATCGAAGCATCTGCCTTGATGGTGTCTACGGCCTGACGCAGTTCGTTCAGGGTTAGACGGTTGAACTTGTTGACGGACTCACCCTTGAGGTCGAATTTCAGTTCGACGATGCCACTTTCAAGAGCCTTAACCGTGATGGCTTTACCTTCGTAAATCATCAACTGATCTCCACGATATGGAAGCTGAACAGTACACGTCGGACGCAGGCGAATGGCTCGGCAGGGACGTTAAACGTCGATGCTACGCCTATCCACCCGACACACCCGCCAACGCGATAGTCGGGATTCTGTAGGAGCGATCTGAAATACAAACGCTCAATTCATACGCCCGTTTGATTTGGGTACGTCACCTTCACGGAATTTCCGACAATTGTCAATCGCCCGAAACAGGGGGTTGAAACGCGACTTTCCGGTCATTTCCGTACTGCGAAGACCTTCAACACGCCGAAGCATGTGAAGTCATTCATAGGATCAATCATTAGAAAAGTCGCCCTAATTCGCGGCAGCCCGCGTTTAACGAGCTACGCTGGCGAGACTCAGGAGAAAAATTTGAACGCTTTTGGCGAACGCCCAGCGTAAGATCAGCCCACACCGAATTTACCGGCCTGCCTGGCCAACCCGCCCGATGATGTTGTCGGGCTTTTTATTGCCTGCATAAAAACCTGTGGGAGCCGGGTTGCCAGCAATGCACCTGACACCCCGTGGCGCTCTCAGGTTCATCGCGAGCAGGCTCGCTGCTGCATGGATTGTGTTTCAGGCCAGAGCTTTGAGGGTGGCATCGATTTGTTGCAATACCTCGGCTTCGCCCTTCTCGCCCCAATACAGGGCGATCATTTGTTTATCGGCCTCGACCTTGTAGACATTGTCTGGCAATTTTTCGAAATGATTGAGCAGTGACCGATCCTCACAGACTTCCTGCCACTGATTCACCCAGACACCCGGTGATTTCTGCCAGTAACTCCAGCACGCCGGTTTATTGCCACGCCGCGGTCTGTGGTACTGCGCACAAGGGTTGGGCGGCTCCTGGCCAAGCCAGTGCGGCCATTCCTGCGGCGCCAGCTGCATCGCCAACCCGATGCGTCGCGCCTCCATCCGCAGCGCCATGCGGCCACTCTGGTGGCGAGACGGTCGCAACCATGCCAGCGGACTGAGTACCACCAGCAGGATTGACACCACTATCCAGACCGTCATATCTGTACTCCCGATTCTTGATGAGCGTATTCAGTCGCTTTGAAACCAATACGCTTGAAACCAGCCATACTTATCAATATTGCAACCCTCAGGAGAGCACCTCATGCCCTACCACCATATTCTGGTCGCTGTAGACCTAACCGAAGAGTGCGACCCTGTAATCCACCGTGCTCGCGAACTGGCAGTGAGCAATAGTGCGAAATTGTCCCTGGTACACATTGTCGAGCCGATGGCCATGGCCTTTGGCGGTGACGTGCCGATGGACCTGTCACAACTGCAACAACAGCAATTCGATCAGGCCAAAGAGCGTCTTGACCGGTTGATCGTGAAATACCCGGAGCTGTCCAGGGAGTACAGCCACCTGACCTACGGCCAGCCACGCCAGGAAATTCACCACCTGGCCAAGGAGCAAGGGTGCGACATCATCGTGGTCGGCAGTCACGGGCGACACGGCCTGGCACTGCTGCTGGGCTCAACCGCCAACGATGTACTGCACGGTGCGCCTTGCGATGTGCTGGCGGTGCGCCTGCAAAACAAAAGCTGACAACACCCCCTGTAGGAGCAAGCTCGCTCGCGAGGGTCGTCAACGGTAACGCGAGAAGCCTGACACCCCGCGGAGCTCCCGGATTCATCGCGAGCATGCTCACTCCTACGGGATATTCAGCACGGCATATGAAAAGCCCGGCGTTCACGCGAATGAAGCCGGGCTTTTTCATTGCAGGATCAATCAGGCATCCAGCTCGGCCCAACGCTCGACCATCACGTCGAGTTCAGCCTGCAACTGCGCCAATTGAGCGATCACCGCAGCGGTTTCAGCGGCCGGACGCAGGTAGAAACCAGCATCAGCCATCTGCGCCTCGACGGTAGCGATCTGCTGCTCCATGGCTTCGATCTGCCCCGGCAAAGCTTCCAGCTCACGCTGCAATTTGTAGCTGAGCTTTTTCTTCGCCACCGGCGCTTCGACCGCCACCGCGACGGGCGCAGGTTCGGCTTTGACGACGGCGGAGTTCAGGTCGGCCTTGCCGGATTTGCTCTCGGTCACGCCCAACAGGCGCGGCGAGCCGCCCTGACGCAGCCAGTCCTGATAACCACCGACGTATTCGCGAACCTTGCCTTCACCTTCGAAGACCAGGGTGCTGGTCACCACGTTATCGAGGAATGCCCGGTCGTGGCTGACCATCAGCACGGTGCCGTTGAAGGTCAGCAAGACCTCTTCCAGCAGTTCGAGGGTTTCGACGTCGAGGTCGTTGGTCGGCTCGTCGAGGACCAGCAGGTTCGCCGGCTTGCTGAACAGTTTGGCCAGCAACAGACGGGCACGCTCACCACCGGACAGCGCCTTGACCGGCGTACGGGCACGCTGCGGGCTGAACAGGAAGTCGCCGAGGTAGCTCAGGACATGGCGGCTCTGGCCGTCGATGTCGATGAAGTCGCGACCTTCAGCGACGTTATCGATCACGGTTTTTTCCAGGTCCAGTTGATGGCGCAACTGGTCGAAATAGGCGACATCGATCTTCGTGCCTTCTTCCACCTTGCCGCTGGTGGGCTGCAAGCCGCTGAGCATCAGTTTCAGCAGCGTGGTCTTACCGGTACCGTTGGCACCCAGCAGACCGATGCGGTCGCCGCGTTGCAGCACCATCGAGAAGTCCTTGATCAGGAACGGGCCGCCCGGGTGAGCGAAGCTCACATTTTCGAGGACCATCACCTGCTTGCCGGACTTGTCGGCCGTTTCCAACTGGATATTGGCCTTGCCGGTACGCTCACGACGTTCGCTGCGCTCGACACGCAACGCCTTCAGGGCGCGCACGCGACCTTCGTTACGGGTACGACGAGCCTTGATGCCCTGGCGAATCCACACTTCTTCCTGAGCCAGACGCTTGTCGAACAGCGCGTTGGCGGTCGCCTCGGCGGCCAGCTCAGCCTCTTTGTGCACGAGGAAACTGGCGTAGTCGCCGTTCCAGTCGATCAAGCCGCCGCGATCGAGTTCGAGGATGCGGGTTGCAAGGTTTTGCAGGAAAGAACGGTCGTGCGTGATGAACAGCACGGCGCCCTGGAAGTCCTTGAGCGCTTCTTCGAGCCAGGCGATCGCGCCGATGTCCAGGTGGTTGGTCGGTTCGTCGAGCAGCAGCAGGTCAGGTTCGGAAACCAGTGCCTGGGCCAGCAGCACGCGACGACGCCAGCCGCCGGACAACTCGGCGAGGGTCTTGTCGGCGGGCAATTGCAGACGACTGAGGGTGCTGTCGACCAGGGTCTGCAGACGCCAGCCGTCGCGGGCCTCGAGATCGTGCTGGACGTGCATCAGCTTGTCCAGGTCGGCGTCAGTGACGATGTTCTGGCTCAGGTGGTGATATTCGGCGAGCAATGCGCCCACGCCGTCCAGGCCTTCGGCCACCACGTCGAACACGGTCCGCTCGTCGGCTACCGGCAATTCTTGCGGCAATTCGCCGATCTTGAGCCCGGGTGCGCGCCAAACGGAGCCGTCATCGGGCTTCTGGTCGCCCTTGACGAGCTTCATCATGCTGGACTTGCCAGTGCCGTTGCGGCCGATGATGCACACCCGCTCTCCACGGGCGATCTGCCAGGACACCTTGTCCAACAACGGCATAGCGCCGAAAGCAAGGGACACATCGCTGAATTTGAGCAGGGTCATGAGCTTCTCCAAAAACCGGGCGCGCATTCTACCTGACTTGAGGCCTCAGAAGGCCGGCAATTTCACTGTCGAAGCACTCTGCACAACAAATGTTGCGAACTTATACAGACAGGTGGGCAAAGCTTTCGTCCCCTGCTGGCAAAAGGCTAAGCTACAGTTAATTAAGTGTTGGCATTGTCTGCACTTGTTCATGATTTCTCTGCCCGGATGTCCCATGCGCAGTCGCATTTTCAAGCTTTTTTCATGTCTTTTACTGTCTGCCGCTGCCGTTAATTCCGCCCAGGCGGTAGACCTGTCTACCCAGCGCCAATATTACGACGAAGCCAAACGTGCCCTGGCCAAGGGCGATAGCGGTCCTTATTTCCGCTACAGCCAGGCCCTCAGCGATTACCCGCTGGAACCCTACCTGGCCTATGACGAACTGACCGCGCGCCTGAAAACCGCGAGCAATGACGAAATTGAAAAATTCCTCGCCGAACATGGCGACCTGCCACAAGCCAACTGGATGAAATTGCGTTGGCTGCGCTGGATGGCCGATCGCGGCGATTGGCAGACGTTCGTCAAATATTACGACCCGAAGATGAACTTCACCGAACTGGACTGCCTGAATGCGCAGTATCAGATCAGCCATAACCTCAAGTCCGAAGGTTACGCCAACACCAACAAACTCTGGCTGACAGGCAAATCCCTGCCGGCCGCCTGCGACGCACTGTTCGGCATGTGGGCCGCCGAAGGTCAGTTGACCGAGCAAAAACGCTGGGAGCGCGCCAAGCTTGCCGCCCAGTCGCGCAACTACCCGCTGGCCAGCAGCCTGGCCAACGGCCTGACCACCCTCGCCCCTCGCGGTCGCCTGTTGATCGATGTGGCGCAAAAGCCCGAGCTGCTCAATCAGCCGTCGCGTTTCACGCCAGCCGACGAACCGATGTCGGACATCGTCAGCCTTGGCCTGCGCCGCCTCGCCCGCCAGGATCCGGACAAGGCCATGGAACTGCTCGATGGCTATGCCAGCAGCATGCACTTTTCCCGTGACGAAAAAGTGGCGATTGCCCGTGAAATCGGCCTGACGCTCGCGCGCCGCTTCGACAGTCGCGCGCTGGACGTGATGACCAAGTACGACCCCGAACTGCGGGACAACACCGTTTCCGAATGGCGCTTGCGCCTGCTGCTGCGCCTGGCCCGCTGGGACGACGCCTATCAACTGACCCGTCGCCTGCCGCAAGACCTGGCCACCACCAACCGCTGGCGCTACTGGCAGGCCCGCAGCCTGGAACTGGCACAACCGCAGAACCCTGAAGCGCAGACGCTCTATAAAACCCTCGCCCGCGAACGCGACTTTTATGGTTTCCTCGCCGCCGATCGTTCGCAGTCGCCCTATTCACTGGTCAACAAACCGCTGGTGCTGAGCCAGGCGACGATCAATAAAGTGCGCAACACCCCCGGCATTCGCCGAGCCCTGGAGTTTCACGCCCGCGGGCAGATTGTCGACGGTCGTCGCGAGTGGTACCACGTCAGCCGCCACTTCAGTCGCGAGGAAATGGTTGCCCAGGCCAAACTGGCCTATGACCTGAAATGGTATTTCCCGGCGATCCGTACAATCAGTCAGGCTCAGTATTGGGACGACCTGGACATCCGCTTCCCGATGGCGCACCGCGAATCCCTGGTGCGTGAAGCCAGAAACCGTGGCCTGCATTCGAGCTGGGTATTCGCCATCACTCGCCAGGAAAGCGCCTTCATGGACGATGCCCGCTCCGGTGTCGGCGCGTCGGGCTTGATGCAACTGATGCCCGGCACCGCCAAGGAAACCGCGCGCAAGTTCAGCATTCCCTTTGCCTCGCCGCAGCAGTTGCTGGAGCCGGACAAGAACATCCAGCTCGGTGCCGCGTACCTGAGCCAGGTCCACAGTCAATTCAACGGCAACCGCGTCCTCGCCTCCGCCGCCTACAACGCCGGCCCCGGCCGTGTACGCCAGTGGCTGCGCGGCGCCGACCACCTGAGTTTCGACGTGTGGGTGGAAAGCATCCCCTTCGACGAAACCCGTCAGTATGTACAGAACGTGCTGTCTTATTCGGTGATCTACGGCCAGAAACTCAACTCACCGCAACCGTTGGTGGATTGGCACGAGCGGTACTTCGACGATCAATGATCGTGTGGGAGTCGACGTACTGACGAATGGCGAAACGCGGTGCACGTGATGCACCGCTTTCGCTGGCAAGCCAGCCCCTAGAGCTCGACCAGTGCCTTGCCATCACTGAACTGCAATGCCGCCAGCCGCGCATACAACGCATTACTGGCAATCAACTCCTGATGCGTGCCCACCGCGACCAGTTTCCCCTGATCCATCACAGCGATCCGGTCGGCGTTTTTCACCGTGGCCAGGCGATGGGCGATGACCAGGGTGGTGCGATTTTTCATCAGCGTTGGCAGGGCTTGCTGGATCAGGTGTTCGCTTTGGGCATCGAGGGCGCTGGTGGCTTCGTCGAGCAGCAGGATTGGCGCGTCGACCAGCAGGGCGCGGGCAATTGCCAGGCGCTGGCGCTGGCCGCCGGACAATCCAAGGCCACCGTCCCCCAGGTGGGTCTGGTAACCCTGGGGCATGGCTTCGATAAAGTCGTGGGCATAGGCGACTTTCGCCGCCTCCTGAACCTCGCTCAGCGTTGCCGTCGGCTTCCCATAGCGGATGTTCTCTTCGATGCTGCCGAAAAACAGCGCCGGCGTTTGCGAGACGAGGGCAAAGCAACGACGCAGGTCCAGCGGATCGAGCCGGGTCAGCGGCACGCCTTCGAGCAGGATGGAGCCTTCGGCGGGGTCGTAAAAGCGCAGCAGCAGGTCATATACCGTCGATTTGCCAGCCCCCGATGGCCCGACCAGTGCCAGGGTTTCACCCGCGTTGATGGTCAGGTTCAGACCGTCGACGGCATAGCTTTCGGGACGCGAGGGGTAGGAAAACCGCACATCTCGCAGCACCAGATCCCCCTTCACCCGCTCCGGCAAGGTCACCCGATCGGTGCCGGGTGGCTGGATGATGTTTTCCGAACGCAGCAACTCGGCGATCCGCTCGGCTGCGCCCGCCGCGCGCTGCAACTCGCCAATCACTTCGCTCAGGGTGCCGAATGCACTGCCGACGATCAGGCTATAGAAGACAAAGGCCGCCAGCTCGCCGGCAGAAATTCGCCCGGCAATGACGTCCATGCCACCGACCCACAGCATGACGCCGACTGCGCCCAGCACCAACACGATCACCAATGTGATCAACCAGGCCCGCTGGAAAATACGCTTGCGTGCCGTGTCGAACGCTTCTTCCACGGTCAAGGCAAAACGTCGCTCGTCCTGAGACTGGTGGTTGTAGGCCTGCACGGTTTTGATCTGCCCCAGGGTTTCCGAGACATAACTGCCGATATCGGCAATCCGGTCCTGACTCAAACGCGACAGGTTGCGTACCCGGCGACCGAAAATCAGGATCGGCGCGATCACCAGAGGCAAAGCGACGACGACGATACTGGTGAGTTTGGGGTTGGTCACAAACAGCAGGACGATCCCGCCGATGACCATCAGTAGATTGCGTAGAAAAAGTGACAAAGAAGAGCCGATTACCGATTGCAGCAACGTCGTATCGGCGGTCAACCGCGACTGGATTTCAGAGCTGCGGTTGTTTTCGTAGAACCCGGGATGCAGGTAAATCAAGTGGTTGAATACCTGACGGCGGATGTCGGCGACACAACGTTCGCCGATCCACGACACCAGATAAAAACGCGCAAAGGTCCCGACCGCCAGGCCGAACACCAGCAACATGAACAGGCCGATGGACTGATTGAGCAAGTGCGGTGATTGGGTCATGAAGCCCTGATCCACCAGCAGGCGAATGCCCTGCCCCATGGACAACGTGATACCCGCCGTGACGATCAACGCGAGCAAGGCACCGAACGCGTGCCAGCGATAAGGCGCGATGAAACGACTGGCCAGGCGAATCGCACGACGGTGACGAACAGAAAGCATTGGCATCATCCAGAACGGTTAATAAGGTCAGCCTAGTCCGGCCAAATGGGATGGAACCTGGTAAATCACAATGAGTCAGGTTAATTATGACCGCCGCTACTAGGCGCTAGACGCTATTGGTCTAAGGTTCGGGTGGCAACCTCGCGCCATTTCTGGTGGACTGGGCTTGCCGCCGTGTAAAGATCGCAGGGAGCTGTCACAGCCTGGTCACCTGGCGGTTCTACAGTAAGCACACACCTGAAGAGGAGACAGGCCATGTCCTTGCAAAACAGCAGAAATGACAAGATTCAAGTAATCCGCACACAGCCAAACCAGTCTCTGGGTTGCTCGATAATCGATGCCGATGGCCGCGAAGTACCGATCACTGAAGACATGATCCAGGCCGCGTGCCGTGAGCTGGAAAAGCGATTGGTCAAGCCTGCCGAACAAAAGTGATATAGCCACCGTCTTCTTTGACCCGGCCCCTGTTGGCCGGGTTTTTTATGCGGCTTTTTGAGAGTGCTGCTCCCCACGCAATCAATGCGACGCCCATGTTGCCGCATGACCTGTGGGAACGTGGCTTGCCCTCGATCGGCCCTACTCGGTTTTCAGAGGGCCGACGCGCCCAACGCCGCTACGATCTGCCGCAACGCCGGCGAATCCCCTTCAATGCGCACTTTCAACCCATCAATCTCACGTCGCGATGGATAATTTTTGCGCAAAGCATCGAACGCCGCACGTTGCTCGCTCACGCTGCCGACCAGGCTGCGGCGGAAATCCGCGTCGTCACGGCGCGGGTCGTACACGCCGCGGCACAACATCGCCAATGCCCAGGCCGGATCGCTTTCAGCGCTCAAGGTCGCTTCGGACAACCATGGCGCCGGCAGCAAATCGCTCAGGCTGACCTCGGCCGTTTGTCCGAGAAAATCGCAATACGCCTGGTAGATCTGCGCCGTTCCGCGCTGTTTGCCATCCAGGCTGTAACCGGCAATGTGCGGCGTGGCCAGCACACAGAGTTCGGCCAGTGCCACATCGACCTCCGGCTCACCCTCCCAGACATCGAGCACCGCTTGCAGGTCTTCACGTTGCAACAGCACCTGGCGCAGGGCGCTGTTATCCACCACTGGACCACGACTGGCATTGATCAGCCAGGTGCCGGGCTTGAGTCGGTTCAGGTGCTTTTGATCGAACAAATGCCAGGTGGAATGAGCACCCTGCTTGGTCAGCGGTGTGTGCAGGCTGATGACATCGCACTGTTCGATGATCTGCTCCAGGCTGACGTAATCGCCCCCTTCGGCGGCGTGGCGCGGCGGATCGCAGACCAGTACCTTCCAGCCCAGCCCTTGCAGGACCTTGACCAAACGTCCGCCCACTTCACCGGCGCCGACCACACCGTAAGTTCGCCGAGTCAGATCGACGCCTTCGATTTCAGCCAGGGTCAACAGACTGCCGAGCACGTAGTCGACCACGCCACGGGCGTTGCAACCCGGCGCGCTGGACCAGGTGATCCCGGCTTGTTGAAAATAATCCAGATCCAGGTGATCGGTGCCAATGGTGCAGGTACCGACAAAACGCACCTTGCTGCCTTCGAGCAACGCGCGGTTGACGTTGGTCACCGAGCGCACCAGCAACACATCGGCCTGTTCGACGGTGGCACGGTCGATGGAACGTCCTGGCACCCGGCGGATTTCACCGAAACTTGCAAAGAAAGCATCGAGCAGGGGGATATTTTCGTCGGCAACAATCAGCATGGCAGGCTCCTTAGGCGGATCGGCAGTGTAGGCGTAGAGGCGGGTGGTGAGCCAGCGTGCATTGTGCATCCTGGATATGAAGGACTGCATATTTCCTGTGGCGAGGGAGCATGAGGATTCATTCAAGAGCTCGATTACAAATCGGTAACACAGGTCTTTTCCTGACCGTTACGTCAACGCGTAGAATGCGCGCCTGCGCATCAATACCTTCTGGACGTTTTACCCTTGAATTCTGTGACTGACCGTCCCACCGCAACACCCCTCAATCGCCCGGCCCGGGTTCGCCTTGAGCTGAAAAACCTGCTCGCCCTGGCGCTGCCGATCATGATCGCGCAACTGGCGACCACGGCCATGGGGTTCGTCGATGCCGTGATGGCCGGGCGGGTCGGTCCGCGTGACCTGGCCGCCGTGGCACTCGGTAATTCGATCTGGGTGCCGGTGTTCCTGCTGATGACCGGTACTTTGCTGGCCACCACGCCGAAAGTCGCCCAGCGTTTCGGCGCCGGCACCCACAGCGAAATCGGCCCGATCGTGCGTCAGGCGCTGTGGCTGGCGCTGGTGGTGGGGTTGATGGCGACCGGCATTCTGTTCAGTGCCGAACCGGTTTTGCGGGTCATGAAGGTCGACCCCGAACTGATTGGCCCGTGCATGCAGTATCTGCATGGCATCGCCAGCGGCTTGCCTGCCGTCGCCATTTACCATGTGCTGCGCTGTTTCAGCGATGGCCTGGGCCGTACCCGCCCGGCGATGGTGCTGGGTCTGTGCGGGCTGGCGCTGAATATTCCTCTGAACTACATCTTCATTTATGGCCACTTCGGTGTCCCGGCCATGGGTGGCGTCGGCTGCGGTTGGGCCACGGCGATCGTGATGTGGGTCATGGCGCTGGGCATGGCCGGTTGGGAGCGCTGGGCGCCGGCGTACCAGTCGAGTGAACTGTTCAGCCGTTTCGACTGGCCGCAATGGTCGGTGATCAAGCGCTTGCTGGGTATCGGCCTGCCTATCGGCATCGCGGTGTTCGCCGAGTCGAGTATCTTTGCCGTGATCGCCCTGCTGATCGGCAGCCTCGGCGCCACCGTGGTCGCCGGGCATCAGATCGCCCTGAACTTCAGCTCGCTGGTGTTCATGATCCCCTACTCCCTCGGCATGGCTGTGACGGTACGGGTCGGCCAAGCGCTGGGCCGTCAGGAGCCGCGCGAAGCACGCTTCGCCGCCGGGGTCGGCATGGGCACGGCCCTGGCTTACGCCTGTTTGTCGGCGAGCATGATGCTGTTGCTGCGCGAGCACATCGCAACGATCTACACCGCCGACCCGACGGTAGTCAACGTCGCGGCGATGCTGATTGTCTACTCGGCACTGTTCCAGTTTTCCGATGCGATACAGGTCACGGCGGCCGGTGCGCTGCGCGGTTATCAGGACACCCGGGTAACGATGATCCTGACGCTGTTCGCGTATTGGGGCATTGGTTTGCCGGTGGGTTACGTCCTTGGCCTGACCGATTGGTTCGGCGCACCGAGTGGCCCGAGCGGGCTATGGCAGGGCTTGATCGTGGGCTTGAGCTGTGCGGCGCTGATGCTGTCGATCCGCCTGACACGCAGTGCGCGCAAGCGGATTCGTATCAGTCATTCGCTGGGTTGACCCAATGCTGTAGGAGCGAGCTGGGCGATTTGACGATGGACATGAAGGGCACCGCGCTTATCCAGCAAATGCGCGTTAACGTTAACGTCCATCGCGAGCGGGGCTCGCTCCTACAGAGGTCAGCGTCGGTTATTCGGACTTCTTGCGGATCCAGTACAGGTAAGTGCCTGCCTCTTCCTGCTGACCGACCAGTTCGTGATCGAGAAACACGCAGAATTTGGGGATGTCGCGCCGGGTCGAAGGATCGGTGGCGATCACCTTCAGCAGACCGCCAGGCGCCAGGTCACGGATGTGCTGGTGCAGCATCATGACCGGCTCCGGGCAGTTGAGGCCGGTGGCGTCCAGAGTGCCATCAACCGGTGTATCGATCATTTCACTCATGATTTACTCCTGAAACTTGCCGGCATTCTCGCGCATTGCCGGGTGTTCGGTCATCTGTGGCATTACGCCCGCACACACAGGTTTTATCTGATCAGCGGGACTTCGGCTTCTTCACATCCAGTCGACGCAAATGGCAGGTCACTTCCTCACGGTCGTGATACAGCTGTTTGCAGCCAATCTCGACCTTGATGCCCCGCGCCTTGAAGCCGTCGGCGATCCGCTCCAGCAGGCGCTTCACTTCGGCGTAACGCTGTTTCATCGGCAACTTGAGGTTGACCACGGCTTCGCGGCAATGCCCCTCGCCAATCCATTCTTCGAGCATCGCGGCGTTACGCGCCGGTTTTTCGACGATGTCGCACACCATCCAGTCCACCGGTTGCTTGGGCTTGAAGGTGAAACCGTCGGCCATCAGGTGTTGCACCAACCCGGTATCCATCAGGCTTTCGGCCATCGGGCCGTTGTCGATGGCAGTCACCAGCATGCCCCGATTGACCAGTTGCCAGGTCCAGCCACCGGGCGCAGCGCCCAGATCGACGCCGGTCATGTCGCCGTGCAGGCGCTCATCCCACTGGTCGCGCGGGATGAAATGGTGCCACGCCTCTTCCAGCTTCAGTGTCGAGCGGCTTGGCGCCTCGCGGGGGAATTTCAAACGTGGAATGCCCATCGGCCACATCGCCGAGTTGTTCGCCTCTGCCAGGCCCATGAACACTTCGCGGCCGCTTTTGAAGGTCAGCAACAGACGTGGCTTGTGGGCGTCTTCCACCAGTTTTCCGGCAGCCATCAGCGCCTTGCGCAGGTGGACTTCGAATTTCTTGCAGAAATTCGACAGTTCCTTGCCGTCGTTGGTATCGACCATCTCCAGCCACAGGCTGCCGCACAGCGGAAAGTCGGCCATATGGGCGAGGATCACGCTGATGCGATCGGTTTCCGGCAAATCGATGAAGATCCCCCGAGCCCACTGGCGCGGGAAGATCAATTGATCGAAACGCTGACCGCGCATCAACCGTTCGGCGCCGTCTTCTTCGGTGCAGACGAATTCGGCGCAGGCGCTGGCGGTCTTGGCCTTGGCATAACCGGCCACGTTCAGCCGCGCGGCGAGGTCAGAAATCTCGGAACAGACTTCACCTTCGAAGCCCGGCCGGCAGTGCATAAAGAGGGTGTTCATTCTTACTCCTGGGCAGATGGCGAGACATTCAACCACTGCGCGATGCCCAGACTTGCGTTGAAGCAAAGCCTGTCACGAAAACCGGCGCATGATAACTGACTTCGGAACCTCGGACTTATCGATAGAGTCCAGTAATTAGCCAGCTACTCAAAACAGGGCTAGGTTTAATGCTCTGCCCGTCCCCTCCGTCCGTAGCCGTGCGGACTCAAAGGAGTGATTGCAATGCCCTCCCTCAACAGTTTGAACACCCTTAAAACCCTGCAAGTCGACGACAAGACTTATCACTATTTCAGCCTGCCGGATGCCGCCAAGAGCCTGGGCGATCTGGACAAGCTGCCGATGTCGTTGAAAGTGCTGCTGGAAAACCTGCTGCGCTGGGAAGACGAAAAAACCGTCACCGGCGCCGACCTCAAGGCGATTGCTGCCTGGCTCAAGGAACGCCGCTCCGACCGCGAAATCCAGTACCGCCCGGCGCGGGTGCTGATGCAAGACTTCACTGGCGTGCCCGCCGTGGTCGACTTGGCGGCCATGCGTGCGGCGATGGCCAAGGCTGGCGGTGATCCGCAACGAATCAATCCACTGTCGCCGGTAGACCTGGTGATCGACCACTCAGTGATGGTCGACAAATTCGCCAGCAGCAGCGCCTTCGAACAGAACGTCGACATCGAAATGCAGCGCAACGGCGAACGTTATGCCTTCCTGCGCTGGGGCCAGAGCGCCTTCGACAACTTCAGCGTGGTGCCGCCGGGCACCGGGATCTGCCACCAGGTGAACCTCGAATACCTCGGTCGCACGGTCTGGACCAAGGACGAGGACGGACGCACCTACGCCTTCCCGGACACACTGGTGGGCACCGACTCCCACACCACCATGATCAACGGCCTTGGCGTGCTCGGCTGGGGCGTTGGCGGGATCGAAGCGGAAGCGGCGATGCTCGGCCAGCCGGTGTCGATGCTGATTCCCGAAGTGATCGGCTTCAAGCTCAGCGGCAAACTCAAGGAAGGCATCACCGCCACCGACCTGGTGCTGACGGTCACCCAGATGCTGCGCAAGAAAGGCGTGGTCGGCAAGTTCGTCGAATTCTATGGTGACGGGCTGGCTGACTTGCCGTTGGCCGACCGCGCGACCATCGCCAACATGGCCCCGGAATACGGCGCCACCTGCGGTTTCTTCCCGGTGGACGAGGTGACGCTGGAGTATCTGCGTCTGTCCGGCCGCCCCCTCTCGACCGTCAAATTGGTCGAGGCCTACAGCAAGGCGCAGGGCCTGTGGCGCCTGCCGGGCAAAGAACCCGTATTCACCGACAGCCTCGCGCTGGACATGGGCAGCGTCGAAGCCAGCCTCGCCGGGCCGAAACGCCCGCAAGACCGCGTGTCGCTGCCGAACGTCGCGCAAGCGTTCAGCGATTTCCTCGGCGTCCAGCTCAAACCCACCAGCAAGGAAGAAGGCCGCCTCGAAAGCGAGGGCGGTGGCGGTGTGGCCGTGGGCAATGCGGACATGGCCGGCGAAGCGGACTATGAATACGAAGGCCAGACCCATCGGCTGAAAAACGGCGCGGTGGTGATTGCCGCGATCACCTCCTGCACCAACACCTCCAATCCGAGCGTCATGATGGCCGCCGGGCTGGTGGCGAAAAAAGCCGTGGAAAGAGGCCTGCAACGCAAACCCTGGGTGAAAAGCTCGCTGGCTCCTGGCTCGAAAGTGGTCACCGACTACTACAAGGCAGCCGGGCTCACGCAGTATCTGGATCAACTGGGTTTCGCCCTGGTCGGCTACGGCTGCACCACCTGCATCGGCAACTCCGGGCCGCTGTCGGAACCGATCGAAAAAGCCATCCAGCAGGCCGACCTGACCGTGGCCTCGGTGCTCTCGGGCAACCGCAACTTTGAGGGCCGGGTGCATCCGCTGGTGAAAACCAACTGGCTGGCCTCCCCACCGCTGGTGGTCGCCTATGCATTGGCGGGCACCGTGCGCATCGACCTCAGCACCGAGCCGCTGGGCAAAGACCAACACGGCAACCTGGTGTACCTGCGCGATATCTGGCCGAGCAGCAAGGAAATCGCCGAAGCCGTGGAGCAAGTCAACACCGCGATGTTCCACAAGGAGTACGCCGAAGTGTTCGCCGGCGACGAGCAGTGGCAAGCCATCGAAGTGCCGCAGGCCGCGACTTACGTCTGGCAGGCGGATTCGACCTACATCCAGCATCCACCGTTCTTCGATGACATCGGCGGGCCGCCCCCCGTGGTCAAGGACATTGCCGGCGCCCGCGTCCTCGCGCTGCTGGGCGATTCGGTGACCACCGACCACATTTCCCCGGCCGGCAACATCAAGGCCGACAGCCCGGCGGGGCGCTATCTGCGCGAGAAAGGCGTGGAGCCACGGGACTTCAACTCCTACGGTTCGCGGCGCGGCAACCATGAAGTGATGATGCGCGGCACCTTCGCCAATATTCGTATTCGCAACGAAATGCTCGGCGGCGAAGAAGGTGGCAACACCCTCTATATACCGACCGGCGAGAAACTGGCGATCTACGACGCGGCGATGCGCTATCAAGCCTCGGGCACGCCGCTGGTGGTGATCGCAGGGCAAGAATACGGCACCGGGTCGAGCCGGGACTGGGCGGCCAAGGGCACTAATCTGCTGGGGGTCAAAGCGGTCATCGCCGAAAGCTTCGAGCGTATTCACCGCTCCAATCTGGTGGGAATGGGCGTGCTGCCGCTGCAGTTCAAACTCGATCAAAATCGCAAAAGCCTGAACCTGACCGGCAAGGAAACCCTGGACATCCAGGGTCTGACCGGCGTCGAGCTGACGCCACGGATGAACCTGAACCTGGTCATCACCCGTGAAGACGGCAAGAGCGAGAAAATCGAGGTGCTGTGCCGAATCGATACGCTGAACGAAGTGGAATACTTCAAGTCGGGAGGGATCTTGCATTACGTGTTGCGCCAGTTGATTGCCTCATGACGGCGTGCTGACAAAGACACCGCCTTCGGGCGGTGTTTTTTTGGGATCACAAAAATCCATGTGCAAGCTTGCTCGCGATGACGGTGTACCATTCATGGACGATGATGAATGACCCTCTGCTATCGCGAGCAAGCTCGCTCCTGCACCGGAGATGGGGTCACCCCACAGCACGTCAGACACAAGGACTTGCAATGCTCGCCCTGCCATGGACATTTCTGGCCCTGCTCTCCCTCGGCTACGGCATGGCCCTGGCCTATGGTCACCTCGGCTGGTTCGCCGGAATCTCCGTCGCGTTGTTGCTGATGGCCGCTTTCGCCGCTCGCCAGCAAACAATTCAGTTCGGCCGCTACCTCGGCCACGGCCTGTTCATCTTTCTGGCCCTGGCACTGGCGCTGCACTGGCTGCCCGGTTTCTACAATGGTCGCGTTATCGCCCCCCAGCGCTTCACCGACGACGCCTTGCCGTTTTCCATGTACCTGAATCTGGACAAACCCCTGATCGGTTTCTGGCTGTTGTTGGTGTGCCCATGGATTGTCGGCCAGCGGTCGTTGCGAGTGTCCCTGTATGCCACCGCGCTGGCGTTGACCTTGAGTGCGGTGCTGGCACTGGGTGGCGCGCTGTTGCTGGGCGTCATCGCTTGGGCGCCGAAATGGCCGGACCAGGCCTGGATCTGGCTGCTCAACAACTTGCTACTGGTAACACTGGTCGAAGAAGCACTCTTTCGCGGCTATATACAGGGTGGCCTGAACCGTTGCCTGAAAAACCTGGCTTATGGCGAAAACCTCGCCCTGCTGCTCACCTCACTGCTGTTCGGCCTGGCGCATGCCGGTGCGGGCTGGCAATGGGTACTGCTGGCGAGCCTGGCCGGCGTCGGTTATGGTCTGGCCTACCGTTTTGGCGGACTGTCTGCCGCCATCGCCACCCACTTCGGTTTGAACCTGCTGCACTTCGGACTGTTCACCTATCCAATGCTCACGGGCTGACGCATGGGTCATTTTGCGACGCGCCACCGATAATCGAAAAATCGTCTCAACAAATGGCCATGGGTGCCGATACAGCACTTGAAAGCCTTGCGGATAAAAAAAGCCATGCGTAACAACCAACCAATTACACAACGCGAACGGACCTTTCCAGCTCAGCAACGGTTGATTTCCACCACTGATGCCAAAGGCCTGATCACCTACTGCAACGACGACTTCGTCGACATCAGCGGGTTTTCTCAGGAAGAACTGATCCGTGCCCCGCACAACCTGGTGCGTCACCCCGACGTCCCGGCCGCGGTGTTCTCGCACATGTGGGCAACACTGAAACAAGGCTTGCCATGGATGGGTATCGTCAAGAATCGCTGCAAGAGCGGTGATCACTACTGGGTCAACGCCTATGTGACACCGATCTTCGAAGGCAATCAGGTGATCGGTTACGAGTCGGTGCGGGTCAAGCCCACCGCCGAGCAGATCCGCCGTGCCGAAGCGCTTTACCAGCGCATCAATCAGGGCAAGTCGGCCATTCCTTCCTCCGATAAATGGTTGCCGATACTGCAGGACTGGTTGCCGTTCATCCTGGTCAGCCAACTGAGTTTCATGATTGGCGCCACGCTGAACTCCCACTGGGGGTTTGCCCTGGCCGCCGGTCTCTCGGTGCCGCTGGGCCTGATGGGCCTGAGCTGGCAACAACGCGGGATCAAGCGCTTGCTGCGACTGGCCGAGCAGACCACGTCCGACCCGCTGATCGCGCAGATGTATACCGACAGCAGCGGTGCCCAGGCACGCCTGGAGATGTCGATCCTCAGCCAGGAAGCCCGCCTGAAAACCTGCCTGACCCGCCTGCAGGACACCGCCGAGCACCTGACCGACCAGGCGAAACAATCCGACACCCTGGCCCACAACAGTTCCTCGGGCCTGGAGCGCCAGCGCGTCGAAACCGAGCAGGTGGCCACCGCCGTCAATGAGATGGCCGCCACCACCCAGGAAGTCGCCAGCCACGTGCAACGCACCGCCGACGCTACCCAGGAAGCCAATCGCCTGACCAGTCGCGGCCGTGACATCGCCGGGGAAACCCGCGAAGCCATTCAGCGCCTGTCGGTGGTGGTCGGGGAAACCGGACAGACCGTGACCCAACTGGCCAAGGACAGCGACGAAATCGGCGGCGTGGTCGACGTAATCAAAGGCATCGCCGACCAGACCAACCTGCTGGCACTCAACGCTGCCATCGAAGCGGCCCGCGCCGGTGAGATGGGTCGCGGTTTTGCAGTGGTGGCCGATGAAGTACGCCAATTGGCGCAACGCACCAGCGAATCCACCGGGCAGATTCACGCCCTGATCGCCAAGCTCCAGCAAACGGCCAGCACAGCGGTGCAGACCATGGAAGCCGGGCATCGTCAGGCTGAAGAAGGCGTGGCGCGGGTACTGGAAGCGGATCAGGCCTTGGTCGGCATCAGCGAAGCGGTGGCCAACATCACGGACATGACCACCCAGATCGCTGCCGCGACCGAAGAGCAAAGCTCGGTCGCCGAGGAGATCAGCCGCAACATCAGCAACATTTCCATCCTCGCTGACCAGACCTCGGAACAGGCTCAGAACTCGGCGCTGCTGAGTGAAGAGCTGACCAAAACCGCGAATACCCAGTATTCGTTGGTGGAGCGGTTCAACCGCTGATTGCTGCTGGAAAAACAAAACCCGGATCGCGAAAGCTTCCGGGTTTTTTTGAGCCTGTGAACGGGATGCCGCCTGGCAGTCCCTCATCGCGAGCAAGCTGCTTCCACAGGGCTTCGCGTGGTTCAGCCCATCAAGCCACACAACCCATCACTGTGTGAGCGAGCCCGCTCGCGATGGGATCATCACAACCTCAGCAAAACCTCATTGAAGGAATGAAGCCACCTTCTGCGCTGCTGCCGCCAAGTGCTGCTCATGGCTAAACCCCGAAGCCTTCAACGGCTTCAAGTCGTGATCCCCCGCCACCAGCCAGAACACCTCGATGCTCGGCGATAACACATACCCCTCGACCGCCTCGCGATTGCCCAGCGCATCCCGTTCGCCCTGCACGATCAGCGTCCGCGCCTTCAACCCCGCCAGATGCTCTACTCGCGGTTTCTCCGGCTTGCCCACCGCATAAAACGGATAGCCCAGGCACACCAACGCATCAGCACCCATTTCATCCGCCAGCAAACTGGCCATCCGCCCGCCCATGGACTTGCCGCCGATGGCCAGGCGCCCAGTGACATGACGTCGCACCACGGCGTACACCTCGCGCCAGCACTCCAGCAGCTTCGGTGCCGGGTTGGGTGGGCGCTTGCCGCCGTCGACACGCCGCTGCGCCATGTAAGGAAATTCAAAGCGCAGCACGTTGACGCCTTGCGCCGCGAGGCGTGTGGCCATGTCGTTCATCCAGTCGCTGTCCATCGGCGCTCCGGCACCATGGGCCAGGATCAAGGTCGCGTGCGCGGGCGCCACGCCGGCATCCCACCGCCATCCATGATCCCGCACGCACTGCGCCCATTGATCCCCGTCAATACCGGCCATGTGCTTCTTGTCCATGCTTGCCTCGCTTTTAGTCTGCCTATAACTCCGGCCGAAGAGTGCGCTGCCTTGCGCGAGCGCGCTCACTTCAGCTGAACCGTGGATGGGGAACCATGAACACTTCTATCAGTACCGCCTACAACTACAAGGTGGTCCGCCAATTCGCCATTATGACGGTGGTGTGGGGCATCGTCGGCATGGGGCTCGGGGTTTTTCTCGCTGCCCAGTTGGTCTGGCCCGAACTCAACTTCAACTTGCCGTGGACCAGTTTCGGCCGTTTACGCCCGCTGCACACCAACGCGGTGATCTTCGCCTTCGGCGGCTGCGCCCTGTTCGCCAGTTCGTTCTACTCGGTGCAGCGCACCTGCCAGACCCAGCTGTTCGCGCCAAAGATCGCCGCGTTCTGCTTCTGGGGCTGGCAGCTGGTGATCCTGCTGGCCGCCATCAGCCTGCCGCTGGGGTACACCAGCTCCAAGGAGTACGCCGAGCTGGAATGGCCGATCGATATCCTGATCACCATTGTCTGGGTCGCCTACGCCGTGGTGTTCTTCGGCACGATCATGAAGCGCAACACCAAGCACATCTACGTCGGTAACTGGTTCTTCGGCGCGTTCATCGTCACCGTGGCGATTCTGCACATCGTCAACAACCTTGAGCTGCCGGTGAGTTTCACCAAGTCCTACTCGGTGTATGGCGGCGCGACCGATGCCATGGTTCAGTGGTGGTACGGGCACAACGCCGTGGGCTTTTTCCTCACCGCCGGTTTCCTGGGGATGATGTATTACTTCGTGCCGAAGCAGGCCGAGCGCCCGGTGTATTCCTATCGCTTGTCCATCGTGCACTTCTGGGCGCTGATCACCCTGTACATCTGGGCCGGTCCGCACCACCTGCACTACACCGCGCTGCCGGACTGGGCACAGTCGCTGGGCATGGTGATGTCGCTGATCCTGCTGGCGCCGAGCTGGGGCGGCATGATCAACGGCATGATGACGCTCTCGGGTGCCTGGCATAAGTTGCGCAGCGACCCGATCCTGCGCTTCCTGGTCGTGTCCCTGGCGTTTTACGGCATGTCGACCTTCGAAGGCCCGATGATGGCGATCAAGACCGTCAACGCGCTCTCCCACTACACCGACTGGACCATCGGCCACGTACACGCCGGCGCCCTGGGCTGGGTAGCAATGATCTCGATCGGCGCGCTGTACCACATGATCCCGAAAGTCTTCGGTCGCCCACAGATGCACAGCATCGGCCTGATCAATGCGCACTTCTGGCTCGCCACCATCGGCACCGTGCTGTACATCGCCTCCATGTGGGTCAACGGCATCGCCCAAGGCCTGATGTGGCGTGCAGTCAACGAAGACGGGACGCTGACCTACTCCTTCGTCGAAACCCTGGCGGCCAGCCACCCGGGCTTCATCGTGCGGCTGGTAGGCGGTGCGATCTTCCTCAGCGGCATGTTGCTGATGGCTTACAACACCTGGCGCACCGTGCGGGCCTCGCAGCCTGCCGACGCCGCCGCTGCCGCGCAGATGGCCTGAGGAGTCCGCCATGAAACACGAAACAATCGAAAAAAACGTCGGCCTGCTGCTGTTGCTGATGATCTTTGCCGTGAGCATCGGCGGTCTGACCCAGATCGTCCCGCTGTTCTTCCAGGACGTGACCAATAAACCGGTGGAAGGCATGAAGCCCTACACCGCGCTGCAACTCGAAGGCCGCGACCTCTACATCCGCGAAGGCTGCGTCGGCTGCCACTCGCAGATGATCCGTCCGTTCCGCGCCGAGACCGAACGCTACGGGCACTACTCGGTGGCCGGTGAAAGTGTCTGGGACCACCCGTTCCTGTGGGGCTCGAAACGCACCGGTCCTGACCTGGCCCGGGTCGGCGCGCGTTACTCCGATGACTGGCACCGCGCGCATTTGTACAACCCGCGCAACGTTGTGCCGGAATCGAAAATGCCGGCCTACCCGTGGTTGGTGGCCAACGCGCTCGACAGCAGCCACACCGAGACCAAGCTGCGTGCCATGCGCACCCTCGGCGTGCCGTACACCGACGAAGACATCGCCGGTGCGACCGAGTCGCTCAAGGGCAAATCGGAAATGGATGCCCTGGTCGCCTACCTGCAAGTGCTCGGCACTGCGATCAAGAGCAAGAGGTGAGCCGTGGTCTTTGAAATAAGCAGTGGAATGATTCGCGGCCTGGGCACGGTCGTAGTGTTCGTGGCCTTTGTCGGCCTGACGCTCTGGGTGTTCAACGGCAAGCGCAATCCGGAATTCGCCGAAGCGCGCCTGCTGCCATTCGCCGACGAGCCGCAACCCGACAGTGTCACCCCCCAAGAATCCGCAACAAGGAGTACCCGGCCATGACCACCTTCTGGAGTACGTGGATCTGCGTACTGACCATCGGCAGCCTGATCGGCCTGACCTGGCTGCTGATCGGCACCCGCAAGGGCGAAACCAAGGGCAGCGTCGACCAGACCATGGGCCATAGCTTCGACGGCATCGAGGAGTACGATAATCCGTTGCCGCAGTGGTGGTTCATGCTGTTCGCCGGCACCCTGGTGTTTGCCGTTGGCTACTTGATCCTCTATCCGGGCCTGGGCAACTGGAAAGGCATCCTGCCCGGCTACGACAACGGCTGGACCGGCGCGCACGAATGGGAAAAGGAAATGGCCAGGGCTGATGCGAAGTTCGGGCCGATCTTCGCCAAATTCGCTGCCATGCCGCTGGAAGAAGTAGCCAAGGATCCGCAAGCGTTGAAAATGGGCGGGCGCCTGTTTGCCTCCAACTGCTCGGTCTGCCACGGCTCGGACGCCAAGGGTGCATTCGGCTTCCCCAACCTGACGGACCGTGATTGGCGCTGGGGCGGCAACGCTGACACCATCAAGACCACCATCATGGGTGGGCGCATGGCGGCGATGCCGGCCTGGGGTGAAATCCTCGGTGAAGCCGGCGTGAAAAACGTCGCGGCCTATGTGCGCCATGGATTGGCCGGCCTGCCGCTGGCCGCCGACAGCGGTGCGGATCTGCAAGCCGGACAGCAACTGTTCAGCACCACCTGCGTAGCCTGCCACGGGGCAAACGGCCAGGGCACTGAAGCCATGGGCGCGCCGAATCTGACGCACCCGACCGGTTTTATCTACGGTACAAGCCTGGCGCAGCTGCAACAAACCATCCGCCATGGTCGCCAGGGCCATATGCCAGCGCAAAGCGAACTGCTCGGCAACGACAAGGTTCAATTGCTGGCGGCGTATGTGTACAGCCTGTCGCACGCTGCCGGTACCGAGCGCTTGCAGGCTGACGGCAAAACCGAGTAATCGATGACCGCTCTACTGCCGCATTCTCCGGAATGCGGCAGTTTCCCGCCCCTTTGCGACCCATTGTCGCACCCTCATTCAGTCTTCCTTTCGGTTCACCAGATTCGGGTCTAAGCTTGCTCCAATGCGGACTGGCAAGTACCGGTTCCAGGTCGACCCTAACCGATGTGTTCGATGATTCAGCTCGATGACAGGCCGCAAAGGCTGGTAGATACCGGCTGTCGCGCGAATTGCCATCGGTCATCTGATCGTTGCGATTGAACACACCTCGTTACATGTGACCTGACCCCCTTGCCCATTTAGTCCGACGGGACAATTTGCCGGCGTGCAAATTTGTCCTTACGCGGCGCATGGAAAGGCCGCAGAATCAGCATTTGAAAGCATTGACCCAGGTCATGGCGCGTTGCAATGACCCCCCGCTTTCTACATACTTGCGACCGATTTTTAATCCTAATAAAACACCCAAACCGTGGAACCTTAGAATGAGCACAGCAATCAGTCCGACTGCTTATAACTATAAGGTAGTCCGCCAGTTCGCCATCATGACGGTGGTCTGGGGGATCCTTGGCATGGGGCTCGGTGTCTTCATCGCCTCACAGCTCGTATGGCCGGAATTGAATTTCGGTCTGCCGTGGACGACTTTTGGACGCCTGCGCCCGTTGCACACCAACCTGGTGATTTTCGCCTTCGGTGGATGTGCACTGTTTGCCACTTCTTATTATGTCGTGCAGCGAACCTGCCAAACGCGACTGATTTCCGACAGCCTCGCGGCCTTCACCTTCTGGGGATGGCAAGCGGTGATCGTCGGCGCCATCGTTACCTTGCCGCTGGGTTACACCACCACCAAGGAATACGCTGAGCTGGAATGGCCCCTCGCCATTCTGCTGGCCATCGTCTGGGTCACCTACGCTCTGGTGTTCTTCGGCACCATCGTCAAGCGCAAAACCAAGCACATTTATGTGGGTAACTGGTTCTACGGTGCCTTCATCCTCGTGACCGCGATGCTGCACATCGTCAACCACGCCTCCCTGCCAGTCAGTTTCTTCAAGTCCTATTCCGCCTACGCAGGTGCGACGGACGCGATGATCCAGTGGTGGTACGGCCACAACGCCGTGGGCTTCTTCCTGACCACCGGCTTCCTGGGGATGATGTACTACTTCGTTCCGAAGCAGGCCGAGCGTCCGATCTACTCCTATCGCCTGTCCATCGTGCACTTCTGGGCACTGATCACCCTGTACATCTGGGCCGGTCCGCACCACCTGCACTACACCGCGCTGCCGGACTGGGCCCAATCCCTGGGCATGGCGATGTCGATCATCCTGCTGGCCCCGAGCTGGGGCGGCATGATTAACGGCATGATGACCCTGTCGGGCGCCTGGCATAAGCTGCGCACCGACCCGATCCTGCGCTTCCTGGTCGTGTCCCTGGCGTTCTATGGCATGTCGACCTTCGAAGGCCCGATGATGGCCATCAAGACCGTGAACTCGCTGTCGCACTACACCGACTGGACCATCGGCCACGTACACGCCGGCGCCCTGGGCTGGGTAGCGATGATCTCGATCGGCGCGATCTACCACATGATTCCGAAACTGTTCGGCCGCGCGCAGATGCACAGCACCGGCCTGATCAACACGCACTTCTGGCTCGCGACCATCGGTACCGTTCTGTACATCGCTTCGATGTGGGTCAACGGCATCACCCAGGGTCTGATGTGGCGTGCGATCAACGATGACGGCACCCTCACCTACTCGTTCGTCGAAGCACTGCAAGCCAGCCACCCTGGCTTCATCGTCCGTGCACTGGGCGGTGCGTTCTTCGCCACCGGCATGCTGTTCATGGCCTACAACGTATTCCGTACCGTACGCGCCTCGAACCCGGTTGAAGCCAAAGCCGCCGAACAGATTGCTGTAGTTGGAGCTCACTGATGAAGCATGAAGCAGTCGAGAAGAATATTGGCCTGCTGGCCTTCTTCATGGTTATCGCCGTCAGTATCGGCGGCCTGACCCAGATCGTTCCGCTGTTTTTCCAGGACGTCACCAACAAGCCGGTCGAAGGCATGAAGCCGCGCACCGCCCTTGAACTGGAAGGCCGCGACATTTACATCGCCAACGGTTGTGTCGGCTGCCACTCGCAGATGATCCGCCCGTTCCGCGCTGAAACCGAACGTTACGGCCACTACTCGGTCGCCGGTGAAAGCGTCTGGGACCACCCGTTCCTGTGGGGTTCCAAGCGTACCGGTCCGGACCTGGCCCGTGTCGGCGGTCGTTACTCCGATGACTGGCAACGTGCGCACTTGTACAACCCGCGCAACGTCGTGCCCGAGTCGAAAATGCCGGCCTACCCGTTCCTCGTGGAAAACAAGCTCGACGGCAAAGACACCGCCAGGAAAATGGAAGTCTTGCGCACGCTCGGCGTCCCTTACACCGACGAAGACATCGCCGGCGCCAAGGATGCTGTGAAGGGCAAAACCGAAATGGACGCGCTGGTGGCCTATCTGCAAGGCCTGGGCACCATCATCAAAAGCAAACGGTGATCTAGATGGATATCGGGATGATTCGTGGCCTGGGCACCGTTGTCGTGATGGTGGCCTTCATCGGTCTGGCGTTGTGGGTATTCAGCCCAAAGCGCAAGTCGGAGTTTGAAGACGCGACCTTGCTGCCTTTCGCGGATGATCCCGAAGCCATCAAGCACGTCGAGCAAGCTTCTAGGAGTAACAAAGAATGACTACATTCTGGAGTCTGTATGTCACAGTCCTCAGTCTCGGTACGATCTTTTCCCTGACCTGGCTGCTGCTGTCGACCCGCAAGGGCCAGCGCACCGAGGTGACGGAAGAGACGGTTGGCCACTCCTTCGACGGGATCGAGGAGTACGACAACCCACTGCCGAAATGGTGGTTCATGCTGTTCGTGGGCACCATCGTTTTCGCCCTGGGCTACCTGGTACTGTACCCGGGCCTGGGCAACTGGAAAGGCCTGTTGCCAGGTTACAACTACCTGGATAACGAGAAGCAGACCGCGTTCGCCAACGGCCAGACTGGCTGGACCGGCGTTCACGAGTGGGAAAAGGAAATGGCCAAGTCGGACGCCCGGTTCGGTCCGATTTTCGCCAAGTTCGCTTCCATGCCAATCGAAGAAGTCGCCAAGGACCCGCAAGCCCTGAAGATGGGTGGCCGCCTGTTCGCCTCCAACTGCTCGGTTTGCCACGGTTCCGACGCCAAAGGCGCCTATGGCTTCCCTAACCTGACCGACGCCGATTGGCGCTGGGGCGGCGAGCCGGAAACCATCAAAACCACGATCATGGGCGGCCGTCACGCGGTCATGCCGGCGTGGGCTGAAGTGATCGGTGAACAAGGCGTTGCCGACGTTGCCGCATTCGTGGTGACCAACCTCGATGGCCGCAAGCTGCCGGAAGGCACCAAGGCTGACCCGGTTGCCGGCCAGAAACTGTTCGCGGCCAACTGCGTGGCCTGCCACGGTCCGGAAGGCAAAGGCACCCCGGCAATGGGCGCACCGAACCTGACCCACCCCGCCGCGTTCATCTACGGTTCGAGCTTCGCTCAACTGCAGCAGACCATCCGTTACGGCCGTCAGGGCCAGATGCCTGCGCAAGAGCAACTGCAGGGTAACGACAAGGTTCACCTGCTGGCCGCTTACGTCTACAGCCTGTCTCACGGCGAGAAGGCTGCGGCGGCAGACGCTCAGTAAGGCAAACGCTCGACGCAATGCAAAAGACCCCGTCATTCGACGGGGTCTTTTTTTTGTAACCGCAAGACATGATCCCGATCACACAGCCCCTTTGCCGTGACAGTGGGCTAACGTTGTCACCGATACCTCAAGACCGGGCAGCTATACTTCACCTGTCAATTGACCTGCATCATGTTTTGTTACATTCACTACACCATCTATGAATTTCACCCAACGCGACCAAAGGTCGCACCCTTGGGCCAGAGCGACAGGCGTATCATTGCGCCACTGCAACACCTCTTTTTGACCGCGGCCAGCATGTACTGACCGGGGCATTTTTCCACTGCCGTGGGATGCAATGATGAGCAACCAGATTCCGGTACACGACGTCACACCGCCCAGTAAAAACGCGAACAACAGCGTCGATCTCTACGCCTCTCGAGAAAAAATCTACACCCGTGCCTTCACCGGTCTGTTCCGCAACCTGCGGATGATGGGCGGCGCCTTTTTATTCTTGTTGTATTTCGGCACGGTCTGGTTGAGCTGGGCGGGCCATCAGGCCGTCTGGTGGAATCTGCCGGAGCGAAAATTCTTTATTTTCGGCGCGACCTTCTGGCCGCAGGACTTCATCCTGCTCTCGGGCATTTTGATCATCAGCGCCTTCGGCCTGTTCTTCATTACGGTGTACGCCGGGCGGATCTGGTGCGGCTACACCTGCCCGCAGAGCGTCTGGACCTGGATTTTCATGTGGTGCGAAAAGGTCACCGAAGGCGACCGCAACCAGCGTATCAAGCTCGACAAGGCGCCCATGAGCGCCAACAAGTTTCTGCGTAAATTCAGCAAGCACACCCTGTGGTTGCTGATTGGCTTTGTGACCGGCATGACCTTCGTCGGCTATTTCTCGCCGATTCGTGAGTTGGTTATCGACTTTTTCACCGGCGAAGCCGATGGATGGTCGTATTTCTGGGTCGGATTCTTCACCCTCGCCACCTACGGCAACGCCGGCTGGCTGCGCGAACAGGTGTGCATCTACATGTGCCCGTACGCACGTTTCCAGAGTGTGATGTTCGACAAGGACACGCTGATCGTGTCCTACGACCCGCGTCGTGGCGAAAGCCGTGGCCCGCGCAAGAAAGGCGTCGACTACAAAGCCCAGGGCCTGGGCGACTGCATCGACTGCACCATGTGCGTTCAGGTCTGCCCCACCGGCATCGACATTCGCGACGGCCTGCAGATCGAGTGCATCGGTTGCGCCGCCTGCATCGATGCCTGTGACAGCATCATGGACAAAATGGAGTACCCGCGCGGGCTGATCAGCTACACCACCGAGCACAACCTGTCCGGGCAGAAAACCCATAAACTGCGCCCGCGCCTGATCGGCTATGCCGTGGTGCTGCTGGCGATGATCAGTTTGCTGGTCACTGCGTTTTTCATGCGTTCGCTGGTAGGTTTCGACGTCAGCAAGGACCGCGTGCTGTACCGTGAAAACGCCGAAGGGCGAATCGAAAACGTCTACAGCCTGAAAATCATGAACAAGGATCAGCGCGACCATACCTACGTGCTGGAAGCCGCCGGTCTGCCGGACCTCAAACTGCAAGGCCAGCGCGAAATCAAAGTGGCGGCCGGCGAGATCGTGAGCCAGCCGGCTGAACTGTCCGTGGCACCGGAACACCTGCCGTCGAGCACCAATGAGGTGAAATTCATCCTCAAGGATGCCGATGACAACAGTATCCACGTTGAAGCCAAGAGCCGATTCATCGGCCCACAAAATCGTTGAGAGAAGTGAACATGCCCGCAGCAAACGCCGCAAGCCCTTGGTACAAGCACCTTTGGCCGTGGATCATCATCGGGATTCTGGCTTGCTCGGTGACCCTGACCCTGTCCATGGTGACCATTGCGGTGAATCACCCGGACAACCTGGTCAACGACAACTACTACGAGGCCGGCAAAGGCATCAACCGTTCCCTGGACCGTGAACTGCTCGCCCAGACCCTGCTGATGCGCGCCGCGGTCCACCTGGATGACGTGACCGGCGAAGTCGATCTGCGCTTGAACGGCAATAGCCAGCCGAAGACCGTGGAGCTGAACCTGATCTCGCCGACCCAACCGGAAAAGGACCGCAAGATTGTCCTGACCCGCAGTGAAACCGAACAGGGCCGTTACATCGGTCAATTGAGCGACAAGGTCGAAGGCCGGCGCTTTGTCGAACTGCTCGGCACCCAGGATGACCACACATGGCGTCTGTTCGAAGAAGAACTGGTCAGCCATGACAAGGACCTGCTGCTCGGAGACGAGCCGCTGCAAGGCGCGGAAGACCTGAAAAAATAAACCCACGCTTCGCGCATTGCGAGCAAGCTCGCTCCCACAGTCAATCACTGTTGTATGCAGATTTTGATATCACCAATGATCCCTGTGGGAGCGAGCTTGCTCGCGATGCGGCCCTTCCTGAAGACAAAGATTCAGCGGCGCTAGTGAAAACCTGATGACCACCCCACTCCCCTGCTACCACTGCGCCCTGCCCGTCCCGGCCGGCAGCCGTTTCACCGCGGCGGTTCTCGGGCAAACCCGCGAGTTCTGCTGCCCGGGTTGCCAGGCGGTGGCCGAGGCAATTGTTGCCGGCGGGCTGGAAAACTATTACCAGCATCGCAGCGAAGCGTCGGCCAACCCTGAAGCGCTACCGGTGCAATTGGTGGACGAACTGGCGCTGTACGACCGCGCGGATGTGCAACAACCCTTTGTCCGCCACGAAGGCGAACTCGCCGAAACCACACTGTTGATGGAAGGCATCAGTTGCGCCGCCTGTGGCTGGCTGATCGAGAAACATCTGCGTGCACTGCCCGCCGTGGCCGAAGCGCGCCTGAACCTGTCCAACCATCGCCTGCATGTCCGTTGGGCCGATGCCCAATTGCCGCTGAGCCAGGTGCTCGGCGAGTTGCGCCACATCGGTTACGCCGCCCACCCCTACCAGGCCGACCGCGCCAGCGAACAACTGGCCAGCGAAAACCGCCGGGCCCTGCGTCAATTGGGCGTCGCCGGATTGCTGTGGTTCCAGGCGATGATGGCGACCATGGCCACCTGGCCGGAATTCAACATCGACCTCAGCCCCGAACTGCACACGATCCTGCGCTGGGTCGCGCTGTTCCTCACCACCCCGATCGTGTTCTACAGCTGCGCACCGTTCTTCAAAGGCGCAATGCGCGACCTGCGCACCCGGCACCTGACAATGGACGTTTCTGTGTCGCTGGCCATTGGCAGTGCCTACATCGCCGGAATCTGGACCTCGATCACCGGCGTGGGTGAACTGTATTTCGACGCCGTCGGCATGTTCGCGCTGTTCCTGCTGGCGGGGCGTTATCTGGAACGCCGCGCCCGGGAACGCACGGCCGCCGCCACCGCACAACTGGTCAATTTGCTGCCGGCCTCGTGCCTGCGCCTGAGTACGGACGGTCAGAGCGAACGCATCCTGCTCAGCGAACTGCGCGTCGGCGATCAGGTGCTGGTGCACCCCGGCGCGATTCTCCCGGCCGACGGCAAGATCCTTGAGGGCCAGTCGAGCATCGACGAATCACTGCTCACCGGCGAATACCTGCCACAGGCCAGGACCACGGGCGATGCGGTCACTGCGGGCACCCTGAACGTCGAAGGCGCGTTGACCGTGGAAGTCCAGGCCCTGGGTCAGGACACTCGTCTGTCCGCCATCGTCCGCCTGCTCGATCGCGCCCAGGCTGAAAAGCCAAGACTGGCGGAAATCGCCGACCGTGCGGCGCAATGGTTCCTCCTGCTGTCACTGATCGCCGCCGCTGCCATCGGCCTGCTGTGGTGGGAGCTGGATGCTTCGCGGGCCTTCTGGATTGTCCTGGCGATGCTGGTTGCGACCTGCCCGTGCGCCCTGTCCCTGGCCACGCCGACAGCCCTCACCGCTGCCACCGGCACGTTGCACAAGCTGGGGCTGTTGTTGACGCGCGGCCATGTGCTCGAAGGCCTGAACCAGATCGATACGGTGATTTTCGACAAAACCGGAACCCTCACCGAAGGACGCCTGGCGTTACGCTCGATCCGCCCTCTCGGCGCCCTGGACAGCGATCAATGCCTGAGCCTCGCCGCCGCGCTGGAAAACCGCTCCGAACACCCGATTGCCCGCGCCTTTGGTCGTGCGCCACTGGCCGCCGAAGACGTGCACAGCACCCCCGGCCTCGGCCTCGAAGGACGGGTCGGCGAGCAACGTTTGCGTATTGGCCAACCCGATTTTGTCTGCGAACTCAGTGGCACCGCCCTGCCATCGATGCCGGATGAAGCCGGGCAATGGCTGTTGCTCGGCGATACCCAGGGGCCGCTGGCGTGGCTGGTCCTCGACGACCGCCTGCGTGCCGATGCCCGCGCCCTGCTGGATGCCTGCAAGGCGCGTGGCTGGCACACATTGTTGCTGTCCGGCGACAGCTCGCCGATGGTCGCCAGTGTCGCCGCCGAGCTAGGCATCGACGAAGCCCGCGGCGGATTGCGCCCGGACGACAAGCTGCAAGTCCTGCAACAGCTGCACAAGGAAGGTCGCAAGGTATTGATGCTCGGTGACGGGGTCAACGACGTGCCGGTGCTGGCGGCTGCCGACATCAGCGTGGCCATGGGTTCGGCCACCGATCTGGCGAAAACCAGTGCGGACGCGGTGCTGCTGTCCAATCGTCTCGATGCCCTGGTGCAAGCCTTCAGCCTGGCGCGACGCACCCGTCGGGTAATCATCGAGAACCTGCTGTGGGCCGGGCTGTACAATGGCCTCATGTTGCCGTTCGCCGCCCTCGGCTGGATCACTCCGGTATGGGCCGCGGTCGGTATGTCCATCAGTTCGCTGACCGTGGTGCTGAACGCGCTGCGCCTGACTCGCCTGCCGAGCGCGCCCGCCACCAGTAGCACGCCACAAACCCGCCCGCTACCGGCCTGAGCCGCGCGGGCATGGAGTCCAGATGCCAGCTCTTTACGTGATGATCCCGGCTGCACTGCTGATCGTGGCCATCGCTGTCTACATCTTCTTCTGGGCGGTCGACAGCGGGCAGTACGACGACCTCGACGGCCCGGCCCACAGCATCCTGTTCGACGACCAGGACCCGAACCACACCGCCGCAGTCGACGAGGCCAGCGGCCATCCGGCCAAACCCGACGACAAGGCGCCGCCCCATGCTTGAATTGGCGCCACTGTTGGTCTCGGCGTTGATACTCGGCCTGCTCGGGGGCGGTCATTGCCTGGGCATGTGCGGTGGCCTGATGGGCGCGCTGACCCTGGCGATCCCCAAGGAACAACGCAGCCGCCGCTTTCGCCTGCTGCTGGCCTACAACCTCGGGCGCATTCTCAGCTATGCCACGGCCGGCCTGTTGATCGGCCTGGCGGGCTGGGCGGTGGCCAACAGTCCGGCGGCGATGTTCATGCGGGTGCTCGCCGGTTTGCTGCTGATCGCGATGGGCTTGTACCTCGCTGGCTGGTGGAGCGGCCTGACCCGCATCGAAAGCCTCGGACGCGGCCTGTGGCGGCATATCCAGCCGGTTGCCAACACACTGCTACCGGTGTCGAGCGTGCCCCGTGCGCTGCTCTTGGGTGCGCTCTGGGGCTGGTTGCCGTGCGGCCTGGTCTACAGCACGCTGCTGTGGTCGGCCAGTCAGGGCAATGCGCTGGACAGTGCGTTGCTGATGCTGGCATTCGGGTTGGGCACCTGGCCGGTGCTGCTCGCCACGGGGCTGGCGGCCGAACGGGTGACGGCGCTGTTGCGCAAGCGCAGCGTGCGCATGGCCGGCGGGTTGCTGGTGATGCTGTTCGGCATCTGGACCTTGCCGGGGCCGCATCAGCATTGGCTCATGGGGCACTAGATCGGCGACGCGCCCTTCGCGAGCAGCCTCGCGGCCACCGTTGACCGCCCCCACCGGTGGAAAGCGAGCTTGATCGCGATGAGGCCCGCACTGACAGCACGAATTGCGAACTTTGACGCAAATCAAGATGCCCAATCGACGCAGCCCCTAGACTGGCCGACACTGCCAGCCTATCCGGGGGAACGCCCGCATGATGCTCGACGCCATTCGTTGGGATACCGATTTGATCCGCCGTTATGACCTGGCGGGACCGCGCTATACCTCCTACCCGACCGCCGTGCAATTCAACAGCCAGGTCGGCACGTTCGACCTGTTTCACGCCCTGCGCGACAGCCGCAAGTCTCAGCGCCCGTTGTCGCTGTATGTGCATGTGCCGTTCTGCGCCAACATCTGTTACTACTGCGCCTGCAACAAAGTCATCACCAAGGATCGCGGCCGCGCCCAGCCCTACCTGCAGCGCCTGGAACAGGAAATCCAGTTGATCGCCTGCCACCTCGACCCCGCGCAAAAAGTCGAGCAACTGCACTTTGGTGGCGGTACGCCAACCTTTCTCAGTCACGACGAACTGCGTCAGCTGATGGCTCACCTGCGCAAACATTTCAATCTGCTGGACGACGATTCCGGTGACTACGGTATCGAGATCGACCCCCGCGAGGCCGATTGGTCGACCATGGGGTTGCTCCGGGAGCTGGGTTTCAACCGGGTCAGTATCGGCCTGCAAGACCTCGACCCCGCGGTGCAGCGTGCCGTCAATCGGCTGCAAAGCCTTGAAGAAACCCGCGCCGTGATCGACGCCGCCCGCACCTTGCAGTTTCGCTCAATCAACATCGACCTGATCTACGGCTTGCCAAGACAGACCCCGGACAACTTCGCCCGCACCGTCGAAGAAGTCATCAACCTGCAACCCGATCGTCTTTCGGTGTTCAACTACGCTCACCTGCCGGAACGCTTCATGCCGCAACGGCGGATCAACAGCAACGAGCTGCCGACGCCCGCGCAGAAACTGGAAATGTTGCAGCGCACCATCGAGCAACTGACGGCGGCCGGTTATCGCTACATCGGCATGGACCACTTCGCCCTGCCGGACGACGAACTGGCGATTGCCCAGGAAGAATCGACCCTGCAACGCAACTTCCAGGGCTACACCACCCACGGACATTGCGATTTGATCGGGCTGGGCGTGTCGGCGATCAGCCAGATCGGCGACTTGTACTGCCAGAACAGCAGTGACCTGAATCAGTACCAGAGCGCTTTGGACTCCTCACAGCTGGCCACCAGCCGCGGCCTGTTGTGCAACGCCGATGACCGGCTGCGGCGTGCGGTCATTCAGCAACTGATCTGCAATTTCAGCCTGGAGTTCGCCCAGATCGAACAGGCCTTCAACATCGACTTTCAGGGCTATTTCGGCGAGCTGTGGCCACAGCTGCACAATATGGCCAAGGATGGCCTGATCGAACTCGACAATGAACGAATCACCGTGCTGCCGGCCGGCCGCCTGCTGGTACGCTCGGTGTGCATGGTTTTTGATGCGTACCTGGAACATCACAATCGCCAACGGTTTTCCCGCGTGATCTAAGCCTGGCCGGCAAATCCGCCATACACTGGCCTCCATGTCCTTCAGTGGGTTACCCTTACGTCTTACGCGTGTTTTCCCACAAGGATTGAAGAAATGTCTGAGCCAGTAAAGTTGCGTGCTCATAATCAGGCCCATTGCAAGGATTGCAGCCTGGCCCCTCTGTGTTTGCCACTTTCGCTCAACCTGGAAGACATGGATGCCCTGGATGAAATCGTCAAACGTGGACGCCCGCTGAAAAAAGGCGAGTTTCTGTTCCGCCAGGGTGACACCTTCGACTCCGTTTATGCCGTACGCTCCGGTGCGTTGAAAACGTTCAACCTGAGCGATGTCGGCGAAGAACAGCTCACCGGTTTTCACTTGCCGAGTGAACTGGTTGGCTTGTCGGGCATGGACACCGAGAAACATCCGGTGTCGGCGCAAGCGCTGGAAACCACGTCGGTCTGTGAAATTCCCTTCGAACGTCTCGACGAACTGGCCCTGCAACTGCCGCAGCTGCGCCGTCAGCTGATGCGAGTGATGAGCCGCGAGATTCGCGACGATCAACAGATGATGCTGCTGCTGTCGAAAAAGACCGCTGACGAGCGTATCGCCACATTCCTGGTCAACCTGTCGGCACGTTTTCGCGCCCGTGGATTCTCGGCCAACCAGTTCCGCCTGAGCATGTCCCGCAACGAAATCGGTAACTACCTGGGCCTGGCGGTGGAAACCGTTTCGCGGGTGTTCACGCGCTTCCAGCAGAACGAACTGATCGCCGCCGAAGGCAAGGAAATCCAGATTCTCGATCCGATCCAGCTCTGTGCACTCGCGGGCGGCTCGGTCGAAGGCTGATCTCGATCCGTGGTTGAGCGAACCGTTTCAGCCGCGGGTATACTGCGCCGTTTGCAGCCCTGCCAGGACACCTTGACGATGGCCTTCGACTCCTTCGACATCAAATCCCTCATTCGCCCCGTGATCGACTTCCCCAAGCCGGGGGTGATTTTTCGTGACATCACCCCGCTGTTCCAATCGCCCACGGCCCTGCGCCTGGTGATGGACAGCTTTGCCCATCGCTACGTCGAGGCTGATTTCACCCACATCGGCGCCATGGATGCCCGTGGTTTCCTGATTGGTTCGGTACTGGCCTATCAGTTGAACAAACCGCTGGTGCTGTTCCGCAAGCAAGGCAAGCTGCCCGCCGATGTGCTGGCCGAAGGCTATGCGACCGAATACGGTGAAGCCTTTCTGGAAGTGCACGCTGACAGCCTCTGCGAAGGCGATTCAGTGGTGATGTTCGATGACCTGATCGCCACCGGCGGCACCCTGATTGCAGCGGCTAACCTGATCCGCCGCATGGGCGCGCGGGTGCATGAAGCGGCGGCGATTATTGATTTGCCGGAGCTGGGCGGGTCGCAGCGTCTGCAAGACATGGGAATTGCGACGTTCTGCCTGACGCAGTTTGCGCTGACCGACAGGTAAGCGGCGCCTGCACTGACGCCATCGCTGGCAAGCCAGCTCCCACAGGGTTCTTCGTCTTGCACAAGATGTGTGTACGCGCAGATCTCTGTGGGAGCTGGCTTGCCAGCGATAGCGTCAGTCGTTATACCGCAAGCCTCACAACCCCATCTGCTTGCTGATGATCTCGTTCATCACTTCCCGCGTACCGCCGCCGATCGAAAGAATCCGGTTATCCCGGTACAACCGCTCCACCAGGCTTTCGCGCATGTAACCCATGCCACCCAGAATCTGCACCGCCTCCGAGGTGATGCGATCCGCCGTATCCGTCGCAAAGTTCTTGGCCATGGAAATTTCCTTGATCACGCTCAGCCCAGCAGCCATTTTCGCTGCCTGGCGGTAGGTGAATTCCCGCGACACCTCCAGTGCCGTGGCCATTTCGGCGAGGCGGTGTTTGATCACTTGGAACTTGCCGATGGGCTTGCCAAAGGCCTCACGCTCCCGCGCCCATTTCAGGCTTTCCTCCAGCGCCAGTTGAGCGGTCATGTTGGCCATCAATGCCAGGGCCAGGCGCTCGCTCTGGAAGTTGCCCATGATGCAGGCAAAGCCCATGTTCTCGCTGCCAATCAAATGGCCCACAGGCACCTGGCAATCTTCGAAGAACAGTTCAGCGGTGTCCGACGCCCACCAACCCATTTTCTTCAACTGACGTCCCACGGTGAAACCGGGTGTGCCCTTCTCGATCAATAACAGGCTGATGCCGGCGAAACCCGGCTCACCGGTTCGCACGGCGACAGTATAGAAATCCGCGCGCACGCCGCTGGTAATAAAGGTTTTACTGCCACTGACCCGGTAAAAGTCACCGTCACGCACGGCGCGGGTCTGCAGGTTGGCAACGTCGGAACCGCCGCCGGGTTCGGTGATGGCCAAAGCGCTGATTTTCTCGCCGGACAACACCTGCGGCACAACCCGATCACGGACCTCAGGCCTGGCCCACTTGAGAATCGGCGGCAGGCCGATGTCCAGCGAGCCAAGCCCCGCCACCAGGCCACCCGAGCCACAGCGCATCAACTCTTCGCTGGCGGCGACCTTGGCGAACAGATCGCCTTGGTGGCTGCCACCCAGGCTCTCGGGGTAACCGATGCCGAGAATGCCCGCCGCACCGGCCTTGAGGTAAAGCTCGCGGGGGAAGCTTTCGGCTTCTTCCCACTGGTCGATGTCCGGAAGAATCTCGCGCTCGACGAAACGTCTGACGCTGTCGCGGACCAATTGGTGGCTGGGGTCGAAGTATTCCTGGAAGGCAGGCATCGGCGAACTCCACTGAAGGGTTCAGCGACGTTAACCGAGCGCTTGCTTGGTTTTCAACAGGATTGTGCGTGTGTCAGATAGACCGTGTCGCCCGCATCGCGAGCAAGCTCGCACACATTGGATTTGCGGTGCACACAAAAAACCTGTGGGAGCGAGCCTGCTCGCGATGACGTCAACTCGAACGACACACATTACAAGCTGATCGGCTTACGCCCGGCAAACGAATGCGCCAGCGTTCCGCCATCCACCAGTTCCAACTCGCCGCCCAGTGGAACGCCATGGGCGATACGCGAGGCGATCAGGCCTTTGCTGCTGAGCAATTGGGCGATGTAATGCGCAGTCGCTTCACCTTCCACGGTCGGGTTGGTGGCGAGAATGACTTCGGCAAACGTGCCCGCCTCCTCGATTCGCGCCATCAATTGCGGAATGCCGATGGCTTCCGGCCCCAGCCCGTCGAGTGGCGACAGGTGGCCCTTGAGCACGAAGTAGCGACCGCGAAACCCGGTCTGCTCTACGGCGTAGACATCCATCGGCCCTTCCACCACACAAAGCAGGGTGTCGTCGCGGCGAGTGTCCGCGCATTGCGGGCAAAGGTCATCTTCAGTCAAGGTGCGGCACAAACGGCAATGACCGACACCTTCCATGGCCTGACTCAAGGCCAACGCCAGGCGCGAGCCGCCGCTGCGATCACGTTCGAGCAACTGCAACGCCATGCGCTGGGCGGTTTTCTGACCTACACCAGGCAAAATTCGCAGGGCATCGATCAGTTGGCGAATCAAAGGGCTGAAGCTCATGGGGGAAAAATCCGACAAAACAACGAGACGCGGTTTATACCCGCGCCTCTGATTAGCGTCAAATTGCAGCGTCAGTCTTTTGCGACCCGCACCACCAGTTTGCCGAAGTTACGCCCTTCCAGCAGACCGATGAACGCCTCGGGCGCCTGCTCCAGACCCTCGACCACGTCTTCGCGGAACTTGACCTTGCCGTCGCGCACCCACGGCGCCATGGCACTGACGAATTCCGGCTGACGGTCGCCATAGTCGTCGAACACGATGAAGCCCTGAATTCGCACGCGCTTGGTCAGCAGCGTGCGCTGCAATTGCGGCAAGCGATCCGGGCCGCTCGGCGCCTCGCTGGCGTTGTACGAAGCGATCAGCCCACAGAGCGGAATCCGCGCCTTGGGATTGAGCAGTGGCACGACCGCGTCGAACACCTTGCCGCCGACGTTTTCATAATAGATATCGATGCCTTTGGGGCAGGCCTGGGCCAGCTCATCGGCGAAGTCTGGGCTCTTGTGGTCGATACAGGCGTCGAAGCCCAACGCCTCAACCACGTAGCGGCACTTGTCCGCGCCACCGGCCACGCCCACCACGCGCAAGCCCTTGATCTTGGCCACCTGCCCGACCACCGAGCCGACTGCGCCCGATGCGGCCGCGACCACCAGCGTTTCGCCGGACTTCGGCTGGCCAATGTCCATCAAGACCATGTAAGCGGTCATGCCCGGCATGCCGAGGACCCCCAGGGCCATCGACGGGCTCGGCAGACCCGACGGCACCGGCACAATAGTGCGACCGTCGTTGATGCTATGGCTTTGCCAACCCGTGGCGCCGACCACCAGATCGCCTTCCTGGAACCTGGGATTGAGCGAACGCTCGACCCGGCTGACGGCGCCGCCCGTCATCACCTCGCCGATTTCCACCGGCGCGGCGTACGACGGCGCGTCACTCATGCGCCCGCGCATGTAAGGGTCCAGCGACAGATAAAGGGTCTTGAGCAATACCTCACCCTCAGCCAGTTCGGGCAACGCGACCCGCTCCAGGCGGAAATTCTCGGGCGTCGGCGCACCCACCGGGCGGGAGGCCAGGACGATACGTTGGTTGAGGGTCATGGGGTCGGACATGTCAGCGTCTCCTTGATCGTTGAGTTCGGTGGTATAGGGAGAAGACCTTTGTGGCGGTACTGCGTTCGATGATTCTTCCGTTTTGCCGAGTTGACGCCATCGCGAGCAAGCTCGCTCCCACAGGATTCACCGTCACCCTGTGAGAATGGCGGACTCACCGATAGCACCTCCCGGGAAGCCGGGAACAAAAATGCCAGGCGCGATGCCTGGCATTTTTTTGTAGCTCATCTGACGCCTGAAGGCGAATCAGAACGGCAGTTTCATGCCCGGTGGCAGTTGCATGCCTGCGGTCATGCCGGACATTTTGTCCTGGCTGTTGGCTTCGATCTTGCGCACGGCGTCGTTGACCGCTGCCGCGAACACCGCTTCGAGCATTTCCTTGTCATCTTCGCTCAGGCCTTCGACCAGGCTTGGGTCGATGGTCACGCGCTTGACGTCGTGACGACCGGTCATGACCACGGTGACCATATCGCCACCGGCCTTACCGGTGACTTCGGCATTGGCCAGCTCTTCCTGCATCTTGGCCATTTTTTCCTGCATCTGCTGCGCCTGCTTCATCAGGCCGGCCATGCCACCTTTCATCATGGGAATCACCTCAAAAGTACTTGGATAAAAACAGCGCCCGGCCCTGCTGGCCGAACGCCCTCAGTTATTAGCCCTGACTGACCAGAGCTTCGACAGGTTCAATAGTATCGTTACGGATCACCGCACCGAACTGCTGCATCATTTGCTGGATGAACGGATCGCCATGGATCGACTCCTCGGCCTCGCGCTGGCGGTCGGCACGACGGCGCGACGCAGCCTGGGCCGGGGTTTCCTGCTCGGGCTTGATCAGTTCCATGGTCAGGGTCAGCGTACGCCCGTGGTACTGATTCAACGCATCGTTGAGGCGGCGTTGCTGGGTAGCGTTGAACAAGGCGCTGTGGGCCGGGTCCAGGTGCAACAGCCAATTGTCGCCATCAACGGCGATCAGCGTGCAGTTGGCGGCGATGCTGCCGGTCATGCCGGAGATCGGCAGGTTCGGGAACAGTTCCAGCCATTGCAGGGCCAGTCCCGTGGCCGGCGCGGCGGCAGGCTCGGGCTCCGGTTCGGCGGCAGGCTCGGCGGCGTGCTCGCTGGCCAGTTCGTCGAGGTAGCTGTAGGCGGAGTCCATGTCCGGCTCGATGTAGTCCTCATCCAGCGGCGGCTCGTCGTCCAGGTCCATGCCCGGCGTGGCGGCATCGACCTCGGCCACCGAAGGTTCCGGAATAGGCGCGGCGGCCCACTCCGGCGCGTCCGGCACTGCGCTGTCAGGCGTCGGCAACGGCATCGGAGGCAATTCGGGTTGTTCGCTGGCGGTTTCCAGTACCGGCTCGACCGCTGGCTGCTGAACGACTTCCGGTTCGACCGGATCATTCCACGGCAGGTCGACCACTTCTTCGACCACGACCGCCTCGACCAGCGGTTCGGGCTCAGGCACCGCGACCGGCTCAGGCGACGCTACCGGAGCCACGACAGGTGCGGGCGCCACGGGTGCAACTGCCGCAGCGACTACCGGCGCAACAACGGGCGCGGCAGCCACGGATTTGGCGGAATCAACTGTGGCCTGGCTGATCCCCACTGGCTTTAGCGGTTGCCTCGGGGCATCCGCGGTGTCGGCGGGCCGGAAGGCGAGCATTCGCAGCAACACCATTTCGAAGCCGCCGCGGGGGTCCGGCGCCAGTGGCAAGTCGCGACGGCCGATCAGGCCCATCTGGTAATAGAACTGCACGTCTTCGGCCGGCAGCGCCTGGGCCAGTGCCAGCACGCGGTCCCGATCGCCATGGCCGTTATCGACGCCTTCAGGCAAGGCCTGGGCGATGGCGACACGGTGCAACACGTTGAGAATTTCCGAGAGCACGCCGTTCCAGTCCGGGCCTTGCTCGGCCAAATGCCGAACGGCTTCGAGCAACGCCTTGGCATCGCCTTCGATCAGCGCATGCAGGACGTCATAGACCTGCCCGTGATCGAGTGTCCCGAGCATTGCCCGGACATCGGCGGCCATGACCTTGCCCTCACCGAAGGCAATCGCCTGGTCGGTCAGGCTCATGGCGTCGCGCATCGAACCATCGGCGGCGCGCCCCAGCAACCACAGTGCATCGTCTTCGAACGGCACGTTCTCGACGCCCAGCACGTGGGTCAAATGCTCGACGACGCGCTCCGGGGTCATGTTCTTCAGGGAAAACTGCAGGCACCGGGAGAGAATCGTTGCAGGAAGTTTCTGCGGATCAGTGGTGGCCAGGATGAACTTGACGTAGGGTGGCGGCTCTTCGAGGGTTTTCAACAGCGCATTGAAGGAATGGCTGGAGAGCATGTGCACTTCGTCGATCAGGTAAACCTTGAAGCGTCCGCGGCTTGGAGCGTACTGCACGTTGTCGAGCAGTTCGCGGGTGTCCTCGACCTTGGTGCGACTCGCGGCGTCGATCTCGATCAGGTCGACGAAACGGCCTTCATCGATTTCGCGACACACCGAGCACTCGCCGCAAGGTGTTGAAGTGATACCTGTTTCACAATTCAGGCATTTGGCGATAATTCGCGCGATGGTGGTCTTGCCGACCCCGCGCGTACCGGTGAACAGGTAGGCGTGGTGCAGCCGCTGGCTGTCCAAGGCATTGATCAGAGCCTTGAGCACATGGGTCTGGCCGACCATTTCGCGGAACGAGCGCGGACGCCATTTACGTGCAAGAACCTGATAACTCATCGAAAACCGTCGCAACGAAGGAAGCTGAAGCGGCTAATGCTAGCGGAGCAAGGGCAAAATTGCATCCGGTGCGCTCGTCTAATCTGGCTAAGCTCGATTTTGGGGGCTATTTGTTTCAAAGATCCATTGGAGCGTTTATGCGGCTGGCCTTGGGGGCACTGCTGTTGATCAGCCAGAACGGAGCGGCCGCCGGTGCGCCGTTGCGCTTTGTGGTGCCCGACAGTTGGGCGATGCCGATGGTGCAACTGGAACATGGCCAACCGACCCAGGGCATTCTGTACGACGTGATGCTCAGTCTCGCGACCCAGGTCGGCGTCCCGGCGGAATTTCACGTATTGCCTCGGGCGCGGGTGCAGAGCGCCATGGAGCACGGCGAGGTCGATATCCGCTGCTATGCCGCGCAGTCCTGGTTGCCGAACCAGTCCGGCGACTACATCTGGAGTATCCCGCTCTGGACCCAACCCGACATGCTGATCAGTCGCCCTCCCGGCCCCGCCTCAGTGAGTCCGGAGCATTTATCGCACCAGTCCATCGGCACGGTGCTCGGCTATAGCTATCCGACCCTGCAGCCGCTGTTCGATAGCAGCCAGTTGCACCGCGACGACGCTCGCAATCAGGAACAGGTGCTGCAAAAGCTCCAGGCGGGGCGCAATCGGTACGCCGTCAGCAATCAATGGTCGCTGGAGTGGTTCAATCAGCGCCTGTTGCCGGAGCAGCGACTGCAGAGTGTCGCGGTGCTGCAGGTACAGCACGTAGGCTGCTATGTGCGCAACGATCCCGAGGTGCCGGTGCAACGGATCCTGCGCACCTTGCTGCGGATGAAAATGTCCGGCGAGATCGACGACATCATCGGGCTTTACATTGGCAGCAAGTCCGAAGCCACTCCCTGATCCCGGGCCGTTTCATCCAGGAGCCGCCATTGCGCAGGCGCGACAAAACCCGCGACCCAGTCCGGTATGTCTGCGGGCGGCATCGGCCGGGCAATGAAATAGCCTTGCGCCACTTCGCAGCCCAACTGCAGCAACAACTCACCGTGCTCGACGCTTTCCAGCCCTTCAGCAATCACCTGCCGACCAAACGCCCGCGCCAGGCCAATCACTGCGGACGTGAGGGCCAGGTCGTCGTGGTCATGCAATATGTCGCGCACAAAAGATTTATCGATCTTGATGGTTTGCGTGCGCAGGCGCTTGAGGTAGCTCAGGGATGAATAACCGGTACCGAAATCGCCCAATGAAAACTGCACCCCCATTGCCTGGCAGGCTCGCAGACAGTCACTGACGTGCTGAATGTTCTCGATGGCGACCGACTCGACGATTTCCAGGTCGAGTTTTTGCGGTGCGACCCGTGCGTAGCGCGAAAGCAGGTTTCCGAGCCGCTCGACAAAATCCGCCCGCTGAAAATGCCGCGCGGCGATATTGACGCTTACCGGCCAGTCATGCCCGGCCTGCTGCCAACGATCCAACTGAGACAACACCTGATCCATGACCCATTCACCGATATCAATAATCAGGTCCGTCTCTTCAACCAGCGCCAGAAACTCCTTCGCCGCCACCAGGCCATCCTGCGGATGCTCCCAGCGCAGCAGGGCTTCGAAACCCACGACCTCACCACGGCGCATATTGACCTTGGGCTGAAAATGCAGGCGCAGTTCATCGGCGGCCAGCGCCTGACGCACCCGTTCGACCGTCTGGTGCGTAGCCTTGCCTTCGCGATCCCGTGACACGTCAAACAAATGAAAACGCTTGCGCCCGCTCTGCTTGGCTACGTACATGGCTTGATCGGCGTGGCGTAGCAGGGTTTCAGCGTCTTCGTTGTCGTGGGGGAACAGCGTGACGCCAATGCTGGCGTACACATTGATGTCTTTGCCGTGCACCGAATACGGCACCGAGATCGTCCCCAGCACCCGGTTCAGCGCCGCACGCAGCTCCGCCAGATCGCGCACATAACGCAATATGAGCACGAATTCGTCACCGGCCAGCCGCGCCACCACATCCTCGGCGCGCACGATGTCGCGCAGGCGTCTGGCCACTTCCACCAGCAACAGATCGCCACTGGCATGCCCGTAACTATCGTTGACGGCCTTGAAGCCATCGAGATCGAGCATGCATACCGCCAGCGGGATACTCTCCTGGCACGAGAATTCCAGCGCCTGATCCAGCAGTTCCGAGAGAAACACGCGATTGGGCAGCCCGGTCAGTACATCGTGCCCGACCCGCCATTGGAGGGAATGCAGCAACTGATGCTTCTCACTGATGTCAAAACGTATGGAGACATAACGCTCGACCCGCCCGGTGACGCTGTCGAGCAAGGGCACCATGGAGCTTTCGACCCAATACAGGCTGCCGTCCTTGGCGCGATTGCAGATTACGCCCTTCCAGACGCCTCCCAAGGCGATGGTGCGCCACATTCCGGCAAAAAACTCCGTGGAGTGCATGCCGGAATTGAGCATGCGGTGGTTCTGCCCGAGCAGTTCCTCACGGCTGTAGCCGGAAATGGCGCAGAACTGATCATTGACGTGGGTGATCCGGCCGGAAAGGTCGGTCTCGGAAAAGATAGCGGCGGCATCGACGGCCCTGCGGTATTTCTCATCCATGAGTCAGACTCGCTGTTGCTGGCGGTCGCCTGATTCAAGGGCGCAACACCAACAAGGGTAAATTCGGCAGGTTTAGAGAGCTGGTTTAACAGGAACGCAACTGCCCGAACGCGTGCCGTGCTGGCTTCTTCACATTATTCAAATTTCTGAAATCCGGTCACTGAAGCCCTGACTGGCGGGCAATTCTACGAAACACATCACATTTTGCAAAGCAAGGTGATGGATCAAGCAGTTGTCTAATGCAAAAATCTATCGTTAAGTTCTTGATTCTAAATGGGAATTGAGTAATGCAAATTTCAAGTTTGGGTCCAGCCATCCGGCGCTACCGCAAGGTCGCGGGGCTTACTCAGGCTGAACTTGGCGAAAGAACCGGTTTTGACCCCAAAACCATCAGCCGCTTCGAAACCGGCACCTATACCCCCAGCGTGGACGTTCTGTTCCAACTAGCCGATGTGCTGGGCGTGAAGCTGAAAGCCTTTTTCGCAGATTTGGGCGATGAAGATGAACAGCGGGCGTATCTGTTCGATGTCATTCATAAAGCAACCCCAAATGATCTGGGAAAGCTGATTGCAGCGGTTGACCAGGCCTTGTCCAAGCCTAATGGCAGAAAATGAAAAAGAGAGGCCGACCTGTCGCACTCGACAGGTCGGCCTCCTTTTTTGCACCTGAACCGCAAATCGCAGACGACAAAAAACCGCAATGGACAAGATCCATGGCAGCGCAATGAAGAGTGTGTTTGAACAGATAACGCGAGAGAGGGCTCGCGATGCGTTATGGAGGCAACCCCACCAGCCACACCCCGGCACACAATGTTCCCGCTGTGGCTGCTTCCTTCCGGATCTGACCAGGTTCACGGGTAATCGTTGCGGGGGGACCGATGGGGTCACCATAACGACGCTCACCTGACGGCGAGCCGCGCCATTGTACCTATCTGCGGCGAAGTTACAACCGTTCGAGCGGATTAAAAAATATGAGCAGCGTCAAGGACATGCGACAACGATAAAAATCAGTCCATGCAGAAGCGAGCCTGCTTGCCATAGGCACTGACAATGACACGCGCTGCCTGGATTAACGCGTCGCCCTCACGCTCTTCGCGAGCGGGCTCGCGCCTACAGATCCTGCAGCACCTCGTCTGCCCTGCCGCCCTCACGCTGGATGACCAGGTGAATGAAGTGCAGCTTGGTAATCACCGCCGACGGCAATACAAAAGGGTAAAAATCTGGCTGACCCATGCTGCGCGACAGCTCATTGAGCATGCCGGCCAGTTCGATCCATGCGTTGACGAAGGACAGGAACGCCTCGGCACCGGGATGCTGAGGATCATAAAGGGTGCTGGAAGGGAACGGCTGGTAGTCGAAATCCATTTCCCGGGCACTCATGCCAAAGCCCAGCGCCGTGTCCACCGCGTCCATCATGTGCAAGTAGTGAGCCCAGGTTTCCGCCCAGTCCTCCCAGGGGTGCATGGTGGCGTAGGCGCTGACGCAATGCTGCTGCCAGTCAAGCGGTGCGCCTTGTTGATAATGCCCCTCCAGGGCCTCGGCGTAGCTGGCGCGCTCATCACCGAACACACCGCGAAAGGCTTCGAGCCAATCACTGCTGGCGATCAACCGGTCCCAGTAGTAATGCCCGACTTCGTGACGAAAATGACCGAGCAAGGTGCGATAGGGTTCGTGCATTTGCACGCGCACCCGTTCGCGATGGGCGTCGTCGGCCTCATTGATATCCAGTGTGATCAAGCCGTTGGCGTGGCCAGTGGTCGGTGGCTTGCCCTCGAGGTCTATGCCGATAAAGTCAAAGGCCAGGCCGGTATCTTCGTCGACAGTTTTCGGGATGACCTGCAACCCGAGACTGATCAACTGCGCAATAAGCCGCCGCTTGGCGGTTTCGACCTTGTGCCAGCGCTCGTGGTTCTCGGCCATCGACAGATCGGGGATGGTGCGATTCAGGCTGCAGGCGATGCACAAGGCATCGTGATCGTTGGCGGGCAACACCCAGTTACAGGCTGCCGGGGAGTCGAGATTGGCACACCGGCGAAACACGCCCATGGCAGGGTCGACATCGAGCAACCAGGTATCCGCTTGCGCGCCCGGTTGCAGTGAGGAGACACGACTGAGCTGCGGGTGATAGCCCAATGCTGCCGAGCAGGCCAGGCACTGACTGTTGCGAAAGAACAATGATTGCCCGCAACGGCACGGCCAGACCTTGCCATTGCGTGAACTTTCGCCGATGACAGGCGCAGCGATGCGTGAGCTGAGCTGGTCGAAGTAGCGGTACATGGCGATCTCTCCCTGGGGCTTGCCAAGACTAGATCATGATTGGCCGTCGATCGTTCCCGCGACTTTCAACGGGGCTGAAACCGATTCGCGGGCAGGCCAGCGAATGGCGTCAGACCGAAATGCCGTGCCCGCTCAGGAACCCGACAAACGCCTCTTCATCCAGCACCTTCAAGCCAAGCTCATTGGCCTTGGTCAATTTCGACCCTGCACCCGGCCCGGCGACCACGCAATGGGTCTTGGCCGATACCGAACCCGCCACCTTGGCACCAAGGCTTTCGAGTTTGTCCTTGGCCACGTCGCGACTCATCAGCTCCAGCGACCCCGTCAACACCCACGTCTGACCGGCCAGCGGCAAGCCTTCGACGACTTTTTTCTCGCTGTGCCAGTGCATGCCGAACTCAGCCAGCTGTTTTTCGGCAGCCTCGGCCAATTGACGATGTTCCTCGATCGCAAAAAACTCGCGGACCGAGCTGGCCTGCTTCTCCGGCAACGCCTGTCGCATATCCAGCCAGTCGGCGTCGATGACCGCTTGCAGCGAACCGAACTTGTCGGCGAGTTTCTGCGCACCGCCCGGACCGACCGAAGGAATGTGCAGCTTGTCGAGGAAACCACCCAGGGTGGTGCTGGCGGCAAACTCGGCGCCCAGTTCACCCTGATCCTGAATCTGCAGCCCATGCTTGAGCAGATCAGCGATCACCTGCCGGTTATGAGCATCTTCGAAGAAGCTGTGGATCTCGTGGGCGACTTCCAGCCCGACATCCGGCAAGTACGTCAGCACTTGCGGCAAAGCCTGCTGTACCCGCTCCAGCGAACCCAGGGAGCGCGCCAGGACCTTGGCTGTCTCCTCGCCGACATCGGGAATCCCTAGGGCGTAAATGAAGCGTGCGAGGCCTGGCTTTTTGCTGTCTTCAATTGCAGCAAGCAGGTTTTTGCTCGATAGTTCGGCAAAGCCTTCCAGATCCACGATCTGCTCGAACGTCAGAGCGTACAGATCGGCGGGCGAACTCACCAGACCTTCATCCACCAGTTGCTCGACACTCTTCTCGCCCAGACCTTCGATATCCATCGCGCGACGGGAAACGAAGTGAATGATCGCCTGTTTGAGTTGCGCGCCGCAGGCCAGTCGACCGACACAGCGATACACCGCGCCTTCGCTGACAGTCTCGCGGCCCTTGCTGCGCTTGATCAGTTGGGTGCGCTCGACATGGGAGCCGCAGACCGGGCATTGCTCGGGAATATGCACCGGCCGCGCATCGTCCGGACGACGCTCGAGCACGACCTGAACCACTTGCGGAATCACGTCGCCAGCACGGCGAATGATCACCGTGTCGCCGATCATCAATCCCAGGCGCGCCACTTCATCCATGTTGTGCAACGTCGCATTGGCCACGGTGACACCCGCCACCTTGACCGGCCTCAGGCGGGCCACGGGCGTGACGGCGCCGGTGCGCCCGACCTGGAATTCGACGTCGAGCAGCTCGGTCAACTCTTCCATGGCCGGGAACTTGTGGGCGATGGCCCAGCGCGGTTCGCGAGCGCGGAAACCCAGTTCGCGCTGGGCGGCAATGCTGTTGACCTTGAACACCACACCGTCGATTTCGTAAGGCAGCGCGTTGCGCCGCTCACCGATGTCGCGGTAGTAATCCAGGCACTCGGCGATGCCGTTCGCCAGCTTGAGCTCGTGGCTGATCGGCAGGCCCCAGGCCTTGAGTTGCTGCAAGTTGCCGATATGCGTATCGGCGATATCCGCGGACACCTGGCCGATGCCGTAGCAGCAGAATTCCAGCGGCCGATTGGCAGTGATCTTCGAATCCAACTGACGCAAGCTGCCCGCCGCGGCGTTGCGCGGGTTGGCGAAGGTCTTTCCGCCAACCTCCAGTTGCGTGGCATTGAGCCGCTCGAAACCGGCCTTGGACATGAACACTTCGCCGCGCACTTCCAGGGTGGCCGGCCAGCCGGTGCCGTGCAACTTGAGTGGAATGTTGCGCACGGTGCGCACGTTGACGCTGATGTCTTCGCCGGTGGTGCCGTCGCCGCGCGTTGCACCGCGCACCAGCATGCCGTCCTGATACAGCAAGCTGACCGCCAGGCCATCGAGTTTTGGTTCGCAACTGTACTCGACCGTCGCGCCGCCACTGAACAGATCACCGGCCGGCAGATCCAGCCCTTCGGTTACCCGGCGGTCGAACTCATACATGTCGGTTTCTTCGAAGGCGTTGCCGAGGCTGAGCATCGGCACTTCGTGGCGCACCTGAGTGAACGCCGACAGGGCCGCGCTGCCGACTCGCTGGGTTGGCGAGTCACTGGTGATCAGTTCCGGGTTGGCAGCTTCGAGCGCCTTGAGCTCGTTGAACAACCGATCGTATTCGGCGTCCGGAATGCTCGGCTCGGCCAGCACGTGATAGCGATAGTTGTGCTGATCCAGCTCGGCGCGCAGCTCTAGAATGCGGTTTTGGGCGGCAGTCATGGGTGTTCTCTCATAAAGCAAAAGAGCAGCCGAGGCTGCTCAATTTTCTGAATACAGTAGCTCAAGGCTATGGACAGCGTGGCAAGGAAGCTTGCTCCCTTGCCACGGCAAGCCCCTGTGCCACAGAAGCCTGCCCAGCCATTGGATTAGCGCTTCTGGGTCAGGGCGCGACGTTCAAACTCGACGATACGCTGACGGTAGTGCTCGATGGTCTGGGCCGTCAGCACGCTGCGCTGGTCATCCTTCAGTTCGCCGTTCAGCTCCTGGGACAGTTTGCGCGCCGCCGCCACCATCACGTCGAAGGCTTGCTTCGGATGGCGCGGGCCAGGCAGGCCCAGGAAGAAACTCACCGCCGGCGTGCTGAAGTGGTCGATGTCGTCCAGATCGAAGACACCCGGCTTCACCGCATTGGCCATGGAGAACAGGACTTCGCCGTTGCCCGCCATGCTTTCGTGACGGTGGAAGATGTCCATTTCGCCAAAACGCAGACCGCTTTCCAGAATGTTCTGCAACAGGGCCGGGCCCTTGAAGCCAGCGGCGTCGCGGCAGATCACGCTGATCACCAGCACTTCTTCGGCTTGCGGATGGTCCTTGTCGCTGACCGCAGGGGCTGCCTTGATGTCTTCGGCGAAATCGTCGTCGCGAGTGCTGAAGCTCGGGCCACCGTCCAGATCCAGGCTGAGGTTCATGTCGCCTTGCGAAGGTTCGCCATGACCGCGTTTGCCGCGTTTGGAACCCGACTCACGCGGTTCACGGGCCGGCATGCTCACCGACGGCAGATCGTGCTCGTCCAGTTGCGGTTCCTTGTGAGTGTCCAATACACGAGGCGGGCCCAACAGTTCGGCACTGGTGTCTTCATCCGGCAGATTGGACAGACTTCGATCAAGACGGAATTTCAGTTTTCCCTTGCCACCGCGCATACGGCGCCAGCCATCAAAAAGAATACCGGCAATGACAATAATGCCGATGACGATCAGCCACTCGCGCAGACCGATTTCCATGTAATCCCGTGCCTCTATAAAAAATGCTGAAAAATAAGGGGTTTACAACCTGTAAACCGCTTTAAAACGTGGCGCCAACTCTATGTTCTGACAGGCGTTTTGCCCACGTACACGAAAAATTGACATTAAACTAGCACGACCAAAGGCAACTTTATAGGGCCGCGCAATCACAAGCATCAAGCTTCAAGCTGCAAGCCGCCTCGCTTGCAGCTTGAAACCTGCAACTTGCGGCTGGCCCTCAGGCCTCGACCATCGCCATCGCCTCCTCGACATCGACAGCCACCAGACGCGAGCAACCAGGCTCGTGCATCGTCACCCCCATCAGTTGATCGGCCATTTCCATGGCGATCTTGTTGTGGGTGATATAGATGAACTGCACGGTCTGCGACATCTCTTTGACCAGCCGTGCGTAGCGTCCAACGTTAGCGTCATCCAGTGGTGCGTCAACTTCATCGAGCATGCAGAACGGCGCCGGGTTCAACTTGAAGATCGCAAAAACCAGGGCCAGTGCGGTCAGGGCTTTTTCGCCACCGGACAGCAAATGGATGGTGCTGTTCTTCTTGCCGGGAGGCTGCGCCATGATCGTCACCCCTGTATCGAGTAGATCTTCGCCCGTCAGTTCCAAATACGCGCGGCCTCCACCGAAAACTTTCGGGAAAAGTGCCTGTAAACCGCCATTGATCTGATCAAAGGTATCTTTAAAGCGGTTACGGGTTTCCTTGTCGATCTTGCGAATCACGTTCTCCAGCGTGTCGAGCGCTTCGACCAGATCATCGTTCTGCGCATCCAGATAACGTTTACGCTCCGATTGTTGCTGGTATTCGTCGATGGCCGCGAGGTTGATCGCACCCAGGCGTTGAATCCGCGCGGCTATGCGTTCGAGCTCTTCCTCAGCGTCCTTCTCGCTGGCTTCGGGTGTCAGTGTGGCAAGGACACCGTGCAAGTCGTAGCCGTCTTCCAGCAACTGGTCCTGCAAGGCCTTGCGGCGCACGGTCAGGGCTTGCCATTCCATGCGCTGGGTCTCGAGCTGACTGCGAATCAGCTGGGACTGTTGTTCGGCCTGGGTACGGCGCTTCTCGGCCTCGCGCAGTTCGCGGTCGGCATCTTCCAGGGCGATCTGCGCGGTCTTTAGCTCTTCGTCGACGGTCATGCGCTTGTCGAGCAGCTCTTCAAGTTTCAGGCGCAGCTCTTCCAGCGGCGCCTCGCCCTCCTCCAGATTGAGGCTCAACTGCTCGCGCTTTTCGGTCAGGCGTTCGGACTGCATCTCCAGACGCTCCAGCGCCTGTCGCGTCGAGTCGTGCTGGGCCTTGAGCGAACCCAATCGCACCGCCAGTTGATGGGCGTGATCCTTGTGCTGACGCGCTTCCTGGCGCACCCGGTCAAGACGCTCACGCAAGCTGTCGCGCTGGGCCAGCAGCAACTCACGCTGCTCGGTGTCCAACGCCATGGCGTCGAGGGCTTCCTGCAATTGCAGGCGCGCTTCGCCGATGCTTTCGTGCTCCAGAGCCCGTTGTTCGCCCAACTCTTCGATTTCTTCATCAAGACGCGTGCGGCGCAAGGTCAACTGCTCGGCCTTGGCTTTTCCGGCCGACAACTGGGCTTTCAATTCGCCTTGTTGACGGGCCTCGTCTTGCAGCAAACGGCGCAAGTGTTCGCGTCCGTTCTCCTGCTGACGCTGTTGCGCCCGCAGGTTTTGCAATTCGGTTTCCAGGGTTTCGACCGCCGCTTCACGCTCTTCGCGCTCCAGGCCCAGTGTCTGGATTTCCTGACCTCGGGCCAGCATGCCGCTTTCCGCTTCGCTGGCACGGCGCACACGCAGGAAGTGCCGACCGACCCAATAACCGTCGCGGCTGATCAGGCTCTGGCCGACCGTCAACTGGCCACGCAAGGCCAGCGCCTGCTCCAGACTGTCGACCGGTTTGACCTGCCCCAGCCACGGCGACAGATCGATCTGCGCCTCGACCTTGTCGAGCAAACTGCCCGGCACCCGCACGCCATCGGCCGCGGGGCTGAGCAAACGCAGATCGCCCTGGACAAACCCGGACAAATCGAAATCGTTGAAATCATCCACCAGCACGGCTTGCAGGTCAGCCCCGAGCACGGTTTCCACCGCCAGTTCCCAACCCGCTTCAACCTTCAAGCCTTCGGCCAGGCGCGGGCGATCCGCCAGATGTTGATCACGCAACCACTCAGCGGTGCCGGTGCCCGGATCCAGGGCGGCTTGCTGCAAAGCTTCCAGGGAGGCCAATCGACCATTGAGGCGCTGCAAATCGCCCTGGGCCTGCTGCTGCGCCGTCAGCGCTTGCTGCAATTGCTGACGCAGTTGCTCAAGCTTCTCGACCTGGGCTTCTTCACTGGTCTGCAAATCCTCAAGGGTCGCCTCGGATTCAGCGAGCTGTTCGCTGAGTTCCATGATCGCCGCGTCTTCCGGGTCCGCCGAAAGCAAGGCGCGCTCTTCACCAAGGCGCTTCTGGCGATCGGCCAGACGCTCCAGGCTGGTTTCCAGCTGCTGGATTCGCGACTGCTGGACTTCGGCCTGACGTCGCGGTTCGGCGGCGGTGAGGTTGAACGTGTCCCACTGCTCCTGCCAGCCGTGCATGGTGGTTTCGGACTCTTCCAGCGCGGCGGCGGCCTCTTCGGCGGCGGCGCTGGTGACTTCCTGCTCAGGGGTGAGCATGTCCAGCTCTTCGCCGAGGGTCAGCAGCAAGGTGCGGTCATGGCCCAGGTGAGATTCGGTCTCCAGGCGCGCGCGCTCGGCTTCTTTCAGATCGTCCTGCAGTTGGCGCAGACGCTGCTGACCGTGCTGGATGCTCTGCTCGACCCGGGCGATATCACCGCCGACCGAATAGAAACGCCCCTGCACCAGATTGAAGCGCTCAGAGAGATCATGATGCCCGTCACGCAGGCGCTCGATGCTCGCGTCGGCATTGCGCTGCTCAGCGACCAAGGCCTCAAAGGAAATTTCCTGGGTGCCGATGATCGCTTCACGCTGGCCAACCTGGTCGTTCAGATCCTGCCAACGCAAGGCCGACAGTTGAGCCTTGAGCTGCCGCTCTTCGCCTTTGAATTCCTGATACTTCTTGGCGGCCTCGGCCTGACGGTGCAAGCGTTCGAGCTGGCGTTCAAGTTCTTCGCGCAGGTCGGTCAGGCGCGCAAGATTTTCGTGGGTGCGACGGATACGGTTTTCGGTCTCGCGCCGGCGCTCCTTGTACTTGGAAATGCCCGCCGCTTCTTCGATGAAGTTGCGCAGGTCCTCGGGTTTGGACTCGATCAGCTTGGAGATCATCCCCTGCTCGATGATCGAATAGCTGCGCGGGCCCAGGCCGGTACCAAGGAATATGTCGGTGATGTCGCGACGCCGGCATTTGGTGCCGTTGAGGTAATAGGTGGTCTGGCTGTCGCGGGTGACTTTGCGGCGAATGGAGATTTCCGCGTAGGCGGCGTATTCACCGAGCAGTGTGCCGTCGGAGTTGTCGAACACCAGCTCGATACTGGCCTGGCTCACTGGCTTGCGGCTGGTGGAGCCGTTGAAGATGACGTCGGTCATCGACTCGCCGCGCAGGTTCTTCGCCGAGCTCTCGCCCATGACCCATCGTACGGCGTCGATGATGTTCGACTTGCCGCAGCCATTGGGCCCGACGACCGCCGCCATGTTACTGGGGAAGTTCACCGTGGTCGGATCGACGAAGGACTTGAACCCCGCCAGCTTGATGCACTTGAGCCGCAAAATCAGGCGTCCGTCAGGGCGGAGATCACCAGATCGCAGCTGCGCTGGGCGTAAGCCGTCAGCACCAGGCGAATCTGCGCAAAGTCACGGGCGATCACGGCCGCAAGCAGGCGTTCGAACAGTTCCAGAAACTCGCTCATCGACGCTTTGCGCTGGTCCAGGGCAAGAAAATACGCTCGACTCATGGCCGGCTGCAGATTCTCGACGGTTTCCTGCAAGTACGGGTTGTTGGCAAACGGATACGCGGCGCGCATCACGCTGAAACTGTCATCGACGAAGCTGCGAATGTCCTGGCGCTCGAAATCGCTGCTCAGGCGCTGCTGGATCTGCACGAACGGCGCCAGGTCCGCCTGGACTTGCCAGCCATTGGCCACCGCATTGCCCAGCAGGATGTACATCTCGCTCATCAGCGTGCACAGGCTCTGCACCTTGTGCGCGGTGAGTTCGGTCACATGGGCGCCACGTCGCGGCAGGATCGCGATCAGATGACGGCGCTCAAGGATCAGCAGGGCCTCGCGAACCGAACCGCGACTGACGTTCAGGGCAAGCGTGACCTTCTGTTCCTGGATGCGCTCTCCGGGCTTCATTTCGCCGCGAATGATCCGTTCGGCGAGGTGGTGAGCGATTTGCTCGGCGAGGCTGTCCGGCGCCTTGAACGTCATGGTGGTCCCTTCAAACTCGTAGATCTGCACAAGCGGCGCAGTGTAGCGCAATTGATACGACAGGGCAGAGTGCCCGCCTGGTGGTTTTTGGCACGATTCGAGCAAAAAGCAGGCTATCCCGCGAGGGTCAATAATGAAGAAACCGGTTGTCGATCGACAAAGTGCATTTTCCTGACCTTTAAGTCAGAAAATCATTGACCGAAAAGTCAGACCTGCTAAATTCGGTTCAAGTCGGTTAACAACAATAATGAGTCTGCGAGGCCTTCCGTGATCCAGTTTTTACTAAACCAGGAACTCCGTAGCGAGCACGCCCTGGACCCGAACCTGACCGTGCTCAACTATCTGCGCGACCATGTGGGCAAACCCGGCACCAAAGAAGGCTGCGCCAGCGGTGACTGCGGCGCCTGCACCGTGGTGGTCGGCGAGTTGCAAACGGATGACGAGGGCCGCGAACACATTCGCTATCGCAGCCTTAATTCGTGCCTGACCTTCGTGTCGTCCCTGCACGGCAAGCAATTGATCAGCGTCGAAGACCTCAAGCACAAAGGCGAGCTGCACAGCGTGCAGAAAGCCATGGTCGAGTGCCACGGTTCGCAGTGCGGTTTTTGCACGCCTGGCTTCGTCATGTCGCTGTTCGCCCTGCAAAAGAACAGCACCGAACCCGACGCCCATAAAGCCCACGAAGCCCTGGCCGGCAACCTCTGCCGCTGCACCGGCTATCGGCCGATTCTGGAAGCGGCCCAACAGTCCTGCTGCGGTAAACAGCCCGACCAGTTCGATGCCCGTGAAGCCGAAACCATTGCCCGCCTCAAAGCCATTGCCCCGACCGATATCGGCGAACTCAACAGTGGCGACAAACGTTGCCTGGTGCCGCTGACGGTGGCCGACCTGGCCGACCTCTACGATGCTTATCCACAGGCCCGCCTGCTGGCCGGCGGCACGGACCTGGCGCTGGAAGTCACCCAGTTCCACCGCACGCTGCCGGTGATGATTTACGTTGGCAACGTCGCCGAAATGAAACGCATCGAGCGCTTCGAAGATCGCCTGGAAATCGGTGCCGCCACGGCCCTCTCCGACTGCTACGACGCCTTGAAAGCCGAGTACCCGGACTTCGGCGAATTGCTGCAGCGTTTTGCCTCCTTGCAGATCCGCAACCAGGGCACCCTCGGCGGCAACATCGGCAACGCCTCGCCCATCGGCGACTCGCCTCCGCTGCTGATCGCCCTCGGCGCACAAATCGTCCTGTGCAAAGGCGAAACCCGCCGCACCCTGGCCCTGGAAGATTACTTCATCGATTACCGCGTCACGGCGCGCCAGGAAAGCGAGTTCATCGAGAAGATCATCGTGCCTCGCGCCAGCGTCGAACAGCTGTTCCGCGCCTACAAAGTCTCCAAGCGCCTGGACGATGACATCTCGGCGGTGTGCGCCGCCTTCAACATTCGCCTGGAAAACGGCATGGTCGCCGAGGCCCGCGTGGCCTTCGGCGGCATGGCAGCCATCCCGAAACGTGCCGCCGCGTGCGAAGCGGCGCTGCTGGGTGCGCCTTTCAATAACGCCACGGTCGAACGCGCCTGCGCGGCCCTGGCCGAAGACTTCACACCGCTCTCGGACTTCCGCGCCAGCAAGGAATATCGCCTGCTCAGCGCGCAGAACCTGCTGCGCAAATACTTCATCGAACTGCAAACACCGCACATCGAGACTCGGGTGACCGCTTATGTCTAATCATCACGCCGTAGAGAAGACCCAGGCCGAACTGGCTGAACTGTTCGCCAAGGACCTGACCACCGGTGTCGGCCGCAGCGTCAAGCATGACAGCGCCGCCAAGCATGTGTCCGGTGAAGCGCAGTACATTGACGATCGCCTGGAATTTCCGAACCAGTTGCACGTGTACGCCCGCCTGTCGGACCGTGCCCACGCAAAAATCATCCGCATCGACACCGCGCCCTGCTACGCCTTCGAAGGCGTGCGCATCGCCATCACCCATGAAGACGTGCCGGGCCTGAAAGACATCGGCCCGCTGTTGCCGGGCGACCCGCTGCTGGCGATCGATACGGTGCAGTTCGTCGGTCAACCGGTGGTCGCGGTTGCCGCCAAAGACCTGGAAACCGCGCGCAAGGCGGCGATGGCAGCGATCATTGAATACGAAGATCTCGAGCCAGTGCTGGATGTGGTCGAAGCCCTGCGCAAGCGCCACTTCGTGCTCGACAGTCACACCCATCAACGCGGCGATTCAGCAGGCGCACTGGCCACCGCTGAACATCGCATCCAGGGCACGCTGCACATCGGCGGCCAGGAACACTTCTACCTGGAAACCCAGATTTCTTCGGTGATGCCGACTGAAGACGGCGGCATGATCGTCTACTGCTCGACCCAGAACCCCACCGAGGTGCAGAAACTGGTGGCCGAAGTGCTGGATGTGTCGATGAACAAAATCGTCGTCGACATGCGCCGCATGGGTGGCGGTTTCGGTGGCAAGGAAACCCAGGCGGCGAGCCCGGCGTGCCTGTGCGCGGTGATCGCGCACCTGACCGGACAGCCCACCAAGATGCGTCTGCCACGCGTCGAAGACATGCTGATGACCGGCAAGCGGCACCCGTTCTACGTCGAGTACGACGTCGGCTTCGACAGCACCGGCCGCCTGCACGGCATCGCCCTGGAACTGGCCGGCAACTGCGGTTGCTCGCCGGACCTGTCGGCCTCGATTGTCGACCGCGCGATGTTCCACTCGGACAACTCGTATTACCTGGGCGACGCGACCATAAACGGTCACCGCTGCAAGACCAACACCGCGTCGAACACCGCCTACCGTGGTTTCGGCGGCCCGCAAGGCATGGTCGCCATTGAAGAAGTGATGGACGCCATCGCCCGTCATCTGGCCCTCGATCCGCTGGCCGTGCGCAAGGCCAACTACTACGGCAAGACCGAGCGCAACGTCACCCACTACTACCAGACGGTCGAGCACAACATGCTCGAGGAAATGACCGCCGAACTGGAAGAAAGCAGCCAGTACGCCGAGCGCCGCGAAGCGATCCGTCGCTACAACGCCAACAGCCCGATCCTGAAAAAAGGCCTGGCGCTGACCCCGGTGAAATTCGGCATTTCCTTCACCGCCAGCTTCCTCAACCAGGCAGGGGCCTTGGTGCACGTCTTCACCGACGGCAGCATCCACCTCAACCACGGCGGCACCGAGATGGGCCAGGGCCTGAACACCAAAGTCGCGCAGGTCGTGGCCGAAGTGTTCCAGGTGGAAATGGACCGCGTGCAGATCACCGCGACCAACACCGACAAAGTGCCAAACACCTCGCCAACCGCCGCCTCCAGTGGCGCCGACCTGAACGGCAAGGCTGCACAGAACGCCGCCGAAACCATCAAGCAGCGCCTGGTGGAATTCGCTGCGCGGCAATACAAGGTCAGCGAAGCAGACGTGGAATTCCACAACGGCCACGTGCGGGTTCGCGATCACATCCTGACCTTCGAGGCACTGATCCAGCAGGCGTATTTCGCCCAGGTGTCGCTGTCGAGTACCGGGTTCTACAAGACACCGAAAATCTACTACGACCGCAGCCAGGCCCGTGGTCGTCCGTTCTATTACTTCGCCTTCGGCGCGGCGTGCTGCGAAGTGCTGGTCGACACCCTGACCGGCGAATACAAGATGTTGCGCACCGACATCCTGCACGACGTCGGCGCCTCGCTGAACCCGGCCATCGACATCGGTCAGGTCGAGGGCGGCTTCATCCAGGGCATGGGCTGGCTGACCATGGAAGAGCTGGTCTGGAACAACAAAGGCAAGCTGATGACCAACGGCCCGGCCAGCTACAAGATCCCGGCCGTGGCGGACATGCCTCTGGACCTGCGGGTAAAGCTGGTGGAGAACCGCAAGAACCCGGAAGACACGGTGTTCCACTCCAAGGCCGTGGGCGAGCCGCCCTTCATGCTCGGTATCGCCGCATGGTGTGCAATCAAGGACGCCGTGGCCAGCCTGGGCGACTACAAGCACCAACCGAAGATCGACGCACCGGCCACCCCGGAGCGCGTGTTGTGGGGCTGTGAACAGATGCGCCAGCTGAAGATGGCGAAGGCTGTCGAGGCTGAAGCCGAGATGGCTTCGCTCTGATACCGAGGCGCTGCCAATCGCCAGCAGGCTGGCTCCCACAGGGGAATGCATTCCAATGTGGGAGCCAGCCTGCTGGCGATGAGGCCGGAACAGACAACAGAGATGTTGAGGTGAGACATGTACAACTGGATCGACGCCCTCGCCGACCTGCAAAACCGCGGTGAACCCTGCGTGTTGGTGACCATCATCGAAGAGCTCGGCTCGACGCCACGCAATGCCGGCTCGAAGATGGTCATCAGCGCCCGCCAGACGTTCGACACCATTGGTGGCGGGCACCTGGAATACAAGGCCATGCAAATCGCCCGCGAGATGCTCGCCAGCGGCAAGCAGGACACCCATCTGGAGCGCTTCAGCCTCGGCGCCAGCCTGGGCCAGTGCTGCGGCGGCGCCACCGTATTGCTGTTCGAACCGATGGGCCAGGTCCAGGCGCAAATCGCCGTGTTCGGCGCCGGCCACGTCGGCCGCGCACTGGTGCCGCTGCTAGCCAGCCTGCCCTGCCGGGTGCGCTGGATCGACTCGCGGGAGGAAGAGTTCCCGCAACAGATCCCCCACGGCGTGCGCAAGATCGTCAGTGAAGAACCGGTGGACGAAATCGACGAGCTGCCCGCTGGCTGCTACTGCATCGTCATGACCCACAACCACCAGCTCGACCTGGAACTCACCGCCGCGATCCTCAAGCGCAACGACTTCGCTTACTTCGGCCTGATCGGCTCGAAGACCAAACGCGTGAAGTTCGAACATCGCCTGCGCGACCGCGGATTCGACAACAGCGTCGTGCAACGCATGCGCTGCCCGATGGGCATCGGCGAAGTCAAAGGCAAGCTGCCAGTGGAAATCGCCATCTCCATCGCCGGCGAAATCATCGCCACCTATAACGCCAATTTCGGCCAGCAGACCGCCAGCGCCGAACCGATTGCCAAACTGCTGCCCGTGTCGCGCCGCAGTCAGGCCACAAAACTGAAAGCCTCAAACTGATGAGCTTCATAAATAGAGAATGACCATGCCTCTGACTCGCAAAGCCTACCGCGCCGCCATTCTGCACAGTATCGCCGACCCCGCTGAAGTGGGGATCGAAGCCTCCTACGAGTATTTCGAGGATGGCCTGCTGGTGGTCGATAACGGCAAAATCAGTGCACTGGGTCACGCCAGTGAGCTGCTGCCGACCCTGCCGGCAGACATCGAGATCACCCATTACCAGGATGCGCTGATCACCCCGGGCTTCATCGATACCCACATCCACCTGCCGCAAACCGGCATGGTCGGCGCCTACGGCGAGCAACTGCTGGACTGGCTCAATACCTACACCTTCCCGTGCGAACGCCAGTTCGCCGACAAGGGCCACGCTGACCAGGTCGCGGACATCTTCATCAAGGAACTGCTGCGCAACGGCACCACCACGGCGCTGGTGTTCGGCAGCGTGCATCCGCAGTCGGTGAACTCGTTCTTCGAAGCCGCCGAACAGCTGGACCTGCGGATGATCGCCGGCAAGGTCATGATGGACCGCAACGCCCCGGATTATCTGACCGACACCGCCGAGTCCAGCTACGTCGAAAGCAAGGCGCTGATCGAGCGCTGGCACGGCAAGGGCCGCCTGCACTACGCGGTGACCCCGCGCTTCGCCCCGACCAGCACCCCGGAACAACTGACCCTCGCCGGCCAGTTGCTCAGTGAGTACCCGGATCTGTACATGCAGACCCACATCAGTGAAAACCTCAAGGAAGTCGAGTGGGTCAAGGAATTGTTCCCGGAGCGCAAGGGCTACCTGGACGTCTACGATCACTACCAGTTGCTGGGCGAGCGCTCGGTGTTTGCCCACGGCGTGCACCTGTGCGACGACGAGTGCGCGCGACTGGCCGAAACCGGGTCGGCGATTGCGTTCTGCCCGACGTCGAACTTCTTCCTGGGCAGTGGCCTGTTCAACCTGCCGATGGCCGAGAAACACAAACTGAACGTCGGCCTGGGCACCGATGTGGGCGGCGGCACCAGTTTCTCGCTGCTGCAAACCCTGAACGAAGCGTACAAGGTCATGCAACTGCAAGGTGCGCGTCTGAGCCCGTTCAAGTCACTGTACCTGGCGACCCTCGGCGGCGCCCGCGCCTTGCGCCTGGAAGACAAGATCGGCAACCTGAAGCCGGGCACGGACGCAGATTTCCTGGTGCTGGACTACAACGCCACGCCATTGCTGGACTATCGCCTGAAACAGGCCAACAACATTGCCGAGACGTTGTTCGTGCTGATGACCCTGGGGGATGACCGGACCGTGCTGCAGACGTATGCGGCGGGGAATCTGGTGCATCAGCGCTAGGTTTCACCGACATAAAAAATCCCCCGCAGCCTTTCAGCCCGGGGGATTTTTGTTGCCTGTCACATTGCTCTCGCGAGCAGGCTCGCCCCCACAAATGTGCACTCAACACAAAACCCTGTGGGAGCCAGCCTGCTGGCGATAGGCGCGACGCGGTTTTTCAGATTTTCGCTGGTGAACGTCCCGGTTTCTTGGTCTGCAACAAATGCGAAAACACGGCGTGCAAGTCATCCGACGCACTTTCTTCGTCAAGGTTGAGCTTGCTGTCGATGTGATCCATGTGATGCATCATCAGATCCACCGCCAGCTCACCGTTGCGCGCCTCGATGGCGTCGATCAACTGGGTGTGCTCGTCGTAGGAGCAGTGGGAACGGTTGCCGCTTTCGTATTGGGCGATGATCAGCGAAGTCTGGGACACCAGGCTGCGCTGGAAGCTGATCAATGGTGCGTTTTTCGCCGCTTCGGCCAGTTTCAGGTGGAATTCGCCCGACAGGCGGATGCCCGCACCGCGATCGCCACGGGAGAAGCTGTCGCGCTCGTCGTTGACCATCTGACGCAATTCGGCGATCTGCTCGGCAGTGGCGTGCTGCACCGCCAGTTCGGTGATTGCGCGCTCGACCAGACGCCGGGCCATGAACACCTGGCGCGCCTCTTCGACACTCGGGCTGGCCACCACCGCGCCGCGATTCGGACGCAGCAGCACCACACCTTCATGAGCCAGGCGCGACAACGCACGGCGAATGATGGTGCGGCTGACCCCGAAAATTTCCCCCAGCGCTTCTTCGCTCAACTTGGTGCCGGGCGCCAGACGCTGTTCGAGGATGGCCTCGAAGATATGCGCATAGACAATATCGTCCTGGGTACCGCTGCGGCCGGCTTTGCCTGCTCGCGGTTGTTTCTTGAGGGGCTGCAACTGTTCGTTCATGGGCACTCGAGTCGGGAGAACTGCGGCGAATTGACCGTGACTGTAATACGGCACAGTGGGTCGCTGGCAAGTATCGCGTAAAAAACACTGTGATTGTACACAATGGATAGTGGCAACACGACTGTATGGCTGTTTGTTGCTTCCGCTGTATTGCAACGATTGGTTACGTTTGAGTTTAGGCTTAATCGCAGAATCCGCCTTTTGCACAATTCCCTTGTGGGAGCGAGCCTGCTGGCTCCCACAAGGGCATTGTGGCGTGGCGGACATCTTTATCAGAACAGGGAACACCACCGTCATGAACGACGCCACGCACACGCAACTGCGCCCATGGGCCGATACATCACCTTCGGCCATCGTCGCCGGTTTCATCGCCATGATGACCGGCTATACCAGCTCCCTGGTGCTGATGTTCCAGGCCGGGCAAGCGGCCGGCCTGACCAGCGGGCAAATTTCGTCGTGGATCTGGGCGATTTCCATCGGCATGGCGGTGTGCTCCATCGGTCTGTCCCTGCGCTATCGCACGCCGATTACCATCGCCTGGTCGACCCCCGGGGCAGCGTTGCTGATCACCAGCCTTGGCGGCGTGAGCTATGGCGAAGCCATTGGTGCCTACATAACCTGCGCGGTACTGGTGACGATTTGCGGGCTGACCGGCAGCTTCGAGCGCCTGGTGAAAAAGATCCCGGCGTCGTTGGCCGCCGCGTTGCTGGCCGGGATTCTGTTCAAGATCGGCAGCGAGATTTTCGTCGCCGCGCAGCATCGCACGGCACTGGTGCTGGGCATGTTTTTGACCTACCTGGTGGTCAAGCGCCTGTCACCCCGCTACGCCGTGCTGGGAGCATTGCTGATCGGAACAGCGTTGTCGGGGTTCATGGGCCTGCTGGACTTCAGCGGCTTTCACCTGGAAGTGGCCACGCCGGTCTGGACCACGCCACACTTTTCCCTGGCGGCGACCATCAGCATCGGCATTCCGCTGTTCGTCGTGGCAATGACCTCGCAGAACATGCCCGGCATCGCCGTACTGCGCGCCGACGGTTACACCGTGCCGGCCTCACCGCTGATCACCACCACTGGCATCGCCTCCTTGCTGCTGGCGCCCTTCGGCTCCCACGGGATCAACCTGGCCGCCATCAGCGCAGCAATCTGCACCGGACCGCATGCCCACGAGGATCGCAACAAGCGCTACACGGCAGCGGTGTGGTGCGGGGTTTTCTACGGGATCGCCGGCGTTTTCGGCGCAACGCTGTCGGCCTTGTTCGCGGCGTTGCCCAAGGAACTGGTGCTGTCGATTGCCGCGCTGGCGTTGTTCGGCTCGATCATCAATGGTCTGAGCATCGCCATGAGTGAGGTAAAGGAACGGGAAGCGGCGCTGATCACCTTCATGGTCACGGCATCGGGGCTGACGCTGTTTTCCATTGGCTCGGCGTTTTGGGGGATTGTCGCGGGGGTGGTGACGCTGATGATTCTGAACTGGCGCAAAGCCCTGTAGGAGCGAGCTTGCTCGCGATGGTCGTCAACGATAACGCTTGAAACATGACACCCCGCGGCGAGGCTTACTCTTAAAAAAAACGGCGACCCATGGGTCGCCGTTTTTCTGAACATCAAGCTACCGGATTGATCGGCTTTTCCGGGTACCAGACGTCGATCAGCGGGCTGACAGTCGCTTCGGTCAGTTCACTGCGGCCCTTGAGCCAGGCTTCAACAGCAGCACGCTGCTCTTCGGACACCGAGCCACGCTTCTGCAGGCATACCAGACCGAAGTCGTCGCCGCCAACATAGCCCAGACCGTTGGCTTCCATGGCTTCTTTGAGGAACGCGTCGAGGAAAGCATCAATGGCTTCATCAGCCAAATCTTCTTTGAAATCCAGGTTCAGTTCGAAACCCAGCTCTTGAAATTCATCGACGCACAGTTTTTTGCGCAGACGCTGGGAACGGTTAGTCGCCATTGGAACAATCCTCTTAAGTAATAACGGGCGGCACTTTAGCAGTTTAAGCGGCCGATTACTCGCCTCTGAACGGCGCCAGCCCTACCGCCCGGTAAAAAAATAGCGGATTAGAAGGGTCAGGCACGGCACAAGCCACGACACCTTGGGGCATAATGCCGACACTTTCATGACCACTGAGGGAATTTATCTTCATGCCCTCGTCTTTTCCCCTCGGCTGTAGGGTTTTATTTCAAATGATCAAATCGTTGCGTCCATTACTGCTGGCCGGCCTTCTCCTTCCCCTGGCCCTCCCCGTTTCCGCTGATCCCATCAATACCGCGTTATCGCCCAACGTTGAAAAAGCCCTAAAGGCCAGCAAATTGCAGGACAACGCCCTGTCGCTGGTGATGATTCCACTGACCGGCCCCGGCACCCCGACCGTTTTCAACGCCGATGTGTCGGTCAACCCGGCCTCGACCATGAAACTGGTCACCACCTATGCGGCCCTGGAAATGCTCGGCCCGAACCATCAGTGGAAAACCGAGTTCTACACTGACGGCACCCTCAGCGGCGGCATCCTCAATGGCAACCTCTACCTCAAGGGTGGCGGCGATCCGAAGCTGAACATGGAAAAACTCTGGCTGCTGATGCGCGACCTGCGCGCCAATGGCGTCACCCAGGTCACCGGCGACCTGGTACTGGATAAGAACTTTTTCGTGCAACCGCAACTGCCAGAGTTCAACGACGACGGCAATGACGAAAACAAGCCGTTCCTGGTCAAACCCGATGCGCTGCTGGTCAACCTCAAGGCCCTGCGATTCGTCGCGCGCAACGACTCCGGCAAAGTGCTGGTTTCGGTGGAACCGCCAATTGCCAGCATCCGCATCGACAATCAGGTCAAGGCCATCAATTCCAAGCAATGCACTGGCGGCGTGCGCTACAACCCGGTGCCCCAGGCCGATGGCAGCGTGACCGTGACCGTGGGTGGCCAACTGGGCGAAGGCTGCAGCTCGCAGACTTATCTGTCGCTGCTCGATCACGCGACCTACACCGCTGGCGCCGTGCGCGCGATCTGGAAAGAACTGGGTGGCAGCATTCAGGGCAGGGATGTCCTGGCACCAACGCCTAAGGATGCCAAGGTGCTGGCACGGGCATTCTCGCCGGACCTGGCGGAGATCATCCGCGACATCAATAAATACAGTAACAACACCATGGCTCAGCAGCTGTTCCTGAGCCTGGGCCAGAAATTCCGCACCGACGCCGATGCCGACGATGCCAAGGCTGCCCAGCGCGTGGTACGTCAGTGGCTGGCGAGGAAAGGCATCACCGCGCCGCACCTGGTGATGGAGAACGGCTCCGGCCTGTCCCGCGCCGAGCGGGTCAGCGCCCGGGAAATGGCGTCAATGCTGCAAGCCGCTTGGCACAGCCCTTACGCCGCCGAGTACATCAGTTCGATGCCGATTGCCGGCACCGACGGCACCATGCGCAAACGCCTTAAAACGACCGCGATGCGCGGTGAAGCCCACGTCAAGACCGGCACCCTGAACACGGTGCGCGCGATCGCCGGCTTCAGCCGCGATATCAATGGCAATACCTGGGCGGTGGTGGCGATCCTCAACGACAAGGCTCCGTTCGGTGCGTCGTCGGTGCTCGATCAGGTGCTGCTTGATCTGTACCGCCAGCCGAAACTGGCGCAGACCGCTTCGGTTCTGTAAGAACACTGCAAAACCAGTGTCGGAGCGGGCTAGCTCCTACAGGGAAGACGTTACATCCCCCCGTAGGAGCCAGCCTGCTGGCGAGGGTCGTTAACGATAACGCGGATGACCTGGATAAACGCGGCGCTCTTGAGTCCATCGTCGGAACGCCGCCCGGAGCCGGCCCGCTCCTGCAGGGATTACGTCTGACCTGGGTCAGTCCGCCTCGCCCTGAACCCGATCCCGACCTTCAAGCTTTGCCACATAGACCCCCGAGTCCGCCCGCAGCAACAGCGCATCCGCGCCCTCACCCACCCGCCAGCTGGCAATCCCGAAACTCGCCGTGACGACCCCCACGCCATCAATCGGTGCACTGCGCAAGCTTTGCCACAACTCCACCGCCAGCAAATAGGCCTGTGCGCTGCCAATATCCGGGCAAAGCACCATGAACTCCTCGCCACCCAGTCGACAGAACACATCCGTGCGACGCAGCCGCTGGCCGATGCGCTCGCACACGGCCTGCAATACCCGGTCGCCCACCGCGTGACCATATTGGTCATTGATGCGCTTGAAGTGGTCGATGTCGAGCATGATCACCGAAAGTTCTCCACTGCCGCGTTCGACCCGGGCCATCTCGCTGGTCAGGCGTTCCTGGAAATAGCGGCGGTTGTGGATACCGGTCAGGGAGTCGGTGACCGACAACGCCCGAAGCTCCTCTTCCACCCGTTTCAAATCGGAAATGTCCGAGATATAGCCATGCCAGAGTACGCCACCGCCAGGCAGCTCCTCCGGGGTCGCCTCGCCGCGCACCCAGCGCAGACCACGGTGGGGAAGCTGCACCCGGTACTCTTCACGCCAGGGGCTGAGGGTATCGGCAGAGGCGCGGATCGAAGCACGAACCCGAGTGGTGTCCTGGGGGTGAATCCGCGTGAACATCGCTTCGGCGTTGAGCAACAGAACGTCCGGATCCAGCTCGTAGATCTCGCGGATACCGTCGCTGGCGTAAATCACACTGAAGCGTCCGTCGAACTCCATCTTGAACTGGTAGATCCCGCCGGGGACATGGGCGCTGAGTTTCTTCAACAGCAAGTCCCGAGCGGCCAGCGCCTCATGCACGCGTTTGCGTTCAGTGATGTCGATGCAAATGGCCAGGTGCCCGACCCACAAACCCTGCTCGTCGAGCACCGGGGTCGCCAGCATGTTGACCATCAAATAGCTGCCATCGCCACGCACCAGCGTCCATTCCCGCCCTTCATGGCCACCCTCCACACTGCCTTCCACGCTGCCCTCGACCAGCATCGCCTGGCAGGTCGGCACCGGTTTGCCATAACGCGCGCTCAACTCTGCCGAACGTGCAGCGAGCTCGCGGGGCAGGTGCAGGTTTTCCAGGGTCATGTGCCCCACCACTTCGGCAGCGCGGTAGCCGAGTATCTGTTCGGCGCCGGCATTGAAGGTGCTGATGACCCCACGCAAGTCCGTGGCGATGATCGCTACCTGGGTCGCGGCATTCAACACGCCGCGCAGCTGGCCGTGGGTGCCGCGTAATTCCTGCTCGCGAGCGCGCAGTTCCTCGGTCCGCTGATCGACCAGCTTCAACGCCCGCTGACGTTGACTGACCAGCACATAAAGCAAGGCACTGAGCAACACACTGAGCAAACCGCCGAGCACCACCAACGAGGTCACCGACGAATGGTTGGCCTGCAGGAAGGCCTCGCTGGGCTGGATATCGACCTGATAATCATGATCAGCCAGGCGCACCAGGCGAGTCGACGACAATTCACTGACGGCCGGTGCATTGGGTGACTCAAACAGCACTTCGTGCTGATCGTCTGTGGATAAGTCGAGAATGCGCACCGAGAGATAGTCACGCCCGGCCTCTGGCAACCCGTCGGCCAGCAACTGGCGCATGCTGATCACCGCCATGACATAACCAAAGGGCTTGTTCTTCGCTGCATCGGGGTCATCGCGCGACATGACAGGCGCGACCAGCAGCACGCCCCGCGCATAAGCCGGCTCGATACTGACCAGATGCATCGGTTGCGACACCGCCATGCCCCGATGCTGGTCGGCCCGTTCCAGGGTCGCGCGCCGCAAGGGCTGGGCCAGCAAGTCGTAGCCAAGCGGCGCCCCAAGTTTGCTTTGTGTCTGGCTGTACAGTACCGGCACGTACTCATCACGCTCGCCGGCCAGTTGCAGTTGGCCGTCGGCGGTGAGCTCGCGCACTGTGAAATTCGTCAGGCCCTCATCCCGCACCCGACGCTCGAACGCCGCCCGCTGATCGCCACTGATGCGTTCGGCGAACGAATAGGCTTGGGTACGGCGTAACAGAGGCTGTGTATAGCCGTTGAATTCTTCACGGGAGATTGCATCGGAATTGGCAAAGAACCGGCGCAGGCCATCGAGGCGCTGTTCCTGATCTTCAAAGCGTTCTTCGATACGGCTGTAACGCTCACTGGCCAGCAGTTGGAAACGTTGCCGCAGTTGATGGTGAAACAGGTTCAGGGTCGACCAGGCGAGCAACCCGGTGAGGACCCCGCCGACGAGCAATACCAGCAGCGCGACCAGCCAGGCCGAAACGTCTTCGCTGATAAAACCCAGGATCTTTGGGCGCACGGCGTGCAACGACATAAACGCAACTCAAAACGCCAGGTGCAGGAAAGCCCTTTGGCCGTGAGAGGAGTTATAGCTATTAGCCACTAATTTGACCAGTGCGGAAGGAATCCAAGAGCCTTTAAAAATCAAGGCTCTGTGGATCCAATCCTCCAGGTGTCAGCGGGCCGTGATTTTCCAGGCACGATGGATCTTGCCGTTACGGGCAAAATCCGGATCGATGGTCTGGGCGGTGATTTCCTCGACCGCATAACGCTCGCTCAGGTTGGGTTCCAGCTCGAACTTGCGGAAGTTGTTGGAGAAGTACAGCACCCCGCCTGCCGCCAGACGTGCCATGGCCAGGTCAATCAACTGCACCTGGTCACGTTGCACATCGAAGATCCCTTCCATGCGCTTGGAGTTGGAGAAGGTCGGCGGATCGATGAAGATCAGGTCGTACTCTTCGCGAGCATTTTCCAGCCAGGCCATCACATCGCCCTGCTCCAGGCGGTTCTTGTCGGAAAAACCGTTCAGCGACAGGTTGCGGCGCGCCCAGTCCAGGTAGGTTTTCGACAGGTCGACGCTGGTGGTGCTGCGCGCGCCGCCCTTGGCCGCATGAACACTGGCCGTCGCGGTGTAGCAGAACAGGTTGAGGAAGCGCTTGCCGGCGGCCTCTTTCTGAATACGCATGCGCATCGGCCGGTGATCGAGGAACAGGCCGGTGTCGAGGTAATCGGTCAGGTTCACCAGCAGCTTCACGCCGCCTTCATTGACCTCGACGAACTTGCCCTGCGCAGCCTGACGTTCGTACTGTTTGGTGCCGCTCTGACGCTCGCGACGCTTGACCACCACGCGACTCTTGTCGATGTTCAAGGCCTGCGGAATCGCCGCCAGGGCATCGAACATGCGCGCCGACGCCTTTTCCGGGTCGATGGATTTCGGCGCGGCGTATTCCTGAACGTGGACCCAATCGTGATACAGGTCGATGGCCATGGAGTATTCCGGCATGTCGGCATCGTAGACGCGGTAGCAATCGATGCCCTCACGCTTGACCCACTTGCCCAGCGCCTTGAGATTTTTTTGCAGGCGGTTGGCAAACATCTGCCCGCCTTCGCTCAGGCGCGGCTGCTCGATCACCGGCGCAGGTGCCGGAGCCGGTTTGATCGGATTGCCGTTTTTGTTGTACTTGCGCTCTTGCGGCTCGCTTGGCGCCTGATCGTAGACCGCTTGCTCACGCTCGGCCTGACGCTGTTCCGGAGTGCGGCGCTCGCCGGTGACGAACTGGTCCGGCAGCACCTTGATCAGCAGCAGTTTGCATGGCAAGGCGCCGTTCCTGAACGAATACTGCTTGTGGCTGCGGATGCCCATGCGCTTGCCCAGGTCCGGCGCGCCGGTGAACACCGCCGCTTCCCAGTTCAGGCAGGCCTGACGCAGGCGTTCGCCGAGGTTCTGGTAGAGGTAGAGCAGGCTCGCCTCGTCGCCCAGACGCTCGCCGTACGGTGGGTTGCAGATCACCAGGCCTTTCTGGTTCTGGTCCGGGCGCGGCTCGAAGGTCGCCACTTCGCCCTGGTAGATCTTGATCCACTCGCTCAGGCCGGCACGCTCGACGTTGTTGCGGCCCGGCTGAATCAGACGCGGGTCGGCTTCATAACCGCGAATCCACAGCGGTGGCTTGGCCAGACCAGCCGCGGCACGCTCGACGGCTTCTTCATGGAGTTTTTTCCACAGCGCCGGCACGTGACCGAGCCACGCGGTGAAGCCCCACTGCTCGCGGCGCAGGTTCGGCGCCATGTCGGCGGCGATCATTGCAGCTTCGACGAGGAATGTGCCGACACCGCACATCGGGTCCGCCAACGCGCCGCCTTCGGCCGCAATGCGTGGCCAGCCGGAACGGATCAGGATGGCGGCCGCGAGGTTTTCCTTCAGCGGCGCCGCGCCCTGCTGCAGGCGGTAGCCGCGCTGGTGCAGGCTGTGGCCGGACAGGTCGAGGGAAAGGATCGCTTCGCCACGGTCCAGGCGCAGGTGGATGCGCAGGTCCGGGTTGAGCTTGTCGATGGACGGGCGATCACCCTGCGGAGTGCGCAGTTTGTCGACGATGGCGTCCTTGACCTTCAAGGCACCGAAGTGAGTGTTGTCGATGCCCGAGCCGTGACCGCTGAACTCGACGGCCAGGGTGCCGTCGTTGAGCATGTGGTCTTGCCACTCGATATCGAGCACGCCGTGATAGAGGTCTTCGGCGTCCTTCATCGGGAAGCGCTTGAGCACCAGCAGCACGCGGTTCGCCAGGCGCGACCACAGGCACAGGCGATAAGCGGTTTCCATGGTGGCCATGCCGCGCACGGCAGAGGTGTGCTCACGAGCGTCCTCAAGGCCAAGCCCGACGGCTTCCTCGATGAGCAGGCCTTCGAGGCCTTTGGGGCAAGTGAGGAAGAGTTCGAAACGATCGGACATGGGAGTTCCAGAGCCTTTAGCTGAGTGAGCCGGCAACGCATTGCCGGCCCGGTTTTCAATCAGGCGCTTTTCTCGAAGAGCGCCCGCGTGGCACGAAGGTGTGCCGTTCCACCCCTGCTGCTCGGGTTAAATGAGCTTAGATGCAAGGACAGATAAAAAAGTTGATGCAACAAAATGTCATAAGTCGACCCTTCGTCGAATAATCCCGCACTGCAACGCGAGACATTCTCACCAAAAGTCTAACCCCGGCATCCTGCGGGGGGCCGATCATACAGGGCTTTGATCAATAAATACGCGACGAACATCGTGTTACTTATGGCCATAGCATCTTTATCGTTACGTCCTTATGACAAAACGATCATTCCCTCGATGTGACGCATTGGTTAGAACTCAACTCAGGTTGGCGCCGCAACGACGCCAACACCTTGGCTCGCCACGCCGGCAGCGAGCCCCCAACGGCAGAGTTTTTCTGCCTGACCTCGATTGAGGTCGACGCGATGAAAACAGTCAACAAGTGAGGGCAACACCCTATGAGAAGACTTAAGCGTGATCCGTTGGAAAGAGCGTTTTTGCGCGGATATCAATATGGCGTTGGTGGCAAATCCCGTGAGCTTTGCCCATTTACTCTACCGTCGGTACGCCAAGCCTGGATCAACGGCTGGCGAGAAGGACGCGGCGACAACTGGGACGGTATGACCGGCACTGCGGGAATCCATAGACTCAACGAACTTCACGCCGTCGGCTAATACAGGGCACACACTCCGACACGACAATCTGATTACGTAACGAATTAACCACGCACGTCCCATCCGGACGGCGGGCTCCGGCCCAGGGGCTCCTTCGAGGAGCCCTTTTTTATGCCTGTCCAAAACTCATCGGCATACCCATGTGGCGAGGGGGCTGCCCCTTCGCCACAAGGATCAACGCAGGGCTGCGATGGCGTCTACCGACTCACGAATCAGTGCCGGCCCTTTATAGATGAAGCCCGAGTAAATCTGCACCAGGCTCGCCCCTGCGGTGATTTTCTCCGCCGCGTGCTTGCCTTCGGTGATGCCGCCCGCGGCGATGATCGGTAACCGACCACCCAGCTCTGCCGCGAGTACTGTCACGGTGTGGGTGCTCTTGTCGCGAACCGGTGCGCCGGACAGACCGCCCGCCTCGTCACCATGCTCCATGCCTTCGACGCCCACGCGGCTCAGGGTGGTGTTGGTGGCGATGACCGCGTCCATCCCGGTATCGATCAACGCTTGCGCGACCTGCACGGTTTCTTCGTCGCTCATGTCCGGCGCGATCTTGATCGCCAGGGGCACGTGTTTGCCGTGGCGCAGCGCCAGTTCCGCGCGACGCGTGGCCAGGTCGGCCAGCAGTTGCTTGAGCGAGTCACCGAATTGCAGGCTGCGCAGCCCCGGCGTGTTCGGCGAGCTGACGTTGACCGTCACATAGCTGGCATGGGCGTAAACCTTGTCCAGGCAAATCAGGTAATCGTCGACCGCGCGCTCGACCGGAGTATCGAAGTTCTTGCCGATGTTGATGCCCAGCACACCTTTGTACTTGGACGCAGCAACGCGGGCCAGCAGGTGATCGACGCCAAGGTTGTTGAAGCCCATGCGATTGATGATCGCCTCGGCTTCCGGCAGGCGGAACAGGCGTGGCTTCGGGTTACCCGGTTGTGGACGCGGGGTGACGGTGCCGATTTCGACAAAGCCAAAACCCAGCTGCGCAAAGCCGTCGATGGCCGCGCCGTTCTTGTCCAGACCGGCCGCCAGTCCCACCGGGTTCGGGAAGTCCAGGCCCATGACCGTCACCGGCACCTTCGCCGGGGCCTTGCACAACAAGCCGTTGAGCCCCAGACGCCCGCCCGCGCCGATCAGGTCCAAGGACAGATCGTGGGAGGTTTCCGGGGAAAGTTTGAACAACAGCTGACGGGCCAGGGTGTACATGGGCGGGTTTGACTCTGGGCTATGAAAAGTGGCAGCGATTATAGCCGGGCAAGCGGCCCGCAGGCGAGGCGCGCGATTCAATCAACGGACGATGGCATATGCCTTGCACCGATCCTGTCATCAGCACTCATGCCAACGGCGGGATGAGTGCCAGGACAATGGCGTCGTCATCCGGCCTTGCGCGTGCAAGGACGCGGGACGGCGCTTTTTTTTGCAAGGTGAAGACGCGATGAACGAACCATCAGCCGGCCCGCTGGCCTGGGTCAATGGCAGCGATGCCCCGGAAAAGTCCGAAATCAACCTCGGCTTCATGGCCCTGAGCGACTGCGCCTCAGTCGTGGTCGCCGCCACCCAGGGCTTCGCCCAGCCTTACGGCCTGACCTTGAACCTCAAGCGCCAGTCATCCTGGGCCAACCTGCGGGACAAACTGGTCAGCGGTGAACTCGACGCCGCCCACAGCCTCTACGGCCTGATCTACGCCGTGCACCTGGGCATCGGCGGCATAGCGCCAACGGACATGGCCGTGCTGATGGGGCTGAACCAGAACGGCCAGAGCATCAACCTCTCCCACGGCCTGCAAGCGCTGGGTGTGACCAGTCCTGAAGCACTGGACCGGCACGTGCACCAACTTCGCCCAAAACTCACCTTCGCCCAGACCTTCCCCACCGGCACCCACGCCATGTGGCTGTATTACTGGCTCGCCAGCCAGGGCATTCACCCGTTGCAGGACGTCGACAGCGTCGTGGTGCCGCCGCCGCAAATGGTCGCGCACCTGCAAGCGGGACGCATCGACGGTTTCTGCGTCGGCGAGCCCTGGTCGGCCAGCGCGGTGCAACAGAACCTCGGATTCACCATGGCGACCACCCAGACCATCTGGCCCGATCACCCGGAAAAAGTCCTGGGCTGCACCCGCGCGTTCGTCGAGCAATACCCGAACACCGCCCGCGCACTGGTGATGGCGATTCTGCAGGCGAGTCGTTTTATCGAAGAAAGCACTGAAAATCGTCGCAGCACCGCGCAATTGCTCAGTGCCGCGCAATACCTCGATGCGCCGCTCGAATGCATCGAGCCGCGTTTGCTGGGCGACTACGACGACGGTCTCGGCAATCGCTGGCAGGATCCGCACGCCCTGCGCTTCCACGGTGGGGGCGAGGTCAATCTGCCGTACCTGTCCGATGGCATGTGGTTCATGACCCAGTTCCGTCGCTGGGGCCTGTTGCGCGACGATCCGGATTACCTGGCGGTGGCCCGCCAGGTGCAACAACTGGACTTGTATCGTGAGGCCGCCTGCGCCGTCGGCGTCGCCGCACTGGGCAATGAGATGCGCAGCAGCCAGTTGATCGACGGCAAGGTCTGGGACGGCTCGGACCCTGCCGGTTATGCCCGCAGTTTCAAGCTGCACGCCATGAGCAATAGCTCGCATCGATTAGCCAGCCGCTGACAGGAGACTGCGAACATGTTGCGTATTCTGCTGATCAACGACACCGCAAAAAAAGTCGGACGCCTGAAGGCGGCACTGACCGAGGCCGGCTTCGAGGTAATCGACGAATCAGGATTGATCATCGACCTGCCCGGGCGCGTCGAAACGGTGCGTCCGGATGTGATTCTGATCGATACCGAGTCACCGGGCCGCGATGTGATGGAGCAAGTGGTGCTGGTCAGTCGCGACCAACCACGACCGATTGTGATGTTCACCGACGAACACGACCCGGATGTGATGCGCCAGGCGATCAAGTCCGGGGTCAGTGCCTACATCGTCGAAGGCATTCACGCTCAGCGCTTGCAGCCGATTCTCGACGTGGCCATGGCGCGCTTCGAAAGCGACCAGGCCCTGCGCGCGCAACTGCACGCCCGCGACCAGCAGCTCGCCGAGCGCAAGCGCATCGAGTTGGCCAAAGGGTTACTGATGAAAATGAAGGACTGCAACGAAGAAGAGGCCTACACCTTGATGCGCCGCCAGGCCATGAGCCGCCAACAGAAACTGATTCAGGTGGCGGAGCAGATCATCGCCATGAGTGAACTGCTCGGCTGAAGCGCTTCTGTGGGAGCGAGCTTGCTCGCGATGGCCTTCACTCGGTTTCACAGTATTGGCACAGATCTCGCTAAGTAATCTCCACAGGTAACCAACGGCGGTTGCCCCACCTACGACAAAGACGTCGCTCACCTCATTTGCCCCATGGCAAATCAGGTGGCGGCGTTTTTTTGTTTTGGCCCCATTGCCCGGGGCTGGTGGTGCAGCCCTCAAGGCGCCCCACCTGCATGACTCCCGTTCGAGACTCCTATCAGCTGAGGTGCGCGATGAATTCAAGCTTCTGGAAATCCGGCCATACCCCGACCCTGTTCGCGGCCTTCCTCTATTTCGATCTGAGCTTCATGGTCTGGTACCTGCTTGGCCCACTGGCCGTGCAAATCGCCGCCGACCTGCACCTGACCACACAACAGCGGGGGCTGGTGGTGGCCACGCCTATTCTGGCCGGCGCGGTACTGCGGTTCATGATGGGCATGCTGGCTGATCGCCTGTCGCCGAAAACCGCTGGCCTGATTGGCCAGGTGATCGTTATCTGTGCGCTGTTCGGTGCCTGGAAGCTGGGCATCCACAGCTACGAGCAGGCCCTGGTCCTGGGCTTGTTCCTCGGTATGGCCGGTGCGTCGTTCGCCGTGGCCCTGCCTCTGGCGTCGCAATGGTATCCGCCGCAGCATCAGGGCAAGGCCATGGGGATCGCCGGCGCCGGTAACTCGGGCACGGTGTTCGCCGCGCTGATTGCGCCGGTTCTGGCGGCTGCGTATGGCTGGAGCAACGTGTTCGGCTTTGCCCTCATACCACTGATCCTGTCGTTGATCGTTTTCGCCTGGCTGGCCAAAAACGCGCCTGAACGGCCGAAAGCCAAGTCGACGGCCGACTACTTCAAGGCCTTGGGCGATCGCGACAGCTGGTGGTTCATGTTTTTCTACAGCGTGACCTTCGGTGGCTTCATTGGCCTGGCCAGCGCCCTGCCCGGCTATTTCAACGATCAATACAGCCTGAGCCCGGTGACGGCCGGCTACTACACCGCCGCCTGCGTGTTCGGCGGCAGCCTGATGCGCCCCTTGGGCGGTGCCCTGGCGGACCGTTTCGGCGGCATCCGCACCCTGCTGGCGATGTACACCGTGGCCGCGATCTGCATTGCTGCCGTCGGATTCAACCTGCCGAGTTCCTACGCTGCGCTGGCACTTTTCGTCTGCACCATGCTCGGCCTTGGTGCGGGCAATGGCGCCGTGTTCCAGTTGGTGCCGCAGCGTTTTCGTCGCGAAATCGGCGTGATGACCGGCCTGATCGGCATGGCCGGCGGCATCGGCGGTTTTGCCCTGGCGGCGGGCATGGGTGCGATCAAGCAAAGCACCGGCAGCTACCAAATGGCACTGTGGTTGTTCGCCAGCCTCGGCGTCCTCGCCTGGTTCGGCCTGCACGGGGTGAAACGTCGCTGGAGAACCACCTGGGGTTCGGCTGCCGTGACCGCTGCACGGGTCTGAGCCGGCGATGAGCCTGCAACTGAGTTTCGCCGAAGCCAGCGCCATCGGCCCGCGCGAAGAAAACCAGGATGCGTTGCGGCTGGTCACACCGGCCCCGGCGCTGGCGGCGAGCAAGGGTTACCTGTTCGCCATCGCCGACGGTGTCAGCCAGTGCGCCGACGGTGGGCTGGCCGCTCGTTCCACCCTGCAGGCACTGGCACTGGATTACTACGCCACCCCGGAAACCTGGGGCGTCGCCCAGGCACTGGATCGCCTGCTGCTGGCGCAGAACCGCTGGCTGCAGGCCAACGGCGGTGGACAACCCCTGCTGACCACGGTCAGCGCATTGGTCATGCGCGGTCGGCGTTTCACCCTGGCCCATGTGGGCGACTGCCGAGTGTATCGCTGGCATGACGATCAGTTGCAGCGCATCAGCGAGGATCACGTCTGGGACCAACCGGGCATGCAGCATGTGCTCAAACGAGCGATGGGGCTCGATCAGCACCTGGTGCTGGACTTCCTCGACGGCGAATTGCGCCTCGATGAAAGCTTTGTGCTGCTCAGCGACGGGGTCTGGGCGGTCTTGGGTGACACGGCCATTGCCGCGATTCTGCGGGACCAACCGGATCTGCACAGCGCCGCACACACCCTGGTCAATGCCGCGCACCTGGCCGGCAGCCAAGACAATGCCAGCGCCTTGCTGGTCCGGGTCGATGCCCTCGGTGAAACCAGCATCGGCGATGCGTTGATTCAACTGCAGCAATGGCCACTGCCACCGGCACTGAAACCGGGCCAGGATTTCGAGGGCTGGCAAGTCGAAGGGATCGTCGGCCAGAGCCAGCAATCCCTGCTTTATCGCGTGCGTGACAGTCAGCGACAGGCCTGGCTGCTGAAAACCCTGCCCGCTCACCTGCGCGACGATCATCCGGCCGGGCAAGCGTTGTTGTCGGAAGAATGGTTTCTCAAGCGTGTAGCCGGGCGGCATTTCCCTGAAGTCCATGCCGCCAGTCAGCGTCAGCATTTGTACTACGTGATGCGCGAATATTCGGGATCGACCCTGGCGCAGTTGCATGAGCGCGTCGGGCCGTTGCCGCTGGCCCAATGGCAAGACCTGGCTGAACGCCTGTTGCGGGCGGTGGGCATGCTGCATCGGCGGCAGATTCTGCACCGCGATATCAAACCGGATAACCTGCTGCTGGGTGACGACGGCGAGTTGCGGCTGCTCGATTTCGGGCTCGCCTATTGCCCTGGCCTGTCCCTCGACGAGCCCTCTGTCCTGCCCGGAACCCCCAGCTACATTGCGCCGGAAGCGTTTCGCGGCGACCCGCCGAGCGCGCAACAGGATTTGTACTCGGTCGGCGTGACCCTGTATGTCCTGCTCACCGGGCATTTTCCCTACGGCGAAATCGAAGCGTTCCAACGCCCACGGTTCGGCGTTCCGGTGAATGCCAGCCGCTATCGCCCCGACCTCCCGGAATGGCTGATGCAAACCCTGGAACGCGCGGTAGCGGCGGATCCGGATCAACGCTTTGAAACGGCGGAAGAGTGGTTATTGCTGATGGAACAGGGCGAGCGACGCAGTTTGAGCGTGCGCCCCAAACCGTTACTGGAGCGCGAGCCGTTGAAGGTGTGGCGGACCCTGGCGCTGATGTCGCTGGTGGCGAATCTGGTGCTGCTGGTGTTGGCGCTCCATTAGTGGGCGCCGCGCGTTGAATCGGTGCAACAAAGCGCCGCCCCCGGATGGCGAACGCCTGCAGACACCGCGAACAGCGGATCTGTCCGACTTGGCACAAGCACTGCATTAGCCTTCCCATCACACATAACGTGCAGGCTTCAACGACGAAGACTGCGCTTCCCGAGAGAACGGGACCGGACAAAGGCGTCCCCGTCAGGCAACTGGCGGGACGCCTTTTTTTGTTTGCGCGAAATTGTCGAGCACGACCTGGAAAGCCTGATGAGGCGGGTCGTTGTTCCCCGGAGGACCTGATGAAAAAGCTCAAACTGGTGATGATCGGCAATGGCATGGCCGGCGTTCGTACCCTCGAAGAACTGCTGAAACTGAGCACCGAGCTGTACGACATCACGGTCTTCGGCGCCGAACCCCATACCAACTACAACCGCATCCTGCTGTCGCCGGTGTTGGCGGGCGAGCAGACCTTCGAAGAGATCGTGCTCAACGACCTGGACTGGTACCTGGAAAACGACATCAAGTTGCTGCTCAACCGCAGAGTCGTGGAAATCGACCGGGTCAGACGCCGGGTCATTGCCGAAGACGGCACCATGGCCGAATACGATCGCCTGTTGATCGCCACCGGCTCCAGCCCGTTCATCCTGCCGATTCCCGGCAACACGCTGCAGGGCGTCATCGGCTATCGCGACATTGCCGACACCCAGGTCATGATCGACACCGCCAAAACCCATAAACACGCGGTGGTCATCGGTGGCGGGCTGCTGGGGCTGGAAGCTGCCAACGGGCTGATGCTGCGCGGCATGCACGTCACCGTCGTGCACCTCGGCAAGTGGTTGCTGGATCGGCAACTGGACAAGACCAGCGGCCAGTTGCTGCAAAATGCCCTGGAGGCCCGCGGCCTGCACTTTCGTCTCTGTGAACAAACCCAGGCGTTGCACGATGCCGGCAATGGCCGGGTCGGCTCGGTCGAGTTCAAGAACGGCGACATCATTCCCGCCGACCTGGTGGTCATGGCCGCCGGCATCCGCCCCAACATCGAACTCGCGGAACAATCCGGCCTCCCTTGCGGCCGCGGGATTCTGGTCAACGATACCCTGCAAACCTACGACCCACGGGTCTACGCCATTGGCGAATGCGCCAGCCATCGCGGCATCGCCTATGGCCTGGTAGCACCGCTGTTCGACCAGGCCAAGGTCTGCGCCAATCACCTCGCACAACTGGGATTCGCCACCTACAAGGGCTCGGTGACCTCGACCAAATTGAAAGTCACCGGCATCGACCTGTTTTCCGCCGGTGACTACATGGGCGGTGAAGGCACCGAAACCATCACCCTCACCGACCCCATCAGTGGCGTCTACAAAAAACTGGTGATCAAGGACGACGTACTGGTCGGGGCCTGCCTGTACGGCGATACGGCCGACGGGGGCTGGTACTTTCGGCAAATCCTCGAGCACCAGGTCATCGGCGAAATCCGCGATCAACTGATGTTCGGCCATTCCTTTACCCTGGAACAGGCCTTGGGTAACGCCGGACCCACGCGGGAAGTCGCCTGATGAACCGCCAGATCACTGCGTCCACCTGTTGTTACTGCGGGGTCGGCTGCGGCGTGCTGATCGAGCACGACGGCGAGCGCATCCTCGGCGTCAGCGGCGATCCAGCCCACCCGGCCAACTTCGGCAAACTGTGCAGCAAGGGCTCGACCCTGCATTTGACCGGTGACCTGAGCGCGCGAGCGCTGTATCCCGCATTGCGCCTGGGCAAAAGCCTGGCCCGCAGTCGTACCGATTGGGACACCGCCCTCGATCACGCCGCCAGCGTGTTTGCCCGCACCATCGCCGAACATGGCCCGGACAGTGTCGCGTTCTACATTTCCGGGCAATTGCTGACCGAGGACTACTACGCCTTCAACAAACTGGCGCGAGCGTTGGTGGGCACCAACAACATCGACAGCAACTCACGGCTGTGCATGTCTTCAGCGGTGGTGGGCTACAAACGCAGCCTCGGCGCCGACGCACCGCCCTGCAGCTACGAAGACCTGGAATCCAGCGATTGCGTGATGATCGTCGGCAGCAACATGGCCTACGCCCATCCGGTGCTGTTTCGTCGCCTGGAGGAGGCCAAATCTAGCCGCCCGCAGATGAAAGTCATCGTCATCGACCCGCGCCGCACCGATACCTGTGATTTGGCTGACCTGCATCTGGCGATTCTGCCGGGAACCGATGTCGCTTTGTTCCATGGGATTTTGCACTTGCTGCTGTGGGAAAACCGAGTCGACCACGACTTCATCAAGGCGCACACCCAAGGTCTGACGGAACTCAAGCATCTGGTGCACGACTACACGCCTTCGATGGTTGCGCAGCTGTGTGGGATCAGCGTCGAACAGCTGCGCCAGTGCGCCGAATGGGTCGGTACCTCTGAGCGTTTTCTGTCCCTGTGGTGCATGGGGTTGAATCAGTCGACCGCTGGCAGCGCCAAAAACAGCGCGCTGATCAATCTGCATCTGGCCACCGGACAAATTGGCCGTCCCGGCGCAGGACCTTTCTCCCTGACCGGTCAGCCCAATGCCATGGGCGGTCGGGAAACCGGCAGTCTGTCGAACCTGTTGCCCGGGCATCGTGAAGCCGCCAATGCCGAACACCGCGCTGAAGTGGCCGCCTACTGGGGTGTCGAACAGCTCCCGACCAACACCGGGCTGAGCGCCATCGAACTGTTCGAGCAGGTGCGCAGCGGCAAGATCAAGGCGCTGTGGATCGCCTGCACCAACCCGGCGCAATCGATGCCGGACCAGAACGCCGTGCGCGCTGCTTTGCAAACCTGTCCGTTCGTCGTGTTGCAGGAAGCGTTTCGCACCACCGAAACTGCCGCATTCGCCGACCTGTTACTACCCGCAGCCAGTTGGGGCGAAAAAGACGGCCTGGTGACCAACTCCGAACGACGCATTTCCCACGTCCGCCAGGCCATCGTCGCACCCGGTGAAGCGCGGCCCGATTGGGCGATCACCGTAGATTTCGCACAACGACTGGAAAAATATCTACGCCCCGGACAACCCAGCCTGTTTGCCTTTGAAACGCCGGCGCAGCTCTTTGATGAATACAAGCAACTGACCCGCGGTCGAGATCTGGACTTGTCCGGCATCAGCCATGGCCTGATCGATCGAATCGGCCCGCAGCAATGGCCCTTCCCCGCGAATGCCAGCGAAGGCACCGCTCGCCTGTACGGCGACGGCGTCTTCCCGACCGCCAACGGTCGCGCACAATTCATCGCTGATCCTTTCCGCGCCGCCAAGGAGCAACGCGATGCACACTTCCCGCTGACCCTGATCACGGGTCGCTTGCGTGATCAATGGCATGGCATGAGTCGCACCGGCACCGCTGCGCAACTGTTCGGCCACGTGGGCGAAGCGGTCTTGAGCCTGCATCCGCAAGAGCTGGACCAACATGACCTGAAACCAGGCGACCTTGTCAGCCTGAAAAGCCGGCGCGGCGAGGTGATTGTGCCGGTCAGCAGCGACGACAACGTACGTCCTGGCCAGGCGTTTTTGCCCATGCATTGGGGCGATCGCTTTCTCAAGGGCGGCGTGAACAGCCTCACCCTCCCCGCCTTTGATCCGCTGTCGAAGCAACCCGAACTCAAGCACAGTGGCGTGCGCCTGGAGCCGGTTCAGTTGCCCTGGAGACTGTTCGCACTGATCGAGGGCGATGTACAACAGCATTTTGAGACCCTACGCCCCCTCTGTGAGGCGTTTTCCTACGCAAGCCTCAGCCTCACAGGCCGTGAACGCCCAGCGTTGCTTATACGCGCTGCCAGCGCCACAGCACCGGACCCGCAATGGCTCCGGGATATCGACCAACACCTGGGACTGCAGGAAGGTCCGGTGTTGGCCTACGACGACCCGCAGCGCTCCATCGGCAAACGGGTCCGTATCGACCACGGCCGAATTACCGCCATTCGCCTGGCTGGGGAAACCCTCGCCCAACACTGGCTGCTGAATCTTTGGCGGGAAGGTCGTGCCGACGAACAACTTCGGCGCTGGTTGCTGGCGCCGCTCAGCGCGCCACCAGGTCAGGCAGGCGCGTCGGCGGCCGGTGACAAAACCCTGTGCAATTGCAAGAACGTCAGCCAAAGCGCGGTTTGCGCCGGTATCGCCCGGGGATTGGACTTGCAGGGTCTGAAACAAGAATTGGGCTGCGGTACGCAATGCGGCTCGTGCGTCCCGGAAATCAAGCGTTTGCTGGTCGCCACCACGCGACCGGTCGCGGTCACCTCGTGAGGAAAACACTATGAACGCAAAAGTCTGGCTGGTAGGCGCGGGACCTGGCGATCCGGAATTGCTGACCCTCAAGGCCGTTCGGGCATTGAGAGAGGCCGATGTCGTGCTGATCGATGACCTGGTGAATGACGTAGTACTGGAGCATTGCGTCGGCGCGCGCATCATCCCCGTGGGCAAACGCGGCGGATGTCGCTCTACCCCGCAGGCGTTCATTCACCGACTGATGCTGCGTTACGCGCGCCAAGGCAAATGCGTGGTGCGGCTCAAGGGCGGCGATCCCTGCATTTTCGGGCGTGGCGGCGAAGAGGCGGCGTGGTTACGTGAACGTGGGGTGGAGGTCGAATTGGTCAATGGCATCACGGCCGGACTCGCGGGCGCGACACAATGCGCTATTCCGCTGACCCTGCGCGGTGTCGCGCGCGGCGTGACGCTGGTCACTGCCCATACCCAGGACGGCAGTCGTCTGAACTGGCAGGCACTGGCCCAAAGCGGAACAACCCTGGTGATCTACATGGGGGTGGCCAAGCTCGGCGAAATCCGCGAACAGTTGCTGGCCGGTGGAATGGCGACGGATACGCCAGTGGCGATGATTGAAAACGCGTCCCTGCCCCACCAACGGGAATGCCGGAGTGACCTGGCGGCGATGGAGGAAGATGCCGGCGCCTTCCAGCTAAAGAGCCCGGCCATTCTGGTCATCGGCACAGTGGCGGCCTGCGCAATGTCTTCTCAGTGGGAACGCGGCCTGCCCGCGATGGTGGCCGATCAAAACGCCTGATCTGCCTGATTGCCCCTTGCTTCATCAAATCGCAGACAAAGAAAAGCCCGGCCTAAGCCGGGCTTTTCTCAGAGCTGCGGGCTAATTACTTAGCTTGAGCTTCAACCTGCGCTTCTACGCGACGGTTAACTGCACGGCCAGCTTCAGTTTTGTTGTCAGCAACTGGGCGGGATTCGCCGTAGCCAACAGACTGAACGCGGGACGGTTGAACACCGTACTGGTTGGTCAGAACTTGCTTAACGGCGTTTGCACGACGCTCGGACAGTTTCTGGTTGTAAGCGTCAGGACCGACGTTGTCAGTGTGACCTTCAACAGTAGTGGTGGTGGATGGGTACTGCTTCATGAAGTCAGCCAGGTTTTTGATGTCGCCGTAGCTGTTAGGCTTGACTACCGACTTGTCGAAGTCGAATTTCACGTCCAGCTCAACACGAACCACTTCAGCAACTGCTGGGCAGCCATCAGCGTCAACGGTTACGTTGGCTGGGGTGTCAGGGCACTTGTCAACGTTGTCGCATACGCCATCGTTGTCGCTGTCGGAGCAGACTTCAGCTGGTGCTGGAACTGGAGCAGCAGCAGGCTTGGAGCCGCCACCGAAGTTCACACCCAGACCTACGGACGGGATGTAGTCCCACTTGCCGTTGTCCAGCTTGTAGTCAGCTTCTACGCCAGCACGGGCGAAGAAGTTCTCGAGGAAGTAGTACTTAACGCCAGCGCCTGCAGTCAGGAAAGTCGACTGGTCACGACCGGTGTGGCCGTCAGCGGCTACGTTGGTCATGCTGCCGTGCTTAACACCACCTTGAACGTAAGGACGCAGTGCGTCGCCAGCGTTGTTGAAGTGGTACTGAGCGTTCAGACCGAACTGGTCGCCTTTGATTTTCTGACTGCCAGTGCCGTTGTTCGAACGGGTGTAGTCATCTGCGTTGTAGGTCGCGTTCAACGACACGTCGTCGGTCAAGAAGTAACCGATGGAAGCGCCAGGAGTGTAGCCATCTTCAACGTTGTTAACGCTGTCGTTGTACTTTTTCCCGTAGTTGAGCTCGCCTTCAACTGCGCCTTGGCCTTGTGCCAGAGCGCCGAACGAAGTGGCGGCAATAAGAGTACCAATGGCCAAGCCCAAGGTGTTTTTCAGTTTCATCCGTTAAATCCCCATCTGGTGATTGTGAAGCAGTCCCGCAAACCGGGGGACAACTCGGCGGCAAGTCTATCAGAACTTGCCTACACGTAAGAGATATTTGCGCCGAACTAAGTTTCAGCAATACCTGCAAATTTCTCACGTAATTTGTCTAGAGCGCGTTTGTACCGCATTTTTGTTGCACTCAAACCCATGTGCATGATGTCTGCGATCTCCTGAAACTCCAGCTCTGCGACAAATCGTAGCACCAGAATTTCGCGGTCAATCGGGTTCACATACACCAGCCAGCGATCGAGTCCACCCTTTTCCTCCGGTTTCGGCGCCTTTTCTTCAGACGCTTCTTCGAGAGGGTCGAGACTCAAGGCGTCCATCAAGCGACGCTTTCGCCGTTCCTTCCGATACTGAGTGATGCATTCGTTGTAAGTGATGCTGTATAGCCATGTCTTGAACTTCGATTTGCCCTCGAAATTCTTCAAGCCATACAGCACCTTCAACATCACTTCCTGACAGACATCGTCTGCGTCGCGATCGTTCCCGAGATATCGTGCGCAGACGTTAAATAATGTTCGTTGGTAACGCCGCATCAGTTCTTCATAGGCGCGCGTTACGTGAAACAGCTCGGTGTGCGAGCGCGCGACCAACTCCTCATCAGAGAGCTCGCGGGGGTCGTAGCGCATGGATAGCGATTGGGCTTTATTCAAAACAAGTCGGGCCGACAGTCAGGTCAATGTCCGCCGCAGCCAGCATCAGCGGGCATTTTGCGGCGGCATACATTAGCAGGGTTTGCCGGGTTAGCGGCTACTCACATGCTGCTCGAGAAGGATCCGATTGGAAAGAGAGACTAGCTCACCCTCATCGGTCAGCAATGTGGTTTTAACCGTGCCGATCTCTTCGATCTGGCCTTCGACCTCGCCAACACGCACTTGTTGCCCAACCTGGTACAACTCACGCACATAGATTCCCGCAAGAATCTGGCCGGCAATTTCCCGGCTTCCCAATCCCATGGCCAGCGCAACCGCCAGACCAACGGTAATCAACACAATCACAATCACATGGTTGAGCAGGTCAGTCTTGACCTCCAACTGGCTGATCGCGACCGAAATACTGATGATGATGACCAGTCCTTGGGCAATTCGCCCAAGGCCGGAAGCGTAGTCCAGGCCCACGCCTTCTGCCGCGCCGCGCACCAGCCCGTTGGCCAGTTGCGCCAGCAAGACCCCCACCAGCAACACCAGCGCTGCGCCAAAGACCTTCGGCAGATACAACGCGAGCATGTCCAGCGTAGCCGAAACTCGTTCAAGTCCAAGGGATTCTGCCGCAGAAACCAGAAAAATCAGCAAAACGAACCAATAGACGATCTTGCCGATCAGCGTCGAAATCGGTACTTGAAGGCCTGCGCGAGACAGCAACTTGGTCAACCCGGTGCCGCCCATCAGGCGATCGAGGCCCAGTTTGGCCAGCAATTTGGAGAGCAGCGTGTCCAGCAATTTGGCCACGACAAAACCCAACAGCAGCACAACCAGTGCGCCGAACAGGTTCGGAATGAAGTTGGCAACCTTGGTCCATAACGCAGTCATTGCAGTGACGAGGCTCTGAGTCCAGAGATCAAGTTCCATATTCAATCAGCCTTATCAGCAGTGCGGGCAGCAGGTTTACGAAGACGGGACACCGGCGCGACATGGGCCGATCCATTATTAACGGCGATCATCAGGGCGGGCAACCAACGGCCCAGCAGGCTGAACAAATCACCGGCACCGACCTGGCGGTTGGCGGTTTTCAGTACACGCCCAAGGCACGCATCGTCGTCCCGGGTGGACGGTGATGCCTTGAGCATGTCACGCAAAGACTGTTCAAACGGATCGTGCATACGCACCTCTCGTGATGTCTGTGAAAGACGCGATCAAATTTACCCGGGTCACATGGGCCACTTTCAAACCCAGCGCAAACGTCGGAATAACCACCACTGCCCCAATGCCACCGAGACCATCATCAGGCAGGCAATCAGGAAGCCATAAGGGCTCGCAGAGAATGGAATTCCACCGACGTTGATCCCCAACAGACCGGTCAAAAAACTCATCGGCAAAAAAATCCCGGTGATGATTCCGAAGCGGTACATCGTGCGGTTCATGCGCACGCTCAATCGTCGGTCTTCGGTCTCAAGGACCAGCCCTACCCGCTCCCGGGTCAACTCCAGCTCTTCAAGATAGCGGGTCAGACTGTTGTTCAATTCGTTCCAGTAATCAGCATCGTCGTCAACGAACCAGGGCAGTTTGATCCGCGTCAGCTGACCAAAAATATCCCGCTGCGGAGCGAGAAACCGCTTCAACGCCGCCGCCCGGCGACGGATCTGCAAAACAGCTCCGTGTTCCGGTGTATACCGTTCGTCGGCATCCAGCTTTTCTTCTTCCTCATCGACCACTTCCGAGAGGTCGCTGACCAGATCCTGCAACTTGTTGGTCAGGTACTGCGCCATGCACAGGATGAGTTCGGAAGCTGTTTTCGGTCCCTTGCCCTCTGCCAGTTGCTCCAGCAGTTCCTCCGTGGCGCGCAACGGGCGCAAACGCAGGGAGATGACACGCTGGGCAGAACCGAAGATTCGCACCGAGACCATGTCTTCAGGCTCGGCCCCCGGATTCAGATTGACCCCACGCAAAAATAGCAGCAGTTCGCTGTCCGAAAGCTGTAAAAGACGCGGTCGGGTGTTTTCTTCCAGCAACAGATCACAGCTGAATTCGCTCAGACCACTGGATTTGCGCAGCCAGGTCTGGGTTTGCGGATGACTGCGATCCCAGTGCAGCCACAGGCTTTCATGGGCCTGGAGCTGCAATTCATCGAGTTCAGTCCGGGCTATTGAACGCGCGCCGCCTTTACCATCCAGCACCAGGGCATGTACCAGCCCCCATTGCGCGTTTTCTTCCTCGAACATCCGCATTCCATTCTTCAAAAAAAATCGACCAAAACTTACTCGGGCATTGCAAGCGGGCTTGGCGAGATGATCACGCCGTTATTGTCCGCATAGATGTAATGGCCCGGATGGAAGGTCACGCCCGCAAAGGTTACGGCCACGTTCAGATCACCGATACCGCGCTTGTCGGTTTTCATCGGGTGGCTGGCCAGGGCCTGAACACCCAGATCGGTTTGCGCGATGACGTCAACGTCACGGATGCAACCGTAGATCACCAGCCCTTCCCAGCCGTTTTTCGCGGCCTTCTCGGCGATCATGTCGCCCAGCAGCGCGCGGCGCAGGGAGCCGCCACCATCGACCACCAGTACCTTGCCATCTCCCTTGAGCTCGGCTTGCTCCTTGACCAGCGAGTTGTCTTCGAAGCATTTGATGGTCACGATTTCGCCGCCAAAGGAATCACGGCCGCCAAAATTGCTGAACATCGGTTCCAGCACCTGCACCAGCTCCGGATAGGCGTCGCACAGGTCAGGCGTTAGGTAATGGTTCATCGAGAAACTCCTGTGAAGAGGAAGAAAGCACGAACATCAGTGATGACTCAGTCATCGAAAATGACCAGAACAGCTCAATGCGTCATATCTTAGCCGCTAGCCGATCAGAGCGAAATGCCCTTGATAGAGCGTCGGGCTCAAATCGCCGCGGCCAAATCCGCTGCTTCACCCAGCAGAGGGGTTTGCTGATCCGCCAGCCAACGGGCCACCAATGGCCAGACTTCAGCCTGTGCGGCTTTGCTGACCAACATTTCCACGTGACCGAAATTATCGGCAAAGCCCTGCTCGCGACCCAGGTTGATAAATTGCTTGTGCTCGGACCCCACCTGATCGAACAGCTTGCGACAAGCCCAGGCCGGATCCTGATGGTCACCGGCGGCACTCACCGCCAGCACCGGCAATCTGACCTCGGCCAAACCCGCCCACCAGTCCTTGTCGGCATCACCAAAGCGCCCGAACAGGCCGTGCCAACGCATGCTTTCCAGGGCCAGGCCAATCGGCTCGTCCTCCGGGCCGCGTTTGAGCCGTGAACCCGACAGCAGGGCAAAACGCTTGAGAATGAAACGACCGCTCCACTCCACCGGCGGGATTTTCAACGGCCAGTACGTGCGACTGACCTGTGCGCCAAAGAACGCCGCGGACGCCACCACGGGCTCACCGATGTATTGACCGCCCAATGCGGCTGCCAGGGTAATGCCGCCCAGCGAGTGGCCGATCCAGTGTGGGACCTGGCCGCTTTGCTCACGCACGAACGCGCCAATGGCCGGCAAATCGTAACGAGCGTAGTCGGCGACACGGTTCTTGCGGTAGTTCTGATTGCGCTGTGAGAGGCCGTGACCGCGCATTTCCGGAATCCATACGTCGAAGCCCAGGCGCGTCAGATAGACGCCGAGCCCCAGCCCTTTCGCGGAAAACCAGAAACGTCGATTGGAAAAACTGCCGTGCAACAGGATGATCGGCACGCCACGCACCGCGGGCTCATCGGCCATGCCGAGGCGAGTCACCGCAATTTCGACGGTACCGTCGGGGCTGTTGCCGGGTTTTAAACGATAAACATCTTCGCTCAGATCGCCGCGCCGCTCGGCGCTGATCAGGGCGACAGGAAATAGGTTGCTACTGCTTTGCATAAGTTCTTGCACAAAAAAGGGCGGCATCCGGAGGAGCCCGCCCTGCTTGAATCTTAAAGGCACCGCCCATGTGGGAGCGAGCCTGCTCGCGATGGACTCCAGAACAACGCGTTTATTCAGTAAACGCGCATGATCGTTCACGACCATCGCGAGCAGGCTCGCTCCTACAAGAGAGCGGCCCGTTCACACCGGATCAAGCCTGCGCCTGACCCTCAGCCAGGAAGAACCAGGTTTCCAGTACGGAATCGGGGTTCAACGACACGCTTTCGATGCCTTGTTCCATCAGCCATTTGGCCAGGTCCGGGTGGTCCGAAGGGCCCTGACCGCAAATGCCGATGTACTTGCCGGCCTTGTTGCACGCGGCAATGGCGTTGGCCAGCAGCTTCTTGACCGCTGGGTTACGCTCGTCGAACAGGTGCGCGATGATCCCGGAGTCACGGTCCAGGCCCAGAGTCAGCTGGGTCAGGTCGTTGGAACCGATGGAGAAGCCGTCGAAGAACTCAAGGAACTCATCAGCCAGGATGGCGTTGGACGGCAGTTCGCACATCATGATGACGCGCAGGCCGTTGTCGCCACGGGCCAGACCGTTTTCCGCCAGCAGGTCCACGACCTGGCTCGCTTCGCCCAGGGTGCGGACGAACGGCACCATGATTTCAACGTTGGTCAGGCCCATCTCGTTGCGCACGCGCTTGAGGGCACGGCATTCGAGTTCGAAGCAGTCACGGAACGATTCGCTGATGTAACGCGAGGCGCCACGGAAACCCAGCATCGGGTTTTCTTCTTCCGGCTCGTAGAGCTTGCCGCCGATCAGGTTGGCGTATTCGTTGGACTTGAAGTCCGACAGGCGCACGATGACCTTTTTCGGCCAGAACGCTGCCGCCAGGGTGCTGATGCCTTCAACCAGCTTCTCGACATAGAAACCGACCGGATCGTCGTAACCGGCGATACGCTTGTTGACGCTTTCCTTGATGTCCGACGGCAGACCGTCGTAGTTCAGCAGTGCCTTCGGGTGCACGCCGATCATGCGGTTGATGATGAACTCCAGACGGGCCAGACCCACACCGGCGTTCGGCAGCTGCGCGAAGTCGAAGGCACGGTCCGGGTTGCCGACGTTCATCATGATCTTGAACGGCAGCTCCGGCATGGCATCCACGGAGTTCTTCTTGATGTCGAAGCCCAGTTCGCCTTCGAAGATGAAACCGGTGTCGCCTTCCGCGCAGGAAACGGTGACGCCCTGGCCGTCTTTCAACAGCTGGGTGGCGTTACCGCAACCGACCACGGCCGGGATCCCCAGTTCACGGGCGATGATGGCCGCGTGGCAGGTACGGCCGCCACGGTTGGTGACGATGGCGCTGGCACGCTTCATGACCGGCTCCCAGTCCGGGTCGGTCATGTCGGAAACCAGTACGTCGCCTGGCTGGACCTTGTCCATCTCGGACACGTCCTTGATGATGCGGACCTTGCCGGCGCCGATGCGCTGGCCGATAGCACGGCCTTCCACCAGCACGGTGCCGGTTTCTTTCAACAGGTAACGTTCCATGACGTTGGCCTGGGTGCGGCTCTTCACGGTTTCCGGACGGGCCTGCACGATGTACAGCTTGCCGTCGTCACCGTCCTTGGCCCATTCGATGTCCATCGGGCACTTGTAGTGCTTCTCGATGATCATCGCCTGCTTGGCCAGTTCGCTGACTTCGGCGTCGGTCAGGCAGAAACGCGCGCGATCGGCCTTGTCGACATCGACGGTCTTGACCGAACGACCGGCCTTGGCCTCGTCGCCGTAGATCATCTTGATGGCCTTGCTGCCCAGGTTGCGGCGCAGGATCGCCGGACGACCGGCGGCCAGTGTGCCTTTGTGTACGTAGAACTCATCCGGGTTCACTGCGCCTTGCACGACGGTTTCACCCAGGCCGTAGGCGCCGGTGATGAACACCACGTCACGGAAACCCGATTCGGTATCGAGGGTGAACATCACGCCGGCCGTGCCGGTTTCGGAGCGGACCATGCGCTGCACGCCGGCCGACAGGGCAACCAGTTTGTGGTCGAAACCCTGGTGGACACGGTAGGAAATGGCGCGGTCGTTGAACAACGAGGCGAACACCTCTTTGGCGGCGCGAATGACGTTTTCGACACCACGGATGTTCAGGAACGTTTCCTGCTGACCGGCGAAGGAAGCGTCCGGCAGGTCTTCGGCGGTAGCGGAAGAACGCACGGCCACGGCCATATCAGGGTTGCCGGCGGACAGCGTGGCGAACGCCGTGCGGATTTCGGTGTTCAGTTTTTCAGGGAACTCGGCTTCCATGATCCATTGACGGATCTGGGCGCCGGTCTTGGCCAGGGCGTTCACGTCGTCGACGTCCAGGGCATCAAGGGCGTCGTGAATCTGCTGGTTCAGGCCGCTCAGTTCCAGGAAATCACGATATGCCTGAGCGGTCGTGGCGAAGCCACCAGGCACCGATACACCGGCACCTGCAAGGTTGCTGATCATCTCGCCCAGGGATGCGTTCTTGCCCCCCACATGCTCCACATCATGGACGCCGAGCTTATCGAGGGAAACTACGTACTCTACCAAGGTGATCTCTCCACTAACTGTGTTGGAAAAGCTCAGAAGCCGGCTTGCTCGGAAGAGCGTTTGCCAGCTGTATGGCCTGGACCTGGAAAATAAGTGAGAATGCGGGCCATTGGCGGCCGACAAATCGCGCCTATCATATCCAAGATTCGTTACTAGCTTAAGGCCCAAGGTGCAAATGAAACGATCTGCTTTCTTTATCTCCGATGGCACCGGCATTACCGCCGAAACCCTGGGTCAAAGCCTCCTGGCGCAGTTCGAGAACATTACCTTCAGCAAATTCACCCGGCCGTACATCGACAACGCGGATAAAGCGCGGGCCATGGTACAACAAATCAACAGAGCCGCCGAAACCGACGGCTTCCGTCCGATTATCTTCGACACCATCGTCAATCAGGACATTCGTGAGATCCTCGCGACTTCCAATGGTTTCATGATCGACATTTTCTCGACCTTCCTGGCGCCTCTCGAACAGGAACTGACCGAGCATTCTTCCTACACCGTCGGCAAATCCCACTCCATCGGCGCCAACACCAATTACATGGAGCGGATCGAGGCGGTGAACTTCGCCCTCGACAACGACGACGGCGCCCGCACGCACTACTACGACAAAGCCGACCTGATCCTGGTGGGCGTGTCGCGTTGCGGCAAGACCCCCACCTGCCTGTACATGGCCATGCAGTTCGGTATCCGCGCCGCCAACTACCCGCTGACCGAAGACGACATGGAGCGCCTGCAACTGCCCAGCGCCCTGCGCGCCCACCAGCACAAACTGTTTGGCCTGACCATCGACCCGGATCGCCTCACCGCGATACGCAACGAGCGCAAGCCCAACAGCCGCTATTCGAGCTACGCCCAGTGCGAGTTCGAAGTGCGCGAAGTGGAAAACCTGTTCCGCCGCGAAAACATCCCGCACATCAACTCCACGCATTTTTCCGTTGAAGAAATCTCCGCGAAAATTCTGGTGGAGAAAGGTGTCGAACGGCGCTTCAAGTAAGTTTCTATCGCCGGTTCCGGCCCTATCGCCAGCAGGCTGGCTCCCACCGTTGATTTGCGGTGAACGCAAATCAACGGTGGGAGCCAGCCTGCTGTCGATTGAACGATAACGCGATCTTCTAGGTCACAAACAAATCCACAAATCTATTAACAGGCGTCGCTTCAAGCGCTGCCTGATCCTTGCACAACGCAAAAATCTCGGCGCTCCGCTGCCCGATGAATCGTGTCAGCAAGTTCGCCTTGAATTTATCCTCCAGCAGCGGAATACCCTCGGCACGGCGCCGTCGGTGGCCGATCGGGTACTCCACCACCACGTTCTCGGTGCTGGAACCGTCCTTGAAAAAAACCTGAATGGCATTGGCAATGGAACGCTTGTCGGCCTCCAGGTACTCACGGGTGTAAACCGGGTTTTCGACGATGACCATTTTCTCGCGCAACACATCGATGATCGGATGTGCCTTGTGGAAGTCATCTTCATAGTGTTCGGCCACCAGATTGCCGAATGCCAGTGGCACGGCGGTCATGTACTGGAGGCAGTGATCGCGGTCGGCGGCATTGGCCAAAGGGCCGACCTTGGAAATGATGCGTATCGCCGATTCGTGGGTGGTGATGACGATCCGGTCGATGTCGTGCAGACGGTTTCGCACCTGCGGGTGCAGGGTCACTGCGGCTTCACAGGCTGTTTGTGCGTGGAACTCGGCGGGAAAACTGATCTTGAACAACACGTTTTCCATCACATAACTGCCGTACGGCCGGGAAAAACTGAACGCCCGTTGGTCTTCGGGCTTTAGCGCCAGGTCCTTATTGGTGTGGCTGAACAGCACGTCATAAAAACCCCACTGCCTGGCACTCAACACACCGGGAATGCCCATTTCGCCACGCATGGCGATGTCCGCCAGACGAACACCACGACTGGACGCGTCGCCCGCCGCCCAGGATTTTCTCGAGCCGGCATTCGGTGCATGGCGATAGGAACGCAGCGCCTGGCCGTCGACGAAGGCGTGAGACAGCGCCGAGAGTAACTGCTCGCGATTGGCCCCCATCAGCTTGGCGCAGACCGCCGTCGAGGCGACCTTCACCAGAATGACGTGATCAAGGCCTACACGATTGAACGAATTTTCCAGCGCAATCACGCCTTGAATCTCATGGGCCATGACCATCGCTTCCAGCACCGTGCGAACCGTCAACGGCGCCTCACCATTGGCCATACGCTTTTGCGACAAGTGATCGGCCACCGCGAGAATCCCGCCGAGATTATCCGACGGATGGCCCCACTCAGCCGCGAGCCAGGTGTCGTTGTAGTCGAGCCAGCGCACGATGCAGCCAATGTCCCAGGCAGCCTTGACCGGATCGAGGCGGTAGTTGGTGCCGGGCACGCGAGCGCCGAACGGCACGACAGTGCCTTCGACGATGGGCCCCAGGTGTTTGGTGCACTCAGGGAAACGCAGGGCCAGCAACCCGCAGCCAAGGGTGTCCATCAGGCAGTTGCGAGCGGTGTCGAGGGCTTCCCGGGACTCGATGGTGTAATCGAGTACGTAATCGGCGATGTCCTGCAGCACCCGGTCGTAGTCCGGACGGTTATTGAGGTCAACGTTGGCGCTCATGTTCGATTCCCCCTTGCAGGAGCGAGCTTGCTCCGGGCGGCGTTCCGACGATGGTCATCGACGATAACGCTGGGTGCCTGACACCCAGCGGTGCTCTCAGGTGCATCGCGAGCAGGCTCGCTCCTACTGGGTTATGCGTCAATCAGAACGAATCACCCGGCACGCGAACGTAACCTTCCATCAACACCCGCGCACTGCGGCTCATGATGGCTTTGTTCACGGTCCATTCGCCATTGACCTGGCTGGCTTCAGCGCCGACGCGCAAGGTGCCGGACGGGTGACCGAAGCGCACCGCGTTGCGCTCGACTCCGCCCGCCGCGAGGTTGACCAGGGTGCCGGTAATCGCCGCCGCCGTGCCGATGGCAACAGCCGCCGTGCCCATCATCGCGTGGTGCAACTTGCCCATCGACAACGCACGCACCAGCAGGTCGACATCACTCGCCGAGACCAACTTGCCGCTGGACGAGACATACTCGGCCGGTTTGGCCACGAACGCCACTTTCGGCGTGTGCTGGCGCTTGGCCGCTTCGTCGATGTTGGCAATCAGGCCCATGCGCAGCGCGCCATAAGCGCGGATGGTTTCGAACATCTGCAGCGCTTTCGGGTCGCCATTGATCGCACCCTGCAACTCGGTACCCTTGTAGCCGATGTCCTCGGCATTGACGAAAATCGTCGGGATGCCGGCGTTGATCATGGTCGCCTTGAGGGTGCCGACGCCGGGCACTTCCAGATCATCGATCAGGTTGCCGGTCGGGAACATCGACCCGCCACCGCCCTCTTCTTCCGCTGCCGGGTCCATGAATTCGACCTGCACTTCAGCGGCCGGGAAGGTCACGCCGTCGAGTTCGAAATCGCCGGTTTCCTGCACTTCGCCGTTGGTGATCGGCACATGGGCGATGATGGTCTTGCCGATGTTGGCCTGCCATACGCGCACCACGGCCACGCCGTTGTGCGGAATGCGGCTGGCGTCCACCAGACCGTTGCTGATGGCGAACGAACCGACCGCCGCGGACAAGTTGCCGCAGTTGCCGCTCCAGTCCACGAAAGGCTTGTCGATGGAGACCTGACCGAACAGGTAATCGACGTCGTGATCGGCCTTGATGCTTTTCGACAGGATCACGGTTTTGCTGGTGCTCGACGTCGCGCCGCCCATGCCGTCGATTTGTTTTTCGTACGGGTCGGGGCTGCCGATTACGCGCAGCAGCAAGGCGTCGCGGGCCGGGCCTGGAACCTGGGCCGCTTCAGGCAAGTCTCGCTGGCTGAAGAACACGCCTTTGCTGGTGCCGCCGCGCATGTAGGTGGCGGGAATCTTGATTTGCGGTGCATGAGCCATGGTGCTCGTTACTCCTGATCTGGAAAAAGACACGGGACTCAAAAGTCCCGTGTCTGTGCTGCGCGTGTTAAACGGCAACCGCCGATTCTTCGAGGAAGTCCTGGGCGAAGCGTTGCAGCACGCCGCCGGCCTCGTAGATCGACACTTCTTCGGCGGTGTCGAGACGGCAGGTCACCGGCACTTCGACGCGCTCGCCGTTCTTGCGATGGATCACCAGCGTCAACTCGGCGCGCGGGGTGCGTTCGCCCACCACGTCATAGGTTTCACTGCCGTCGATGGCCAGGGTGTGACGATTGGTGCCCGGCTTGAATTCCAGCGGCAACACGCCCATGCCCACCAGGTTGGTGCGGTGAATGCGCTCGAAACCTTCAGCGGCAATCGCCTCCACGCCAGCCAGGCGCACGCCCTTGGCCGCCCAGTCGCGGGACGAGCCCTGACCGTAGTCGGCACCGGCGATGATGATCAGCGGCTGCTTGCGGTCCATGTAAGTTTCGATGGCTTCCCACATGCGCATGACTTTGCCTTCCGGCTCCACACGAGCCAGCGAGCCCTGCTTGACCTTGCCGTTTTCCTGAACCATTTCGTTGAACAGTTTCGGGTTGGCGAAGGTGGCGCGCTGCGCGGTGAGGTGGTCACCACGGTGAGTCGCGTAAGAGTTGAAGTCCTCTTCCGGCAAGCCCATTTTCGCCAGGTATTCACCAGCTGCGCTGTCGAGCATGATCGCGTTGGACGGCGACAGGTGGTCGGTGGTGATGTTGTCCGGCAGCACGGCCAGCGGGCGCATGCCCTTGAGCGGACGGGCACCGGCCAGCGCGCCTTCCCAGTACGGCGGACGGCGGATGTAGGTGCTCATCTCGCGCCACTCATACAGCGGCGCGACTTTCGGGCCAGTGTCTTCGTGGATGGCGAACATCGGGATGTACACCTGACGGAACTGCTCCGGCTTCACCGAGGCTTTAACGACCGCGTTGATCTCTTCGTCGCTTGGCCAGATGTCCTTGAGGCGAATTTCCTTGCCGTCAACCACACCCAGCACATCCTTCTCGATGTCGAAGCGGATGGTGCCGGCAATGGCGTACGCGACCACCAGTGGCGGCGACGCGAGGAACGCTTGCTTGGCGTACGGATGGATCCGTCCGTCGAAGTTGCGGTTACCGGACAGCACTGCGGTGGCGTACAGGTCGCGGTCGATGATCTCTTGCTGGATCACCGGATCCAGCGCGCCGGACATGCCATTGCACGTGGTGCAGGCAAAGGCGACGACGCCGAAACCGAGTTGTTCCAGCTCGGTGGTCAGGCCGGCTTCATCCAGGTACAGCGCCACGGTTTTCGAGCCAGGCGCCAGGGACGACTTGACCCATGGCTTGCGGGTCAGACCCAGCTTGTTGGCGTTGCGCGCCAGCAAGCCCGCGGCAATCACGTTGCGTGGGTTGCTGGTATTGGTGCAACTGGTGATGGCAGCGATGATCACCGCGCCGTCGGGCATTTGCCCCGGCACATCTTCCCACTTGCCGGAGATGCCTTTGGCCGCCAGATCCGACACCGCGACACGGGCGTGCGGGTTGCTCGGGCCGGCCATGTTGCGCACCACCGTGGACAGGTCGAACGTCAGGCCGCGCTCGTATTGCGCGTCCTTCAGGCTGTCAGCCCAGAGGCCCGTGGTCTTGGCGTAGTTCTCCACCAACTGCACCTGCTCGTCTTCACGACCGGTGAGCTTGAGGTAGTCGATGGTCTGCTGGTCGATGTAGAACATCGCCGCCGTGGCGCCGTATTCCGGGGCCATGTTGGAGATGGTCGCGCGGTCGCCGAGGGTCAGCGCGGCAGCGCCTTCGCCGAAGAACTCCAGCCATGCGCCAACAACTTTTTGCTTGCGCAGGAACTCGGTCAGCGCCAGCACCATGTCGGTGGCGGTGATGCCCGGCTGCAGCTTGCCAGTCAATTCAACGCCCACGCTTTCCGGCAGACGCATCCACGATGCACGACCGAGCATCACGCTTTCCGCTTCCAGGCCACCAACGCCGATGGCTATCACACCCAGCGCATCGACGTGCGGGGTGTGGCTGTCGGTGCCGACGCAGGTGTCGGGGAACGCCACGCCATCACGGACCTGGATCACCGGAGACATTTTCTCCAGGTTGATCTGGTGCATGATGCCGTTGCCCGGCGGGATCACGTCGACGTTCTTGAACGCCTTCTTGGTCCAGTTGATGAAGTGGAAACGGTCTTCGTTACGACGGTCTTCGATGGCGCGGTTCTTTTCGAACGCTTGCGGATCGAAGCCACCGCGCTCGACGGCCAGGGAGTGGTCGACGATCAATTGGGTCGGCACCACCGGGTTCACTTGCGCCGGATCGCCGCCTTGCAGGGCGATGGCGTCACGCAGGCCGGCGAGGTCGACCAGCGCGGTCTGGCCGAGAATGTCGTGGCACACCACGCGGGCCGGAAACCACGGGAAGTCGAGGTCGCGCTTGCGCTCGATGAACTGCTTCAGGGATTCGTTAAGCGTGGCCGGGTCGCAGCGACGCACAAGGTTTTCCGCCAGCACGCGAGAGGTGTACGGCAGGGTGTCGTAGGCGCCTGGCTGAATGGCTTCGACAGCCGCACGGACATCGAAGTAATCCAGCTGGCTGCCAGGCAGCGATTTGCGAAATTTTGTGTTCATCGTCAGGACTCGGTCACGGTAATTACAAAGGGTGGGGATGGCACCGGGCATGAAGTCAACACTTTCCACTGTGGGAGCGAGCCTGCTCGCGATGGTGTGTCAGTCGACACCAATGTGTATGACATTCCATCGCGAGCAGGCTCGCTCCTACAGGGATCTGCGTTGAATTCAGATCCCGGTGCAGGCCCCGACCATTCAGCGTTGTTCGATTGGCACGAACTTGCGCTGCTCGACGCCGATGTACTCGGCGCTCGGGCGGATGATGCGGTTGTTGGCGCGTTGTTCGTACACGTGGGCGGCCCAGCCGGTCAGGCGCGAGCAAACGAAGATCGGCGTGAACAACTTGGTCGGGATGCCCATGAAGTGGTACGCCGAGGCATGGTAGAAGTCGGCGTTCGGGAACAGTTTCTTCTGCTCCCACATGGTGGCGTCGATGGCTTCGGAAACCGGGAACAACACCTTGTCGCCCACTTCGTCGGCGAGTTTTTTCGACCAGCCCTTGATCACCTCGTTGCGTGGATCGTTGTCCTTATAGATCGCGTGGCCGAAGCCCATGATCTTGTCCTTGCGCGCCAGCATGCCGAGGGTGCCCTCGACCGCCTCTTCAGGCGACGAGAAACGCTCGATCATTTCCATCGCCGCTTCGTTGGCGCCGCCGTGCAGCGGACCGCGCAGCGAACCGATAGCCGCGGTGATGCAGGAATACAGGTCGGACAGGGTCGATGCGCAAACCCGTGCGGTGAAGGTCGAAGCGTTGAACTCGTGCTCTGCGTAGAGGATCAGCGACACGTTCATCACTTTGACATGCAACTCGCTCGGCTTTTTGCCATGCAGCAGGTGCAGGAAATGGCCACCGATGGACGGCTCGTCGGTCACACAGTCGATGCGCTTGCCGTCGTGGCTGAAGCGATACCAGTAGGTCATGATCGCCGGGAACGCGGCCAGCAGGCGGTCGGTCTTGTCGTGTTGCTCGGAGAAGTCCAGCTCCGGTTCCAGGTTGCCCAGGAACGAGCAACCGGTGCGCATCACATCCATCGGGTGGGCGTCGGCGGGGATGCGTTCCAGCACTTCTTTCAGCGCTTGCGGCAGGTCGCGCAGTTTGCTCAGCTTGGTGATGTAGGCCGCCAGTTGTGCCTTGCTCGGCAATTCGCCGTACAGCAGCAGGTAGGCGACTTCTTCGAATTGTGCGTCAGCTGCCAGTTCGCGAACATCGTAGCCGCGATAGGTCAGGCCTGCGCCCGACTGGCCCACGGTGGACAGTGCGGTTTGCCCGGCAACCTGGCCACGGAGTCCGGCGCCACTGAGTACTTTTGCTTCGGCCATTACTGTCTCCAGTCTTCTTGAATTTGTTAGGGAAACTTGTAGGAGCGAGCCTGCTCGCGAAGGTGGACGGATCACCTCGGTGCATCAGGGACACCGCGTTATCGTTGGCGTCCATCGCGAGCAGGCTCGCTCCTACAGGGTTTGATTCAGCCTTTCTTTTGCGCAAACAACGCGTCGAGCTTCTGTTCGAAGGTGTGGTAGTCGATGCGATCGTAAAGCTCCATGCGAGTCTGCATGGTGTCGATGACGTTCTGTTGCGTGCCGTCGCGGCGAATCGCGGTGTAGACGTTCTCGGCAGCCTTGTTCATGGCGCGGAAAGCCGACAGCGGGTACAGCACCAGCGATACGTCGGCACCGGCCAGTTGCTCGGTGGTGTACAGCGGTGTCGCGCCGAATTCGGTGATGTTGGCCAGGATCGGCGCTTTCACGCGGCTGGCGAACAGCTTGTACATCTCCAGTTCAGTGATGGCTTCCGGGAACACCATGTCGGCGCCGGCCTCGATGCACGCGGCGGCGCGATCCAGGGCGGACTCCAGACCTTCCACTGCCAGGGCATCGGTACGGGCCATGATCACGAAGCTGTCATCGGTACGGGCATCGACGGCGGCCTTGATGCGGTCGACCATTTCCTGCTGCGACACGATTTCTTTGTTAGGACGGTGGCCGCAACGCTTGGCGCCGACCTGGTCTTCGATGTGAATCGCCGCGGCGCCGAACTTGATCATCGACTTGACAGTACGGGCGACGTTGAACGCCGAGGAGCCGAAACCGGTGTCGACGTCCACCAGCAGCGGCAGGTCGCAGACGTCGGTGATGCGACGCACGTCGGTCAGCACGTCATCCAGGCCGGTGATGCCCAGGTCAGGTACGCCAAGGGAACCGGCAGCCACCCCGCCACCCGACAGGTAGATCGCCTTGAAACCGGCGCGCTTGGCCAGCAGCGCGTGGTTGGCGTTGATCGCGCCGACCACTTGCAATGGATGCTCGCTGGCGACCGCATCGCGGAAACGCTGGCCTGGAGTGCTCTTGTTCAAACTCATGACTCACCTCGTTTGGCTGTCGGGTTGGCGCCGTCCTGATAATGACGGGCGATATTGCGTTTGGAAGCGCCGATGTGGCGGCGCATCAACAACTCGGCCAGTTCACCGTCACGGTCGGCGATGGCATCGAGAATTCGGTGGTGCTCGGCGAAGGCCTGGCGCGGGCGATTGGGCGTAGTGGAAAACTGAATGCGGTACATGCGCACCAATTGATACAGCTCGCCGCAGAGCATTTGCGTCAGGGTACGGTTGCCGCTGCCCTGGATGATTCGGTAATGGAAGTCGAAATCGCCTTCCTGCTGGTAGTAGCCCCGACCCGCCTGAAACGCTTCATCGCGTTCATGGGTTTCGAGAACCTGGCGCAGTTCGTCGATTTCTTCGAGGGTCATGCGCTCGGCGGCCAGGCGACAGGCCATGCCTTCGAGGGACTCACGGATTTCGTAAAGCTCCAGCAATTCGGCATGGTTCAGCGACACCACCCGCGCACCGACGTGGGGTACACGCACCAGCAGGCGCTGGCCTTCGAGGCGGTGGATGGCCTCACGCAGCGGCCCCCGGCTGATGCCATAGGTGCGCGCCAGCTCTGGCTCGGAGATTTTGCTGCCCGGGGCGATCTCACCCTTGACGATGGCCGCCTGAATGCGCCGGAAGACGTTTTCGGAAAGTGTTTCCGAATCATCTTGGGTGACCATCGGGGGATCGAGTTGATCCAGCATATTGTCGACACCTTGAAAGCTAATGCCGCAAAAACTAGCGAATCAAGGCGTCTTAGTCAAAGGATAATTAGATATTGTCGACAATCGTCTAATAACCGTCTGCACCATCACCACACATGAACCGCTGTTTATAGCCGCCGGTCAGCGCTGGCGCCACAAAACCACCGTGCTAGAATGCCGCCCGCATTTGTTTGCCGCATCTGCACTGTCTGTCATAAAACCCTGATAGGCATACGAGGGAACTTGTGCAGCGATGCCAGGGCCTTGAATCGAAGTACGGACCGCTGCGCACCAGGATTTATGAGACTCAAGCCCTTCCCCACATTCCTTTATTTTCTTTGCCTGCCCGGCTTCGCGGCGGCAGGGGAAAAGACCGTATACGGCCTCAATGAATACGCGTCCCTGGGCGGTATCGACCTCGAAGTGGCCGCCAAGCTTGATACCGGAGCGAAAACCGCTTCCCTGAGCGCCCGCGACATCAAGCGCTTCAAACGCAACGGCGAGTCGTGGGTGCGTTTCTATCTGGCCATCGACGCCGCCCATTCGCACCCGATCGAACGACCGCTGGCCCGGGTCAGCAAGATCAAGCGTCGGGCCGGCGACTACGACCCGGAAGAAGGCAAGAAGTACACGGCCCGCCCGGTGATCGAGCTGGATATCTGCATGGGCTCGGCCCTGCGCAGCATCGAAGTGAACCTGACCGACCGCAGCGCTTTCCAATACCCGCTCCTGATTGGCTCCGAAGCGCTCAAACGCTTCGACGCGCTGGTCGACCCCAGCCTTAAATATGCTGCCGGCAAACCCGCCTGCACCACCGACGCTCATACCGCAGAGTAATTTAAATGCGCTCTCTTACCCTCCATCTGAAACTGCTGATCGCCATCCTGGTGATCCTGGGCATTTCAGTCACGGCCTATCAGATCTTCGTGCTCGGGATCCCGGTCACCGAAGACGCCACCGACGACTTGTGGAACATCGACGCCAAGGTCGAGTTCGTCGCCAGTGCCAAGGACCCGGTCAAGATCCAGATGTTCGTGCCGCCACTGAGCCGCGATTTCGTCAGCCTCAACGAGAGCTTCATCTCCAATAACTATGGTGTCGCCGTGAACCGGGTCGACGGCAATCGCAAGGTCACCTGGTCGGCACGCCGGGCCAAGGGCAACCAGACGCTGTATTACCGCCTGGTGCTGACCAAGCGGTACTCCGGTGAAAAGTCCAAGGTCAAGGGCCCGACTTTCCGAGACAGCATCGCCGTGGAGGGTCCGGAAAAAATCGCTGCCGAAGCCCTGCTCGCACCGATTCGCCAACACTCGGCCGACGTCGAGACGTTCATCGGCGAAGCCATCAAGCGGGTCAACAACCTCAACGACGACAACGTGAAGCTGCTGCTGGCCGGTGATCCATCCACCGTGCACAAGGCCCGAATCGTCGAACTGCTGCTGTCCATCGCCCACGTGCCCATCGAGAAAGTCCACACCATTCGCCTGGTGGCCGACCAGCCGCAAACCCCGGAACTCTGGCTGCGCAGCTTCAACGGCACCGACTGGTTGTACTTCAACCCGGAAACCGGTGAACAGGGGCTGCCAACCGACCGCCTGCTGTGGTGGACGGGCGACGAAAACCTGATCACCGTCGATGGTGGCAAAAAGGCCAACGTGACCTTCAGCCTGAACAACAGTGAAATGAACGCCATTCGCCTGGCGAAGCTGACCGACGAAAACACTGACGCCAACTTCCTCGAATACTCGTTGTACGGCCTGCCGCTGCAAACCCAGCAGACCTTCATGATCATGGTGATGATCCCGATCGGCGTGCTGGTGATCCTGATCCTGCGCAACCTGGTCGGCCTGCAGACACTGGGCACCTTTACCCCGGTGCTGATCGCCCTGGCCTTCCGCGAGACCCAGCTCGGTTTCGGCATCGTGCTGTTTACCATCATCACGGCACTGGGGCTGTCGCTGCGTTCCTACCTCGAACACCTGAAGCTGCAGATGCTGCCGAGGCTGTCCGTGGTGCTGACGTTCGTGGTGGTACTGATTGCGGCCATCAGCCTGTTCAGCCACAAGCTTGGCCTGGAGCGCGGGTTGTCCGTGGCGCTGTTCCCGATGGTGATTCTGACCATGACCATTGAACGCCTGTCGATCACCTGGGAAGAACGCGGTGCAAGCCATGCCATGAAAGTGGCGATCGGCACGCTCTTCGCCGCCTCCCTGGCGCACTTGATCATGACCGTGCCGGAGCTGGTGTACTTCGTCTTCACCTTCCCGGCGATCCTGCTGATCATGGTGGGCTTCATGCTGGCGATGGGTCGCTATCGCGGTTATCGCCTGACCGAACTGGTGCGGTTCAAGGCTTTTCTGAAGAAGGCTGACAGCTGATGTTCGGCTTCTGGAAGACCTGGAAGGCCCTGGAAGCGCGGGGCATCATGGGGATCAACCGACGCAACGCGGACTATGTGCTCAAGTACAACAAGCGCAGCCTGTACCCTATCGTCGACGACAAGATCCTCACCAAGGAACGTGCCATCGCCGCCGGTATTCATGTGCCGGAACTGTATGGCGTGATTTCCACCGAAAAGGAAATCGACAAGCTCGGCGATATCATCGGCGAACGCAGCGACTTCGTGATCAAACCGGCCCAGGGCGCCGGCGGTGACGGCATCATTGTGGTTGCCGACCGCTTCGAGGGCCGCTTTCGCACGGTATCGGGCAAGATCATCAGTCACGAGGAGATCGAGCACCATATCTCCAGCATCCTGACCGGCCTGTACTCCCTCGGCGGGCATCGCGACCGGGCATTGATCGAATACCGGGTGATCCCGGACCAGATCTTCAAGAGCATCAGTTATGAAGGCGTGCCGGACATCCGCATCATCGTGCTGATGGGTTACCCGGTCATGGCCATGCTGCGCCTGCCGACCCGCCAGTCCAGCGGCAAGGCCAACCTGCACCAGGGCGCCATCGGTGTCGGTGTCGACCTGGCCACCGGCCTGACCTTGCGCGGCACCTGGCTGAACAACATCATCAACAAACACCCGGACACCACCAACGCCGTTGACGGCGTGCAACTGCCCTACTGGGACGGTTTCATGAAACTCGCCGCCGGGTGCTACGAGCTGTGTGGCCTGGGCTACATCGGTGTCGACATGGTGCTGGACCAGGAAAAAGGTCCGCTGATTCTCGAACTCAATGCGCGGCCAGGCTTGAACATTCAGATCGCCAACGACTGCGGCCTGACCCTGCGCACCCATGCGGTCGAAGCGCGACTCGAAGACCTGAAGGCTCGGGGCGTGACCGAAACCGTAGAAGAGCGCGTAGCCTTTGTGCAGGAGATGTTCGGGCATATCCCGACCGTCGAGGGCTGACCCCCTGTGGCGAGGGAGCAAGCTCCCTCGCCACACCCCCCCGCCAATCGCCCTCAGCCTGCCAATCCCCGACTTCCCCTCTAGGAGCAATTCCCCGAGGGGACTACAATCGCCACCCCGCCTCAACGGCCGATCGCCCTCACTCATGTTGACCTGTTCCGTACACCCGCTTCCCTATCGCGCCAACCCCGCCGATTATTTCGCGGCCATCCGCCATGCCCCCGGCGCCGTGCTGCTCGACAGCGGCCGGCCAAGTGCCGAACGCGGGCGCTATGACCTGCTCAGCGCCTGGCCACTGGAACAACTGACGGTATCGCCCGACGAAAGCGGCGCTGATTTCCTGCAACGCCTGCGGGAAAACCTGACGCGGCTCGGCGAAGCGTCCCTGCCTTTGGCCTGTGAACTGCCGTTCGCTGGCGGCTTGATCGGTTACCTGAGCTACGACTTCGGCCGCCATCTGGAACACCTGCCGAGCCAGGCCCTGGACGACCTGCAATTACCGGATGCGCGCTTCGGCCTGTACGACTGGGCGCTGATCAGCGATCACCAACGGCAGACCAGCCAGCTGGTGTTTCATCCTGCGCTGGCTGATAGCGAGCGCGAGCGTTTGATACAGCTGTTCGAGCAGCCTGCGATTGAACCGGTCGAGGCTTTCAAACTGCAAGGGCCGATGAGTGCCGACCTGAGCGCCGACCAATATCGCCACGCCATTGAGCGCATTCAGCAATACATCCAGGCGGGTGACTGCTATCAGGTCAACTTCGCCCAGCGCTTCCGCGCCCCTTGCCAGGGCGATCCATGGGCCGCGTACTGCGCGTTGCGGGCGGCGTGCCCGACACCGTTTTCCGGCTTCCAGCGCTTGCCCGACGGCGCCGCCGTGCTGAGCCTGTCGCCGGAGCGTTTCGTCAAAGTCAGTGAGCGACGGGTTGAAACCCGGCCAATCAAAGGCACTCGCCCTCGCGGCGTCACGCCCGCCGAAGATGCGGCGAATGCCGCCGAACTGCTGGCCAGCGCCAAGGATCGCGCGGAAAACCTGATGATCGTCGACCTGCTGCGCAACGATCTCGGCCGCACCTGCCGGACCGGTTCGGTCTCGGTGCCGGAATTGTTCAGCCTTGAAAGTTACCCGAACGTCCATCATCTGGTGAGCAGTGTCACCGGCATGTTGGCGGAGGATCGTGATGCACTGGATTTGATCGCCGGCAGTTTCCCCGGCGGCTCGATTACCGGTGCACCGAAAATTCGCGCGATGCAGATCATCGACGAGCTCGAACCGACCCGGCGCGGACTGTATTGCGGCTCGCTGCTGTATCTGGACGTGCGCGGCGAGATGGACAGCTCCATCGCCATTCGCAGCTTGCTGATGAAAGACGGGCAGGTGTGTTGCTGGGGCGGCGGCGGGATTGTCGCCGATTCCGAGTGGCAAGCCGAATATCAGGAATCGATCACCAAGGTGAAGGTGTTGCTCGATACCCTGCAAAGCCTCTGATTAACAACGTTCCCTGTAGGAGCGAGCCTGCTCGCGATGAACCTGGAGACCCCGCTCGCGCTCAGACTAAACGCGTATCGTTGACGTCCATCGCGAGCAGGCTCGCTCCTGCAGGGGGCGTGTTACAGGCTCAGGGCGCGGCTGGAAGCCTTGATGAATTCCTGTTTCAGGTCTTCAAAGGTGTGCACCGCCGGGAACTGCGGGAACTCGCGGATTACGTTGTCCGGTGCATGGAACAGGATGCCGGCATCGGCCTCGCCCAGCATCGTGGTGTCGTTGTAGGAATCACCGGCGGCAATGACCCGGTAGTACAGGCTCTTGAAGGACAACACCGACTGGCGCTTCGGATCTTTCTGACGCAACTGATAGCTGGTCACCCGGCCGGCATCGTCGGTGATCAGACGATGGCACAGCAAGGTCGGGAAGCCCAGTTGACGCATCAACGGCTGGGAAAATTCGTAGAAGGTGTCCGACAGAATCACTACCTGGAAGCGCTCGCGCAGCCAGTTGACGAACTCGATGGCGCCGTCCAGCGGCTTGAGCGTGGCGATCACTTCCTGGATATCCGCGAGCTTCAGGCCGTGTTCGTCGAGAATCCGCAGGCGCTGCTTCATCAACACGTCGTAGTCGGGAATGTCCCGGGTGGTGGCCCTGAGGGATTCGATCCCGGTTTTTTCGGCGAAGGCGATCCAGATTTCCGGGACCAGCACACCTTCAAGGTCCAGACAGGCAATTTCCACAAGACACTCCCATTTGTATTGTTTATTGAGTCGAGCGAGCCCGAACTCTAGCGATTACTCCCCCACCGCGCAACGCAGAGGACACCCCGACCGGCGCAGCTTTTTGTTACCATCGGCCCCCTATAGAGCGCCCAGCGCCAATGACCTGTAGGAAGCCGCCCTGATGAGCCCAACGTTCGACGTCGTGGAACTCGCCACGACCTATGCCAACAAATCCGCCCAGGACATCCTGAAACTCGCCTTCGCCGAGTTTGGCGATGACCTGTGGATATCTTTCAGCGGTGCCGAGGATGTGGTGCTGGTGGACATGGCCTGGAAGCTGAACAAGAACGTCAAGGTGTTCAGTCTCGACACCGGTCGCTTGCACCCCGAGACCTACCGCTTCATCGATCAAGTGCGCGAGCACTACAAGATCGACATCGAACTGGTGTCGCCGGACTACACCAGACTTGAACCGTTCGTGAAGGAAAAGGGCCTGTTCAGTTTCTACAAGGACGGCCATGGCGAATGCTGCGGCATCCGCAAGATCGAGCCGCTGCGCCGCAAGCTGTCAGGCGTGAAAGCCTGGGCCACCGGCCAACGCCGCGATCAGAGCCCCGGCACTCGCAGCGCAGTCGCCGTGATGGAAATCGACGGCGCGTTTTCCACCCCGGAGCGCACCCTGTACAAATTCAACCCGCTGGCACAAATGACCAGCGAAGAGATCTGGGGTTACATCCGCATGCTGGAGCTGCCGTACAACAGCCTGCATGAGCGCGGGTTCATCAGCATCGGCTGCGAACCCTGCACCCGCCCGGTGCTGCCGAACCAGCACGAGCGCGAAGGCCGCTGGTGGTGGGAAGAGGCCACGCAGAAGGAATGCGGGCTGCACGCGGGCAATATCATCAGCAAGTCCTAAGCGTAAACCCACCGTAGGAGCGAGCCTGCTCGCGATGAACCCGAGAACGCCGCGGAGTGTCAGGTTTCCAGCGTTATCGTTAACGACCATCGCGAGCAGGCTCGCTCCTACAGGGGGCGTGACCAACCAAAAAATGTGTACACAGGAATGTCACCATCAGTGCCATTTATGTGTGCACTTTTAGTTTCAGCGCCCAAAAAAGTTACATCCTGCCTTTCCGACCTCCTGCGTCGACCTTTCCCACAAAGCCTGTCGAAAAATAAATACCTGTTCGAACGGTCAATTTATATCGCCATCTTTTCAGTCACTTAGCGCCATCTCATAACAAAACGAAATGAGCAGCCGAATTTATAGATTCCTGGCTGGCATAGATCTGGCAAAGGTGCATACATGTTTTGTATACAATAAATTCAGAACATACACACACCAGATCCGCAAGCCTGAAGCGCCCTATCCCGTACAGGCTGCAGATGCCCCGTAACCCATGGTATTCGCCCCCGCGACGAAGATTTGTCGAGCCCATGCGCTCATGCACAGTCATCGCGGCGTCGAGCATCAGGAGCCTGCCGGAATGCGTACACGTCTCTCCAACAACAATATCGCGCTGGATCTACCCTCCTCCCACATTACGCACACGCCTTGCGACCCAACCCTGCAATCCCCCGTGGTACTCAGCCCGCGCCTGCACAACAAAGACCTGGCGCCGACCAAAGCCGAAGGCCGGCGCTGGGGTCGCTACAGCATCTTTGCCCTGTGGACCAACGACGTTCACAACATCGCCAACTATTCGTTCGCCATCGGCCTCTATGCGCTGGGCCTGGGTGGCTGGCAGATTCTGCTGTCCCTGGGGATCGGCGCGGCGCTGGTGTATTGCTTCATGAACCTCTCCGGCTACATGGGCCAGAAGACCGGGGTGCCGTTCCCGGTCATCAGCCGCATCAGTTTCGGTATTCACGGTGCGCAGATTCCCGCGTTGATTCGCGCCGTTATCGCCATCGCCTGGTTCGGCATTCAGACGTACCTGGCCTCGGTGGTGTTCCGCGTATTACTGACCGCCATCCACCCCGGTTTCGCCGATTACGACCACAACTCGATCCTCGGTCTGTCTACCCTGGGCTGGGTGTGCTTCGTGGCGATCTGGTTCGTGCAACTGGCGATCCTCGCCTATGGCATGGAGATGGTGCGGCGCTACGAGGCCTTTGCCGGGCCGGTGATCCTGCTGACCGTCGCGGCACTCGCCGCGTGGATGTACACCCAGGCCAATGCAACCATCGCCTGGTCGATCCGCGAACCACTGACCGGTGGCGAGATGTGGCGCAACATCTTTGCCGGCGGCGCGCTATGGCTGGCGATCTACGGCACGCTGATCCTGAATTTCTGCGACTTCGCCCGCTCTTCGCCGTGCCGCAAGACCATCAAGGTCGGCAACTTCTGGGGTCTGCCGGTCAACATTCTGGTGTTTGCCGCGATCACTGTGCTGCTGTGCGGCGCACAATTCCAGATCAATGGCCACATTATTGAAAGTCCTACAGAAATTATCGCCTCGATCCCCAACACCTTCTTTCTGGTGCTGGGCTGCCTGGCGTTCCTGATCGTCACAGTCGCGGTCAACATCATGGCCAACTTCGTCGCCCCGGCCTTCGTACTCAGCAACCTGGCGCCGAAATACCTGACATTCCGCCGGGCCGGTCTGATCAGCGCGACCATCGCTGTGTTGATCCTGCCGTGGAACCTCTACAACAGCCCGCTGGTGATCGTGTACTTCCTGTCTGGCCTCGGTGCCCTGCTCGGGCCGTTGTATGGCGTGATCATGGTCGACTACTGGCTGGTGCGAAAAGGTCAGGTCAACGTGCCGCAGTTGTACAGCGAAGACCCGAACGGCGCCTATTACTACAGCCGCGGGGTCAACTTGCGCGCCGTGGCGGCGTTCATTCCCGCCGCCCTGATCGCCATCGTCCTGGCGCTGGTGCCGGGCTTCCACCTCGTATCGCCGTTCTCCTGGCTGATCGGCGCCGGGATTGCCGGAATGCTCTACCTGATCATCGCCAAACGCCAACCGCACTACGCCGATGTCAGCGGCGAAGCGATCGCGGTCGACAACGTCAGTCATTAATCACTTGGCGGCCCGGCGAGTCCGGGCCGCAGAACCAACGCGCTATAAGGACTCCCCATGCGAATTCTCGTGGTCAACGTCAACACCACCGAATCCATCACCCAGGCCATCGCCCGCTCGGCCCAGGCTGTTGCAGCCCCCGGCACGGAAATCGTCGGCCTGACCCCGCACTTCGGTGCCGACTCCATCGAAGGCAACTTCGAAAGTTATCTGGCGGCCATTGCCGTGATGGATCGGGTGATGTCCTACGACCAACCCTTCGACGCCGTGATTCAGGCCGGCTACGGCGAGCACGGCCGCGAAGGCCTGCAGGAACTGCTTAACGTGCCGGTGGTGGACATCACCGATGCGGCGGCGAGCACCGCGATGTTCCTCGGTCATGCCTATTCGGTGGTCACCACCCTAGACCGCACGGTGCCGCTGATCGAGGATCGCCTCAAACTGTCCGGGCTCTGGGATCGTTGCGCGTCGGTGCGGGCCAGTGGTCTGGCGGTACTGGAACTGGAGCACGAACCGCAACGCGCACTGGAGGCTATCGTGCATCAGGCCGAACTGGCGGTGACCCAGGACAAGGCCGAAGTGATTTGCCTCGGCTGTGGCGGCATGGCCGGGCTGGGTGAACAGATTCGCCAACGCACTGGAGTGCCGGTGGTGGACGGCGTGACGGCGGCGGTGACCATTGCCGAATCGCTGGTGCGGCTGGGGTTGTCGACGTCGAAGGTGCGGACTTATGCGACGCCTCGGCCGAAAACCATCATTGGCTGGCCGGGGCGGTTTGGGCAGTAGACCGCGTCATCGTTAATCATCGGAACACCGCCTGAGGCAACCCTCGCTCCCATAGTCAGGTGTCGTGTGCATCATTGTGGAACGACACAAAAACTGTGGGAGCCGGAAATACTGCTGAAGGTTTCCATAGCGACCACTATTAACTGTTGGTTTACACAGGGTTACCTGCTCAATGAAGGTAACCATCCGCCTGGGTTAGGGCGGATAAATGCTCAATAGCATCGAAAAAATAAAAGGCCTTGGGGTCTATTTGCGGCAATGGCAAGTAAGCGGCAAAGCTTCAAGCAGTACTCTGCCGGGAGTTATTGCTCACCTCGAACAGCCCCACCAGTTTTTGCAACTTGTTGGCGTCAAGCCTTACCGTTTCTGCACTGGTCTGCAGCACGACCACCGTCTGGCGCATCTCTGCGGAAGACTGATCGACCTGTTTGATTGTTTTTCCATAATCAAGGCTGCGCTCATTAAGCTGCTGAATGATGCTGAACATGCTTTCCACTGCCTGATGCAGTTGCACATTTTCCGAGGATGCCTCTTCGGCCAGGCGCAAGCTGTTGTCAACATCCTTGACTCCGTTCTCCATAAAACCCACGGCTTTTTGCGTTTCATTTTGCAGGCCTTCGACCATCTGCCGGATGTCGTCAGCGGCGCGGGATGTTCGTGTGGCCAAGGTTCTGACTTCATCGGCTACCACCGCGAAACCACGACCATGTTCGCCGGCGCGGGCGGCCTCAATGGCGGCGTTCAGCGCCAGCAGATTGGTCTGATTGGTGATGTCGCTGATCAGGCTGGTGATATTGCCGATTTGTGCCATCCGGCTGTCAAGCAACTGCACACTCGAAGAGGACCGCTCCACGACGTCGCGAATTGATTGGGTTCCCACCTGTACCGCGAGAAATTGCTCGCGCGCCCGGCTGACCACTTCATCCATCGCTTGCTTCATTTGTTCGGCACTGGCCGAGGCTTGCTGGATCTCGCCCAACTGCTCTTCGACAATGATCATCATGTGATGCACCGCCTCTGCGACTTCGCTGGAGGTGAGACTGGCATCTTGGCTGCGACCGAGCATCAATTGGTTGGTCTTGCCGACGCTATGGCTGGCCTTGATCACCTGCCCGACAACCGCATCCAGATGGTCGATAAAACTGTTGATCCAACGGCCCATATCTCCGGTTTCATCGTTGGCCATACGCGTGGTATCAAGTCGCTGACGCAGATTGCCCTCGCCTTCAGCGATAGTCCTGATCACACCGGTCATTTCGTTTAGCCGCGCAGCCAACCGCTTCGGGCCAAAAATGCTGAACAAGACCGCAGCCGCCAGCATGCTCAATGTCTCGCAAACATCGATCAGGCTCTGCTCCAGACCACTGTAGTGCTGGACCAGGAAATTGCAGGCGAACAAGCCAACCATGGTTGCCAGGTAAGGTTTCATCAACCCGTAACTCAGCGAACGCCGTCGATAGACTTCCTCCAAATCCGCTTCGCACATCATGCCCCAGCGGTCAGGCGAACCGGGCAGCTGGAACGTAACGCCCTTGCCGACCACCGGAATGTGCCGGTAGTCCGAATAACCTGGATAGGTGACAAACAGATTGGAACCGGTTCGAATCGTTTCCCGCACACCAGGGTGTAGTTGCTGGGTCGCCGGGTCGGTGAAGCGCAGTTCGAGTTCAGTGTGGCGCTGCACCTGCACGGTCTTCCAGGGAGTCCGTACGCCAGTCTTGAGGTTATCACCGTGGGTGAACGTGCCGTCCTCGAAGCGTGAGCGGGACAGTGCAACTCCAGGCTGGATCACCGGATCGAATCGAGACTGAACCATGAACAGGTAGTTATCCCCCGACTCGGCAAAAATATGCCCGGCTTCGCGTTGGATCAGGTCGCCCAAGACATCATTTGGCACGCGCCCGCAGAGACAGCCAAGTACCTTACCGCCAGCCTTCAAGGGCTGGTAGAACATCAGCGTGACCTCATCGTGAAAGCGCGAGGATGAGGGGCCAATCTGCAAGGTCAGGGGATCACTGTAGGGGCCATGGAGAAACGGCGCTTTCAAACCTTCGGCCAGTGCTTTGGCGTTGCAGAGGCCGCTTTTGCTATGACCACTCCAGGTCGAGACGATGACTGCGCCCTCTGTATCGACGACAAAGAGTTCGGAAAAATCCTCGGCCTGACCTAGCTTGTCCAGCAGCGGATGATTGTCGAGATTGGAAAAGTCGCGGCTAAGGGTTGTCGCCAGTTCGGACAAGTGCTCCCACTGCTCCCGAGTCCAATTGTGCAGCAATTTGACTCGGGTTTCGGCGATAGCCTCGAATGTCTGCTCCATCACCGGGTAGACAGGCCGATTGAGTCGGCAGGACCAGCCCATCGCCAGTTTTCCGGTCTTGCCAAACCAGGGTAACCAGCGCTTTTCGGCCGAGGATAACTGCATAGAGTTGCTTGATAGCGACATTCACTTCCCCAAGGGCGACATACAAGTACTAAACTTGCAGGCAATTACCACGCCAATTCGAAAGCTTGCTATCTATCGCTGACGCTCAAGCGCTCATAAATCAATGTTGGATTACGCGGAATCCGCCACATTGAAGGATGCCCGCGCTGGGTAGCGCTCAGAGGGGTAGAAGGTCGTTGCTAGCTATCCGAATGAAACATTCGTGAATCAAATAGGTGCACGATGCAATAGGTGCCCACTAACAGGGACGCATACGACTACCCACATCCGCCGTCAGGTCGAGCAATGGGTCGCCAACGGCACCCAGGTCGGCAAGGCTCGCATACCCCGTTGATCCACGAAGAGCGGATCATCGGCGACTGGGAGATCAACGGCACCGAACCACCCTATATCTGGCTGATCGGAGATGGCAGCAAGCAGACCGCCTGAAAATCTGATATCCCCTTTAGGAAGGCCAGCATTCGCGCTGGCTTTCGTCTATTGCGCGCCACACTAAACCGACTGTCGGTCCAGCAACAGAACTTCATCAACACTGTCACTGGACAGACACTTTAGCTTAACCATGTCGATTTAATTTCTTTTAAAAACAGCAAGTTAGCAACTGGCACAAAGCCTGCACCCAGGCCTTGTACTGCCCTGCAGACCGGATGTACGGACGTGGCGGAGCAACAATCCCAGGTTTCGTTAGAGCGAGCCTGCAAATGGCTTGGAACTGTTAGTGTTGCCGCTGACCGAAAACGGCCCCAGTAAAGGCGGTTTTGCCGAGTGAAAAACTGAGCTAGGTGCTCAATGAGTCCTGCTCACTTTTTGAGCAGGAGAACACAGGGCAATCAGCATGGAAATGCTGGGAAACATCAGCAAAAAATGGACAATACCAACTCGGAGCCGGGTATCGGTTAATCGAAGGGCTGTTGACACAAAATCCGGGACACTTAAAGGAGATCGATAACAATCATGAAAGACGCAACCATAGCGCTGCACCACGGCTTCAAGTCGGACCCGACCACAAAGGCCGTCGCCGTGCCGATCTATCAGAACGTCGCCTTCGAATTCGATAACGCCCAGCACGGCGCCGACCTGTTCAACCTGGACGTGCCCGGCAATATCTACACGCGGATCATGAACCCCACCAACGATGTGCTGGAGCAACGCATTGCCGCCCTCGAAGGCGGTGTGGCGGCCCTGGCCGTCTCGGCTGGCAGTGCCGCAATTCACTATGCGATCCAGACCCTGACCCGCGCCGGTGACAATATCGTCACCACCCCGCAACTCTATGGTGGTACGTATACCCTGTTCGCTCACCTTCTGCCGAGCTTTGGCGTGGATGTTCGTTTTGCCCGAAACGACACCGCCGAGGCCATCGCAGAACTGATCGACGACAACACCAAGTTGGTGTACTGCGAAAGCATCGGCAACCCGGCGGGCAATATCATCGACCTGGAAGCACTCGCCGATGTCGCTCACGCCCGTGGTGTGCCACTGATGGTTGACAACACCGTGGCTACGCCGATCCTGTGCAAGCCGATCCAGTTCGGTGCCGACATTGTCGTGCACTCGGTGACCAAATATGTCGGCGGCCACGGCAATTCCCTGGGTGGTGTGATCGTCGACAGTGGCACCTTCCCCTGGAGCCAATACCCGGAGAAATTTCCCGGTCTCAACCAACCCGAACCGGCGTATCACGGCGTGGTGTACACCGAGAAATTCGGCCCCGCCGCCTTCATCGCGCGCGCCCGCACTGTGCCACTGCGCAACACTGGAGCGGCGCTGGCACCGATGAACGCGTTCCTGCTACTGCAAGGCTTGGAAACCCTGGCACTGCGCATGGAACGACACACCGAAAACGCCTTGAAGGTTGCGCAATTCCTGCAAGGTCACGCTGAGGTTGAATGGGTCAGTTACGCCGGCCTGCCGGACCATCCACACCACGCACTGGCGCAGAAATACATGCAGGGAAAACCATCGGCGATCCTGTCGTTTGGCTTGAAGGGCGGCTATGAAGCCGGTGTCCGTTTCTACGACGCTCTGCACATTTTCAAACGCCTGGTGAACATCGGTGACGCGAAGTCTCTGGCCTGCCATCCGGCCTCTACTACCCATCGGCAGATGAACGAACAGGAACAAGCGAAGGCCGGGGTGAAGCCAGAAATGATTCGTCTTTCGGTAGGCATTGAGGCGATTGAAGACCTGATAGACGATTTGCAGCAAGCGCTGGATTCAACTCATCTCTAAGGGCAAGTAGCATGCAGGCTGCAGGGATGTCGGCTTGGATTTGCCCAGACCAAAAGGATGATGGACTCACCCTGCAGAACTGGGTGCTTTGATGCATGTCCGAAAACTCCACGCCACTGGGGCGTGGAGTTGGAGGGTAACAAGACTTCATTACTTGTCGTTTTCATCTGCGCTTCTGGCATCGCCAAGGAAGGGTGATTGATAATCTTCCTCTGACCGCGGACCTGCAATCGACTATAAAAAGTCGCCTCTCCTTAAACTTATTAATACAACCCCTAACAAACCAAACATTACTAACCCGTAGTTTTTTCAATCGTTTTAGGCGACACCACAGACGTCTTAGATTTCATCTTGATAGGGTTTCGTCTTATTAATTTCAATAATTAATGCCGTACCGTTACATCTTCTGGAGACCTGTGTATTCCTTGATGTTATTTTTTATTGAGCACTGAAGACCCGAATCGATACTAGGCTCCATCAACCAAGGCAATCTCGCCTCGGGACTTTGGAGATCGATATGACTACTCAGAACCTCAGCGGCAAAGTGGCTTTGATTCAAGGCGGTTCCCGTGGCATTGGCGCAGCCATCGTCAAACGACTGGCCGCTGAAGGCGCGACCGTCGCCTTTACCTATGTCAGCTCCACGGCCAAGGCCGAAGCGTTGCAGAACAGCATCATCGCTGACGGCGGCAAAGCCCTGGCCATCAAGGCTGACAGCGCCGACGCCGATGCCATTCGTGGCGCCGTGACCGCCACGGTCGACGCCTTCGGACAGCTGGATATCCTGGTCAACAACGCTGGCGTGCTGGCCGTGGCGCCACTGGAGGATTTCAAACTCGAAGACTTCGACCAGACCCTGGCCATCAACGTGCGCAGCGTGTTCATCGCCACTCAGGCCGCCGCCCGGCACATGACCGCTGGCGGTCGGATCATCAACATCGGCAGCACCAATGCCGACCGCATGCCCTTTGCCGGTGGTGGCCCATACGCCATGAGCAAGTCGGCACTGGTCGGCCTGACCAAGGGCCTGGCCCGCGACCTTGGCCCGAAAGGCATCACCATCAACAACGTGCAACCGGGGCCGGTCGACACGGACATGAACCCGGCCGACGGTGACTTCGCCGACAGCCTGATTCCATTGATGGCCGTCGGCCGATATGGCAAAGCCGAAGAGATTGCCAGTTTCGTCGCCTACCTCGCCGGCCCCGAGGCGGGCTACATCACCGGTGCGAGCCTGACCATCGATGGTGGCTTCGGCGCCTGATGCGTTAGACGTCAATCAAATGTGGGAGCTTGCTCCCACATTGTCCGTTGTCAGGCCCATTCGAGCGCCGGCAAACCACAAGCACTTGGCTTGAACGCTTTCAACGTACGAAGAATGCCATCGGCGTGTGCGTATTTTTCGTCAGCCATTGCCGCATCGGGAATCGCAATCGCCGTCATCCCCGCCGCTTTCGCCGCCGTGACACCGAAGGGTGAATCTTCGAACACCAGGCAATCCTGCGGGGCGACCCCCAGGCGTCGGGCTGCGGTGAGAAAAATATCCGGCGCCGGTTTGGCTGCGCCGACTTCCGGGTCATCGGCCGTGACGATGATGTCGAACAGCGCGAACCAGTCGCGGTGCAAGGTGGTTTTCTGGCCGAACGACTGGCTCGAAGAGCTGGTGCCCACCGCAATGGGGATGTTGTTGGCCTTCAGATGCCGCACCAGTTCCTGTGCGCCAGGCATGGCTTGAGCCGTCGGAAAACGCTCGCGCATGAGCGGTTCGCGGATCACCAGAAACTCTTCGGCACTGATGGGCAGATCCAGCGCCTCGACCACATAGCGCGCCAGATCACCCGCGCCACGACCGATGATGTTTTGCTTGATGCTCCAGTCGAACGTCCGCCCATAGCGCCCGGCAATGATAGACGTGACCTCGGTGTAGATGCCCTCGGTGTCCAGCAGCAAGCCGTCCATATCGAATATCACAGCCTTGATCGGGCCGAACTCATCCAGCGCTGCACTCATCGCATCTGATCCGTTTTCAACGACATCCCAGGCGGCCGGTTGCGACCGCCTCGGTGACTGATTAAAGGTTTCAGCAGCATAGCGAGCGCAGCTGGCTCAGGGCAACGGGCAAAACTCGAAGGGTGTATCGACCGTACGTCAGCTCGGTTCGCCGGACAAATCATTCCCGGCAATGTCCGGATCCTTCGGGTCTGCCTCGACGTCAGTGTTTTTCATATCGTCGTCGGGCACCTGCTCGACACCCGCGTCATCATCAGGAGGTCGTTGATCGCGCCCGAGGGAGTCGGTGGGCGAAGGCAGTGGATACTCCGGGGTGTCGTCGGTGTCGGGAACATTCGGATCAGCATTCATGTTGCACCTCTAAGGGGCCAGCAATGCGGGCCCTGACGCTTGAAAGCATGGGTAATCGCAACGCCTGGTCAATCCTGGTCGTCGTCCTCATCTTCAAATTCGGTGTTACCCACGTCGCCCGCGTCATCGGAATCATTGAGCGGCACCGTGGCATCATCCATCAGAGAACCCGGATCTTCATTACCGGGATCATTGATGAACGGCAGTCCACTCGGGCCCTTTTCTTCCTTGCCTTCGGTTTCCGGAGTCATGGCATGCCTCGCATTGTTCTGGGGGTGTATGACGTTCGAGGCAACCCTCGGTCAAACGTTCCAGCGCCCTGCTGACGGAAACGAAAAACCCGGCGCCTGGCCGGGTTTTGGGTGAACTGCGACACCGCGTCAGTGATGTTTATTTCTGTGTTTATTCTTGTGTTTATGACCGCCACCGGAATGGGAGCTGCCGTTATCGCTTCCCAGATTGTTACCGACCGCACCGCCGGCGGCACCGCCCAGACCAGCACCGATGGTGGAGCCGGTAGAGCCGCCGAGGCTGTTACCGATCACCGAGCCACCCGCGGAGCCCAGCCCACCGCCCACCGCGGCTTCTGTGCGACTGCCCTTGGGTGCGCCGACCGCACTACCTGCGGCACCCCCTACACCGGCACCGATCGCGGCACCCGTGCTGCCACCCATCTGCCCACCGACCACGTTCCCCAGCGCACCGCCAAGCCCGCCGCCGACCGCTGCCGTACCGTCACCGGCCGCCATCGCCAGCGGTGTGAGCAACAGGCCTAAAACCAATGCAGGCAACCTCAAACGGCCGGACATCTTCACTTCCTTGCTTTTACTCATGGGGGTCATGGCATGCCTCGTATTCAATGGGCTTACCCCTTTGAGGCGACGTAGGGAAAATCGTTCATAAACGAAAAAGCCCGGCATCGAGCCGGGCTTTTTCAGTCAGCCGATCAGGATCAGTGACGCTTGTGACCCTTGGCCAGGTTGCTGCCAACGCCGCCGCCCAATGCACCACCCAGACCTGCACCGATAGTCGAACCGGTCTTGCCGCCCAGGCTGTTGCCGATCACCGAACCACCGGCCGCGCCAACGCCACCGCCAATGGCGGCGCTGGTGCGATGGCCTTTCTTGGCCGCAACGGCACTGCCCGCCGCGCCCGCTACGCCAGCACCGATCGCTGCGCCGGTGCTGCCACCCATGCTCTGGCCCACGACGTTACCCAAGGCGCCGCCCAAACCACCACCAACGGCAGCCGTGCCGTCGCCAGCCATTGCACCTTGAGCAACCAGAAGACCCAGAACCAAAGCAGGCAGAGTGAAACGCATGACAAAAACCTCAAAAAAGGGTGTAAATCGAAAGGGGCGAGATTGAATGCTTTAGCGACGAAAAAGTCCAGACAGGCGTGCGCTCAACCTCGTTATTGGCGACGGTTGGACAGCATTTATCGAAAAGGTTTTATGCCAGGCAAAAAAAAGCCCGCTGGGGAACGGGCAGGGTGTTGCTTTCTAACGGATGAGTTGAGCCTACGTAAGGCGATGTGAAAACTTTGTGAAAGATAATTCGCAGAAACAAACAGTTAAACAATCCGCCAGACATAAAAAAACCCCGCTCGATGACGGGGTCTGCTGGCGGTTCATTACTTCCTGACCGGTGCCGCTACCCTGGGTAAAAATTTGGCTTTCAACATTCGGCGCGCCCTGGATTTGATCTTGTCGACCTCGGTCTGGTCTTCACCGAAACTCGCAACATAGACCGTCTGTCCACACTGCACGCAATTGTTGATCGGAAACTCTGCCCCGTCGTCTTCAATGTACGGATCAGCCATCTCTTCACCCCCTATCAAATGCGTGATCAATACCGGCAAGCCCTTTGCCTGAAAAATACCGATCACGAAGCCTTTGAGACTAGCCGGTCATTACTGGACTTGTTATTCAGCTTGCCGAGTGCCCGACGAATGGCCCACGCATCACCTGAGCTTCACCGCCGTACCGGTGACAAACACCACGACCATTCCTCCCTTCCCGGCCGGCATGGCGATCTCATAATTGAGCCCCACCACCGCATCCGCTTGAAGCGCACGGGCGCGCTCCTTGATTTCGTCAGTGGCCTGGATTCGTGCTTCCTGCAGAGCACGCTCCAATGTCTGGGAGCGACCACCGAAGAAGTCGCGCATTCCGGCGAAGACGTCACGTACAACATTGATGCCTTGTACTGACTCGGCGCTGACGATATCCAGGTAGGCCGTGATTTGTCGGCCTTCGATGGCGTGGGTGGTGGTCGTAATCATGGGCCTTCCTTTTTACTCAGGTATTGAGCCAGCGCATCAAATGCCGGCAACGTCAGTCTATCGCCTCCAACATCCCTCTCTGGAAAAAATGGGCGGCATGACTTCGCCCCCCACTCTCGATTAATCAGACCCTGAAGAACCGCGTGCCTTGGGACAGTCCTTTGTCCTTGGGCGGATCAGGTCGATGGCATCGTTTTCCGAAGCGATCAGTTCGACCTGCTGCACGGCCGCCAGGTTGCGACGACAGTGCTCGACGCTGATGACCCGTGGGTAACGCCATGGCACTGGTGCCGGGTCGCGACTGTTTCCAGTTGAGCGAACATCAGTGGTTGGCGCCTTGGGTGGTTACTACGGTGTCGGCCGCCGGAATGACCCGCGCCTCGCGACGCGGCAAACGGCCATTGAGTAAGACGTAGGCCGCCAGACCGATCAGCAACCCCCAGAACGCCCCACCGATCCCCAGCAAGGTGATGTTCGCCGCGGACGCCAGAAAGGTGATCAGCGAGGCTTCGCGGGATTTGACCTCCGCCATGGCGCTGGCCAGGCTGGCGCCGATAGTGCCAAGCAGGGCCAGCCCGGCCAGCGTCGTGATGAAGGTGGCCGGGAGTGCCATGAACACGGCGGCGAGGGTCACCCCGAAAATCCCGACGAGAATGTAGAACACACCCGCGGCAACCCCGGCGATCCAGCGCCTGGACGGATCCTCCGAGGCTTCCTTGCCGGTGCAGATGGCCGCGGTGATGGCCGCAACGTTGAAGGCGTGAGAACCGAAGGGCGCCATCAGCAATGAGCCCAACCCTGTGACCGTCAGGATAGGATTGGCGCTGGTGCTGAAGCCATCGTTGCGCAGCACCAGCATGCCCGGCATGTACTGGCCGGTGAGTGTGATCAGAAACAGCGGCAGCGCCACGCTGAGCAACGCATTGATCGAGAACTCAGGCCGGGTGAATACCGGCGCCGCGAATTGCAGCTCCAGCCCGGAAAGATCCACACGCCCCTGCGTCAGGAGAAACGCCAGCCCCAGCAGCAGAATGCCCACCACTGCGTAGCGTGCGGTGAAACGCTTGAGCACAACGTAAGTGGCAACCAGTAACGCGACCAACGCGGGGTCAATACTCATGCCACCAAACGCGCCGATACCGAACCGCAGCAGGATACCGGCCAGCAGCCCCGCAGCCACGCCCGGCGGAATCAGGCGGATGATTTTTTCGAAACAGCCAGACAAACCCAGCAGTACGAAGGCGGCGGCCGAAATGATGTATGCACCCACAGCCTCGGCGTAGGGTGTGGTGGACAGTGCGACGACCAGAAAGGCCGCGGCGGGTGTCGACCAGGCGGTAATGATCGGCTCACGGCTTTTCCAACTGAGAAACAGCCCGGTAATACCCACGCCAATCGACACCGACCACACCCACGACGCCGTCAGCTCGGGGCTGAGCCCGGCGACCTTGGCGGCCTGAAAGACCAGGATGAATGTGCCGCCATAATTGACGATGACTGAAATCAGGCCGGCGACAATCGGATGCACAAGATCGCGTAGACGCAGGGTGGACGAGGATGGTGAAGAAGACATGATGGCTTTGCTCCTTGCGAAACGAAGTATTCGGCCTCGAGTGAGGATGATTGACGGCAACGCCGTCGGACCTGCGTCGTAGTCGTGTGACCTACCGCTGTTCAAAATCGCTCGCAACGTGCGTGCTTGCCCCGCACAAAGGCCGTGGCGAGGGGTGAATTCTACGGATAGACTGGCCTGCCTTTGCAGGCCAATTTATTGAAGTAAGGCAGACCGCATGGCGAAAACGTTCGAACTGGAAACGCTGAAAATGCGCCTCAACGACGCCGAGTTTCAGTTGCTGGATCTGCACCAGCGGATTCAGCGCGCGCTGCGTGAGCTGATCCTCGACGGCGCCCTTGACCCTGGTTTGAAGCTGCCCGCGACTCGGGTGTTGGCAAAGTCACTCGGGATTGCCCGCGACACCGTGGAGAACGCCTACGTGCAACTGCATCGGGACGGTTTCATCGTGCGGCGCGAGGGGGCCGGCAGTTATGTCAGCGAAACGGTGGGCACTGAATTGCGAGGCGTGACACGTCGCCGCATCAAGGCCCAAGAGGTCAAAAGCAGCCAGGCGGCACCGGGGGCGGGCTTGAGCCAGCGCGGGCGGATGATCCTCGACAGTGGCGGTGTGAACGATCAGCAGGTGATCAAGGCATTTGCGACCGGCCTGCCGGAAACCCGCACCTTCCCCACCGATGTCTGGGAGCGCCTGCAACGCCGGGTCATGAAGGAGTATCGCGCCAATGTGCTGTTGCATGGCGACCCGCAAGGAGCCGAGCCGCTGCGCAAGGCGATTGCCACCTACTTGAACCTTGAGCGCGGAGCCAAATGCACCCCCGACCAGATCATGGTGTTGAGCAGCACTCGCCAGGCCCTTTTTCTGTGTGCGCAGTTGTTGGTGGATGTCGGCAAACCGATCCTGCTGGAAAACCCGGGTTACTACGGCGCCAGGAAGGCCTTTGAGACCGCCGAAACCAGGGTTCTGCCCATTGATGTCGATGAACTGGGCATACGCACGGACCTGCTGTACGCCGACCGCAGCGGTGCCCATTGCGTTTATGTCACGCCTTCCCATCAATACCCCACCGGCGCGTCCCTGCCGCTGGAGCGTCGTCTTGAGTTGATCAACTGGGCAGCGCAGCAGGGCAAATGGGTCATCGAAGATGACTACGACAGCGAGTTTCACTACGACGGGCAGCCGACCGCCTGCGTACAAGGCCTGGACAAGTACCAGCGCACGCTCTACATCGGCACCTTCAGCAAGACCCTCTACCCTGGGTTGCGAATGGGCTACATGGTACTGCCCCACGAATTGATCAAAGCCTTCACCTATGCGCGCAGCATGATGGACGGTCACACACCGCAAATCCTGCAACTGACCCTGGCGCGCTTTATGGAAGACGGCCATTACAACGCCCATATCCGGGCCATGCGCAAGCTGTATGCCGGGCGCCGCACCAGCATGCTCGACGCGATCGACAAGCATTTGGACGGCATCGTTACCGCCTTGCGCCCTCCCGGCGGACTGCAAATCCCCTGCCTGCTGCGCGATGGCTGGTCTGAGGAAAAAACCATTCGCCAAGCGGCCAGCGCGGGCATACAGCTTTCCGGTCTGAGCCGTTTGTACGCCGGCGAGAAGAAGAAACAAGGCTGGCTATTGGGTTACTCGTCCTTGACCGCTTATGAAATCGAAGCGGCCATGCAGCACCTGGCCCATGCACTGAAAACCCGCTAGGGCAACGTCTGGCATTGGAATACCGCGCATCGACATCGCGGCAACCGGCGCAGTAGCGGCGCCCCGGATAGCCTCAGTGCTTGCTGGTCAGAACCAATCCCTGCGCCTCGAGCACTGCGTGGCTGACGAGCGTGCGGGTATGCAGGCCACATCGGCGCCCCGGGCTCTGGCGATTTTTAAAGTGGTCTGGTTACCTCGCCGACAATGGACTATTACGCAAGACCATGACGTGCTTAAGATCAGCGCCGAGCCAACCCGGTCCCGTAGTGTTTCGACCGCCAGAAGGCGCAGAACCAACCGGTTTGGCAGACCACTTCTTGCCAGAGCGTTAATGCTCATAGAACAGGTTTAGCCATGTCGATCGTTCATGTCGGATTGCTTCCTCAGGTCGCAACGGCGCACTTTGTCAGTCATTTGCACATCATGGTGTTGGCGGCCCTGTTCCCCCTGCTGCCGGTGTTTTTTGGCGTGGGTTATGTCGAGCTGGGCCTGGCCCTGAGCATCTTCAATATCGTCACGGCACTGGTGCAGGCCCCTATGGGCTTTGTCGTTGATCATTACGGGGCCAGGCGTTTGCTGATCGCCGGGGTTGCCCTGGGCAGCATCAGCTTCCTGCTGATCGCACTGTTCCCGAGCTACAGCTGTTTGCTGATTGCCATGGCATTGGCCGGGGTTGCCAACGCCGTCTACCACCCGGCCAACTACGCGTTGCTCTCTCAAGAAATCAATCCCGCCCACATCGGCAAAGCATTCTCTGTCCATACCTTTGCCGGGTTTCTGGGCGCTGCCATTGCACCGGTTTTTCTGTTGGGGATCGCCACTGCGAGCGACCCGGGACTCGCATTCGTTGGCGCTGCGCTGGTGGGTTTTGTCGCGCTGGGGCTGTTGTTGATACCCGGCTCGGGGCTGGCACGGGTGACCCGGGTTCACCACGCACGCGAACCTGCACTCAATATCGCCAGCACCCGAAGGCTGTCACTGCTCTCGCCAATGATCCTGAGCCTGACCTTGCTGTTCGTATTGTTGAACTTGAGCACCAGTGCGATTGAAAAGTTTTCTGTCGCCGCCCTCATGCAAGGACAGGGCGCAACGTTGCCCTGGGCCAACTCGGCGCTGACGGCGTTCCTGTTTGCCAGCGCCTTTGGCGTGCTCGCCGGCGGTGCGCTGGCCGATCGTACCCAACGTCATGGGGTGGTTGCCGCGACTGCCTTTGCACTGGCCGCCGTGTTGACGGCCATCGTCGCCACGACCCGATTGAGCGAACTGGCATTGATCATCGCTCTTGGCGCCGTAGGGTTTCTGACGGGGTTGATCGCACCCTCGCGCGATATGCTCGTGCGGGCGGCATCGCCCAAGGGCGCAGAAGGCAAAACCTTCGGCATCGTCTCCACCGGTTTCAACATCGGTGGCGCAATCGGGCCCATCGGCTTCGGCTGGATGCTGGACCAAGGGCACCCAACGGCCATCTTCTGGGCCAGCGTGACATTCATGAGCCTGACCGTCGTGCTGACCCTGATGCAGGAGTGGTACCTGGCAAGAACCAGAACATCGACGCCCCTGCCTGTGGCCTTTAAATGACTGGGGATAAGGCCTCTGCGGCATCGTCGAACGGGACAACAAGACGATTCGCAAGCACAAGCTGCACTTCGCTTTCCTGAACACCAGGAGCGGCTCACCCCCTGTCAGCGACTGTGACAACAGCCCGCGTTCATATGAATGTTCCCATATGAGCCTTTTTCAGACGCCAAAAACCACAAACCCCCGACTTTCTCTAGGAAAATCAGGGGTTTGTGTTTTCAGAATGTGGCGGTGAAGGAGAGATTCGAACTCTCGATACAGTTTCCTGTATACACACTTTCCAGGCGTGCTCCTTAAGCCACTCGGACACTTCACCGTATCTCTTCAAACATGTTCTGTCTGTCGAGGCGCGCTAATGTAGTCGAAAGCTTTTCTGTTGGCAAACATTTTTTTGAGAATTTTCATGCGCTTAACTCGATCAAGGGTTTTGAACCGATGAAGGGAATGGCAAACCGGCCATTCTCCGGCTCCGACCGCCCTTCTATATAGAGGGCAACGCTTGGCTGGCGTAGCGGAGCACGCTTGCCGGACACGCGAAGCGTGACTGGCGGGTCAGTCACGGCGCTTTACCTGGCCTGTGACGGTGGGTAACGTCTGCCCAACTTTAATAAAAGGAATAGCGTCATGAGTGAGTTGATTTCCTACCATCTCGAAGACGGTATCGCGACCCTGACCTTGAGCAATGGCAAGGTGAATGCCATCTCTCCGGACGTGATTGCTGCGTTTAACGCTGCGCTGGATCAGGCAGTGTCTGATCGTGCGGTGGTGATCATTACCGGTACGCCCGGGATTCTCTCGGGCGGTTACGATCTGAAAGTGATGACGTCCGGCCCCAAGGAAGCGGTCGCGCTGGTGACTGCCGGCTCGACACTGGCCCGTCGTCTGTTGTCCCACCCCTTCCCGGTGATCGTGGCTTGCCCCGGCCATGCGGTGGCCAAGGGTGCCTTCCTGCTGTTGTCGGCGGACTACCGCATTGGTACGGACGGCCCGTTCAGTATCGGCCTCAACGAAGTGCAGATCGGCATGACCATGCATCACGCGGGTATCGAGATCGCCCGTGATCGCTTGAGCAAATCGGCATTCCCGCGTTCGGTCATCAACGGTGAGATGTTCAACCCGAAGAGCGCCGTGGATGCCGGCTTCCTTGACGTCGTGGTGTCGGCCGAGGAACTGCAAGGCGCGGCACTGGCTGCGGCTCGTCAGTTGAAGAAGATCAACATGACCGCGCACAAGAACACCAAACTGAAAGTGCGCAAAGAGTTTTTGGAAGCCCTGGATAACGCGATCATCCTGGATCAGGAACATCTGGGCTAATCCGGCCGGCAATAACGAAAAGCCCGACCATCGTGTCGGGCTTTTTGCTATGCAGTCTGTTGAAAAGATCGCAACTGCTCTAGTACGGGTCTGACCCATCAGTCGGAAACATCCGCTCAAACATCGGCTATCTCCTACCTATATAACGGCAATTGCCGAAAACAGTGCACATCCGTACACTGCGCCACCTTTTGTCCCGAGGGGCCTGCAAATGCTGTTCGCTTTACGTATGTCATTGATGGGCCTGCACTTTATTCTGGCAGGCGTGCTGGGCGTCCTGCTCGGCCTGAGTCGCCCGTTCAACCCGGACAACAGCCGTTTGTGCGCGCGCCTTTATGCGTGGCCGGCAATGCGTATTTTGCGCCTGCGGGTAAAAGCCGATGTCGGACCCTTGATGGACAAACCCGACAGTTGCGTGATCATCGCCAACCACCAGTCCAATTATGATCTGTTTGTGTTTGGTAACGTGGTGCCCCGCCGTACCGTGTGCATCGGCAAAAAGAGCCTGAAATGGGTGCCTTTGTTTGGTCAGTTGTTCTGGCTGGCCGGCAATGTGTTGATCGATCGCGGCAACGCGCATAAGGCACGCCAGTCGATGCTGACCACCACCCACACCCTGCAAAACGAAGACACCTCGATTTGGGTCTTCCCGGAAGGCACACGCAATCTGGGCGAGGAGCTGTTGCCGTTCAAGAAAGGCGCCTTCCAAATGGCGATCGCTGCCGGGGTGCCGATCGTGCCGGTGTGTGTCAGCAGTTACGTCAAGCACATGCGATTGAACCGATGGCGCAGTGGGAAAATTCTGATTCGCTCGCTACCGGCGATTCCTACGGCAGGCTTGAGCCTGGATGACCTACCGATGCTGATTGCCCAGTGCCGTGAGCAGATGCGTGAATGCATCGACTCGATGGACCGGCAACTGCAAGCCGCTTGAACAAAACCCGCCGCGTGCGGGTTTTCTTTTGCCTGCGATTTTTTGCCTGCGAATTCAACAGATTTCACTGACTCTCAAGCAGTAGTCAGGGTTAAGCTGAACACTGTCTGCCATGGCCATTTGCCAATAGATTGCTGCCAATTAGAAGTGAACCAACATCATGGGTAGAGTTGTTGCTGCTGCGGTTTACAGCGCCGGTAAAAAAGTCACCAATATCACCCTCGACGAGGGCGCGGCCTGGGCTGCAAAGCCGGGTCACTTCGTCTGGATCGGCCTCGAAGAGCCGAACGAAGAGGAACTGTACAACCTGCAACGCCAGTTCAACCTGCATGAACTGGCGATTGAAGATGCCCTGGAGAAACACAGCCGGCCGAAACTGGAAACCTTCGGCGATGCCCTGTTCATCGTCATTTATTCCCCGATCATGGAGGACGGCAAACTCCAGTTCATCGAGACCCATATCTTTGCCGGCAGGGGCTACATCATCACTGCGCGCAACGGTCACTCGGCGTCCTACGCCCATGTCCGGCAACGGTGTGAGGCGCGTCCACTGTTGCTGGAGCACGGGGAAGATTTTGTGCTCTATGCCATCCTCGATTTCGTGATTGAAAACTACCAGCCGATGGGCGAAGCCATTCATGCGCAAATCGATGAACTGGAACGCAACGTCATGTGCGGCTCACTCAATGAGCGCGACATCCAGAACCTGCACAGTCTGCGCCGGGACGTATTGCGGCTGCGCCGGTACGCGGCGCCGATGGTGGAGATAGGCGAAGAACTGCAAAAGCTGAATTTTCCGTTCATCGACAAGAACATGCGCCCGTACTTCCGCGATGTGCAGATTCATGTCACCCGACAGATGGAAGACCTGACGACCCTGGCCGATATTGCCAGTCAGACCATTGAGGTCGGGGTACTGCTGGAGGCATCGCGCCAGAGTGTGGTGCAGCGCAAGTTCGCTGCATGGGCGGCGATTCTGGCGTTTCCGACGGCGGTGGCGGGGATTTACGGGATGAACTTCCAGAACATGCCGGAGTTGAACTGGCACTACGGGTATTTCGCGGTGCTGGGGTTTATTTCGGTGGGGTGCGTGGGTTTGTGGGCGAGTTTCAAGAGGTCGGGTTGGCTCTGACAAACAGTGTGGCAAGGGAGCGTGCTCCCTTGCCACAGGTGTGATGCCGCCGTCTTATACAGCCTGGTTTTCTGGCTTGTGCGCCACAAATCGCATCATCCACTCAGCCACCGTGGTGCCATGGTGTTCATGCTCCAGGCTCTGGATACCTTTCGAGAAAATCTCTTCGCCCAGCGCTTGTTGACGAATTTCCAGCAGCGCCCGCGAATAGTCGTGGATGAACTCCGGGTGGCCCTGGAAGCACAGCACTTGATCGTTGATGTGGTACGCGGCAAACGGGCAGAAATCGCTGGAGGCGATCACCGTGGCGTTTTCCGGCAACGCCGTGACCTGATCCTGGTGACTGATCAACAACGTCAGCTCTTCTTTCAGCGGACTCATCCACGGCGCCTTGGCCGCGAGCTTGTATTGATGGGTGCCCACGCCCCAGCCCTGGGTTGCGCGCTCACTCTTGCCGCCCAGCAACAGGGCCAGCAACTGATGACCGAAACACACGCCCAACAGCTTGTCGCCGCGTTCGTAGCGGGTCAGCAGGTAAGTCTTGAGGGTCTGGATCCACGGGTCGGTGCCGAAGGAGTCGGCCTTGCTGCCGGTGACCAGGTAAGCATCGAACGTCAGGTCATCACTGGGGTACTCGCCCTGCATCACGTTATAAACGGTGAACTCGGCGGCGATGGGTTGCTGCGAAAACAGGTGCTTGAACATCTGCCCGTAGCCCTGATATTGGTCAACCAATTCCGGACGCAGGATGTCGGTTTCCAGAATGCAGATGCGTAACGACATAAAAAATACCTGACACGTGATGGGAATAATGCACACCCCCAGAGCCTGCCTTGAAACACAGTGGCAAGGCAAGCCCCGGAACGCGTCAATCCCCCCTTAAAATGTCTCCCCCTTGGCGGCTTTCTCCAACAGCAGTGCCGGTGGAGCGAAGCGCTCACCATATTGTCCGGCCAGGTACTGGGCGCGGGCGACGAAGTCCTTGACTCCGTATTGGTTGATGAACTGCAGCGCACCGCCGGTCCATGCCGCGAAGCCGATGCCGAAGATCGAGCCGACGTTGGCATCCGCCGTCGAAGTCAGCACCCCCTCCTCCATACAGCGCACGGTTTCGATGGCCTGCACGAACAGCAGCCGATCGCGCACATCCTTCGGTGAAATCTGCCCGTCGGCCTTTTCGAAACGGGCTTTCAGCTCTGGCCACAGGTACTTCTGGCCACCGGCGGGATATTCGTAGAAGCCGCCCCCAGCCGCCTTGCCCGGGCGCTTGTACTCGTTGAGCAGCAGGTCAATCACGGCGAAGGCCGGGTGCTCGACCAGCGGTTTTCCTTCGGCTTGCAAGTCTTTGGCGGTTTGCTGGCGGATATGGCTCATGAGGCTGAGGGAAACCTCGTCCGAGATTGCCAGAGGTCCGATGGGCATACCGGCCTTGCGCGCTTCGGTCTCGATCATCGGCGCGCTGACTCCTTCACCGAGCATGGCAATGCCTTCATTGGTGAACGTGCCGAACACCCGCGACGTGAAGAAGCCACGACTGTCGTTGACCACAATCGGCGTTTTCTTGATTTGCAGGACGAAGTCAAACCCGCGAGCCAGGGTTTCATCGCTGGTGTTGGCCCCCTTGATGATTTCCACCAGGGCCATTTTGTCCACGGGACTGAAGAAATGCAGGCCGATGAACTTGCTCTGGTCCGGCACCGCCGTGGCCAGGCCGCTGATCGGCAGGGTCGACGTGTTGGAAGCGATCACCGCGTCCGGGCCGACGACCTTTTGCGCCGCCAGGGAGACTTTGGCCTTCAGATCGCGGTCTTCAAACACCGCTTCGATGATCAGGTCGCAACCGGCCAGATCGGCATCGTCTGCAGTGGTCTGAATGCGCGCCAGAATGCCTTCGCGCTGCTCGGCGCTCATTTGCCCGCGTGCGACTTTCTTGTCCAGCAGCGCCGCCGAATGCGCCTTGCCCTTCTGCGCTGCCGCGAGGTTGATGTCCTTGAGCACCACGTTGATGCCGGCAGAGGCGCTGACGAAGGCAATGCCCGCGCCCATCATCCCGGCACCGAGCACACCGACTTTTTGCGTGACGTATGGGGCGAAGCCCTGGGGCCGCGAACCACCGGCGTTGATGTCATTGAGCTGGAACCAGAAAGTACCGATCAGGTTCTTCGAGACCTGGCCGGTGGTCAGCTCGGTGAAATAACGGGTTTCGATCAAGTGCGCAGTATCGAAATCCACTTGCGCGCCTTCCACCGCGGCACAGAGAATTTTCTCCGGCGCCGGCAGGCAGCCCTGGGTTTTACTGCGCAGGATCGACGGCGCGATGGCCAGCATCTGCGCGACTTTCGGATTCGACGGCGTGCCACCGGGAATCTGATAACCCTTCACATCCCAGCGTTGTACCGCCGTCGGGTTGGCGACAATCCAGGCCCGCGCCTTGGCCATCATCTCTTCGTGATCCGTTGCCAATTCGTCGATCAAGCCGGCCTGCAACGCCTGCTGCGGCCGTATTTTCTTGCCTTCGAGCAGATACGGCAGGGCTTTTTCCAGGCCGAGCATGCGCACCATGCGTACCACACCGCCCCCGCCCGGCAGCAGACCCAGGGTCACTTCCGGCAGGCCGAGTTGTACCGACGGATGATCCAGCGCCACGCGATGATGGCAGGCCAGGCAGATTTCCCAGCCGCCGCCCAAGGCAGCGCCGTTGATCGCGGCAACCACCGGTTTGCCGATGGTTTCCAGGGTGCGCAGTTGGCCCTTGAGGGTCAGCACCCTCTCATAAAAAGCTTTGGCCTCAGGTTTGCCGACCTTGATCAGTTCATTGAGATCGCCGCCGGCAAAGAAGGTTTTCTTGGCCGAGGTGATGATGACGCCGGCGATGGCGTCCTTGTCGGCCACCAGCCGGGCGACGCAGTCAGCCATGGCTTCACGGTACACCGCGTTCATGGTGTTGGCGCTCTGCCCCGGCATGTCGATGGTCAGGACGACAATCTGGTCCTGGCCTTTTTCGTAACGTATGGCTTGGGTCATGTCACTTGTCCTTGAATTCGGGGCTCAGAGGCGTTCGATGATGGTGGCAATGCCCATGCCGCCGCCGACACACAGCGTCGCGAGGCCATAGCGCAGGCGCCGGCTTTCCAGCTCATCGAGCAAGGTGCCGAGAATCGCGCAACCGGTGGCGCCCAACGGATGGCCCATGGCGATAGAACCACCGTTGACGTTGACCTTGTCCGGGTCGACGGCCATGTCCTTGATGAACTTCAACACCACTGAGGCAAACGCTTCGTTGACCTCGAACAGATCGATGTCCTCCACCCGCAGCCCCGCCTTGGCCAGTGCCTTGCGAGTGGCGGGCGCCGGGCCGGTGAGCATGATGGTCGGGTCGGTGCTGGTGACCGCCGTGGCGACGATTCGCGCCCGTGGCTGCAAGCCCAGCGCCCGGCCCTTGGCCTCCGAGCCGATCAGCATCAACGCCGCGCCATCAACTATCCCGGAACTGTTGCCGGGGGTATGTACGTGATTGATCCGCTCCACATGGCTGTAGACCCGTAGCGCGGTGGCATCGAAACCCATCTGCCCCATCATCTCGAAACTGGGCTTGAGCTTGCCCAGGCCTTCCAGGGTCGAGTCGGCGCGGATGAACTCATCGTGATCGAGCAGGATGATGCCGTTCTGGTCCTGCACCGGCACCAGCGATTTGTTGAACGAACCATCAGCCCGCGCCCGCGCAGCTTTTTGCTGGGAATGCAGTGCATAGGCATCGACGTCCTGACGGCTGAAGCCTTCCAGTGTCGCGATCAGATCGGCACCCACGCCCTGGGGGGTGAAGTGGCTGTGCAGATTGGTCTGCGGGTCCAGCGCCCAGGCTCCGCCATCGCTGCCCATGGGCACGCGTGACATGGACTCGACGCCACCGACCACCACCAGGTCTTCAAAACCGGAACGGACCTTCATGGCCCCGAGGTTCACCGCCTCCAGCCCGGATGCACAGAAACGGTTGATCTGCACGCCCGCCACGCTGACGTCCCAATCAGCCACCTGAGCAGCGGTCTTGGCGATATCGGCGCCTTGATCGCCGACGGGTGTCACGCAGCCCAGTACCACGTCATCGACCTGACTGGTATCGAGGGCGGTTCGCTGTTGCAGCGCCGTGAACAACCCGGCCACCAGGTTGACCGGTTTGACACTGTGCAAGGCGCCATCGGCCTTGCCTTTGCCACGGGGCGTACGTATCGCGTCGAAAATCAATGCTTGGGTCATGACGTCCTCGAACCGGGTGGTGATCTTTGAAGAGGCTTCCACCTTATTCCGAGCCACCGGGGATTCAATGACCGCAGCGCTCACCGGCGTTGACGGACGCGCTCAGACGGACGGTAGTCCGCTACAGAATCCGCGGCTTGCGGACACGCAGGTGTCTAGCAAAAGGCCGCCCAAGAAGCTGGCAATAGGCCTCATGCTTTTTTAATCGTATTTGGTGAGCGCTCCATACGAAATGGATCTAAATCAAGCGTGACGCGGGCTCTAAGGTGAGGTTATACGAAGTTGTCGTCGGGTTTTGCCGAGGCGCTCGTACTACAGGAAGTGAATTGCTCTGCCGTCATGGAGATTTGCAGGCAGGCATCAGGAAATAACAAAAAAGGCGGTCAAGCCATGTTCAAACAATCGAAAGTTCGTCAAGCCGGGCTCATTCTCTTCGCGACCACACTTTTGTTGATTTTGCCGAACCTGACCAAGGTGATCGGCTAGTCGTTCATAAAAATACGGTATCCGTGTTTTAGATCGCCACATTAAAAATGTGACTGGCTCGCTACCCGGGCCAACGTGGCTGTGCCAACCTTTGCAGCACTTCCACGACATGGACGGCGATTCTTTGAAAGCGCTCACTTTATTCGGGGCCTTGCTGCTCAGCACGCCTCTGTATGCCGCACAGCTGAACCTGCAGCTGGGCGCGAACAACCGCACCTGGCAGACCGAGGAGTTGCTCAATCATCCTCAAGCCCAGACCATCACCGTTACCAATGACGTTTCCTACAAGCGTGATATGAGCTATCGCGCCGTGCCTCTGTCAGTGCTGTTGACCGGCATCAAACCGGACGACCACTTGCAAGCCGTGGCCCTGGACGGTTTTGCTGCCGAGATGGCCGCTGCGCCGCTGCTCAATACCCAAGGCGCGCGTGCCTGGCTGGCGATCGAGGATCCGGCCAAACCCTGGCCGCCACTGTCCGAAGGCAAGCCCGGCGCCGGGCCGTTCTATCTGGTCTGGACCAACCCGCAGGCGGGCAATATCAGCCCGGAGCAATGGCCGTTCGAGGTTGCCAGCATCAAGCGCATGGCACCGGTGGCCGAACGCTTCCCTGCCCTGCTGCCCGATCCTGCGCTAAAGGCAGACGATCCGGTGAACAAGGGCTTTGCGCTGTTCCAGAAAAACTGCTTGGCCTGTCACCGCCTCAATGGTGCCGGGGACGCGCAATTCGGGCCGGACCTGAATATTCCGTACAACCCGACCGAGTACTTTGGCGCGGACTTCCTCAAGCGTTATATCCGTGATCCGCAGAGTTTGCGTCAGTGGCCGCAGGCGAAGATGCCCGGATTTTCAACCGAGGTGTTGCCGGATGAGGATCTGGGGATGCTGGTGGGGTATTTGAAGCATATGGCGGGGCGCAAGGTGAAGCCCTGACAAAACACGCCGTTGCGGGAGTGAGCTTGCTCGCGACGGCGGTGTATCAGCCACGGAAGTATTGACTGAAAACCTGCCATCGCGAGCAAGCTCGCTGCCATAAGGGGTCGGCGCCCTCCCCCCGGTTACTGTTGTTGCACGGAGATCACCGGCGCGGGCGTCGGTGAAACAAGCACCTTGGCATGCATCTGTTCACACCCGCCGCCGCGGCGCATCCCGCGCACCGGGCAGGCATCCAGATAATCGAGGCCCACGGCCAGTTTCAAATGACGTTCGGGCCGGGCCAGTTCATTGGTCACGTCGAAACTGTACCAGGCGTCATCCAGCCAGGCTTCGGCCCAGGCATGGCTGGCCAGGTGTTCGCTGTTTTCGCTGTACAGATAACCCGAGACATACCGCGCCGGAATCCCCAGGCTGCGCGCACAGGCGATGAACGCGTGGGTGTGGTCCTGGCACACACCGGAACGACCGGCGAAGGCCTGGGCAGCGCTGGTGTCCACTTCGGTGGCGCCCGGCGTGTAGGTCATGTGCTGGTTCAGGCCGTGCATCAAGTCGATCAGCGCCGTGCGATCGCGGCGTTGCTTGCATTCCTTTTCGGCAAACGCGCGCAGGGCTGCGTCGGCTTCGGTCAGGCGGGTGAAGCGCAGGAAGGGCAGCGCCGACTGGCTCTCGTGCTCGGCTTCGCGCAATTCGTCGATGTCGACCTGACCACGGGCGCCGATGATGATCGCTTCGTGCGGTTCGTCCATGGTCAGCACGTGCAGGATGTTGCCGAACGGATCGAGTTGCGCGCGCACCGGCCGCGGCAGGTCGAGCTGCCAACTGAGCACGTGCTGGCGCTCGCTGTCATGGGGGGTCAGTCGCAGGTACTGGATGCTCGCCCGCACCTGATCTTCGTAGTGATAGGTGGTCTCGTGGCTAATCGAAAGTCTCATGCAGCCTCCAGATAAGAACTGTGAATCGCGTTACCCAACTGGCGCACCAGCGGGATGAACTCGGTGAGCCAGGCGTGCAGGCCTTCGTCGAGGATTTCGTTGATGCCGGTGTAGCGCAGTCGCGCGTCCATTTCCGCCGCCAGGCGTTGGGCGGGACGGCCGTTGGCTCCCGGCAACTGGGCAAGGATCTGGTCGATTTCTTCGGTGCACGCCCGCAGGGAGCGCGGCACGTCCGCCCGCAGCAACAGCAACTCGGCCACATGCCGGGCGCCGGGTGCGTCGCGATAAATTTCGGTGTAGGCCTCGAAGGACGACAAGGCCCGCAGCAAGGCACTCCACTGGTAGTACGCGTGGGCCGTGCCATCGCTGACCGCCTCAGCCTGATCACCGGCCATTTCGTAGCGGGCATCGAGCAGGCGCAAGGTGTTGTCGGCTCGCTCGATGAAGGTCCCCAGACGAATGAAGCGGAACGCATCGTTACGCATGATCGTGCCGTAGGACGCGCCTCGGAACAGGTGGGACCGCTCCTTGATCCACTCGCAGAACCGACTCATGCCGTAGCGACTGAGGCCCTGCTCGGCAATGCCGCGAATTTCCAGCCAGGTCGCGTTGATGTTCTCCCACATATCAGCGGTGATTCGGCCACGAACCGCGTGGGCACTGGCCCGCGCGGCACCGAGACAGCTGTAGATGCTGGCCGGATTGGCCGCATCCAGGGCGAAAAAATGCAGCAAGCGTTCGGCATGCAACTCGCCGTGGCGTTCGAGGTAATCGTCCAGGGTGCCGGTAATCAGCAGCGGCATGGCCAGTTCGTGCAGGCCGTCACCGCGTCCATCCTGTGGCATCAGCGACAGCGAATAACTGATGTCGAGCATCCGTGCGAGGTTTTCCGCCCGCTCCAGGTAACGCGACATCCAATACAGATCCGAGGCAGTTCTACTTAACATGACAGGCTTCCTTCAATCCTCGACCACCCAGGTGTCCTTGGTTCCGCCGCCCTGGGAGGAGTTCACCACCAGGGAGCCTTCGCGCAGGGCGACACGGGTCAAACCGCCGGGCACGACCCGGGTTTCGCGACCAGACAATACAAACGGGCGCAGGTCGATGTGGCGTGGCGCGATGCCGCTTTCGACAAAGGTCGGGCAGGTCGACAACGACAGCGTCGGTTGCGCGATATAGGCATGGGGCTTGGCAATGATCCGTGCGCGGAAGGCTTCGATTTCCGCCGCCGTCGCCGCCGGCCCCACCAGCATTCCGTAACCGCCGGAGCCCTGGGTTTCCTTGACCACCAGTTCCGGCAGATGGGCCAGGACGTGGGAAAGTTCCGAGGGATTACGACACTGCCACGTCGGTACGTTCTTCAGGATCGGTTCTTCATCCAGGTAGAAACGGATCATGTCGGTCACGAACGGGTACACCGACTTGTCGTCCGCCACCCCGGTGCCGATGGCATTCGCCAGCACGACATTGCCGGATCGGTAAGACGACAGCAGCCCTGGCACGCCGAGCATCGAGTCCGGATTGAACGCCAGCGGGTCGAGGAACGCGTCGTCGAGGCGGCGGTAGATCACATCGACGGCTTTTGGCCCGTCGGTGGTGCGCATGAACACTTTGTCGTCACGCACGAAAAGGTCCGCGCCTTCCACCAGCTCCACACCCATTTCCCGCGCCAGGAACGCATGCTCGAAAAATGCACTGTTGAAGCGCCCCGGCGTCAACACCACGACGCTCGGGTTGTCGATCGGGCTGGAGCTTTTCAGGGTATCGAGCAACAGGTTCGGGTAGTGGTCGATGGGGGCGATGCGTTGCGCCGCGAACAATTCGGGGAACAGTCGCATCATCATCTTGCGGTCTTCGAGCATGTAGCTGACACCGCTCGGCGTACGCAGATTGTCTTCGAGCACGTAGTAAGTGCCATCGCCGTCGCGCACCAGATCGACACCGGAGATATGCGAATAAATATCGCGGTGCAGATTCAGCCCTTGCATTGCCAACTGGTATTGCTCGTTGGCCAGCACCTGCTCGGCCGGAATGATGCCGGCCTTGATGATGCGTTGCTCGTGATAGAGGTCGGCGAGGAACATGTTCAACGCCTTGACCCGCTGGATGCAGCCGCGCTCGACAATGCGCCATTCACTGGCGGGAATGCTGCGGGGAATGGTGTCGAAGGGAATCAGGCGCTCTGTCCCCTGCTCATCACCGTAGAGCGTAAAAGTAATCCCGGCGCGATGAAACAACAGATCGGCCTCGCGTCGCCGTTGTGCCAAAAGCTCGTCAGGCGTTTCGGACAGCCAACGGGCAAACTCCCGATAATGCGGGCGGACCTGGCCGCCGGCATCGTACATCTCATCAAAATAGGTGCGGATCATGCCGTACTCCTTGTCACCCGGACATACAGGCCTTCGCAAGGCCCGTGCCATCGGCAGAAACGCTTTGATATCAATCGGTTGGATAATCGGTACGCAGACACCGCACCAATCCTGTGCGGTAAATGCCCCAACCTGATCGCCCCCGCTTCATTGCAAGGCGTTGCAGTCGCCTGTCACCAGCATAGTCTGTGGGAGGCGACTTGGCGGCGAAGGGGGTCATTCCGTCATGGGAGCTCTTTGAGGTCGCGTTCGGTTTGCCGGCGACAAAAACGAAAACGGCCAACCCAAAGGTCAGCCGTTACTGATGCTTGCTGCTGTTCATAAGTTTATGCGAGTCGCCCTCGTACCTCCTGTTTGACACCCCAGCCTTCAATGATGCCGCCCAATGGCTCGACCACGGCTTCGAAACCCTGTTCGAAGTCGCCGATGTCATCGTAAGTGGCGTACATGACCTTGCTCAGTTCCAGGGCCCATGCGCCGTCATCGCGCACACTGATTTGCGCATTCAGGGATTCACCCCGGTAATGACCTGCCGCCCTGCGTGCCCGCTCCTCGTCCGGGAAAATGGCGTAGAACTCGATGGGATGGAACCGTGAAAAGTCGAAACCGCCCTCTTTCATGCGGCGCAGAACGCTGCTGCTGACATCTTCTTGATAGGCTGTGCTCATGAAACGTCCTCCTCAAACTGATGGATAGACTTTCCGTACTCCCAGCGCCCGCCACCGAACGGTGCGAACGACGGCATCCGATGTGCCGACGGGAAACAAGCATGGAGCTGACAAGACCAGACCTTAGCGATCCATTCGCTGATCTCGCCTGCAGATTAGCCCCAAGATAGAGCCGCTGCCAAGGCCTGGTTGAGAATGTGACAGGAGATGTTCAGATTGGCGTAATGCCGAGGATTTGAATGCTGTTCTGGGCCTTGAGACTTTTGACAGTCGCATCGGGGGTTCGCCCTTCCAGATCGTTCAGATCCAGTTCGGCGGCGACGGGGAGCAACCGGGCCTTGATGAGTTGGGCGGCGTGTTCGTTATCCGGGCACTCGTCGCACTCAAAGACTTCGTCGACAGTTTCACCGTGATCATCCACGAAAGTGATTTTCCACTTTTGCATCAGTGCCTCCTCGATAAAACCCATGGATGGGCTTACTTCTATCTCGACCTGATTAGCTGGCTAATCGTTCCACTGATTTTCCTCTGGTGCCTCATGAAAAAAGGGCCGTCAGCGGCGTGATTGAACACCACCGCGGACAGCCCTTTTTGATTGACGCGCTATCAGTCGTTACTTGGCTTGTTCACAGCCTGCAAAACGTACTGCGGCAAGGCAAAGGCACCGATGTGGATCTCCGGATTGTAGTAGCGGGTGATGATGCCGCTGCCGGCGAACCGTTGTTGCAGGGTTTCGCGGGACAATTTGCGATAAGCGGTATTGGTCGCGCCCCAGGCGAAGGTCATCGCGCCGCCGATATAAGTCGGTACGGCGGCCTGATAGAAGTGCCAGTCAGGGAACAGGCTGCGCAGGCGACCGGCGGTGGTTTTGACTTCTTCGATCTGCATGAACGGCGTGCCGTTCTGCGTGACCAGGATGCCGCCTTCGTTCAGGCAGCGGTGGCAGGCCTGATAGAAGTTCTCCGAGAACAGCACTTCGCCTGGCCCGATCGGGTCAGTGGAGTCGGAAATGATCACGTCGAACTTTTCAGTGGTGGTGGCGACGAAGCGCATGCCATCGTCGATCACCAGGTTCAGGCGTGGATCGTCGAACGCGCCCTTGGAGTGATTCGGCAGGAATTCCTTGCACATTTCGACCACGGTACCGTCGATCTCGACCATGGTGATGTGCTCGACGCTGCGGTGCTTGGCCACCTCACGCAACATGCCGCCGTCGCCGCCACCGATGATCAATACGCGCTTGGCGGTGCCATGGGCGAGGATCGGCACGTGCGTCAGCATTTCGTGGTAGATGAATTCGTCGGCTTCGGTGGTCTGGATCACGCCGTCCAGCGCCATGACCCGGCCCATGCGCGGGTTTTCGAAAATCACCAGGTGCTGGTGTTCGGTGCGCACTTCGTGCAGCAGTTTTTCCATGCGAAAACGCTGGCCATAGCCTTCGTAGAGGGTTTCCAGGTAGTCGTTGGTCGGGGTGATGCTCATGGGAAGTGCTCCGATGAATGCGGGTGGCAACGGACGGTTACCCGCCCATGATGGCCAATCGATCGGCTCGATTGACCGGGAAAGGCGCGCATTCTACGTCGAGGAAGATGACAGGTCGAACCTCACTTGATGTCTCGCCACAATGCCCTGTGGGAGCGAGCCTGCTCGCGATAGCGATTTGTCCGCCACATCAATTCCGAATGTGCCGCCGTCATCGCGAGCAGGCTCGCTTGTATGTTTAGACTTGAAGGGGTGGGTGGGACTAAAGCTCGTCATCTGACTCTAGCCAGTACAGACCGTGGGAGACATCGTCCCACCCCTTCACCTAATGCGCCGATAAGGAATGCATCGGCTCGGACCGACGATAGCGACAAGCCAGCGCAACGGTGAACCCCGACAAGTTTCTAAACCCTAGCTCGGAGGGTGGGCCATGACAATCCTTGATTCGCAGGTGGTCGTTGGTGTGGATGTGGCGAAGGATGAGATCGTTGTCTATCGATGCGACGAAGAGAGCACTTTGATCGTCGCCAATGAACGATCAGCACTGAAAAAGTGGCTTAAGTTATTGCCAGACAACTGTGCACTGGCGCTTGAAGCGACCAACACCTACCACCTCGACACGACGGAAATCGCTCATGAACTGGGTCATGACGTTTACGTCATTGATGGCAGCCGCCTTAATAAATACCGCGATGGGATAGGTGTCCGGGCAAAAACAGATGCTCTGGACGCGGTCTTGCTGGCGCGTTATTTGGGCAAGGAGTCCGACAAGCTCAGGGTCTGGAGTCCGCCTCCCAAGGCTTACACGCAGCTCAAAAGCTTGCTGCGACGCCGGGCTGAGCTTGTTCGACATCGGGTGGCAATCAAGCAAAGTTGGAGGGACGAACCCTTGCTCGAAGAGGCGCTGGGTGAATACCTGCGCTGTGTAGAGCAGATTGAAAAAGGCATTCAGAAGGCGCTGAAGAACATCGTTAGCGAAGCGGGTATGGACGCTCAGGTAAAACGCTGCCAAGCCGTTGAAGGCATAGGCGTCCTGACGGCCACAGCGGCGGTAACAGCTTTCATGCGCGGAGAGTTTTCCGACAGCGATGGCTTCATCGCCTTCCTGGGAATGGATCCGCGAGTGAGACAATCAGGCAAGAAAGATCAGAGACGCTACTTGTCCAAACGGGGCGATTCGGAGTTCCGGCGCTTATTTCACAACAGCGCAATGGCTGCCAGCCGCTCACCAACCTGGAGACCGTTCTATCAGCGTTACCTGGACCGAGGCCTCAAAGGTACCCAGGCCTTGGTGATTCTGGCTCGCAAACTGGCCAGAGTGGTGTTTGCCTTGATGAAAAACCAAAGTGAGTACCAACCAAATTCTATGTTTGGGGGTTCCCCCCAAACATAGAATCTCCCACAGATTTTATGTCGCTTGGGAGAATGACTTCATATTCTGACGTTACCCCGTGGCCCCGCGATCGCCCAAATGATCAGGCCCAAAACCGGCAGCAACAGGATCAACAGCACCCAGAGGACTTTCATCCCGGTTTCGGCGCCACTTTTGAGTACGTTGATGATTGCCCAGATGTCCAGGGCAAGGATGATCAGGCCTACCAGGCTGTTGAACGTGGAACCCATGGTGACGCTCCTGAAGAGTGATTGGCCCTCTTAGGATAGCTGCCCGATGCCAGGGTTCCGTTTTTATTGACAGCTTGCGGTTTCAAACGTGAACGGCCACTTTCAAGGCTTCCAGAGACGGCGCAGCGGCAATGCCGACTTCGGCGCACAGCTCCAGCACCCGCGGCACGTCGTTGCCGTAGACCAGAACGACTTGCAGTTCGTCGTCGAGCAACTGGCTGAAGTTCATCAGCACATAGCCACCGTTTTCCTTGTTCAGGCTGCTCATTTGCACCTGAATGCGATTGAGCGCGGTCAGGGCTTCGGTCTTGGCCAGTTGCTTGGGCTTGATATTGAAGTCGACGCCCGGCCCGAACGAAGCAACGATCTGCGCGAACAGGTCCATGTAGGTGTCGGCCTGGAACATCACGGTCTCCGGCAGACTGCCGACGACCACCCACTCGCCCAGCGGGATCGGGAAGGTGTCGTCGTAGTTGATGTCCGGATTGGCCGCCAGGAAACCCTCGGGGTCCGCGTAAGCCTGGGCCGCCTCGTCAGCGACCTTGAGGATTTCGTCATCGCCCATGCACCCGGAGCTGATTTTGCTGATGAGTTCGACGAGTGCGGCTTTCATGGGGCGGATCCTGTAGCGAGGGAGTTTTGAGGGCGCGAAGGATAACGCATTCAGTGAGTACTGCGCAGGTTGCTCCCTCGCCACAGAAGTACAGCGTCAGCCCAGCAGTTTTTCCAACTGCGCAACGGTGTCCACAGCCCCCATGGTCCTGGCGGCTTCCAGCGCGGTGACGCCATTGGCGTCCCTGGCTTTCGGATCGGCACCTTTGCTGATCAGGTAGTCGACAATGGCGACGCGGTTGAACATCGCCGCCATCATCAGCTCCGTACGGCCATCGAACGACGAGCCTTCGACTTGCGCCCCGCCTTCAACCAGCGCCGTGACCACCGCCAGGTCGCCCTTGAAGGCGGCACCGGCAATCGGGCTCTGGCCGTTGTCGTTGCGGATTTCCGGATCGGCCTTGTGTTCGAGCAAGACTTTTACCGTGTCCACATGACCATGGTAAGCGGCCAGCATCAGCAAGGTGTCGCCCTTGTGATTGCGCAGGTTCGGCGGCAAGCCCTTGGTCAGCAGCGCAGCCATCATGGCCGCATCGCCCTCCCGCGCCTTGTTGAATACCTGTTCGGCAAATTCGGCAGCTTCTTCGGGGGTCATCTGGCGGCTTTTATCTGACATTGAACGCTCCACTTTCAGTTATTCGCAAAGCCGACAGTTTCCCGAGCAGCCCCGGCACTGTCACTTCTTTTTTCTGAAGCGGGGCCATAGGCACATTCAATATCGATATCGACCGCCGTGAATATCCTTCAGCATTTGCTCCGTCACCTGCACGTACGTTTCGGTTCCCGGCAGCCAGGCGTAGATCGGGTCAGCGCCGCTCCGGGCCGGGTCGAAAGCTTCATACTTGAGCCGGGTTTTCTGATATTTGAAGGTCCCGGTGGTCTCCATTTTCACTTTCACCCGCAGGAACAATGGCACGGCGTAGGCCGGCATCTGTTGCCGGGCGAAGGCCAGCAGCTCGCTGAAATCCAGGGTCGCCAGGGATTCGGCCGGCGTGATGGCGGCCATGCCGGCGCGGCCGTTGGTGTTGCGCACTTCCACACCATAGGCCACGGCTTCGGAAATATGCGGGTGTCGCAGGAGGATGTTCTCGACCTCGGTGGTCGAAACGTTTTCGCCCTTCCAGCGATAGGTGTCACCCAGCCGATCAACGAACTGCGCATGGCCAAAACCAATGTTGCGCAACAGATCGCCGGTGTTGAAGTAGCGGTCACCCTTGACGAACACGTCGTGGAGCACGACTTTTTCGGTCTTTTGCGGATCGGTGTAACCGTCCAGTGGCGCCTTGTCGTCGATTTTCGCCAGCAACAACCCCTGCTCGCCCTTGCCCACCTTGCGCATGAAGCCGTTGGCTTCGCGAATCGGCGCGCCGCTGTCGTGGTCGTAAACCGCCAACTCCCAGGACATCAGGGAAAAACCGACAGTGTTGTCGAAATTCAGAATGTTGGTGAAACCGATATTGCCATCACTGGCGGCGTACAGCTCGCAGATGTGACACACGCCGAAACGTGTCTTGAATTCACCCCATGCGCCGGGGCGCAGGCCGTTGCCGATCATTTTGGTGACGCCGTGCTGGCGGTCGTCGGCAGTGGGCGGTTGATCGACCAGATAACGGCACAATTCGCCGACGTAACCGAGGGTGGTCGCGCGGTATTTGCGCACATCGTTCCAGAACTGACTGGCGCTGAACTTGCGGCGGATGGCGAATCCCGAGGCACCGCTGATGGCCGAACCCCAGCACACGCAAAGTCCGGTGGCGTGATAGAGCGGCAAGGTGCAATAGACGACATCGTCCGGGCGCATATCCAGCGCGATCATGCCGAAGCTCGCCGAGCTGCGCATCCAGCGCCCGTGCTTGAACACCCCGGCCTTGGGCAACCCGGTGGTGCCCGAGGTGTAGATATAGAAACAGGGGTCGTCGAAAAACACCTGCTGGCTGCTGACGGGGTTGTCACAGGCGTTGTCGAGGCTGGCGGTCATCAGGTTGATGAAACCCTCGGGGGAAACGCCCGGATGGCTGTAGGTGTCCCGATCAGCGACAAACCAGGTGCGAGCCGGCGCCATCGATACCCGCTCGCGTACCGCCAGAAACGTCGCCACCAGCTCTTCGCCGACGACGATGGCCACCGGCGCCACCAGATTCAGGCTATGCACCAGGGTATCGCGGGTTTGTGAGGTATTGAGCAGCGCACTGATCGCACCGACCTTGGCCACCGCCAATATCGTCACCAGCAGCTCCGGACGATTTTCGATGAACACCGCCACCACATCGCCCTTGCCGATGCCTTGGGCAATCAAGTGATGGGCGATGCGATTGGCCCACTGGTTGACCTGTGCATAAGTCAGCGTGACCTCGCCGTACAGCAAGGCCGGCCCTTGGGGATTGCGCAAGGTTGCTTGTTCGAAACTCCAGCCCAGGCCACACGCTTGGGTCGGGTCCTTGACGTTAGCCACTTTCATTCCCTTCACCACCCGCGGAATGGCTTTGGCAATGGACGGCAGCTTGCGGAGCATCATGCCCCAGGTGATGGTGTCGCGTGGCGTGCGGCTCATGGTAGCTCCCGTTCGATCTTTTTATTGTCGGGCGGCGTTGATTGAGCCCGAAAATACGTCAACGGTTCTTGAGCTGTACACGCGGTTTTTGAAATGTTTTGTATCCGCCACAGCGATGTTGGAAATCATGAGCATCTGCGCACGCAATGGTTCCATCGAATCGCCGACGACCACGCAAAATGCAGGATGCACGATGGCCCTTCATGCAAATTGCACGGAAATATAAATCAGCTAAAAACGTAACTTATTGATTTATATAGAATTTCATTAAATTCGCGTGCTGGCACAATCGCTGCAACTACCACCTCATGTTTGCCATTCCAGCGCTAACGGAGCCGAAAGACATGAGCATGATCCAAGAAAAATTTTCGTCCTTGTTCTCCAACTTCGAAGTCACCACCCAGCCACGACCTGACGGCGGGATTCTGCTGACCCTGCGCGGTGGCGAAGACAAAGTGTTCAAGCGCTCGATTTCCTACCAGCAATTGCACAACGGCGATCAACTGTCGTGGGTCATCAGCGCGATCCGTCGCGACCTCGCCGAACAGGCCAGCGAACTGCCACAAATCTCCATGCTCCAAAGCCAGCAGCGGTTTGCCCTGCCGACCTATCATTCGCTGTAAAGCCCAAATAACTGTAGGAGCGAGCCTGCTCGCGATGGTCGTCAACGAATACGCGTGTGGCCTGGTTAAACCCGGCGCACTCGGGTCCATCGCCAGCAGGCTGGCTCCTACAGGTTATGTGTGGCTTAGAACGTCGAGGGATCGATCCGCTCAAAACTGTCCACCGTGACATGCCCCGCCAATTCCCCACCCTCACGGGCCAGCCCGCACGTGGCCATCCCCGCCATGTGCGCCGCGTCCAGCTCTTCGACGATGTCCGACAGAAACAGAATCTGCGAGGCTTCCAGGCCAATAGCCCGTGTGATGTTGGTATAGGACTGTGCTTCGCGCTTGGGTCCTGACGTGGTGTCGAAATAGCCGCTGAACAATGGCGTCAAATCCCCCGCCTCCGAGCAACCGAAAATCAGGCGCTGGGCCTGGATCGAGCCCGAGGAATAGACAAACAGTTGATAACCCTGCTGGTGCCAGCGCTTCAGCGCTTCGACGGCGTCGGGGTAGACGTGGCCTTTGAGTTGCCCGGCCTGGTAGCCCTGCTCCCAGACCATTCCTTGCAACGCCTTGAGCGGCGTGGCCTTGCGGTCTTCGGCAATCCAGCCCAACAGAATCTCGATCACCCGCTCGACGTCGGCATCCGGCGCGTTGCTGTCGCGGCGCACGCTGGCCAGTTGTTCAGCGACGTCGTTGCGCCCGGCGTTCTGACGGACAAAGTCCGGCAGGTGTTTCGCGGCGTAGGGAAACAGCACGTCGAACACAAAACTCACCGCGCTGGTGGTGCCTTCGATGTCGGTGAGAATCGCTTTGATCGGCATCGTTTCAGTCCTCAAGACGCGGGAAGCGGCCAGCGATGTCTTCGCCGGTGAAATTGGCCACCCAGCCTTCGGGGTTATTGAACAGCCGAATCGCGACGAAATGTGGATGCTCGCCCATGTCGAACCAGTGCTTGGTACCGGCAGGCACCGAGATCAGGTCGTTTTTCTCGCAGAGTACGGCGTAGACGTAATCGTCGATGTGCAGGGTGAACAAACCACGGCCAGCGACGAAGAAACGCACTTCGTCTTCGCCATGCTGGTGCTCATCAAGGAACTTGGCGCGCAATTCGGCTTTTTGCGGGTGATCGCTGTTCAGGCTGATCACATCGACAGTGATGTAGCCGCGCTCGGTCATCAGCTTGTCGATCTGCTCTTGATAGGCCGCGATCACTTCTTCCTGACTGGCGCCCGGCTGGATTTTCGTCGCCGCTTGCCAGCGATCAAACCGTACGCCCTGCTCGGCCAGGGTCGAGGCGATATCTTCGAAATGGGTCAGCACCTTGTTCGGAATGTCAGGGCTTGAGACGTGGTAGACGGACAGGCTGCTCATCGGGCAACTCCTTGACGGTTCAGGCTTTACGGTGAGAGAGCGAGCGGGTTTTCAACTCGCACTCGAACAAGAATTCAAAGGCCTCGATCTGCCGCAGGGCGTCGCTCATGCGCGCGCCCCAGGTGTAGAGGCCATGGCCGCGAATCAGGTAGCCAACGCAATCGGGATGGGCGTCGAGCCAAGGCTGTACCTTGGCGGCGAGGCGCGCAATGTCCTGATCGTTGTCGAAAATCGGCACCCGCACCTGCGATTCGTGGGTCGACACGCCGCTGAAGGCTTTTTGCAGTTCGTAATCTTCGAAATCGATGAAGTCTTCCGGCGTCAGGCGCGACAGCACCGTGGCGTTCACCGAATGAGTGTGCAACACCGCGCCGATCTCCGGACGCCAGCTGTAGAGCTGAGTGTGCAGCAGGGTTTCGGCGGACGGTTTCTTGCCCGGTTCCAGGCTGTTGCCCGACAGATCCGTGGCCAGCACATCGTCCAGGCCCAATTGGCCCTTGTGCTTGCCCGACACCGTCAGCAGCGCTTCGGTCGGCGACAGTCGGGTCGAATAATTGCTGCTGGTGGCTGGCGACCAGCCGCGGCCATACAGGAAACGCCCGGCGTCGATGATTTCCTGGGCGAGGTGTTCACGGGTAAGGCTCATGGCCTGTCCTCTTGCATACATGTGGCAATGATAACGGCAGCCGCGAGGGCTGCGAGGCTGGCAATACTAAAGGTCAATGCGGCGCCCAGGGCGTTCCAGCTGTAACCGGCGTACAACGCGCCCAGTGCGCCGCCGGTCCCGGCCAGTGCCGCGTACAACGCCTGGCCCTGGCCTTGCTGACGCGCGCCGAAGCTACGTTGCACGAATGAAATGGCAGCGGCGTGAAAGCTGCCGAATGTCGCCGCGTGCAACACCTGGGCAAACAACAATACCCAGAGGAACTCAGCCAACGAACCCAGCAACAACCATCGCAACGCCGCCAGCAGAAAACTCGCCAGCAGCACCCGGCGCAACGAAAATCGCGCGAGGATTTTGCTCATGGCCATGAACATCAGCACTTCAGCCACCACGCCGACGGCCCAGAGCATGCCGATCACCCCGCGGCTGTAGCCCAATCGCTCAAGGTGCAAGGTCAGAAACGTGTAGTACGGGCCATGGCTCATCTGCATCAGCGCCACACACGCGTAAAAAGCCAGCACGCCGGGGCTGCGCAGTTGCTTGAGAAATCCCTCCCCCGCCACCCGGTGGCCCGGCGCCGGTTGCGCGTTCGGCACCCAAAGGCTGCTGAGCACGATCCCGGCCATGATCAGCACCAGCGCCGCCGGGTAGATGTCGAGACTCAGCCATTCGAACAACCGGCCCAGCGCGACCACGGTGATAATGAAACCGATGGAGCCCCACAGGCGAATCTGACTGTAGCGCGAGGTCTGGCCCTGCAGATGTGCGAGGGTGATGACTTCGAATTGCGGCAACACGGCGTGCCAGAAGAACGCATGCAAGGCCATGACCATCGCCAGCCAGGCGTAGGTCTTGCTGACGAAAATCAGTGAAAAGGTCAGCAGCGTGCAGACCGCGCCGAAACGCACGATGGCCAGCCGCCGGCCGGTGTAGTCACCCAGCCAGCCCCAGATGTTCGGCGCCACGCATCGCATCAACATCGGGATCGCCACCAGCTCACCGATGCGCGCGGCGGAAAATCCCAGGTGATCGAAGTACAGCGCCAGAAACGGTGCCGTCGAACCGAGCAAGGCGAAATAGAACAGATAGAAACTGGAAAGCCGCCAGTACGGCAGCGCCGCCACAGCCATCAGACTGCAGCGGCTATCAGGTCAGCCATTAAAGCTGACCCAGCACCGGGGTGCTCACGCGCACATCGGCGTTTTGCCCACGGTGGCGCAGCAGGTGGTCCATCAACACGATGGCCATCATCGCTTCGGCAATCGGCGTGGCGCGAATGCCGACGCACGGGTCGTGACGACCCTTGGTGATGACGTCCACCGGGTTTCCATGAATGTCGATCGAACGGCCGGGCGTGGTGATGCTGGACGTTGGCTTCAGGGCCAGGTGCGCGACGATCGGCTGACCAGAAGAGATGCCACCGAGAATGCCGCCAGCGTTGTTGCTGAGGAAACCTTGCGGAGTCATTTCATCGCGATGCTCGGTGCCACGCTGGGCGACGCTGGCGAAACCGGCGCCGATTTCCACGCCCTTGACCGCATTGATGCTCATCAGCGCATGGGCCAGTTCCGCGTCGAGGCGATCGAAAATCGGCTCGCCGAGGCCCGGCATCACGCCTTCGGCGACCACGGTGATCTTGGCGCCCACTGAATCCTGGTCGCGGCGCAACTGGTCCATATAGGCTTCCAGTTCCGGCACTTTGTCCGGGTCCGGGCTGAAGAAGGCGTTTTCTTCTACAGAGTCCCAGGTCTTGAACGGAATTTCGATCGGGCCGAGCTGACTCATGTAGCCGCGAATGACGATGCCCTGGGTCGCCAGGTATTTTTTCGCAATCGCGCCAGCGGCAACGCGCATGGCGGTTTCACGCGCCGAGCTGCGGCCACCGCCGCGATAATCGCGCTCGCCGTACTTGTGGTGGTAGGTGTAGTCGGCGTGGGCCGGGCGGAACAGGTCCTTGATCGCCGAGTAGTCCTTGGATTTCTGGTCGGTATTGCGGATCAACAGGCCGATGGCGCACCCGGTGGTGCGACCTTCGAATACGCCGGAAAGGATTTCGACTTCGTCGGGTTCCTGGCGCTGGGTAGTGTGGCGGCTGGTGCCAGGCTTGCGCCGGTCGAGATCGCGCTGCAGATCTTCCAGGGAGATCTCCAGGCCCGGCGGGCAGCCATCGACAATGGCGACCAACGCCGGACCATGGCTTTCGCCAGCGGTGGTGACAGTGAACAGCTTGCCGTAGGTATTGCCGGACATGCAGGACGCTCCGTGAAATGAACCTGAATACGTAATGCGCGCCAGTATACGCAGGCTACCCAAGTAGTTCATCCTCGAACCTTATGGGTGTCGGCGAGTCCAACCGGCATCTTCGTTCATGATGGCGTGATGATGCTGCGAGTTCTAGCCTTGAGCCTTACCCTGTTTACCGGTTTCGTCCAGGCCACCGTCCTGCAACGGCCGATCACGTTGGATACCGGGAGCGGAGAGCTTTTCGGCTCGTTGCTGCTGCCAAAGTCCGACACGCCTGTACCGGTTGTCCTGATCATTTCCGGCTCTGGCCCAACCGATCGTGACGGCAATAACCCCGACGGCGGGCGCAATGACAGCCTGAAACGGCTGGCCTGGGTGCTGGCCAAACACAACATCGCCAGCGTGCGTTACGACAAACGCGGGGTTGCGGCGAGCCTGGCGGCGACCCCTGACGAGCGCAACCTGACGCTGGACGCCTATGTTTCCGACGCCCAAGCCTGGGGGCGCAAGCTCAAGGCCGATCCGCGCTTCGGCAAGCTGATATTACTGGGGCACAGCGAAGGCGCCTTGATCGCCAGTCTCGCGGCGCCGAGTGTCGATGCGGCCGCCGTGATTTCCTTGTCCGGCAGCGCCCGTCCGATCGATCAAGTGGTGCGTCAACAACTGAGCAATCATCTGCCGCCGCCACTGATGCTGCGCAGTAACGAACTGCTCGACAGCCTCAAGGCCGGGAAAACCGACGATAACGTGCCACCGCCCTTGCAGGCGATATTCCGCCCGAGCGTGCAGCCGTACCTGATTTCGCTGTTCCGCCAGGACCCCGCGGCGGCGTTCGCGAAGTTGAAAATGCCGGCGTTGATCATCCAGGGCAGCAACGATATTCAGGTCGGCGTCAATGACGCCAAAATGCTCAAGGCTGCCAAACCGGACGCCGAACTGGCACTCATCGAAGGCATGAACCACGTCATGCGCATCGTGCCCAACGACGTAAAACGACAATTGGCCTCCTATAGAGATCCGCAATTGCCCCTGGCGGCCGAACTGGGCACTCGAATCCTCGGGTTTATTGACGCAATTCGCATCCGTTAAGCGCTTTAAACGACATCGCGACGTGAAAACCGCTCGAGAACGCTTCGTGGCCCTCCAGTCTTGAAAAAAACGGCCGATAAGCCTTTGTCGCCAGCGCACTGGCTGGCGGCAAGCAGAGCTTGGACAGGATCTCGCCATTATGACCGATACCCAGACTTCACCCGACACCACCGCTGAAAAAGACGCACCGCCAGCGGTCGAGCTGCCTTGGGCGGACGTTCACGTCGAGCACCACAAGATGCTCCGTCTGGCGCCGCTGCAGACCGACCGCAACACCGGCGGGCGCCCCCTGCGCTTTGTCGAGTTCGGTTATGCCGAGCGCAACGACAAGCAGCGCAGCCTGATGCGCATGAGCATCACCCTGCCCGGCCAACGCGTGCGCAAGGAACAGAATCATCTGGACGTGTGGGTCGACCACAGCGAAAAGCGCGTGCATTTCGGGCCGGACAGCGGCCTGCAAATCGAACCGATGAACCGTGGTATCGGTCGCTTCATGGCGGCCCAGGGCATCACCTGGGCGAAGATGCGATGGCCCGGCTACACCGTCGACGGCACCGACCTGAACAACAAGGATGCGCTGAACGAAGACACCCGTCTGCGTCGCGACCACTTTTTGCGCGTGCACGGTTTCGATGTGGTTTACGCCGACGCCCAGCATTTGAAGGGCAGCGTCAAGGAAGTCCAGGTCGGCGACCTGTCGGGTGACTGGAACACGGAAAAACTGCAGATCGTGGAAATTCTCGAGGCGGCGCAGATGCTGCAACAAGCCGAGCAGAACCTCGCCGAGCAGGAAGTCAAACTCAAGAAACACGAAGAAAAGGTCAGCAAGTACAAGCGTGAAGACGCCGGCTTGCGGTTCACCATCACCTGCCTGGTGGCGTTTGCGGTGTTTCAGGCGGGGTTGTTGATCTGGATTGCGACGCACCGGTAACCGCCGAAATCGGTCTGCGCTGAGACGCTTTTGTGGCGAAGGAGCTTGCTCCCTCGCCACAGTGATTGTGGTCAGACGCGGGAGGCGAATAGCGCCTGATGATCCCGGCACTGTTCAGCCGACAGCATGAACACGCCATGCCCGCCGCGCTCGAACTCCAGCCAGGCGAAATCGACTTCGGGGTACAACGCCTCGACGTGTACCTGGCTGTTGCCCACCTCGACAATCAACAACCCCTTCTCGGTCAGGTGATCGGCCGCTTCGGCGAGCATGCGCCGTACCAGGTTCAAACCATCCTCACCGCAGGCAAGGCCCAGCTCCGGTTCGTGCTGGTATTCGTCCGGCATGTCGGCGAAATCTTCGGCATCGACGTAAGGCGGGTTTGACACGATCAGGTCGAAACGCTGCCCCGGCAAACCATCGAAACCATCACCTTGCACGGTGTAGACCCGCTCATCGACGCCGTGACGCTCGATGTTCTGGTTGGCCACTTCCAGCGCTTCGAACGACAGATCGGCCAGCACCACTTCGGCATTCTGGAACTCGTAAGCGCAGGCGATGCCGATGCAGCCGGAGCCGGTGCACAGGTCGAGAATTCGCGCAGGCTCGTTGGCCAGCCATGGCGTAAAGCGACTTTCGATCAACTCGCCGATCGGCGAACGCGGGATCAGCACGCGCTCATCGACGATGAACGACAGGCCGCAGAACCAGGCTTCGCCCAGCAGGTAGGCGGTCGGGACGCGCTTTTCGATACGGCGCTTGAGCAAGTGCTGCAGGTGGACAAGTTCGTCTTCTTCCAGATTGCAATCGAGATAGCTGTCGGCGATTTCCCACGGCAAGTGCAGTGCACCCAACACCAGTTGACGGGCTTCGTCCCAGGCGTTGTCGGTGCCATGGCCGAAAAACAGATCCTCCCCATGGAAGCGGCTGACGGCCCAACGGATATGGTCACGCAGGGTACGAAGGCGGGAAGTGATCACGACGGCAAACTCCAGAAAAATCGACGGGCGATTCTATCAGTCAAACGCTGCCGCGACGACGCAGGAAAAACACTGGCACTGTTGTAGGACTAATCTCTTTTTTACGCTCGGTATTGAACAAAACGGACCACTTGACAACGCTGCACGCCAGTAACGACGGCGCTTGTAATGGTAGCCATTCACAGAAGCGCTCAGCCAGAGGACAATGTCGCAAAAGCCCCACTCCAAGGAGCCCCAGAATGTCCGTTCCAAAAACGATGTTTCAACTCAGCGGCCGCGGTTATGCAGCAGCCAATCTGAGCCATGCGACGCTTGTGATCATCGATGCCCAGAAAGAATACCTCAACGGTCCATTGGCCCTGAGTGGCATGGACGCTGCCGTCGCGAACATCAAGCAATTGTTGGGCGCTGCCCGCGCCGCCGGCCGCCCGATCGTGCATGTGCGCCACCTCGGCACCGTGGGTGGCCTGTTCGACCCGCAAGGCGAACGCGGCGAGTTCATCCCGGGGCTGGAACCACAGGGCGACGAAACCATCATCGGCAAATTGCTGCCGAGCGCGTTCCACGGCACCCCACTTGAAAAACGCCTGCAGGATCTGGGCGCCCTCGACCTGATTGTCTGCGGTTTCATGAGCCACTCCAGCGTCAGCACCACCGTACGCGCCGCGAAGAACCTGGGCTTCCGTTGCACCCTGGTGGAAGACGCCTGCGCCACCCGCGACTTGCCTTACAAGGGCGGCGTCCTGAGCGCCGAGCACGTCCAGCAGGCCGAAATGGCGATCATGGCAGACAACTTCGCCACCCTCGCCCTGACCCGCGAACTGATCTGATCGACGCTCAATGAGCGGTCTATACCGCCGCTCATCCGCAAAAGTCTCTCGTTAGCCGTAATTGTCTTAGCCTCAGGAACAACCCGGTCAACTCCCGGTCGAAGGGCCGATACCCATTGAGGAAGGTCGGAATGAAGTTATCCGATGGTTTTGACGCTCGCCGCTTGCGGCCCAAAGGCCAAAGCAACTGGCGTTTTCGAATCGGCGCGGCGTTTGCCGCGCTGCTGGCAATGTCCGGTGTGTTACTCGCCATGGCCGGTATCGCCAGCCTGCTCGGCCATGCGCCCGCCCTGGGCGAGGTGAACACCAACCGCGCCGGTGCGGCGGTGATTCTGGTGATTGGCCTGTTCGTGCTGTACCTCGGTGTCTGGCTCTGGCGTCGTAGCCGTCGTCGCTCGCGCCAGTCGCGAGAGCTGGCCATGTCCCCGCATTTGATGAAAAAACACGACTGAACCCGCGCTCCCACCGAACGCGCGTGTTTTGTCGCGCGCCCATTCGCCTGGAGTTGGGTAAACTGGCCGCCCTTCGCGGAGGCTGACATGCAAGACGACGATTTTTCCCTGTTCAAAAGTGCGATCCAAGGCGTCAAGCCGATCAAGCACGATCGCGCCGAAACCGGCAAACCCAAGGCTGACCGCGCACAGATCGCCAAGCTGCGTCAGGCCGCAACCGTGCGCACCGACGCCACCACCGTCGACGGACTCTCCGATCAGTTCGTCATCGATGTCGGCCCGGAAGACGAGTTGATGTGGGCGCGCGACGGTGTGCAGGAAAGCCAGATGCGCAAGCTCAAGATCGGCCAGATTCCGTTCGAAGGCAGCCTCGACCTGCACGGCATGAGCGTGGAAAAGGCCCGGGAAACCCTCTGGGCCTTTCTGGCCGAAGCGACCAAATTCGAAATCCGCTGCGTGCGCGTCACCCACGGCAAGGCCGTGCGCCTGGACGGTAAGCGGCCAATGATCAAAAGCCACGTCAATACGTGGTTGCGCCAGCATACGCAGGTACTTGGCTTCACCTCGTGCCAGCCCAGACATGGCGGCGCCGGTGCCGTGTATGTGATGCTCAAACGAACCATGATGGAAGGTCGAGACGAGTAAAGCTGATGCGTCATGCTTGCAGCGTCGTGTCCGCCACCGTACCCTTGCCCTTTGCGTAAAATCCCACAGGTAGTTTCATGTCCCTGGAACAGAATTACACCGAGATCCTTGGCCAACTGGGCGAGGACGTCTCCCGCGAAGGCCTGCTCGACACGCCGAAACGTGCCGCCAAAGCCATGCAGTACCTTTGCCGCGGTTATGAACAGACGCTCGAAGAAGTCACCAACGGTGCCTTGTTCAGCTCCGACAACAGCGAAATGGTGCTGGTCAAGGACATCGAGCTGTACTCGTTGTGCGAGCACCACCTGCTGCCGTTCATCGGCAAGGCCCATGTCGCCTACATCCCGAGCGGCAAGGTCCTGGGGTTGTCGAAAGTCGCGCGGATCGTCGATATGTACGCCCGCCGCCTGCAGATCCAGGAAAACCTCAGCCGCCAGATCGCCGACGCGGTCCAGCAAGTCACCGGCGCCCTGGGCGTTGCGGTGGTGATTGAGGCCAAGCACATGTGCATGATGATGCGCGGCGTGGAAAAGCAAAATTCGTCGATGATCACCTCGGTGATGCTCGGTGAGTTCCGCGAGAACGCCGCGACTCGCAGCGAATTCCTCAGCCTCATCAAGTAATTCGCAGCACGAAAAAAACCGGTATTCATCGCCGGTTTTTTTTCGTCCGCGAAAATCAGGTAAGCTGCGCGCCCTTCATTTTTCGCTTCGTGAGGCTTTCAACGTGTTCGTAAAAGCGCTTCGTGTCGGCCTTGGCCAACTGATCATCTTCATCGACTTTCTCACTCGCCCCGGCAAAAAGCAGCGCCCGGCCGAGGCTCAGGCCCAGGTCAACAGCGCCGCCAAGGACCTGACCCTGTATCAATTCCACGCCTGCCCGTTCTGTGTGAAAACCCGCCGTACCCTGCGCCGCCTGAATGTGCCGGTGGCTTTGCGCGATGCGAAGAATAACGAACAGGATCGCCAGACCCTGCTGGAGCAAGGCGGCAAGATCAAGGTGCCGTGCCTGCGCATCGAAGAGAATGGCCAAACCACCTGGATGTATGAGTCCAAGGTGATCATTGACTATCTGGATAAGCGCTTCGCTGCGGCCTGAAAAACTTCAGCGGGACTGACGACCCCAGTCCCTACCTATCTTCAGGCAAAAAATAAACCGGCCCTTGCGCCGGTTTATTGGTTTTCAGGCTGCTTGCGCCGCCTGCGCCTGACGCACCACCGCCGCCAACCGCTTGAGCCCTTCATCCAGCCGCGCCGGGTCGATGTGGCTGAAATTCAACCGAAGATGCCCGGGGTTGTTGTCGGGATCCGGGAAGAACGGCTCGCCCGGCATGAACGCCACATCGTTGGCCAACGCCGTATGGAGCAAGGTTCGGGTATCCAATGGCTGCTTGAGGGTGAGCCAGAAAAACAGCCCGCCTTGGGGCACATTCCAGTCCGCCAGATCGGCAAAATGGGTTTCCAGGGCCGCCTGAAACGCGTCCCGACGCTCCCGGTAGAAATCGCGCAACTCACTCAGGTGCCGCTGGAATTTTTCGCTGCCTATCCACTGTTGGGCTTGCCACTGGCCGACGCGGTTGGTGTGCAGATCCGCCGACTGCTTGAGTTTCAACAAGTGCGCAAACAAGTCCGGGCTGGCGATCAGATAACCGACGCGCAGCCCCGGCAGCAGGGTTTTCGACACGGTGCCGGTGTAAATCCAGCTGGCCTTTTTCAGGCGACTGACGATCGGCGTCGCACTGCCACCGTCGAAGGTCAGTTCGCGGTAAGGCTCGTCTTCGATCAGGGTCACGCCAAACTCGTCGAGCAACGCCGCCACGCCATCGCGCTTGGCTTCGCTATAGCGCACAGCCGATGGATTCTGGAACGTCGGGATCAGGTAGATGAATGCCGGACGGTGTTTTTCCAGACGGGTGCGCAATTGCGCCAGGTCCGGACCATCGGCTTGCAGCGGCACGGTCAGGCACTCGGCACCGAACAGTTGGAAGATTTGCAGTGCCGCCAGGTAGGTCGGCGCTTCGAGCAGGATCTCGGTGCCCTTGTCGATGTAGAGCTTGGCCGCCAGGTCGAGGGTCTGCTGCGAGCCACTGACCACCAGCACCTGGCTCGCCTGGCACGGCACCCCCAGCGCCCGGGCTTCGGCAGCCAGCATCTCGCGCAGTGCCGGTTCGCCTTCGCTCATGCCGTATTGGCCAATGCTCAGCGGCATCTGATCCCATTCGACCTTTGGCAACATGGCTTCGGCCGGCAACCCGCCGGCAAACGACATCACTTGCGGGCGCTGGGCGGCAGCGAGGATTTCACGGATCAGAGAACTTTTAAGGCGCGAGACACGTTCGGAAAAAGCCATGGGGATCACCGGTAGCGAGGCCAGAGGGAAATGAGTCAAACTTGTTGACCAAAATTACGTCAGCCTGAGCAGATACGTCAATATGCTTGACCTTAAAAACCCGATATCCCAGCAACAAGCCATGGAAGCGTTTTTCTTCGGTTATCAGGCCTTCACCGCCAAGGCCGACGAAATGCTTGCGCGTCGAGGCTTGAGCCGCGTGCACCAACGCATTGTGTTTTTCATCGCACGCTACCCGAACTTGAGTGTGACGCAGTTGCTGGCCTTGCTGGGCGTGAGCAAGCAGGCGCTGAACATGCCGCTGCGCCAATTGCTGGAAATGCATCTGGTGAACAGCGTCGCGTCCGAGACCGACAAGCGTAAACGCCTGCTGGAATTGACCGCCGAGGGTGCGCGGTTTGAGCAGGCGCTGCGTCGTGAGCAGGTGAAGTTGTTGGAAAGGGTGTTTGCCGACGCCGGGGAAGCGGCGGTGAATGGGTGGTTGGCGGTGAATATGGCTCTTGGGAAAAGTCAGGCTGTTGTTGATTGACTGTTCTGCCCTTATCGCCAGCAGGCTGGCTCCCACCGTGATTTATGGCGAGCACAAAACCTGTGGGAGCCAGCCTGCTGGCGATGAGCCCCGCGAAGGCCATATATCCCTATTGCCAAACTTTTCGTCTACAAAACAAAAAACAATATTTGCTTTATTTGTACACAAAAGCATAATCCACCTCGTGCGAGTTCCTGACCAAGCAGTCAACAAATTCGCAAGTGCCTCAAAGGGCCGCTGCCACCCTCTCGGGTCCGGCCCAGGAAATAACAATAAAACTCTTGAGGAGTATTCGCTGTGGAAAGCCGCAAATCCGAAGCATCGACGCTGGATCTCTCGCCGCCTTTACGCAATGGCTGGCTGGAGCGCATCTTTAAACTCAGCTTGCATGGCACCACGGTGAAGACCGAGTTGATTGCCGGTCTGACTACCTTTATCACGATGGCTTACATCATCTTCGTCAACCCCAACATCATGGCCGACGCCGGGATCGATCACGGCGCGGCGTTCGTCGCCACCTGCATCGCCGCCGCACTCGGTTGCCTGCTGATGGGCCTGTATGCCAACTGGCCCGTCGGCCTGGCGCCGGGCATGGGCCTGAACGCCTTCTTCACCTACACCGTGGTCGGCACCATGGGCTACAACTGGGAAACCGCTCTCGGTGCGGTGTTCGTGTCCGGTGTGCTATTCATGATCCTGACCTTCTCGCGCGTGCGCGAATGGCTGCTCAACAGCATTCCGGTGAGCCTTCGCTTCGCCATGGGTGCGGGTGTGGGCCTGTTCCTGGGACTGATCGGTTTGAAAACCGCCGGCATCATCGTCGACAGCCCCGCCACCCTGATCAAACTGGGTTCCCTGCGCGAGCCCGGCCCGCTGCTGGCCGCCATCTGCTTTCTGATGATCGCCGTGCTCAGCTACCACAAAGTGTTCGGCGCGATCCTCATCAGCATCATCACCGTGACCCTGGCCGGTTGGGGCCTGGGCCTGGTGCATTACGAAGGGATCATGTCGGCACCGCCGAGCCTGGCCCCGACCTGGATGGCGATGAACCTCGCGGGTGTGTTCAACGTCAGCATGATCAGCGTGGTGCTGGCCTTCCTCTTCGTGCACATGTTCGACACCGCCGGCACCTTGATGGGCGTGGCGCAGCGCGCCAACCTGGTCAACGCCGATGGCCGCATCGAAAACCTCTCCCGCGCCATGAAAGCCGACAGTGCCTCCAGCGTATTCGGCGCGATCGTGGGTGTTCCCCCTGTCACCAGCTACGTGGAAAGTGCCGCGGGTGTAGCAGCTGGTGGTCGGACTGGTCTTACCGCAGTGACCGTAGGTGTGCTATTTATTGCAGCCATGTTCTTCGCCCCGCTGGCCGGCATGATTCCCGCCTACGCCACCGCAGGCGCACTGATTTACGTGGCCATGCTGATGATGGGTGGCATGAAGCACATTGAGTGGGACGAAGCGACCGACAGCATTCCGGCGATCGTCACCGCCATCATGATGCCCCTGACCTTTTCGGTCGCTGACGGTATCGCGCTGGGCTTCATCACCTACGTGGTCCTGAAGGCCGGCACTGGCAAGTACAAGGAAATTTCCGCGAGTCTGTGGGTGCTCTGCGCGATCTTCATCGCCAAGTTCATCTTCTTGTAGACCTTACGCGGTACGCGCTTCAAACCAGCCTCACCCCGTCGGGTGAGGCTTTTGTGCAAATGGAGGAAAGTGATGAGTCTGGAAACCTGGCTGCTGTTCAGCGGCGCTGCGCTGGTGGTGATCCTGATACCGGGGCCACTGTCTTTGCTGATGATCAGCAACAGTTTGAATTACGGCCTGGTGCGTTCCTACCCGGCCTTTCTCGGCGGCGTGATGGCCTCGATTGGCCTGCTGAGCGCTTCGGCGCTGGGTCTGGGCGCGCTGCTGCTGGCGTCGGAGCATTTGTTCAGCGCACTGAAGATCGTCGGAGCGCTGTACCTGTTCTACCTCGCCTGGCAGAGCTGGCAGCAATCGCGTCAACCGTCCCATGGTGCCGAAGTGCCCCAATCGGCCCCGGTGCCACGCTTTCGTGCCCTGTTCGGGCGTGCCTTCATGCTGGGCGCAAGCAACCCGAAAGACATTCTGTTCTTCGCCGCTTTCCTGCCGCAGTTCTTGAGCGCCGAGCAGCCGTTCCTCCCACAGTTGCTGGTGATGATTGCCACCTGGACCGTGCTGGACCTGCTGTGCAAGTTGGCTTACGGGCTGGGTGCCCATGGTGCGGCGCGGTATCTGCGCAGTGGCAAGGGACAGAGCTGGTTTAACCGGATCAGTGCCGGGTTGTTCAGTGGCGCGGGGGCAGCGTCCCTGCTCAGCCGTTAAGAGCTTCGCTGGCAAGCCAGCTCCCACAGGTCGTGCGAATTCCTTGTAGGAGCTGGCTTGCCGGCGAAAGCGCCAGCACAGGCACCACTTTTCTCCAGGCGAAAAAAAGCCCGCAGTGTGAGCGGGCGAAAGACCAAAGAAGCTATATGCGCAGTCGCTTCCAGGTTGAGGCAGCTGCTTGGGGGATCAGCTGCCGCGATACGTGGAGTAGCTGTAGGGCGAAATGAGCAAGGGCACGTGATAGTGGTCCTGCTCCGCAGAAATGCCAAAACGCAGCACCACCACATCCAGGAACGCCGGTTCCGGCAGTTGAACGCCACGGGCGCGGTAGTAATCGCCCGCATGGAACTGAATCTGATAGACCCCGGTGCGGTAGTCATCACCTTGCAACAACGGTGCATCGACACGGCCATCGCTGTTGGTTATCGCGCTGGCGACCCATTCCAGCTGCGAACCTTCAACACGGTACAACTCGACCTTGATCGAGCTGCCCGGGCAGCCATGTGCAGCGTCCAAAACATGTGTAGTCAAACGTCCCATTGATTCTGCGCGCCTGGCTGCGTGGAGCAGTCAGACCTCGCGCCTCCCGAAGTCAGTTGAAAAGGAGACCGCACCGTTTCGGAGCACGAAAAGCTGCGGCGAGCGATTGATTAAGACACTTTTCAAAAAAATTGTACACAATAAAAACGACATTTTTACGGCGAGCAGCGCCCTCCATGGATTTCCCGGCGGTTAACTGGCAAACCACAGGCTGGTTGATCTCTCCAGCCATTAGCTGACCAATCAGGCAGGTTTCTTGCAGGATGGGATCAAGCGCGCGGAAAGATGACCGTTAATGAAAAATGCAAAAAATCAGGCTTACAAAGTGAATATAAAGTTGTATACAATCAGCCCATCGCTGTGACGCCAGCCTGTCTTTCCACTTCAGGCACGCCACACCACCCTGACCGCCACGAATAAGAAGGAAGACTGCAGTGAGCGCTGACTACCCACGCGACCTGATCGGTTACGGCAGTAACCCTCCTCATCCACACTGGCCGGGCAATGCCCGCATCGCCTTGTCCTTCGTGCTCAATTACGAAGAAGGCGGCGAGCGCAACATCCTGCACGGCGACAAAGAATCCGAAGCCTTCCTGTCTGAAATGGTCTCGGCGCAGCCGCTGCAAGGCGCGCGCAACATGAGCATGGAGTCGCTGTACGAGTATGGCAGCCGTGCCGGCGTCTGGCGGATTCTGAAACTGTTCAAGGAATTCGACATTCCGCTGACCATCTTCGCCGTGGCAATGGCCGCCCAGCGCCACCCGGACGTGATCCGCGCCATGGTCGATGCCGGCCACGAGATCTGCAGCCACGGCTACCGCTGGATCGACTACCAGTACATGGATGAAGCCCAGGAACGCGAGCACATGCTCGAAGCGATCCGCATCCTCACCGAAATCACCGGCGAACGCCCGCTGGGCTGGTACACCGGCCGCACCGGCCCGAACACCCGTCGCCTGGTGATGGAAGAAGGCGGTTTCCTCTACGACTGCGACACCTACGACGACGACCTGCCCTACTGGGAACCGAACAACCCGACCGGCAAGCCGCACCTGGTGATCCCGTACACCCTGGACACCAACGACATGCGCTTCACCCAGGTCCAGGGTTTCAACAAGGGCGACGACTTCTTCGAATACCTGAAAGACGCGTTCGACGTGCTGTACGCCGAAGGCGCCGACGCTCCGAAGATGCTGTCAATCGGCCTGCACTGCCGCCTGATTGGCCGTCCGGCGCGTCTGGCCTCGCTCAAGCGCTTTATCGAATACGCTAAAAGTCATGAACAGGTGTGGTTTAGCCGGCGCGTCGACATCGCACGCCACTGGCAAGCAACCCATCCGTACCAAGGGGCTGCCAAATGAGCACCTTTCAATCCATCAAGCCATCGACCCTGAGCCGCGACGCTTTCGTCAGCGTGTTCGCCGATATCTACGAACATTCGCCATGGGTGGCCGAAAAAGCCTTCGAGCTGGGCCAGGACGCTTCGATCGACGAGATCGAAACCCTGCACCAGCGCATGAGCGACATCCTGTTGAGTGCTGATCAGCAAAGCCAGCTGGCCCTGATCAACGCTCACCCGGACCTGGCCGGCAAAGCCGCCGTCCAGGGCCAATTGACCGAAGCCAGCACCCATGAACAGGCTGGCGCCGGTATTCACCAATGCACGGCCGAAGAGTTCCAGCGCTTCACCGAGCTGAACGACGCCTACAAAGCCAAGTTCAAGTTTCCCTTCATCATGGCGGTAAAAGGCAGCAACCGGCATCAGATCCTCGCGGCGTTCGAAACGCGCATTCACAACTCGGTCGACACCGAATTCAAGTGCGCGCTGGCGGAGATCAACAAGATCGCCCTGTTCCGATTACTGACCCTATAGCGATCCTGGCCCGAGAAACCTCATGAACGCTTGCGTTTCCCAGGGCCCCGAGAGCATCCCAAGCCAACTTATTAAAGGCAGACAAGAAGAATGAAAGCTTACGCCGTACCTTTCGAGAAGTTCGTCAACCTGGCCGACGCCCGCCTGGGCACCAAAATCATCTCGGTCACCGATGACTGGTTCGCAGACGCCAATCGTCTGTTCCAACCGACCCCGGCCGTCTGGAAGGAGGGCGTGTTCGATGACAACGGCAAGTGGATGGACGGCTGGGAATCGCGCCGCAAGCGCTTCGAAGGCTATGACAGCGCAGTGATCCGCCTGGGCGTGCCGGGCTCGATCAAAGGCGTCGACATCGACACTTCATTCTTCACCGGCAACTTCCCGCCGTCGGCCTCCCTGGAAGCCTGCTTCCTGGCCGAAGGCGAGCCAGACGAAAACACCCAGTGGACTGAAGTGCTGTCCGCCGTCGAACTGCAAGGCAACAGCCACCACTACCACGAAATCAACAACGACCAGGCCTTCAGCCACCTGCGTTTCAACATCTACCCGGACGGCGGTGTAGCCCGTCTGCGCGTGTACGGTATCCCGTTCCGTGACTGGTCCGCTGTGGGCGACAACGAGCAAGTCGACCTGGCTGCAGCCCTCAACGGTGGCCGCGCCCTCGCCTGCTCCGACGAACACTTCGGTCGCATGAGCAACATCCTCAACCCGGGCCGTGGCATCAACATGGGCGACGGCTGGGAAACCGCGCGTCGCCGTACACCGGGCAATGACTGGGTGATCGTCGCACTGGGCCACCCGGGCGAAATCGAGAAAATCATCGTCGATACCCTGCACTTCAAGGGCAACTACCCGGACAGCTGCTCGATCCAGGGCGCCTTCGTCAAGGGCGGTACCGACAGCCAGATCGAAACCCAATCGCTGTTCTGGCGCGAACTGCTGCCAAGCCAGAAGCTGGAAATGCACGCCGAACATACCTTCGCCGAGCAGATCAAGGCACTGGGCCCGATCACCCACATCCGCCTGAACGTGTTCCCGGACGGTGGTGTGAGCCGCCTGCGTGTCTTGGGCAAGGTCGCTAAATAAGCGTTGAACCCAATCGCCAGCAGGCTGGCTCCCACGGGGAACTGCATTCCAAATAGGGGAGCTGGCTTGCCAGCGATGACGACAGAACCAACAACACAGAATTCGGATAAGAACAGCATGCGCACACTGACGATTGAACCGCTGACCAAAGAAGCCTTCGCCCCTTTCGGTGACGTCATCGAGACCGACGGCAGCGATCACTTCATGATCAACAACGGTTCGACCATGCGCTTCCATAAACTGGCGACGGTGGAAACCGCCACGCCAGAGGACAAGGCGATCATCAGCATCTTCCGCGCCGACGCGCAGGACATGCCGCTGACCGTCAGCATGCTGGAGCGTCATCCGCTGGGCAGCCAGGCTTTCATTCCGCTGCTCGGCAACCCCTTTCTGATCGTGGTCGCGCCACTTGGCGATGAACCTGTATCAGGCTTGGTCCGCGCCTTCGTCACCAACGGCAGGCAGGGCATTAATTACCATCGCGGCGTCTGGCACCACCCGGTGCTGACGATCGAAAAGCGGGATGACTTCCTGGTGGTTGATCGCAGTGGCACAGGCAATAACTGCGATGAGCATTTTTTCAAAGAGGATGAGCGTTTGATCCTCGCCCCCCACCAATAAGAGAAGGTCTGATCACTCGACAACAGAGTGACAGGCGAGAGGTAAAGACTGTGGAAGCACATCTGTTGGAATGGCTGAACCTGAGCGTGCGCTGGGTTCATATGATTACTGGTGTGGCCTGGATCGGCGCATCGTTCTACTTCGTCTGGCTGGAAAACAACCTCAATCGGGTCAACCCGAAAAGTGGTCTGGCCGGTGATTTGTGGGCGATCCATGGCGGCGGTATCTACCACCTGGAAAAATACAAACTGGCCCCACCGACCATGCCGGACAACCTGCACTGGTTCAAATGGGAAGCCTACTTCACCTGGATGTCAGGGATCGCGCTGCTGTGCGTGGTGTTCTACTCCAACCCGACGCTCTACCTGCTGGCCCCCGGCAGCACCCTGAGCGGCCCTGAAGGCGTGGCCATCGGCATCGGCTCGCTGTTCATCGGCTGGTTCGTCTACTCCTTCCTGTGCGACTCGGCCCTGGGCAAACGCCCTGCCCTGCTCGGCTTCATCCTGTTCGTGCTGATCATTGGCGCCGCTTACGGCTTCAGCAAGGTGTTCAGCGGTCGTGGTGCGTACCTGCACGTCGGCGCGATCATCGGCACCATCATGGTCGGTAACGTGTTCCGCATCATCATGCCGGCGCAACGGGCACTGGTGGCGGCGATTGCCGAGAACCGCACGCCCGACCCGGCGCTGCCAGCCAAAGGCTTGCTGCGTTCGCGTCACAACAACTACTTCACCTTGCCGGTGCTGTTCATCATGATCAGCAACCACTTCCCGAGCACCTACGGCAGCCAATACAACTGGCTGATCCTGGCCGGGATCGCGGTGCTGGCGGTGTTGGTGCGTCACTACTTCAACACCCGTCACGACAGCCACAAGTTTGCCTGGACCTTGCCTGTGGCAGCGGTCGGCATGATCAGCCTGGCCTACGTCACCGGCCCTGCGCCGATGACCAGCCCGGACGTGGCCAAGGCGCCTGCGAAGATCGAATACCAGCCGCTGCCGGAAACAGCATTGGGTGGTGGTTTGAAACCCGCCGAAGCCAAACCTGCAGAAGCACCGGCCCCCGCACCGGCGCAAGCGTCGAATGCCGGTCCTGGCTTCAACAAGGTGCACAGCGTGATTCAGGAACGTTGCGCGGTTTGCCACTCGGCCAAACCGACCAGCCCGCTGTTCAGCGCGGCCCCGGCCGGTGTGATGTTCGACACCCCCGAGCAGATCCGCCAGAACGCTGCGCGTATCCAGGCTCAGGCCGTCGCCAGCCAGATCATGCCCCTGGGCAACATCACCAAGATGACCCAGCAGGAACGCGACCTGATCGGCGCCTGGATCGTTCAGGGCGCCCAGACCAACTAATCGTTAAAAGCATCGCTGGCAAGCCAGCTCCCACAGGGTTTTGCACTGCCTGTGTGGGAGCTGGCTTGCCAGCGATTGGCCGCAACGCGGTTTACCTGATGCAAAGAAACAGCTGTGAGCAACCCGGCAGCTGTAAATCACAAGAATAAAAAAGATCCGAGGTGTTGCATGTCCGAGCTCTCCAAAGCGCGCATCCCCGACGCACCCGCCATTCAGCGTTTGCCCCTTTTGCAACTGATCCTGGTCGGTCTGCAACATGTTCTGCTGATGTACGGTGGCGCCATCGCGGTGCCGTTGATCATCGGACAGGCCGCTGGCCTGAGTCGTGAAGAAATCGCCTTTCTGATTAACGCCGACCTGCTGGTGGCCGGCATTGCCACCATCGTTCAGTCGCTCGGCATCGGTCCCGTGGGCATTCGCATGCCCGTGATGATGGGCGCCAGTTTCGCCGCCGTCGGCAGCATGTTCGCCATGGCCGGCATGCCCGGTATCGGCTTGCAAGGGATCTTCGGTGCGACCATCGCCGCCGGGTTCTTCGGCATGATCATCGCCCCGTTCATGTCCAAGGTCGTACGCTTCTTTCCGCCGCTGGTGACCGGCACGGTCATCACCTCGATCGGTTTGTCGCTGTTCCCCGTCGCCGTGAACTGGGCCGGAGGCGGTGCTGCGGCCAGCCAGTTCGGCTCGCCGATTTACCTGACCATCGCCGCGCTGGTGCTGGGCACCATTTTGCTGGTACATCGCTTCATGCGCGGCTTCTGGGTCAACATTTCCGTGCTGATCGGCATGTGCCTGGGCTACATACTCTGCGGCCTGCTCGGCATGGTCGACCTCAGTGGCATGACCCAGGCCCCGTGGCTGCAGTTCGTTACCCCGCTGCACTTCGGCATGCCGAAATTCGAGCTCGCGCCGATTCTTTCAATGTGCCTGGTGGTGGTGATTATTTTCGTCGAGTCCACCGGGATGTTCCTGGCCCTGGGCAAGATCACCGGCCAGGATGTCTGCCCACGCATGCTGCGTCGCGGCTTGTTGTGCGATGCCGGCGCTTCGTTCTTCGCCGGTTTCTTCAACACCTTCACTCACTCCTCCTTCGCCCAGAACATCGGCCTGGTGCAGATGACCGGCGTGCGTTGCCGATCGGTGACCATCGTTGCCGGCGGCTTGCTGATCGTCCTCAGCCTGTTGCCCAAAGCCGCGTTCCTGGTGGCGTCGATTCCGCCAGCGGTGCTCGGCGGCGCCGCCATTGCGATGTTCGGCATGGTTGCCGCGACCGGGATCAAGATTCTTCAGGAAGCCGATATCGCTGACCGTCGCAACCAGCTGCTGGTAGCGGTCAGCATCGGCATGGGCCTGATCCCGGTGGTGCGTCCTGAGTTCTTTGCCCACCTGCCGGTGTGGATGAGCCCGATCACCCACAGCGGTATCGCCATGGCCACGCTCAGCGCGCTGACCTTGAACCTGCTGTTCAACATCCTCGGCGGCGCCGAACGCGCAGCCATCAACGACTGCCACGCCCACTGACAGGTACCCCCCCTGTAGGAGCGAGCCTGCTCGCGATGGTCGTCAACGATAACGCGTGCATCCAGGATGAACGCGTTGTCCTTGAGGTTTTCGCGAGCAGGCTCGCTCCTACAAGGGCGCGGTTGCCTGCGCCTGAAAAATAAAAACAAGAAGGAGCAACAGATGATTCGTACCCAGAAAACCATGATGTTGGGCGGTGGCCTTCTGGCCGCCAGCCAGGCCATGGCCGGCGATTTACTGCTGTGGCAAACCAACAGCCTGAGCTATCTGTATGGCAAGGATTTCGCGGTCAACCCGCCGATTCAGCAGACAGTGACCTTCGAGCACGCCGATCGCTGGAAGTACGGCGACAACTTCCTGTTCATCGACAGCACCTACTACAACGGCGAAAAAGACCGAAACAAGGGCGTTCACGCCTACTACGGCGAATTCAGCCCGCGCCTCTCGTTCGGCAAAATCCTCGACCGCCGCTTCGAACTCGGCCCGATCAAGGACGTATTGCTCGCCATGACCTACGAGAATGGCGAAGACGACACCGAAGCTTATTTGATCGGCCCCGGTTTCGATCTCAAGGTGCCCGGATTCAACTATGTGACCCTGAACTTCTACCGCCGCCACACCGAAGGTTCACGGCCCGGCGATGGGGTCTAGCAAATCACACCAGGCTGGTCCTATACCCTTCCATTGGGCAATTCGAGCCTGTTGATCGACGGCTACATCGACTGGGTCGTGGACAACGACCAGAACTCACACGGCACCTACCACGCCAACCTGCACTTCAACCCGCAGATCAAATACGACCTGGGCAAAGCCTTGGGTTGGCGCGAAAAACAGGTGTATGTCGGGGCCGAGTACAGTTATTGGAAAGACAAATACGGCATCGAGAACAGCTCCAGACTCGACACCCATGAAAACACCACCAGCCTGCTGGTGAAGGTGCATTTCTAAGATGGCCCGCAATCGTGCCCCAGACCTGCCGTCGGTGCGCTGTTGCGGGGCACTTGAGACCTGGCCGAGGAGTCAGTATTCTCCGCGGCCGCCTGAATCCGCTTTAAAAAAAAGCCCGGATTTAATTCCTGACCAGAAAGCCAACTTATCCCGGCGCTGGACGGTACCAAGGCATCCCCAATCCCCTCTCAATCGACTGTTCTTGAGCAGCCGAGCGGGAGTTTTTTTGCTTTTCGAATGCCTTGGCGCAGCTTTTGCTAACAGCACTAAAGCTGACCGATTGGATGATTTTTATCGCTACAGAAAAAGGCGCCACACCAGAGCGTCGACCTTAAAAAAATAACGTGGAACCACTGACATTTTTGGGAGCAACCGAATGAAACGTACGTGCACTAGCCTGATGCTGGCCGGATCGATGCTGGCAGGGGGCCAGGCCATGGCCGGCGATTTGCTGCAATGGCAGAACAACAGCCTGACCTATCTGTATGGCAAGGACTTCCAGGTCAACCCGCGCATTCAGCAGACAGTGACCTTCGAACACGCCGATGGCTGGAAATACGGCGACAACTTCATGTTCGTCGACAAGATTTTCTACAACGGCAAGGAAGACAGTTACGCCGGCTCGAACACCTACTACGGTGAAATCAGCCCGCGGCTGTCGTTCGGCAAAATCTTCGATCAGAAACTCGAGTTGGGTCCGATCAAAGACGTGTTGCTCGCCATGACTTACGAGTTCGGTGAAAACGATACCGAGTCCTACCTGATCGGTCCCGGTTTCGACCTGGCCATCCCCGGTTTCGACTACTTCCAGTTGAACTTCTACAACCGCCACACCGAAGGCAGCCGTGCGGGCGACAACGTCTGGCAGATCACGCCCGTCTGGTCCTACACCATTGCGGTGGGCGACTCGGACGTACTGATCGACGGCTACATGGACTGGGTGGTCGATAACGACAAGAACGCCAAAGGCACCTACCACGCCAACCTGCACTTTAATCCGCAGATCAAATACGACCTGGGCAAAGCGCTGAATTTCGGCGCGAAACAGTTGTATGTGGGTGTTGAGTACGATTATTGGAAAGACAAGTACGGCATTGAAGACAGCCAGTACTTCAAGACCGACCAGAGCGTGACCAGCTTCCTGGTGAAGTTCCACTTCTGATCCTGTAGGAGCGAGCCTGCTCGCGATGGATCAGAGAGCGCCACGGGGTGTCAGGCTCCCAGCGTCATCGTTAACGTCCATCGCGAGCAGGCTCGCTCCTACAACCCGAGAAACCGGCGCAGCTCTTCCTTCTTGGCCAACGCGTCCCGCCGCCCCAAATCAATCAGCTCGCTGCAATACCCCGCCTCGAACAGCAGATAACTCAGGACCCCCGCCCCACTGGTCTTTGTCGCACCCGGCCCGCGCAGGAACAGGCGCAACGCCGCAGGCAATTCCTGGCGATGGCGCGCGGCGATCTCGTCTATGGGCTGGCTCGGAGAAATCACCAGCACCTCCACCGGCGCCACGCCCAGCGCCCGGGTTGGCGTACCGTCTGGCAACAAATGACTGAACTGATTCAATCGCTGCAGCAGTTCGATGTCGCTTTCCAGGCTGTCAATGAACGTACTGTTGAGCATGTGCCCGCCGATCTGCGCCAGGGTTGGCTGTTGACCGGTGTAGGCACGTTGCAGTGGCTGCTCGGGGTCGACCCCGCGCGGGTTGCCGCTGACGCCCACCACCAGTACTCGACTGGCGCCCAGGTGCAGCGCCGGACTGATGGGGGCCGATTGGCGCACCGCACCATCGCCGAAATACTCCTCGCCGATTTTCACCGGGGCGAACAGAAGAGGAATGGCCGAGCTGGCCAACAAATGATCAACGGACAACTGGGTGGGAATGCCGATCCGCCGATGGCGCAGCCAGGAGTCGATGGTGCCGCCCCCTTGATAGAAGGTCACAGCCTGGCCTGACTCATATCCGAAGGCGGTGACGGCCACCGCATGCAACTGCTTTTGCGCGATGGCTTCGGCAATGCCGTCCATCTGCAATCTGTCGTGGAGCAGCCTGCGCAACGGCGAGCTATTAACCAGGGCCACCGGGACCCGGGCGCCAAGGCCCAGCAAGCTGTGACTGACGAAGCGGCTGGCCTGGTGGATCACCCCCGGCCAGTCACTGCGCAGCACCAGATGACTGCGAAAGCCTTGCCAGAACGCCGTCAGGCGTTCGATGGCCGCGCGAAAATCCGTCGCGCCGCTGGCCAGGCTGACCGCGTTGATCGCCCCGGCGGAAGTGCCGACGATCACCGGAAACGGATTGTCCGCGCCCAACGGCAACAACTCGGCAATCGCCGCCAGGACGCCGACCTGATAGGCCGCCCGCGCCCCACCGCCGGAAAGAATCAACCCTGTAACCGGTTCCCTTGGACTCATGCACAACGCTCCATGGTGCTTTATGGGATGTCACTGCAGGAGCGAGCCTGCTCGCCGAGGTCGTCAACGATAACGCCGGGGGGCTGACACCCCACGGCGCTCTCAGGCTTTTCGCGAGCAGGCTCGCTCCTACAGGAGATCGTGCTTCAACCGCGTTTGGCGTACAGCTTGGGCTCGCCGGGTGGGCGGCTCTTGAAGCGGCGATGGGCCCAGAGGTATTGCTCCGGACATTCGCGCAAGACGCCTTCGATCCACTGGTTGATCCGCAGGCAGTCGGCCTCTTCGGTTTCGCCGGGGAAGCCTTCGAGCGGTGCATGAATCACCAGGCGATAACCGCTGCCGTCCGCCAGGCGTTCCTGGGTGAACGGCACGACCAGGGCCTTGCCCAGCCGCGCAAACTTGCTGGTGGCGGTGACAGTCGCCGCCTGAATGCCGAACAACGGTACAAAAATACTCTGCTTGGCGCCGTAATCCTGATCGGGCGCGTACCAGATCGCCCGGCCCGCCCGAAGCAGTTTGAGCATGCCGCGCACGTCATCACGCTCCACTGCCAGCGAATCGAGGTTGTGCCGCTCACGGCCACGGCGCTGGACGTAGTCGAACAACGGGTTTTTGTGTTCGCGGTACATGCCGTCGATGGTGTGCTGCTGGCCCAGCAATGCCGCGCCTATTTCCAGCGTGGTGAAATGCAGCGCCATCAGGATCACGCCCTTGCCGTCGCGCTGGGCCTCTTTCAAATGCTCCAGCCCTTCGACATGGGCCAGCTTCGCCAGACGCTTGCGTGACCACCACCAGCTCATGGCCATTTCGAAAAAGGCGATGCCGGTGGAGGCGAAATTTTCCTTGAGCAGGCGTTTGCGCTCGGCAGCGGTCTTTTCAGGGAAACACAGCTCAAGATTGCGCTTGGCGATGCGCCGTCGGTCGCCGGCCACCCGATACATGAACGCGCCCAGCACACGACCGATCCACAACAATGCCGGATACGGCAACTGCACAATCAGCCACAACAGCCCCAGGCCGCACCACAGCGGCCAGAAGCGCGGAGAAAGAAAGGTTGTTCGAAAACGCGGGCGATCCATTAAAGGTTCCGAAAAGACGATGGCCGCGCATTCTACATCGTTCGACCCGGCTTGCGGCCTGCGGGCGTTCTCGTTATAAGTCTCGGCACTTTTAGTGACAAGTCGTTGTATGCCGACCATGAGCCAAACCGAACCGCTAGACCAAGATCCCGTGTTCCAGCTGAAGGGCAGCATGCTCGCCATTACGGTGCTGGAACTGGCCCGTAACGACCTCGAAAGCCTTGACCGGCAACTGGCCGCCAAGGTCGCCCAGGCGCCGAACTTCTTCAGCAACGCGCCGCTGGTACTGGCCCTGGACAAACTGCCGGCCAACGAAGGCTCCGTCGACTTGCCGGGGCTGATGCGCGTCTGCCGCCAGCATGGTCTGCGCACCCTGGCGATCCGCGCCAACCGCATCGAAGACATCGCGGCCGCCATTGCCGTCGATCTGCCCGTGTTGCCGCCCTCCGGCGCCCGTGAACGACCGCTGGACCTGAACGAAGGCGTGGTGGTGAAAAAACCGGAAAAACCACCGGAGCCGACCATCAAGCCGACGAAAATCATCACCTCGCCGGTGCGCGGTGGTCAGCAGATCTATGCCCAGGGCAGTGACCTGGTAGTGATCTCGTCGGTCAGCCCCGGCGCGGAACTTCTCGCCGATGGCAACATCCATGTATACGGCCCCATGCGTGGCCGTGTGCTGGCCGGGGTCAAAGGCGACACGAAAGCCAGGATTTTCTGTCAGCAAATGAGCGCTGAACTGGTCTCCATCGCCGGTCATTACAAGGTTTCCGAGGACTTGCGTCGCGACCCTCTATGGGGTTCGGGCGTACAGGTCAGCCTGTCGGGCGACGTGTTGAACATCATTCGGCTTTAACGGATACTGCCGCATTTTCCAAGCATCTCTAAAACGTAGCGAAAACGGCTCAAACGAAGTAGGAAAAAGGTCGAAAGCAGTGTTTACCGGGGGTAAACGCCGCCAGGTACCGGGTTCCAGCCAAGGCTGTCCGACTGCAGTAGTTTTCAAGAGATGTTTTTCAGGGGCTAAAAGTCCTTTTTCCTTAGGGGTGAAACACCTTGGCCAAGATTCTCGTGGTTACATCCGGCAAGGGTGGTGTGGGTAAGACCACCACCAGCGCCGCTATCGGTACAGGCCTCGCTTTGCGCGGTCACAAAACAGTTATCGTCGACTTCGACGTCGGCCTGCGTAACCTCGACTTGATCATGGGTTGCGAGCGCCGCGTGGTGTATGACTTCGTCAACGTCGTCAACGGCGAAGCCAATCTGCAACAGGCCCTGATCAAAGACAAGCGCCTGGAAAACCTCTACGTCCTGGCCGCCAGCCAGACCCGCGACAAAGACGCGCTGACCGTTGAAGGCGTGGAAAAAGTCCTGATGGAGCTCAAGGAACAGTTTGAGTTCGTCGTCTGCGACTCCCCGGCCGGCATCGAAAAAGGCGCCCACCTGGCCATGTACTTCGCTGACGAAGCGATTGTCGTGACCAACCCGGAAGTGTCCTCGGTTCGTGACTCCGACCGCATGCTCGGCCTGCTGGCCAGCAAGTCCCGTCGTGCCGAACAAGGTCAGGATCCGATCAAGGAACACCTGCTGATTACCCGTTACAACCCGGAGCGTGTGAGCAAAGGCGAAATGCTCGGCGTGGAAGACGTCAAGGAAATCCTCTCGGTGACCCTGCTCGGCGTGATCCCGGAATCCCAGGCGGTGCTCAAGGCATCCAACCAGGGCGTGCCGGTGATTCTCGACGACCAGAGCGATGCCGGCCAGGCCTACAGCGATACCGTTGATCGCCTGCTGGGCAAGTCCGTGAATCATCGATTCCTCGATGTACAGAAGAAGGGATTCTTCGAGCGCCTGTTTGGAGGCAACTAAGCAATGAACCTTTTTGACTTCTTTCGTGCCAACAAAAAGCAAAGCACCGCGTCGGTAGCGAAAGAGCGTCTACAGATCATCGTGGCGCACGAACGCGGCCAACGCAGCACCCCGGACTACCTGCCGGCCTTGCAGAAGGAACTGGTCGAGGTGATCCGCAAGTACGTCAATATCGGGTCCGATGACGTGCACGTCGCACTGGAAAGCCAGGGCAGCTGCTCGATTCTGGAACTCAACATCACCCTGCCAGATCGCTGAGTCGATCCGGCAGGAGCCACGGCGGCTCGATCATTCGAAACGCCTTCCCTGTGGGAGCTGGCTTGCCAGCGATAGCATCAACGCGTTGTGACAGTCAGACCGCGTTGCCTGCATCGCCAGCAAGCCGGCTCCCACAGAGAGGGGCGTATGAATGATCGAGCCGCCGTTGGCGTTTGTAACGAGGCTGTTTTAATGCCGTTGTCCAATATTCACATCCTTCACCAGGACGCCGCCGTGCTGGTGGTGAACAAGCCGACCCTGTTGCTTTCCGTCCCCGGCCGGGCCGACGACAACAAGGACTGTCTGATCACCCGTCTGCAAGAAAATGGCTACCCGGAAGCGCGAATCGTCCACCGACTGGATTGGGAAACATCCGGCATCATTCTGCTGGCCCGTGACCCGGACACTCATCGCGAGCTGTCCCGGCAGTTTCACGACCGCGAAACCGAAAAAGCCTACACCGCACTGTGCTGGGGTCAGCCGGAACTCGACAGCGGCAGCATCGATTTGCCACTGCGCTACGACCCACCGACCAAGCCACGTCATGTGGTCGACCATGAATTCGGCAAACACGCCCTGACGTTCTGGCGTGTGCTGGAGCGTTGCGGCGACTGGTGCCGCGTCGAGCTGACGCCCATCACCGGTCGCTCTCACCAACTGCGCGTGCACATGCTGTCCATCGGCCATCCGTTACTGGGCGACGGGCTTTACGCCCATGAGCAGGCACTGGCCGCCTGGCCGCGACTGTGCCTGCATGCGAGCATGCTCAGCTTCACCCATCCCCAGACCGGTGAACGCCTGCGTTTCGAGTGCCCGGCACCGTTCTGAACCACGGGCGCAAAACCTGTGGGAGCAAGCTCACTCCCACAGGGATCTCGTCCAGATTCAATTTCGGTGACCAGCCGCACCATCAGTGCGACGCCATTTACCAGGCCAATACGTTAAACTGGCGCCATTGCTGTCTGGAGTTAGCACATGCGCGAAGAGTTGAACCAAGGCCTGATCGACTTCCTCAAGGCCTCCCCCACCCCGTTCCATGCCACCGCCAGCCTTGTTCAGCGTCTGGAAGCAGCGGGCTATCAGCGCCTCGACGAGCGCGAGCCATGGAATACCGAGACCAATGGCCGCTACTACGTCACCCGTAACGACTCTTCGATCGTCGCGATCAAGATGGGCCGCCACTCGCCACTGCACGGCGGTATTCGCCTGGTGGGCGCCCACACGGACAGCCCTTGCCTGCGGGTCAAGCCGCAGCCGGAACTGCAGCGCCAGGGTTTCTGGCAGCTGGGTGTCGAAGTCTATGGCGGCGCACTGCTGGCCCCCTGGTTCGACCGTGACCTGTCCCTGGCTGGCCGCGTGACCTTCCGTCGCGACGGCAAGGTCGAGAGCCAGTTGATCGACTTCAAGGCACCGATTGCGATCATCCCGAACCTGGCCATTCACCTCAATCGCGAAGCCAACATGGGCTGGGCGATCAACGCCCAGACCGAGCTGCCGCCTGTGCTTGCACAATTTGCCGGCGACGAACGCGTGGATTTCCGCGCCGTGCTCACCGACCAGCTCGCCCGCGAACACGGTCTGAACGCCGACGTCGTGCTTGATTACGAGTTGAGTTTCTACGACACCCAAAGCGCCGCCGTCATCGGCCTGCATGGCGACTTCATCGCCGGCGCGCGCCTGGACAACCTGCTGTCGTGCTACGCCGGCCTGCAAGCGCTGCTCAACGCCGACACTGAAGAAACCTGCGTATTGGTCTGCAACGACCACGAAGAAGTGGGTTCCTGCTCGGCCTGCGGCGCCGATGGCCCGATGCTGGAGCAGACGCTGCGCCGCCTGCTGCCCGAAGGTGATGAATTCGTACGGACCATTCAGAAATCCCTGCTGGTCTCGGCTGACAACGCTCACGGCGTGCACCCGAACTACGCCGACAAGCATGACGCCAACCACGGCCCGAAACTCAACGCTGGCCCGGTGATCAAGGTCAACAGCAACCAGCGCTACGCCACCAACAGCGAAACCGCCGGGTTCTTCCGCCACCTGTGCATGGCCGAAGAAGTGCCAGTGCAAAGCTTCGTGGTGCGCAGCGACATGGGCTGCGGCTCAACCATCGGCCCGATCACCGCCAGCCACTTGGGGGTGCGCACCGTGGACATCGGCCTGCCGACCTTCGCCATGCACTCGATTCGCGAACTGTGCGGCAGCCATGACCTGGCACACCTGGTCAAAGTGCTGAGCGCGTTCTACGCCAGCCGCGAACTGCCGTAACCCCTGGAAAACGTCGCGGGCAAGCCCGCCCCCACAGGATTCGCATTCACCTGTGGGAGCGGGCTTGCCCGCGATGACGCCAGCTCATTCAACGCAAAGTTCATGATTGCAGTGGTTCATTTCTGATACACATCATCCCGCCCCACCAAAAGCCACCTAAACTTTAACCATCGCTTTCGACAAGGCAGTCGCCATGATCTCACTCTCTTCGTTCCACGCCATGCTGATCCCGATTCTGACCGGGATGATTCTGCTGGCCGTCGGCTTCAATTTTCGCGACAAGAATCTCGGCGTGTTCGCCATGTGGATCGGTATGCTCACCATCCTCGCCACCGTGGTGTTCAAGATCCTCGCCAAACTCAACGAATAAATCCTCCCCCCGACTCGCATTGATTTTCGCGGGCTCGTACACTCGATCGACCCGCTCACCCCGAGGTTGACCGCCTAGTGTTCGCTCGCCTGCTCGCCCTACCGTGCCTGTTCCTGCTCTGCCTCATGACGCTGCTGCCGATGGCGCCTGCCCAGGCGGTCGGTCTGCCAAGCCTGCTCAGCCCGGCGAAAACCCAGCCCGAGGCACAGGAACCCTTGGGGCAATCCTTGGACGAAGTGATCAAATCACTGGAGAACGATCAGCAGCGAAACCAGCTACTGGCGGATCTGAAGAAGCTGCGCGACGCCGCGAAAAAGGCCCAACCCATCACCGAAGAGGGCGTGCTGGGCCTGATTGGCGGGACCCTGGCCAGTCTCGGAAAACAGTTTTCCGAAGCCGACAGCCCGATCACCCGTTGGTCCAACGAGTTCGACCTGGCCACGGACGAACTGATGGCACTGGCGCTGCCGGCCAATGAATGGCTACCCATCGCTTTCGCCTTCGCCATGATCCTGATGGTCTGGAGCCTGCTGGCGGCAGCGCTGATCTGGATCAGCCATCGGGTGCGCATGCGCTTCGGCCTCACCGAAGAACTGCCGCAACACCCCAAGGCCCTGGACATGCTGCGTTTCGCGTTGCGAAAACTCGGCCCCTGGCTGATTGCCTTGGTCATCACGGTGTACATGAGCTACGCGCTACCCTCGTCGTTGGGCAAAAGCCTGGCCATGGTGCTGGCCTATGCGCTGGTGGTCGGCACCTGTTTTTCCGCGATCTGCGTGATCGCCTTTTCCTTGCTCGAAGGTCCGCACCGCCACCGCGCCTTGTACATCCTTCGGCATCAGGCCTTTCGGCCGTTGTGGCTGATCGGCAGCTTCGCCGCATTCGGTGAAGCGCTGAACGACCCACGACTGAGCGACAGCCTTGGCAGACATTTGGCGCACACCGCCGCGACGTCGGCCAATGTATTGGCCGCGCTGTCCACCGGCTTGTTTATCTTGCGATTCCGTCGGCCGATTGCCCACTTGATCCGCAATCAGCCGCTGTCCCGGCGCCTGACCCGCCGCGCCCTTAGCGATACCATCGAAATTCTTGGCACCTTCTGGTACGTGCCGGCACTGGTGCTGGTCGGGATTTCCCTGTTCGCCACCTTTGTCTCGGCTGGCGATACCAGCACCGCACTGCGTCAGTCGCTGATCTGCACCGTGCTGCTGGTGCTGTGCATGGTGATCAACGGGCTGGTGCGCCGCCATGCCCTCAAGCCGCAACGCGGCGTGAAGCGCCACGCACTGTACTCGGAACGCCTGAACAGCTTTTTCTACACCCTCACCCACCTGTTGGTGTGGCTGGCGTTCATCGAACTCGGCCTGCGGGTCTGGGGCATGTCGCTGATCCGCTTCACTGAAGGCGAAGGCCATGAGATCAGCGTCAAACTGTTCAGCCTCGGTGGCACGCTGATCTTTGCCTGGCTGATCTGGATTCTCAGCGATACCGCCGTGCATCACGCCCTCACCCGCTCGCGCAAAGGCCTGGCCAATGCCCGTGCGCAAACGATGATGCCGCTGATTCGAAACGTGCTGTTCGTGGCAATCTTCATCATCGCGCTGATCGTCGCCCTGGCGAACATGGGCATGAATGTCACGCCGCTGCTGGCCGGTGCCGGCGTGATCGGCCTGGCGATCGGTTTCGGTGCCCAGTCGCTGGTGGCCGACCTGATCACCGGGCTGTTCATCATCATTGAAGACTCCCTGGCCATCGATGACTACGTCGACGTCGGCGGCCACATGGGGACGGTCGAAGGCCTGACCATTCGTACCGTGCGCCTGCGGGATATCGACGGCATCGTCCACACCATTCCGTTCAGCGAAATCAAAAGCATCAAAAACTATTCACGGGAATTCGGCTACGCGATCTTCCGGGTCGCGGTGCCTGCGAGCATGGATATCGACAACGCGATCAAACTGATGCGCGAGGTCGGCCAGAAAATGCGCACCGATCCGCTGCAACGGCGCGACATCTGGTCGCCGCTGGAGATTCAGGGTGTGGAAAGCTTCGAGTCCGGCAACGCGATTCTGCGCGCCCGCTTCAAGACCGCGCCGATCAAACAATGGGAAGTGTCCCGGGCATTCAATCTGTTGCTGAAACGGCATCTGGATGAAGCCGGGATGGATCTGGCCACCCCGCGGATGAGCGTGCAGGTCATCACGGCCGGTGGTGGACCACAAAAGGAATGAACGCGGCCGGTCCAGGGCTTGTCGCTTTAACCTTGCAGCTCGAGGCTACCCTTAGACCACATCCACCCCGACATGAATCGCATCATGTCGCCAGAACTCCAGATCGCAGTCGATCAAGCGTTCATGCTGATCGTAATTGACCCGGGCGATGCGCAAGCCCGGGCTGCCCACCGAAACGCGCAAAGCCGCCGCCGCATCGGCCGACAACGCGGTCGGCACAATCTCGAAGCGCACCCGGCCATAGTGCAAATCGTAGTGTCGCGCGTACAGCTCGGTGATCGACTGATTCAGATCGAACGCCAGAATCCCCGGAAAATACTGCGGATTGAGGTAGTGCTCCACGTACAACACCAGCCGCCCATCGATACGCCGTGAGCGACAAATCTGAATCACGCTCGACAATGCCGGCAGTTGCAACCAGGCGCAGACCGCCGCGGATGCCGGCTGCAATCGCGCCGAAATCACTTCGGTAGACGGCACCCGCCCCTGGGCGCTGACCATCGCGTGAAAGTGACTGCGCTGCATCAGGTTGTAGGCCAGACGCGGCGGCGAGACGAACCAGCCCCGTCGCTCTTCGCGGTAGATCTGCCCCTGGGCTTCCAGTTGCAACAAGGCCTCACGCACGGTGATCCGCGTGGTGCCGAACAACTCACTGAGTTTTCGCTCGGCCGGCAATTTGCTGCCTGGAGCCAATAGCCCGTGGTCGAGCTGCTCCTGAAGCACCTGGCCAATGGCTGTCACCGCTTTTGTTGCCTCGTCGCGCATCAATGTTACCTATCTGGACTAGACCAGCACTGTTTCGGGGCGGAACCGCACGACAAATCGGTTCAATCAACGTCCTGCAAGCGTAGGCAGTGCAGATGACTGAGAGATGACAACCTACCGAACGGTCATCTCAAACGTGAGCCAAGGGTCGATTGGAAACCTGCAATTCACCGGCCAAGTCCCCTGTGTAGCGGGCCCTTGCCCATGGTCTACGCTTACCGGGCACCCTCCAATACCGTGCGAATAAAAGTCTTGCAGGGCGACGAGCGACATCAAAGTGTCATCGAGCCCGCTTAAATTGGCTCAGGTATTGCTGACCTAGACCAAAACAATCGCAATCGCAGCGTTGAAAACGCCCATAGGAGCTTCGGAATGAAACAGCTTTTCCTGGCATCACTGTTAGGCTCGACCATTGCCATGTGCACCGCCGCCATGGCGGCTGATGATTTGAAAACCCTTGAAGCCGCTGCGAAAGCGGAAGGCGCAGTGAATAGCGTCGGCATGCCCGATGACTGGGCCAACTGGAAAGGCACCTGGGCCGACCTGGCCAAGACTTATGGCCTCAAACACATCGACACCGACATGAGCTCGGCACAGGAAATCGCCAAGTTCGCTGCTGAAAAAGACAACGCCAGCGCCGACATCGGCGACGTCGGTGCTGCCTTCGGCCCGATCGCGGTCAAGCAAGGCGTGGTGCAACCTTACAAACCGACGACCTGGGATCAGGTTCCGGACTGGGCCAAGGACAAGGACGGCAACTGGGCACTGGCCTACACCGGTTCCATCGCTTTTATCGTCAACAAGAAACTGCTGCACGGTTCCGATGTACCGACCAAGTGGTCCGACCTCAAGGATGGCAAATACAAGGTCTCAATCGGTGACGTGAGCACCGCCGCACAGGCCGCCAACGGCGTTCTGGCCGCCGCACTGGCCAATGGTGGTGACGAGAAAAACCTGCAACCTGCCCTGCTGATGTTTGCCGATATCGCCAAACAGGGTCGCCTGTCGATGGCTAACCCGACCATCGCGACCATGGAAAAAGGCGAAATCGAAGTCGGCGTGGTCTGGGACTTCAACGGCCTGAGCTACAAAGCGAAGATGGCCAATCCGGATGACTACGAGGTGTTGATCCCGTCCGATGGCTCGGTGATTTCCGGCTACACCACCATCATCAACAAATACGCCAAGAACCCGAACGCCGCCAAGCTGACCCGCGAATACATCTTCAGCGACGCCGGCCAAACCAACCTGGCGCGCGGCAACGCCCGTCCGATCCGTGCCGAACACGTGAAACTGCCGGAAGACGTGAAGGCCAAGCTGCTGCCTAACGAGCAGTACAAAAACGTCACGCCGATCAAGGACGCGGATGCGTGGGAGAAGACTTCCAAGGCACTGCCGCAGAAGTGGAACGAAGAAGTCATTGTCGAAATGAAGTGATGCTGTAGCCCGCCAACTGACGGGCCAATGGAAATCCCTGTGGGAGCTCGCTCCCACAGTGGACCAAGTGAGTTCCGATATCCCGTTTCACGGAGTCATCGCCCCTATGAAGCACAACGTCATCCTTGTCGTGCTCGACGGCCTGAGCTACGAGGTTGCCCGGCATGCCATGGGGCACCTGCAGGCCTACGTCGGCGCAGGACGCGCAGCGCTCTACAAACTGGAGTGCGAGCTGCCGGCGCTGTCCCGACCGCTTTACGAATGCATCCTGACCGGCGTCACGCCGATCGACAGCGGCATCGTTCACAACAACGTCTCGCGCCTGTCCAGCCAGCGCAGCATCTACCACTACGCCAGAGATGCCGGCCTGAAAACCGCTGCGGCGGCCTATCACTGGGTCAGCGAACTGTATAACCGTTCCCCGTTCGTACCTGCCCGGGATCGTCATACCGACGACCCGGACCTGCCGATCCAGCACGGCCACTTCTACTGGAACGATCACTACCCCGACTCGCACCTGTTCGCCGATGCGGAAAACCTGCGCCTGCGCCACGCACCGAATTTTTTGCTGATCCACCCCATGAACATCGACGATGCCGGGCACAAGCACGGTCTCGACACCCCGCAGTACCGCAACAGCGCCCGTTCGGCCGACATCATCATCGCCGACTACCTGCAAGGCTGGCTCGACGCCGGATATCAGGTACTGGTGACGGCGGACCACGGCATGAATAACGACCGATCCCATAACGGCCTGTTGCCCGAAGAACGCGAAGTGCCGCTGTTCGTGCTTGGCGATGCCTTCAGCTTTAATGCCGACGCGGCGCCGAAACAGACGGACATTTGCGGCACGGTCTGCGAGCTGCTGGGCGTGCCCCATGACAAACCTGTGTGCCGGGAGTTGCTCAAGTGAACGCCATGACTCGCGGCAAATGGCTGGCAGCCTTGTGCCTGGTGCCCTTCGCACTGTTCTTTATCGTGTTCGAAATCGCCCCGCTGGCATGGGTGATGATCAACAGCCTGGAATCGGAAGAGTCCGGATGGGGCCTGGCCAACTTCACCAGGATCTTCAGCTCGAAGTTTTACCTGCAGGCGATCCAGTACAGCCTCGAGATCAGCTTCTGGTCCAGCGTATTCGGCATCATCATCGCGGTGCTCGGCGCTTATTCGCTGCGCAGGGTCGATTCGAAACTGCGCAACTTCGTCAACGCCTTCGCCAACATGACCAGCAACTTCGCCGGCGTGCCATTGGCCTTCGCGTTCATCATCCTGCTGGGCTTCAACGGCAGCTTCACCATCATGCTCAAGCAGGCGGGAATCATTCAGGATTTCAACCTGTATTCGAAAACCGGGCTGATCATCCTCTACACCTACTTCCAGATTCCCCTTGGCGTGCTGCTGCTCTACCCCGCCTTCGATGCCCTGCGCGAAGACTGGCGTGAGTCCGCTGAGCTGCTCGGGGCGAACGGCTGGCAGTTCTGGCGCCACATCGGCTTGCCAGTGCTGACCCCGGCGCTGCTCGGCACCTTCGTCATCCTGCTGGCCAACGCCCTCGGCGCCTATGCCACGGTGTACGCCCTGACCACCGGCAACTTCAACGTGTTGCCGATCCGTATCGCGGCGATGGTCTCGGGGGACATTTCCCTCGATCCGAACCTGGCCAGTGCCCTGGCCGTGGTGTTGGTGGCCTTGATGACCCTGGTGACCATCGTGCATCAGCTGCTGTTGAAGAGGAGCTACCATGTCTCGCGCTGAATTGGGCCCCGTCGGCATTTACCATCGGGTGGTGGTTTACCTGTTGTTCGCCATCCTGCTGCTGCCGCTGCTCGGCACGCTTGTCTATTCGATAGCCAGCAGTTGGTCGGCGACCATCTTGCCCAGCGGGTTCACCCTTAAATGGTACGTGCAGTTGTGGAGCGATCCACGTTTCCTGCACGCCTTCGGTCAGTCACTGCTGGTCTGCGTCGGCGCGCTGATCCTGTCGGTGGTGCTGATTCTGCCGCTGCTGTTCGTGGTGCATTACCACTTCCCGAAACTCGACGCGCTGATGAACATCCTGATCCTGCTGCCCTTCGCGGTGCCGCCGGTGGTGTCATCGGTCGGACTGCTGCAGCTCTATGGGTCCGGGCCGTTTGCGATGGTCGGCACGCCCTGGATTCTGATCGGTTGCTACTTCACCGTGGCGTTGCCGTTCATGTACCGGGCGATTACCAATAACCTGCAAGCGATCAACCTGCGCGACCTGATGGACGCCGCTCAACTGCTCGGTGCCAGCACCTTTCAAGCAGCGTTCCTGGTGGTGCTGCCGAACCTGCGCAAGGGCTTGATGGTGGCGTTGCTGCTGTCGTTCTCGTTCCTGTTCGGTGAGTTTGTGTTCGCCAACATCCTCGTCGGTACCCGCTACGAAACCCTGCAGGTGTACCTCAACAACATGCGTAACAGTAGCGGCCACTTCACCAGTGCGCTGGTGATCTCCTACTTCTTCTTCGTACTGGTTCTGACCTGGGCGGCCAATATCTTGAACAAGGACAAAAGCGAATGAGCTATGTCAGCGTCCAACACCTTCAGAAAAACTACGCGGGCACCACGGTGTTCAGCGACATCAACTGCGAAATCCAGAAAGGCGAGTTCGTCACCCTGCTCGGCCCCTCCGGTTGCGGCAAGTCGACGCTGTTGCGCTGCATCGCCGGCCTGACGTCGGTAGATGGTGGCAAGATCCTGCTCGATGGTGTCGATATCGTGCCATTGAGCCCGCAAAAGCGTGGAATCGGCATGGTGTTCCAAAGCTACGCCCTGTTCCCAAACATGACCGTCGAGCAGAACGTCGCCTTCGGTCTGCGCATGCAAAAGGTCAACGCCGACGATAGCCAGAAACGCGTCGCCGAAGTGCTGAAACTGGTCGAGCTGAACGACTTTGCCTCGCGCTACCCGCATCAACTGTCGGGTGGCCAATGCCAGCGCGTGGCCCTCGCCCGCTCGCTGGTCACGCGACCACGCCTGTTGCTGCTGGATGAACCGCTGTCGGCCCTCGATGCGCGAATACGCAAGCACTTGCGCGAACAGATCCGTCAGATCCAGCGTGAATTGGGCCTGACCACGATCTTCGTCACCCACGATCAGGAAGAAGCCCTGACCATGTCCGACCGTATTTTCCTGATGAATCAGGGAAAAATCGTACAGAGTGGCGACGCCGAAACCCTGTACACCGCACCGGTGGATGTATTCGCGGCCGGGTTCATCGGCAACTACAACCTGCTGGACGCCGATGCGGCCTCGAAGCTGCTGCAGCGGCCAATCAGCCATCGCATCGCGATTCGCCCGGAGGCCATCGAGCTTAGCCTCAATGGCGAGCTGGACGCACAGGTACGCAGCCACAGCCTGCTGGGCAACGTGATCCGCTACAGGATCGAAGCCCGGGGTGTGGAGTTGGTGGTGGATGTGCTCAACCGTTCGGCGTCCGATTTGCATCCCGATGGTCAGCGTCTGGCGCTTTCCATCGATCCGACGGCGCTGTGTGAGGTAGCTTGAAGGCAGCGCCAAGCTTCAAGCTGCTAGCTTCAAGTTGTAGACTGAAGCCCCCCAAATCCACTTCTTGCAGCTTGTAGCTTTAAGCTTGAGCTGTTCCCAGAGAGAACCCGATGGCCCTGGCAATTTTTGATCTGGACGAAACCCTGATCCACGGCGACTGCGCCTCGCTGTGGAGTGAACAAATGGTCCGCCTCGGCTGGGTCGACGGTGAATCCTTCCTGCGTCGAGACAAGGAATTGATGGACGCCTACGGCCGCGGCCACCTGGCAATGGAAGACTACATGGCCTTCAGCCTTGAGCCGTTGGTCGGCCGCACGCCGGAGGAGATCGAGCACCTGGTCGGTCCATGGGTCGAAGACGTCATCGAACCGATCATCTTCAGCGGCGCCACCCGGGTCATCGCCGAGCACCGCAAGCTCGGCGATCGCATTCTGGTGATTTCCGCCTCGGGCACCCACCTGGTGCGACCGATCGCCGAACGCCTGGGCATCGACGAAATACTCGGCATCGAACTGGATGTAGCGCACGGGGTTTACTCCGGCAAAACCGTGGGCACCCTGACCTACCGCGAAGGCAAGATCACCCGGCTTCTGGAATGGCTGGATGCTGAAGAGGAAAACCTCGAAGGCGCGAGTTTCTATTCCGACTCACGCAACGATTTGCCGTTGCTGTTGAAGGTGGATTTCCCGCATGCGGTCAATCCGGATCCGGTGCTCCTCGAGCACGCAAAGAAAGCGGGCTGGCCGATCCATCTCTGGAAATGACAACGACTCCCCTATGGGAGCGTGGCTTGCCCGCGTTTCAGGCGACGCGGTGTCTCTGTCAAACCGCGCCATCGTTCATCGCGGGCAAGCCACTCTTCCACAGGATTCAGTTCAAGCTTTCGTCGATCACCAACACCACCTTCCCTTCCACCTTGTTGCTCGCCAGTTCCGCGAACGCCGCTTCCGCGTCCTTGATCGCAAAAGTCTTGGCCAACTGCGGACTCAAGCGTCCTTCAGCAAACAGCGGCCACACATGCTGGCTCAAGTCGCTGAGCAGATCGGCCTTGAACTGATCGTCGCGACTGCGCAGGGTCGATCCCAGCAACTGCACGCGCTTGGACAGCACCTGAGCCAGATCCAGCTTCGCCTCGCGACCGCCCATCAGGCCAATCAACACCCAGCGCCCATCCTGCGCCAACAGTTTGAGGTTCAACGCCGAATAGTTGCCGCCCACCGGGTCGAGGATGACATCGAACGGCCCCAGGTCGCGCAAGCTCTCCAGGTCGGTGCTGCGCACCACGCCACCCTGGGCACCGAGCGCCTCGCAATAGGCCAGGCGTTCGGCGGAGCCCACGCTGACCCAGCACGGGTTACCAAAGGCTTTGCACAACTGAATGGCAGCTGAACCAATTCCACTTGCTCCAGCGTGCAACAGCACTTTTTCACCCGGCTTGAGCCCGGCGAGTTGAAACAGGTTCAACCAAACGGTCGCATACACTTCCGGCAACGCGGCTGCTTCAGCCAACGACACTCCGTCGGGAACCGGCAACACATGCCGTCCGTCGACAACCACCTCTTCGGCCATGCCGCCCCCGGCCAGCAAGGCGCAGACCCTGTCCCCCAGTTGCCAGGACGAACCCGGCCCGACCTCGCTGATCACCCCCGAACACTCTAGACCGAGCACCTGGCTGGCCCCCGGTGGCGGCGGATACAAGCCCGCTTTCTGCAACAAATCGGCGCGATTGAGACCTGCCGCAGCGACTCGAATGCGAACTTGTCCCACATCACATGCCGGACTCGGCTCTTCTACCCACTCCACTTGACCTTCAACGCCTTGCAATGCTTTCACAGTGCCTCCATAGTGAGTCTGGACTGAGCCCGTAGCTGTAGCACCGGGCTTTTTGCATTATGCGACCGGCCCTTGTGGAACCGGCGACTTCAAAGACGGCCTAATATGCGTTATCAATTGTCCCCGCGTCGAATCAACATGAAGCGTTTGTTCCCCAGCACCGCCCTCGCCCTATTCATCGGTATCGGCCTGTTGCCGATGTCGAGCAGTTCTTTCGCAGCCAACAGCTGGGACAAGCTTCAACCTGATCGCGACGAAGTCATCGCCAGTCTGAACGTCGTGGAGTTGCTCAAGCGTCACCATTACAGCAAACCGCCGCTCGACGACGCGCGCTCGGCGATCATCTACGACAGCTACCTCAAACTGCTGGATCCGTCGCGCAGCTACTTCATGGCCAGCGACATCGCCGAATTCGACAAGTGGAAGAACCAGTTCGACGACTTCCTCAAAAGCGGCGACCTCAACGCCGGGTTCACCATCTACAAGCGTTATCTGGACCGCGTCAAATCGCGTCTGGATTTTGCCCTGGCAGAGCTGGACAAGGGCGTCGACAAGATCGACTTCACCACCAAGGAAACCTTGCTGATCGATCGCAAGGACGCCCCTTGGCTCAAATCCACCGCAGAACTCGACGACCTGTGGCGCAAGCGCGTCAAGGACGAAGTGTTGCGGCAGAAGATCGCCGGCAAGGATCCCAAACAGATCCAGGAAACCCTGACCAAGCGCTACAAGAACCAGTTGGCGCGTCTGGACCAGACCCGTGCGGAAGACATCTTCCAGGCTTACATCAACACTTTTGCCATGTCCTACGACCCGCACACCAACTATCTGTCGCCGGATAACGCGGAAAACTTCGACATCAACATGAGCCTGTCCCTGGAGGGCATCGGCGCTGTGTTGCAGAGCGATAACGATCAAGTGAAGATCGTGCGCCTGGTGCCGGCAGGGCCGGCGGACAAGACCAAACAGGTTGCACCGGCGGACAAGATCATCGGCGTTGCACAGGGCAACAAAGAGATGGTCGACGTGGTCGGCTGGCGCCTGGACGAAGTGGTCAAACTGATCCGCGGCCCGAAAGGCACCGTGGTGCGCCTGGAAGTGATTCCGGCCAACAATGCGCCGAACGACCAGACCAGCAAGATCGTGCCGATCACTCGCGAAGCGGTGAAGCTGGAAGATCAGGCGGTGAAAAAATCGGTCCTCAACCTGAAACAGGATGGCAAGGACTACAAGCTCGGCGTTATCGAGATTCCGGCGTTCTACCTGGACTTCAAGGCATTCCGTGCCGGTGATCCGGATTACAAGAGCACCACCCGGGACGTCAAGAAACTGCTGACCGAGTTGCAGAAAGACAAGGTCGACGGTGTGGTCATCGACCTGCGCAACAACGGCGGCGGCTCCCTGCAGGAAGCCACCGAGCTGACCAGCCTGTTCATCGACAAAGGTCCGACCGTGCTGGTGCGCAACGCCGATGGCCGCGTCGACGTCCTGGAAGATGAAAACCCGGGGGCGTTCTACAAAGGTCCGATGGCGTTGCTGGTCAACCGCCTGTCCGCTTCGGCCTCGGAGATTTTCGCCGGAGCCATGCAGGACTACCACCGCGCCCTGATCATCGGCGGCCAGACCTTCGGCAAAGGCACCGTACAGACCATCCAGCCGCTGAACCATGGCGAACTGAAGCTGACCCTGGCCAAGTTCTACCGGGTTTCCGGCCAGAGCACCCAGCATCAGGGTGTATTGCCGGACATCGATTACCCGTCGATCATCGACACCAAGGAAATCGGCGAGAGCGCCCTGCCGGAAGCCATGCCGTGGGACACCATCAAAGCCGCGATCAGGCCTTCGGTCGACCCGTTCAAACCGTATATCAGCCAGCTCAAATCCGAGCATGACGTGCGCACGGCCAAGGACGCAGAGTTCGTGTTCATTCGCGACAAGCTGGCCCTGGCGCAGAAACTGATGGCAGAAAAAACCGTCAGCCTCAATGAAGCCGACCGTCGCGCCCAGCACACCGACATCGAAGCCAAGCAACTGGCCATGGAGAATATCCGTCGCAAGGCCAAGGGCGAAGAGCCGCTCAAAGAGCTGAAGAAAGAAGACGAAGACGCCATCGCGGCCGAGCCGGACAAGACCAAGCCAGAAGACGACGCCTACCTGAGCGAGACCGGGCGCATTCTGTTGGACTACCTCAAGCTCAACACCGCGGTAGCCAAGCACTAAGATGATGGCAATTTAATGCTGATGCTCTGCGGAGCGTCATCAAACAGTCATCATTCTGTCGTGAAATAAGGACCGGGCGTGCTCTCTTACCAAGAGCCCGCCCGGTCCTTTTTTTATCGCCAGAGATCGCCATGACCACAACAGAACAGCTGAGTGCGTTGAGTTCAATCCTGACTCAAAGCGGTTTGCACAGTCTGTTCCAGCCGATCATTTGCCTTTCTGAACGACGGATTCTGGGCTACGAAGCCCTCAGTCGGGGCCCGTCCAACAGCCCGCTGCACTCCCCTATTGCATTGTTTGCCGTCGCCCGCCAGGCCGGACGCTTGAGCGAACTGGAAATCGCCTGCCGTGAAAGCGCCTGTCGACGCTTCAATGAACAGCAACTGCCCGGCAAGCTGTTCCTCAACGTGTCCCCGGAATCCCTGCTCGAAGCCGCGCACCAACCCGGCCGCACCCTGCAACTGCTGGACGATTTCGGCATCCCGCCGAGCCAGGTCGTGATCGAACTCACCGAACAGACTCCCACCGACGATTTCGAGTTGCTGCAAACCGCCCTGCATCACTATCGGGCGATGGGTTTTTCCATTGCCCTGGATGACTTGGGTGCCGGCTATTCGAGTTTGCGTCTGTGGTCCGAGTTACGGCCGGACTATGTGAAGATCGACCGGCACTTCATCGATGGCATACACCAGGACGCCCTCAAGCGCGAATTCGTCGGCTCGATCCTGCAAATCGCCAAAGCCTCACGCGCACAGGTGATCGCCGAAGGCATCGAGTTGCCGGAAGAGCTCGCGGTGCTGACGGAAATGGGGGTCGACCTGGTCCAGGGCTATTTGCTCTGTCGACCGCAAGAGCATCCGCCCCGGGATGCCCGCCCCTTGATGCCGCGGCAGGACAACACCGCCGTGGTGTTGAACGACGACGGCAGCGACCTCAGCGCCCTGCTCAACGACCAACCGGCGGTGACGCGCGACACACCGACGGCCACGGTACTGGAAGCCTTCCGCCGCCAGGCCAATCTGAATTCGCTGGCGGTACTGGATGAGCACGGCCAACCGTGTGGCATCGTCCACCGCCATTCACTCTCCGACGCCCTGCTCAAGCCGTTTGCCACCGATCTGTTCGCCCGCAAACCCATCAGCCGCCTGATGAACGATGACTTCCTCGCCGTCGAGGTGAGCCAGTCACTGCAACAGGTCAGCCGCCTGATCACCAGCCGCGCCCGCCAACGCATCGAAGAAGACTTCATCATCACCCTCAACGGCGGCTACCTGGGCCTGGGCCGGGTGATCGACGTACTAAAACTGATTACCGAACTGAAAATCCAGCAAGCGCGCTACGCCAATCCCCTGACCCTGCTGCCAGGCAATGTGCCGATCCAGCAATGCCTGACGCGGCTGCTGCAACAGCAACGGGAATCGATGATCTGCTACGTCGACATCGACAGCTTCAAGCCCTTCAACGATATCTATGGTTACGGCCGTGGTGATGAAGTCCTGTTATGCCTGGCGCAATGCCTGAACGACCGCGTCGACCCATCCCGCGACTTCGTCGGCCATATCGGCGGCGACGACTTCCTGCTGGTGCTCGGCCCGGAAGACTGGCGCAAGCGTTTGAATCAGTTACTGGAGGACTTCCAGAGCCAGTGCCGACGCTTCTATCGCAGCGAACACCTCGAAGCCGGCTGCTTTATCGCGCCCAATCGCCAAGGCCTGCGCCAGGAGTTCCCCTTGCTGTCCCTGTCCATCGGCGTGGTGCATTTGCATCCACAGGTTTGCGGCCAACTCGATGCCAGCCAATTGGCCGAGATGGCGTCACAGGCTAAACACCACGCGAAGAATGTGCAGGGGTACAGCGTGCATTTAATCGACAGCCTGGCGGTGTCGGAGAAAGAGGATGTGCTGCTTGCCGGGCATCGATGAAGGGTCTGACGCCATCGTGTCCCACAGGGGAATGCTGAATCACACGAATTGTGCGTCTTCAATAAATCCACTGTGGGAGCGAGCTTGCTCGCGATGCCGCCCGCCGGAACAACACGATTTTGGACTATAGCCCGTCATCTCGAGCCGCCAGCTCTTTGAGCTTGAGTTCGGCCAGCGGATGCCCGGCCTTCGCTGCAATGCTCCAGAATCGCGCCGCTTCAGCCGGGTCCGGCGCCTTGCTCGGCGTCCCGGCGAGGCTGATCACCCCGACCTGATACGCCGCTTTGCCATCACCCGCCAATGCCGCCAGGCGCAGCAAGCGAATGCCCTCTTCGCGAGCGCCCAGACCGACGCCGCGAAAGGTCAGGATGTGGCCATAGAAGCTCTGAGCGTCGACATCGCCCAGGTTAGCCATACGGGCGAACTGGCCTTCGAGCCAACTCCAGCCACGCGGCTGTCGCACGAACCATTGCCAGTGAAAAAGCCGGCGTGCCAGCCAGTAACTGACCTGCGCCTTGAGTCGGAAAAACACTCAGGCCTCCGCCGACTCGGGGTACTCGTACTCGAACACGCGCACCACTTCCGAGGCATGCCAGGACGCGGCCGCGACGCCATCGGACGGCCCGGAAAATCGCCCGAGGCGCTCGACGCATTCAAAGAAACCGGTACGTGGCAGGCGGCTGGCGCCCTGGCTGATCACCAGCGAACTGCGCAGCGGTTGTTCGGCTTTGGCATCCAGTGCCGCCAGATGCTCGAGCGCGGCAGTCAGGGTTTGCATGGCGGGCGTTGGAAGCTGCAAACGCTCCAGCAATGCCCGATAGGTCAATAGATGACGCTGACGGCGCGCCTGATCCAGCTCGCCCAGCAATCCGTCCCAATGTTGACGACTGATGCGTACGCTCACGATTCATCCCTCCACCCTGGCACCGTCAATTCCCAGGCCAGGCTTCGGCGGATGGCCGCGTCGGGCAGACGCTCGCCACTTTCGATCATGGCCAGATAAGACGGGCTGATGCCTACCGTGCGGGCCAGCGCCTCGATGGCGATGCCCTTCCCTTCGCGCAAACTGCGTAGTTGATCAAGACCTGGAAGAATCGGGTCCTGGGTTGTCGCAAGCGGCGCTGCGGCCGGACGCGACGGTGCTTCGTTAATGCCTGCTGCTTTCAGTAGAGCCTGATACTGAGCCCACGGCAGAACCGCATATTCGGGCTCGCCTTCGCGTGTAATTATCTGAATATCCATGACTACCCCGTAGGACAACAACACTTAGCGAGTCGGCACTTTTCCCTAGAAGTGTAATCCTAACAGCGGCCAAGGTCGCGGGGGGTATCTATCTGTGGCTGAGATTGAATCAGTTCAGTTCTTTTTCGGCCCCTGAAGCTGAAGTTGTTCAGGGGTGTCGGGCAGGCGTTCGACCACGGCAAGCTTCTCTGGCATTTGACGTTTACGCCATTCGCGAAAAGCATTGAGTTCGTCATCGAGGACTTTCATCAACCAGGCCAGTACAGCGATGTCATCCAGCATGCCGAATACCGGAATGAAATCCGGAATCGCGTCCACCGGGCTGAGAAAATACATCAGGCCCGCCACGACCGACACCAGCGCTTTAGGGCTGATAGCCCGATATTCACCGCGCCAATAAGCCAGGCATAGTGCCTGCAACAGGCCCAGATCATCCTTGAGTTTGCCCAGCCGATTGCCTTGACTGGCACCTTTGCTAGCCACCGCGAACAGCAAGGTCGGCAAACGACCACGAGCAAGCAGTCGTCCGGCCAATGGCAGGAAACGAGCAAAATTCCAGGGTGATTTCATCACGCCTCCCATGTAAATGTTATCCACACAAATTGTGGATAACCTTGTGAACAGAGCCGCTTTTCGTGGCTGAAAGCCCCGTTTCATAAGGGCCGAACTCAGATCGGGCGTTTTTTACCCATCTAAAAAAACCCAATATTTCATTGACTTGGCGATCTGGCGAGGTTAACGCCGCTCCGACAATGTCTATGACTCCAGCCTGCTGCATCTGTTCGCTTTGTTTACCCGCGCCACACACCAGATGCAACAACGCCCCGCATTAGCGAGGCGTTGTTGTTAGAGCGGACGCTGATTACTTGGCAGCGTCTTCTTTTGCTGGATCCTTGATCCCCAGCAGTTCCAGGTCGAACACCAGCACCGAGTTGGCCGGAATCGCCGGGCTTGGGCTTTGTGCGCCGTAAGCCAGTTCGCTAGGAATGTACAGCTTGTACTTCTCACCGACGTGCATCAGTTGCAAGCCTTCAACCCAACCCGGAATCACGCCGCTAACCGGCAGATCGATCGGGCTGCCGCGCTCGACGGAGCTGTCGAAAACGGTGCCGTTGGTCAGCTTGCCGGTGTAGTGGACAGTCACTACATCAGTCGGCTTTGGCTGAGCGCCATCGGCTTTCTTGACGACTTCGTACTGCAAGCCCGAAGCGGTGGTCACGACGCCGGCTTTCTTGGCGTTTTCTTCGAGGAATTTTTTGCCGGCGGCTGCCGACTCTTCGCTCATCTTGGCCATACGTTCTTCGGCACGCTTTTGCAGCGCTGCGAAGGCTTCAACCAGCTCTTCATCTTTCAGTTTCTGTTCTTTCTTGCCGACGGCATCTTCGATGCCCTGGGCTACGGCTTTGGAATCCAGGTCATCCATGCCTTCCTGAGCCAGGCTCTTGCCCATATTCAGGCCAATGCCGTAGGAAGCCTTTTGCGCCGGGGTTTTCAGCTCTACGCTGGTCTGCGAGTCGCAACCCGCAAGTACCAGGCTAACCAGGGCCACCGCCGCCGCCAACCGATGCTGTTTCATGCTATTTCCTTGTTCATGCGCCTAAAGGGCAATCGAGTAAAGCCGCGAGCTTATCAGGCGGCCACGACCAATGGCTACCGGCATGAGAGCCGGAAATTTTGGATAAGTTCAGGTGTTTAAACGCTTTTCGGAGTGTAGATGATGAAACTTCCGTCATCAGACTTTCATAGACGCCGTTCTGCTACCTCACAATGTCTGGCGTAATGGCCACTTGCCGCCGATCTGGCACTGAGGCATAAAAGAATAATAATCGACAAGGATGTTCATCTTGCGCCTCTTCTTCCGTTTGCTGATGCTGATCGTAATCCTGGTCGGGCTGTGTCTGGCCGTGGTCCTGTATTATGTCGCCAACCCGAAACTACCGGCCTGGTCACCTGCGCAACAGGTGCATTACCTAGACCAATGGAGCGATACCGACCGTCAGACCTACTACTTCACACCTCAGGGCACGCAGGTCAAAGGCCTGCACTACGATTGGTTCACGGCGCTTGAGCTGCCCTTCTCGCAGCAACGATTCGCCTCTCCTGAATACCTCGCACGCTTCGGCTTTTTAATCGATCCCAATCAGAAACCCACGCCGAACAACCCCGGAAATCTTCCGGTGGGCTTTGCCCGGCACAAAAATCCCGGAAGCGCGGATACGTTTCTGGATATTACCTGTGCCGCCTGCCATACCGGGGAACTGCGTTTCAAAGGCCAAGCCGTGCGCATCGATGGCGGTTCGGCGCAACATGTCCTGCCCTCGAGCGTGCCTACACTACAAGGTGGCAGTTTCGGACAAGCCTTGGTAGCGAGCCTGGCAGCGACTTATTACAACCCCTGGAAATTCGAACGTTTCGCACGTCAGGTGCTGGGGCAGGATTACGACGCCCGGCGCCAGCAACTGCGCGACGAATTCAAAGGCTCGCTCGATACTTTCTTGAAAGTGGCCTGGAACGACACCCATCGCGGGCTCTACCCGACTGAAGAAGGGCCGGGGCGTACGGATGCTTTCGGGCGCATCGCCAATGCCAGTTTCGGCGATGCCATTACCCCCGAAAATTATCGCGTAGCCGACGCCCCGGTGGACTATCCACAGCTATGGGATATGTGGACATTCGACTGGGTGCAATGGAACGGCTCGGCGCAGCAGCCCATGGCTCGCAATATCGGCGAAGCCTTGGGTGTAGGCGCCACGCTGAATTTTTTCGACCGTAATCGGCAACCGCTCAAGGGCGATGATCGTTACCCTTCCAGCGTCCGGGTGCGTGATTTGCATCTGATCGAAGAAACCCTGCAACGGCTCGCACCGCCCGCCTGGCCCGAAGAACTGTTGGGGCCCATCGACAAACCCTTGGCCGCAAAAGGTCGCGCACTGTTCAGCGAAAACTGCGCCGGCTGCCACGTCCCGCGGACGACTCAAGGCGAAGGACGATATGTGCAACACCTGAAAATGCTCCCGGTGGAATACATCGGCACCGACCCCGGCGCTGCCAACAACATTGCCAATCATCGCTTCGACCTGACGGCGCTGCAGTGGAGTCAAACCGACCTTGATCAACTGGATGTCGAACCCAAACCTGAAGCCCCCCTTGATCTGAGCCAGATGTCGGTGGCCAAAGGGCTGGCCTATGTCACAGCGTTTGTGGAAAACCGGGCCTATCGCGAGGCCGGCATCACACCCGCCGAGCGACCTGAAATGGATGGATTCGGCTTGCCGATCGGTGTTCGCGAGTTACGCGCCTACAAGGCCCGGCCATTGGCGGGGGTCTGGGCGACAGCGCCGTTCCTGCACAACGGCTCGGTGCCAAGCCTTTATCAATTGCTTTCGCCTCAGGATGAACGCTCAACCACCTTTTACAAAGGCACGTTCGAGTACGACCCGAGGCACCTGGGCTATCGCACCGAAGCCTTTACCAATGGCTTTGTGTTTGACACGCGCATTACCGGCAACCACAACAGCGGCCACGAGTTCCGCGCCGGCAAGCTTGGCAACGGCGTGATCGGCCGACTGCTGCAACCACAGGAGCGCTGGGCACTGCTGGAGTATCTGAAGGTGCTGGGCGGCCCTCTTGAGTCGCAATTGCCATGACCCTCGCCCTTTGCAAAAGGATTTCTGCATGCTCATGACCCTCTGGCTGCGCCTGGGCGCATTTCTCGGCAAGACGCTGCTCTGGCTGCTGGGTCTTGGGCTGCTTGGCTGGGCGCTGATCACCGCGTGGTTTGCCTGGCAACACCGCGGCCCCGTATCGGCGCAAGAGCTGATTCCGGACGGCGAAGCGGCAATGACTCAGGACATCATCCAGACCGCCGTGCGCATCGTCGACCAGCACCGCGATAACACCCGATATCTGCGCGATGCTCATGCCAAGGCCCACGGCTGCGTTCAAGCCGAGGTCAAAGTGCTGCCGGACCTGGCGAACGATTTACGTCAGGGTGTGTTCAGCGAACCGGGCAAAACCTGGCAAGCGACGATGCGCCTGTCCAACGGCAATGCCTATCCGCAGTTCGACAGCATCCGCGATGCCCGGGGCATGGCGATCAAGCTGCTCGATGTGCCGGGCAAACAACTGCTGAGCGATCAAACACATCGAAGCGAACAGGACTTCGTGATGTTCAACCACCCGAACTTTTTCGTCAGCGATGTCGCCGAGTATCGTCAAAACGTCGCCGCTCAGGCCGACGGCAAAAAAATCATGGCCTTTTTTCCGGGTTGGGACCCGCGCACCTGGGAGGTTCGTCACCTGTTTATTGCGCTGAAGACCCTGTCACCCGCGCCGCCGAGCCCGACCCAGGCCATGTACTTTTCAGTTTCGCCTTACAAATTCGGTGAAGCCAACGCCAAGTTTCGTGTAATGCCCGACCCGCAAAGCTGCCCGCCCTACAGCTTGCCTGCGCAAAACCAGAAATTGCCGAACTTCCTGCGCAATGCGCTGAACCAACAGCTGTCGACAGATCGGGTACCTGCGTGTTTCGTCTTGCAGATCCAGCGCCAGGACGCAAACAAGTACATGCCGATCGAAGACACCAGTATTGAGTGGAGCGAGAACGATGCGCCCTTCCAGACCGTGGCACGCATCAACGTGCCTGCACAGGACTTCGACACGCCTGCGCTGAACCTGCAATGCGACAATCAGTCGTTCAACCCATGGTTTGGGCTTGAGGCTCATCGTCCTATCGGCGGCATCAATCGGTTGCGCAAAGCCGTTTACGAAGCCGTCAGCGATTACCGACACGCCCGCAACGCCGAACAGTAGGAGCGAGCCTGCTCGCGAAAAACCCGAGAACACCACGGGGGGAGCAGATTTGCAGCTTTATCCTTGACGACCATCGTCGGAACGCCGCCCGGAGCACGTTCGCTCTTACCATCGAAGGGCCGATTCGCCGCAGGAAAAGCCAAATTCCAGACAGCAAAAAGCCCGCATTGAGCGGGCTTTCTGTGGTGACCTGGCGTTCAGTGTTCCAGGTTACCGAATATGGCGCAGCGGACGGGACTCGAACCCGCGACCCCCGGCGTGACAGGCCGGTATTCTAACCGACTGAACTACCGCTGCGCGTAGCGTTGAAAGTGGTGGGTGATGACGGGATCGAACCGCCGACATTCTGCTTGTAAGGCAGACGCTCTCCCAGCTGAGCTAATCACCCTTTACCTTCGTTGCGGGACACATTATGCCACAGGTTTTTATAAAGTGTTGATTTAATTGATGTTTTTTTCAAAAAAATCTAAAAACCGGTGAAACGATGCAACCCACAGGAACAACATACAAACTTGGGGCAGAAAAAAGCCCGCATCAGCGGGCTTTTCCGTGGTGACCTGGCGTTCAGTATTCCAGGTTACCGAATATGGCGCAGCGGACGGGACTCGAACCCGCGACCCCCGGCGTGACAGGCCGGTATTCTAACCGACTGAACTACCGCTGCGCGTAACACTGAATGCGAATGGTGGGTGATGACGGGATCGAACCGCCGACATTCTGCTTGTAAGGCAGACGCTCTCCCAGCTGAGCTAATCACCCTTCACGTTCGGTGTGGCGCGCATTCTACGGAGCGACCCTACCTCTGGCAAGCACTTTTTTAATTAATTTTTTCATGCCTTCCAAAGGCTTAGAGAAGGGTTGGCCTATGGCACCGCGAGGACAATAATGCCTCCCTTTGTATAAAGGAGAGACTCACCCCATGTGGTTCAAGAACCTGCTTATCTATCGCCTGACCCAAGATCTGCCTGTTGATGCCGAGGCGTTGGAAACTGCACTGGCCACCAAACTGGCGCGTCCATGTGCAAGCCAGGAGTTGACCACCTACGGTTTCGTCGCGCCGTTCGGCAAGGGCGAAGATGCACCGCTGGTGCACGTCAGTGGCGACTTCCTGCTGATCAGCGCCCGCAAGGAAGAACGTATTCTGCCAGGCAGCGTCGTGCGTGACGCGGTCAAGGAGAAGGTCGAAGAGATCGAAGCCGAGCAAATGCGCAAGGTCTATAAAAAGGAACGCGACCAGATCAAGGATGAAATCATCCAGGCCTTCCTGCCGCGCGCCTTTATCCGCCGCTCCTCGACCTTCGCCGCCATCGCGCCGAAACAGGGCCTGATCCTGGTGAACTCGGCCAGCCCGAAACGTGCCGAAGACCTGCTGTCCACCCTGCGTGAAGTGATCGGTACCCTGCCGGTGCGCCCGCTGACGGTAAAAATGTCTCCGACCGCGACCATGACCGAGTGGGTCACCACCCAGAAAGCCGCGGACGATTTCTTTGTGCTGGACGAGTGCGAACTGCGCGACACCCACGAAGACGGCGGTATCGTGCGTTGCAAGCGTCAGGACCTGACCAGCGAAGAAATCCAGCTGCACTTGAGCACTGGCAAAGTCGTCACTCAGCTGTCGCTGGCCTGGCAGGACAAGCTGTCCTTCGTCCTCGACGATAAAATGGTGGTCAAGCGCCTGAAGTTCGAAGACCTGCTGCAAGACCAGGCGGAACAGGACGGTGGCGACGAAGCCCTGGGTCAACTGGATGCCAGCTTCACCCTGATGATGCTCACCTTCGGCGACTTCCTGCCGGCGCTGGTTGAGGCATTGGGTGGAGAAGAGACTCCGCAAGGGATCTAAAGTCTGGTGGTTTTACTGTGGGAGCGAGCTTGCTCGCGATGACGGACTGACATTCAACATTAATGCTGACTGACACCGCGCCATCGCGAGCAGGCTCGCTCCTACAGGGGGGCTTCTGCTGCTACTTAATAATAAGGATCAAGCCATGCGCGCACTGGCTGCATTGAGTCGCTTTGTCGGCAACACCTTCGCTTACTGGGTACTGATATTCGCCGTGGTGGCGTTTCTGCAACCGGCATGGTTCATCGGCCTGAAGGGTGCCATCGTGCCGCTGCTGGGGTTGGTGATGTTCGGCATGGGCCTGACCCTCAAGCTCGAAGACTTCGCCGAAGTCGCTCGCCATCCATGGCGCGTGGCCCTGGGCGTGGTCGCACATTTCGTGATCATGCCCGGCGTGGCGTGGTTACTCTGCCAGGCGTTCCATCTGCCGCCCGAAATCGCCGTCGGCGTGATCCTGGTCGGCTGTTGCCCAAGCGGCACCTCATCGAACGTGATGACCTGGCTGGCACGCGGCGATCTGGCCCTGTCGGTGGCCATCGCCGCCGTCACCACCCTCCTCGCCCCACTGCTGACGCCGGCATTGATCTGGCTGTTGGCCTCGGCCTGGTTGCCGGTGTCGTTCATGGAGCTGTTCTGGTCGATCCTGCAAGTGGTGCTGCTGCCGATCGTACTCGGCGTCGTTGCCCAGCGCCTGCTGGGTGATCGGGTTCGCCACGCGGTGGACGTGTTGCCGCTGGTGTCGGTGGTCAGCATCGTGATCATCGTCACAGCCGTGGTTGCCGCCAGCCAGGCGAAGATTGCCGAGTCCGGCTTGCTGATCATGGCGGTAGTCATGCTGCACAACAGCTTCGGCTATCTGCTGGGCTACTTCACCGGGCGCCTGTTCAAGTTGCCATTGGCTCAGCGCAAGTCACTGGCGCTGGAAGTCGGCATGCAGAACTCAGGTTTGGGGGCAGCCCTGGCCAGTGCGCACTTCTCGCCACTGGCGGCGGTGCCGAGTGCATTGTTCAGCGTGTGGCACAACATTTCCGGGGCGTTGCTCTCGACGTATTTCCGTCGCATGAGCGAGAAGGAAGACCGGAAAATTGCGGCTCGGCAAGCCACCGATTGATCCACAAACTTGATCCCCGGGTTAATGCTGGGCACTATATTGCGCAACGCGAGGACGACCTCGCGGCTCAATCGAGTCATTAATCTGGGGACGACCCCGTCAATCGATGGAGGTCTTTGATGTCCTGGATCATTCTGTTTTTCGCCGGCCTGTTCGAAGTCGGCTGGGCAGTCGGCCTGAAATACACCGACGGTTTCAGCCGCCCTCTCCCCACCGCACTGACCGTTGCAGCCATGGGCGTCAGCCTTGGCTTGTTGGGCCTTGCCATGAAGGAACTGCCGCTGGGCACGGCCTATGCGATCTGGACCGGTGTCGGCGCCGTCGGCACGGTGATCGCCGGGATCATCCTGTTTGGCGAGTCCATGGCGCTGGTGAGGCTGGCCAGTGTGGCATTGATTATTGCCGGACTGGTTGGGCTCAAGGTCAGCGCGTAAGCCTCTGACGCCATCGCGGGCAAGCCCGCTCCCACAGGGTTTGTGTTGTGCCAAACACAGAAGGCACATCACCAATCCTTGTGGGAGCGGGCTTGCCCGCGATGAGGCCCGCGCGAACAACTTTTATCTAACGGCCCCGCGCAACTCCCCCACCAACTGCTGCAATCTGGCCGGCTCCGCCACCTCCGCTGCCACCGCTGGCCCGGCCACCAACGTCACCCGCGACCACAATCGGCGAAACAATCCTTTATTCGGATCGCGACTGAAGAAACTTCCCCACAAACCCTGCAAGGCCAACGGAATCACCGGCACCGGTGTCTCTTCGAGAATCCGCTTCAATCCGCCCTTGAACTCGTTGATCTCGCCATCGGCGGTCAGTTTGCCCTCGGGGAAGATGCACACCAGTTCGCCGTCCTTCAGATACTGCGCAATGCGCGTGAAGGCCTTTTCATAGATCTGGATGTCTTCCTGGCGCCCCGCGATCGGAATCGTCCCGGCCGTGCGAAAGATGAAATTCAACACCGGCAGGTTGTAGATTTTGTAATACATCACGAAGCGAATCGGCCGACGCACCGCCCCACCAATCAGCAAGGCATCGACGAACGACACGTGGTTGCACACCAGCAGTGCCGCGCCTTCATCAGGAATCAGATCCAGGTTGCGATGCTCCACGCGGTACATGGAATGGCTGAGCAGCCAGATCATGAAGCGCATGGTGAATTCGGGAACGATTTTGAAAATGTAGGCATTGACGCCGATGTTCAGCAGCGACACCACCAGGAACAGCTGCGGAATCGACAATTTGACCAGGCTCAACAAGACGATCGAGACAATCGCCGACACCACCATGAACAGCGCATTGAGAATGTTGTTGGCGGCAATGACCCGCGCCCGCTCGTTCTCGGGGGTGCGCGACTGAATCAGCGCGTACAGCGGCACGATGTAGAAACCGCCGAAAATCCCCAGGCCGAGGATGTCGATCAATACCAGCCAGGTGTGGCCAAAGCCGAGAATCTCGAGCCAGCCATGGCCCTCGACGCTGTCCGGAATCCCGCCGGAATGCCACCACAGCAACAAGCCGAATACGGTCAACCCGAAAGAACCGAATGGCACCAGGCCAATTTCGACTTTGCGTCCGGACAATTTCTCACACAGCATCGAGCCCAGGGCGATACCCACCGAGAACACCGTCAGAATCAACGTCACCACCGTCTCGTCGCCGTGCATCCACTCCTTGGCATAGGCGGGGATTTGCGTCAGATAGATCGCCCCGACAAACCAGAACCATGAGTTGCCGACAATCGAGCGCGACACCGCCGGGGTCTGCCCCAGGCCCAGCTTCAAGGTGGCCCAGGACTGGCTGAAAATGTTCCAGTTCAGGTGCATCTGCGGCGACGTCGCGGCCGCCCGTGGAATGCCGCGGCTGGCCAGGTAACCCAGGACGGCAATACCGACGATGGCCATCGAAACGATGGGCGCATAGTGACTGGACGACATCATGATCCCGGCGCCGATGGTCCCGGCCAGGATCGCCAGGAAGGTGCCCATTTCCACCAGACCGTTGCCACCCACCAGCTCTTCTTCGCGCAAGGCCTGGGGCAGGATCGAGTATTTCACCGGCCCGAACAGCGCCGAATGCGTCCCCATGGCGAACAGCGCCACCAGCATCAGCGACAAATGATCGAACAAGAAACCCACCGCGCCAACCGCCATGATGACGATTTCGCCGAGTTTGATCAGGCGGATGAGCGCATCCTTGGCGAACTTCTCGCCGAACTGCCCGGCCAGTGCCGAAAACAGAAAGAACGGCAGAATGAACAGCAGCGCACACAAATTGACCCAGATCGAACGATCACCTTCGATGGTCAACTTGTAGAGGATGGCGAGGATCAGTGACTGCTTGAAGATGTTGTCGTTGAACGCCCCGAGGGACTGTGTCACGAAAAACGGCAGGAAACGCCGTGTGCGCAGCAAGGTGAACTGTGAGGGATGACTCATCTTCCGTGTCCCTGATTCAGGTGTGAGTGGCGTGGATACATTTATTGGAATGTCGCACGTCGATCCAGGCCACACATTACCTAATCTTTGCCGGTTATTTCTTCAATCCTGCAATGCACGGCGAGACAAACAGCTCACCGCGCCAGGCGCCCTGCACGGTGCGTTTGGCGACGATCAGCCACATCACGGCCAGCAAACTCACCAGCACACAACCGAAGACACTGAAAAACGACAGGTGCAAAGTGCTGGCCAGTTTCAGCGTTGCCAGGGAATAGACGCCCAACGGAAAGGTGAACCCCCACCAGCCGAGGTTGAAAGGGATGCCTCCACGCAGATAGCGCAGAGTGATCAGCACAGCCATTAGCATCCACCACAGGCCAAAGCCCCACAGTGTGATCCCGGCGACCAGCCCCAGCCCGGCAGCGATCTCACCGATACCCGGCAAACCGTTGACGGCAAAAATGACCGGTGCATCGGCACCCAACAGCAACATGCCCAGCGCCCCCGTACCAATCGGCCCGAGTGCCAGCCAACTCGAAGCGGCCATGTTTTCGTGAGGCAGTTTATGCAGCGCCATGCGCAGCAACAGAATCGTCAGAATGCTGAACGCCACGGGCAGGGAAAATGCCCAGAGCACGTAGCTGGTCACCAGTACCACCAGTTGCGAGTGGGCATCGACCAGATGCGGCGCCAGCAGGCCACCACTGGCAGCCGCCACTTCCGCCGCCACCACCGGCAACAGCCAAACCGCGGTCATTTGGTCGATGCTGTGTTCCTGGCGGGTGAACATCATGTAGGGAATCAACACACCACACGCTAAAGACATCGCCACATCAAGCCACCACAACGCTTCGGCCACCTGGATCACGCCTTCGCCAAAACGCGGCAGGCCAAATACCAGAAAACCGTTGATGATGGTCGCCAGGCCCATGGGAATCGTGCCGAAAAACATCGAAACCGTGGAGTGGCCAAAAATCCGCCGGGCCTCGTTGAAAAACAACACCCAGCGCGCCGCGTACAAGGCTGTGAACAAGGCGAACAGAACGATGTTGAACAGCCAGACCACTTCGGCAAGAGCGCGTAAACCGGGACTGGCGACGGGCAATTGTGCCAACGCCAACGCCAGCACTCCGGTGCCCATGGTGGCGGCGAACCAGTTCGGGGTGAACTGGCGAATGACTTCGCGCGGGTGCTGCAGGTGGCTGAACGGCTTGATACCGGGCTTGAGGGTGTTGGGGCATGTCATGGTGAACTCCTGTCCTCGGGCGAGGTGGAACCCATCATAGATCCAGATCGAATATCGATATAACGGGTAATTTCTCTATGAGTTATCTATTTCACAGATAATCCGTCACACACTGCCTTCTGTTTCTATCACCAGAATTCGCGCCGGCCCCACGGGATGAGCCACGTGTTCAGTGCCCACCGACGCATAAAAAATGTCTCCGACCTCCAGCAGTGCCTCGCGCTCGACCCCCTCTTCGCGGTAGCGCATCTGCACTTGCCCATCGAGCACCACAAACACTTCCTGGCCGTCGTTGATGTGCCATTTATAGGGCTGATCAGTCCAGTGCAGGCGCGTGGTAATGCCGTTCATGTTGGCAATGTCCAGCGCGGCCCAGGCACGCTCGCCAGTAAAAGATTTGCTGCGGATGATCTTCATGGTCAGATCCTTCGAATGAATTGGCAGCATTAAATGCCGTTTTCCTATGGCTGGCCAGCAGCGCTGCAAGCGCCGGAAGAGCGCCGAAGCCAGTGCGCCAGCCATGCACCCAAGGCCAGGAGGATCAGCACGACCCCATAACCCTCGGTGGTCGCCATCAGGCCAAAGGTGCGGGCCAGGTTACCGGCCAGCAATGACGGCAGGCAGAATGCCAGGTAACTGAGCACGTAGTACGCCGACATCAGACCGGCGCGCTCATGGGGCAAAGCCAACGGCACGACGCTACGCAAAGCCCCCAGGAAACCGGCTCCAAAGCCACAACCGGCGACCAGCGTACCAAGGAAGAACAGCGGCAGACTGGCACCGTGCGCCCCCAGGAGAATCAGGGCAACCCCCGTCGCCAACGAACCGGCCCCCAACTGTAATGCCCTGCCGGCAGGCCAATTGCGCAGGGTGAAAATCATCGAAGCACCGGTCAATGTCAGTACGGCAACGGTCGCGCCGCCAATCAGGTTCGAAGTCGAGCCCGTGGCGGTGCGCACTAACGAAGGCGCCAGGGAGGCGTAAAAACCACCGAGCGCCCAGGTGGCGGTATTGAGCGGCAGCACCCGCCACAAGGTTGAGCGCGCCTGAACCGGCACATGCAGGGTGGGCCGCAATGACGCCCATGCCCCTGGCTGACGCGAGACAGTTTCCGGCAAACGCCAGACATACAACGCCTGCATCACAAACAACACGAGCAGCAGCCAATACGTCAGGTGTAACGGAGCCGGGGCAAATTCGGCGAGCAAACCGCAACCCATGCCACCCAGCGCCATGCCGATCAAGGGTGCCACGCTGTTGATCAGCGGCCCCTGCTGGCGATCAGTGTCCAGCAGCGTGGCGCTCAACACGGCCGTCGCCATCCCCGTGGCGAAGCCCTGCAGGACACGTGCACTGATCAGCCAACCGACGCTGTCGGCCTGGATAAATAGCAGCATCGCGACAATGTTCAGCAGTACCGCAGTGAAAATGACCGGTTTGCGTCCAAGGTGGTCCGACAGCGACCCCACCGTCAGCAACGCGACCAGCAGACTGAGGGCGTATACCGCAAAAACAAGCGTCAGGATGGCGGCCGAAAACTGCAGTTGCTCCTGGTACAGATGGTACAACGGCGTGGGTGCCGTGGAGGCGGCGAGAAAACTGAGCAAAGTGATTGCCAGGAACCACAGGCTTGCACGGTTTGAATGAGAACTGGACATGGGCACGCTCCGCAAAAGCTAATTTTTTGCTTTTGTGGAGTGTGCTACCGCCTCGCTCTTAAAGCAAATTCTTTGTGTTAAGGTCCGAAACAGGTTTTTCAGGATCGAGGCGACTGCGGGTTGGCAGGCTTCGACGCGAGACAGGAAAAAGGTGATGACAGCTCCGACTTTACGTCCCGGCGGCCGTAGTGCCCGGGTGCAGGAATCCATTCACAAGGCCGTGCGCGAACTGCTCGAAGAACAGGATCGAGCCAGCGTGACCGTGCCGCAGATCGCCGCGCGCGCGGGCGTTACGCCCTCGACCATTTATCGGCGTTGGGGAGATCTGTCGGCGCTGCTGGCGGACGTCGCCCTCGCCCGCATGCAACCGGAAACCGAGTCGGCCAATACCGGCAGCTTGTCCGGCGACGTGCGTGCCTGGGCAGAACAGTACCTGGACGAGATGAGCTCCGCCCCCGGCCGCAACATGCTGCGCGACGTGCAGTCGAGCCTCAAGCCGAGCTATTGCGCGACGATCATTGGCGGGCAGCTACAGACAATTCTGGATCGCTACCCGGATCAGCCCCGCCCCAGCGTCGACCGGCTGATCAACATGGTGGCTGCGCCCATCGTGTTTCGCATTCTGTTCTCCGAGGCACCGCTGCAGGTCGAGGAATTGCATCAACTGATCGACATTGCGTTGAGCCAGTAAGGTCGCCATCGCGAGCAAGCTCGCGATGGGGCCGGCACGCACCACAAAAAACTGGCTACCCCTCCCTCACCCTGCGGCACCCCGCCGCGCCACGACCTTGGTCGACACTGACTAACCCCGGCCATCGTGCGAGACTGTCTGTCCGGGCGGGACGGCCCGGGTGTCTTTGGTTGTCGGGAGTTCCCATGTCGTTGTCCAGCGGGCTGATTGCCGCCGTCGCCCTGGCCTATATGGCCATCATGTTCGCCATCGCCTTTTACGGTGACCGTCGCAGCGCGCCGCTGCCGCCGCGCGTGCGTGCCTGGGTGTACAGCCTTTCGCTCGCTGTCTATTGCACCAGCTGGACCTTCTTTGGCGCAGTCGGCCAGGCCGCTGAACAGCTTTGGTCATTCCTGCCGATCTACCTCGGGCCGATCCTGCTGCTGGTCGGCGCACCGTGGGTGCTGCAAAAAATGGTAATGATCAGCAAGCAGGAGAACATCACTTCGATTGCCGACTTCATCGCCGCCCGCTATGGCAAATCCCAATCGCTGGCGGTGGTGGTGGCGTTGATCTGCCTGGTCGGCGTGTTGCCCTACATCGCCCTGCAACTCAAGGGCATCGTGCTCGGGGTGAACCTGCTGATCGGTGCCGGTGCCGATGCCATGGGCGTTCGAGCACAGGACACCGCGTTGATCGTGTCGCTGGTGCTGGCCCTGTTCACCATCGTCTTCGGTACTCGCAACCTGGATGCCACGGAACACCATCGCGGCATGGTGCTGGCCATCGCATTCGAATCACTGGTGAAGCTGTTCGCTTTTCTGGCGGTCGGCGCGTATGTGACCTACGGCCTGTATGACGGTTTCGACGACCTTTTCGACCAGGCCATGCTCGCCCCGCGCCTCGAGGAATACTGGAAGGAAACCGTCAACTGGCCATCGATGGTGGTCCAGACTGGCGTGGCGATGATGGCGATTATCTGCCTGCCACGGCAGTTCCATGTGACCGTCGTGGAAAACATCGACCCTCAGGACTTGCGCCTGGCCAAATGGGTATTCCCGGCCTACCTGGCATTGGCGGCGCTGTTCGTCGTCCCCATTGCGCTGGCGGGTCAGATGCTGTTGCCCAGTTCGGTACTGCCGGACTCCTTCGTCATCAGCCTGCCACTGGCCCAGGCGCATCCGGCCTTGGCCCTGCTGGCGTTTATCGGGGGGGCATCGGCGGCGACCGGCATGGTGATCGTGGCCAGCGTGGCACTGTCGACCATGGTCTCCAACGACATGCTGTTGCCGTGGCTGCTACGCCGCAACAACGCCGAGCGCCCGTTCGAAGTGTTCCGCCAGTGGATGCTCTCGGTACGCCGGGTGAGCATCGTCGCCATTTTGCTGCTGGCGTACGTCAGCTATCGCTTGCTCGGCTCGACCGCGAGCCTGGCGACCATCGGCCAGATCGCGTTCGCCGCAGTGACCCAACTGGCGCCGGCCATGCTGGGCGCGTTGTACTGGAAACAGGCCAACCGCCGCGGCGTGTTCGCCGGCCTCGCTGCCGGGACCTTCCTGTGGTTCTACACCCTGATCCTGCCGATTGCCGCCCTTAGCCTGGGCTGGTCACTGAGCAGTTTTCCGGGGCTGGCGTGGTTACACAGCAACCCGCTGCACTTGCCTATCACGCCACTGACCCAAGGTGTGGTGCTGTCCCTTGCCGGTAATTTCACCCTGTTCGCCTGGGTCTCGGTACTGTCACGCACACGGGTCTCGGAACACTGGCAGGCCGGTCGCTTCATTGGCCAGGAAATCAGCGCTCGCCCCAGCGGACGCTCGATGCTGGCCGTGCAGATCGACGACTTGCTGCAACTGGCGGCACGTTTCGTCGGTGAAGAACGCGCCCGCCAGAGCTTCATCCGGTTTGCCTACCGCCAGGGCAAAGGCTTCAACCCGAACCAGAACGCCGACAGTGAATGGATCGCCCACACTGAACGCTTGCTGGCGGGTGTGTTGGGGGCCTCGTCGACGCGCGCAGTGGTAAAAGCCGCCATCGAAGGTCGGGAAATGCAACTCGAAGACGTCGTGCGCATCGCCGACGAAGCCTCCGAGGTGCTGCAGTTCAATCGAGCGCTGCTGCAAGGGGCGATCGAAAACATCACCCAGGGCATCAGTGTGGTCGACCAGTCGCTGAAACTGGTGGCCTGGAACCGGCGCTACCTCGAGTTGTTCAACTACCCGGATGGCTTGATCAGCGTCGGCCGACCGATTGCCGACATCATTCGCTACAACGCCGAGCGCGGCCTGTGCGGCCCCGGCGAAGCCGAAGTGCACGTCGCCCGCCGCCTGCACTGGATGCGTCAGGGCCGCGCGCACACTTCCGAACGATTGTTTCCCAATGGCCGGGTGATCGAGCTGATCGGCAACCCGATGCCTGGCGGTGGTTTCGTCATGAGTTTCACCGACATCACCGCGTTCCGCGAAGCCGAACAGGCGCTGACCGAAGCCAACGAAGGTCTGGAGCGACGGGTCACCGAACGCACCCACGAACTGTCGCAGCTCAACGTGGCCCTGACCGAAGCCAAGGGCAACGCCGAGGCGGCCAACCAGTCGAAAACCCGTTTCCTGGCCGCCGTCAGCCATGACTTGATGCAACCGTTGAACGCGGCGCGACTGTTCTCCGCCGCCCTGTCCCATCAGGAAGACGGTTTGTCCGACGAGGCGCAGAAACTGGTCCAGCACCTCGATAGCTCTCTGCGTTCGGCCGAAGAACTGATCAGCGATTTGCTGGATATTTCCCGCCTCGAAAACGGCAAGATCAATCCAAATCCCAAGCCATTCGCGCTCAATGAGTTGTTTGACACACTCGGCGCCGAATTCAAGGCGCTGGCGCGGGAACAAGGGCTCGAGTTTCGCGTCCGGAGCAGCAAGCTGCGCATCGACAGCGATATCAAACTGTTGCGCCGAATCCTGCAGAACTTCCTGACCAACGCTTTCCGCTATGCCAAGGGCCCGGTGCTCCTGGGGGTCCGCCGGCACAAGGGCGAGTTGTGTCTGGAGGTGTGGGACCGTGGGCCCGGCATTCCTGAAGATAAACAGCAGGTGATTTTCGAGGAGTTCAAACGCCTCGACAGTCATCAGACCAGCGCCGAGAAAGGCCTGGGGTTAGGCCTCGCCATTGCCGACGGCTTGTGCCGCGTACTAGGACACACCCTGCGTGTTCGCTCCTGGCCGGGGCACGGCAGCGTTTTCAGCGTCAGCGTCCCGCTGGCCAGGGCGCAAACCGCGCAGCCGGCCAAGCCTGCGGAACTCAACGGCAAATTGCTCAGTGGCGCGCAGGTGCTGTGCATCGATAACGAGGACAGCATCCTGATCGGCATGAACAGCCTGCTGACCCGCTGGGGTTGTCAGGTCTGGACTGCGCGTAATCGCGATGAGTGCGTGGCATTGCTCGATGAAGGGGTGCGTCCGCAATTGGCATTGGTAGACTTCCACCTCGACCACGGCGAAACCGGCACGGAGTTGATGGCCTGGCTGCGCACCCGATTGGGCGAGCCTGTGCCGGGCGTGGTCATCAGCGCCGATGGGCGACAGGAAACGATGGCCCAGGTGCATGCAGCGGGACTGGACTACCTGGCCAAACCGGTAAAGCCGGCGGCATTGCGGGCGTTGTTGAGCCGGTATTTGCCGTTGTAGTGTTTGGCGGTCGCGATGGTGCGTACATCGCTATCGCGAGCAGGCTCGCTCCCCCATTCGAACGCATTCCCCAGTGGGAGCGAGCTTGCTCGCGATGCTGTTTTGCTACTCTGGCAATTCGACCAACCCGTCCACATCGGTCATCGCCCGCTCGAGCAAATCGGCTGGCAGGCTTTTGCTCGCCCTCGCCCCCAGCAACTTCAGTTGTTCACTGCGGCTGACCAGATTGCCGCGCCCCTCTGTCAGCTTGTTGCGCGCCGAGCTGTAAGCCTTGTCCAGTTGCTGCAAGCGATTGCCGACCTCATCCAGATCCTGGATAAACAACACGAACTTGTCGTACAGCCACCCGGCTCGCTCGGCGATTTCCCGCGCATTCTGGCTTTGACGCTCCTGTTTCCACAGGCTGTCGATGACACGCAGCGTCGCCAGCAAAGTGGTCGGGCTGACGATCACGATATTGCGGTCGAACGCCTCTTGAAACAGCGTCGGCTCAGCCTGCAGCGCCGCGGAAAAGGCCGCTTCGATCGGCACGAACAACAATACGAAATCCAGGCTGTGCAGGCCGTCGAGACGTTTGTAGTCCTTCCCGGCCAAACCTTTAACGTGATTGCGCAGGGACAGGACGTGTTGCTTGATGGCGATCTGGCCGATGGCCTCGTCCTCTGCGGCAACGTACTGCTGATACGCCGTGAGGCTGACCTTGGAGTCGACCACCACTTGCTTGTCGCCCGGCAGGTAAATGATGACGTCCGGCTGGAAGCGCTCGCCGTCCGGGCCCTTGAGATTGACCTGGGTCTGATACTCGCGCCCTTTTTCCAGCCCGGCATGTTCGAGCACTCGCTCGAGGATCAGTTCGCCCCAGTTACCCTGGGTTTTCTGCCCTTTCAATGCGCGGGTCAGGTTGGTGGCTTCGTCACTCAGTCGCAGATTGAGTTGTTGCAGACGCTCCAGCTCCTTGGCCAGCGAGAAGCGCTCCCGGGCTTCAGCCTGGTAGCTCTCTTCGACGCGTTTTTCAAAGGACTGGATGCGCTCCTTCAGTGGGTCGAGCAATTGCCCCAGGCGCTGTTGACTGGTTTCGGCAAAACGCTGTTCACGCTCATCGAAGATTTTCCCCGCCAACTCGGCGAACTGCGCCCGAAGCTCGTCTCGCGAGCCTTGCAAGTCATTGAGGCGCTGTTGATGGCTTTCCTGCTGTTCGCGCAGCTCTGCGTTGAGCGAGGCGGCCAAGGCATCCAGACGACGCAGTTCGGCGTCTTTTCCGGCGCGTTCGATATTCCAGGCGTGAGCGGCATCGCGGGCATCGTCACGTTCGATCTGCAGCAGTTCGACTTCACGGCGCACGGCGGCAAGGTCGGCCTGCTTGGCGGAGTTGGCCTGGCCAAGATCCGCGATTTCATCGCGACAGGCTTCAAGTTGGGCGTTCAAGCCATCCTGAGCCAGATTCGCCGTGGACAGGCGCTCTTCCAATAGCGCCACTTCTGCCTGTGCGGTGCCTGCTCGACGTTGCAGTTGCCAGGCCAACACCAGCAGCGGCAGTGCAGCACCCGCCAGACCGAGCAATGCGCTGGTCAAGTCCATAGCCATAGCCATTCCTGCCATTGAAATAAAGCTTGAAGGTTAACCAAGGCGTCAGGTCTTGGACAGCTCAGTCTTCAATCAGCCCCAGTTCCCTTTGCGCGCGCAAATCACCTGCACGCGCGGCTTGGCGCAACAGGTCCTGGCCAATCCGTCGATCCCGGGCATTACCACACTCCCGACACATCAGTTGACCGAGGCGGCTTTGCGCGGCCACGACACCCTCACGCGCCGGCTGCTTGAGCAAACGCCCGGCAATGTGTTTGACGTTGGGGTTTTCGCCCAGGCGTGGGCTATCCAATAACCACTCGGCCACACGCATCGAAAAGCGCTTGGGTGGGACAACAATGGAAGGTTTGGCGGGAGAGGAAATGGAATGTGAACGAAACTTCATAAAGCACTGTGGGGCAGATCGGAAGGCGCGCCACTCTACTCTTTTTTTCTTACAGGTAAAGTCGAAAAAACGCAGCACGCCCGTCCTAGAGCAAGCGCTAGGGACAATCCACAGAAGCTGTGGATAACTCAGTGGACAACCGCCCCTGAACTCTCGCAAAGCCCTATGGAATGGGGCTCGCAGTCAAACTGACGATTTTTTCACCAGTAAAAAAAAGCGATGTTTTTCATTGACTTAAATTTTGGTTACAGGCACCCACTGCGATTGAAGGCTGGATGACAGTGAAGTGACAGACTGCGCAACTTATGTGCACAAGTACCTTATTGACGGTTATATCAGCGCGCTCTTTCGGCACGTTTTGTCAGCGAAGTCGGGGATAAACTGTGACAACTCCATGACCAAGGCGGGTTCTGACTGGTTGGATTTCCACCGCCGCCGGTCGGATTGCGGGCTGTTTCAGGGCGTACCAGGAGGGTATCAGCACCGATCCAACGTCCTCCGGGAACGGTATTGAACGTCGCCCTTAATCTTTTTTGCTATCACACTTCCCTTCGCCCATTCAATCAGTTACTATCCGCGGCGTTAGTACCAAGCTGAAAGTCAATTCTGGTCGAACAAATCCCCCCGGACAGCCTTCTCAAAAGAAGCCTCCACCGAACAAGCGGGATCGACCACCTCGATGGTTTCCAGGTAACTCTTGCGCCAACACAGCCTTTGAATCGTAAGCAAAGGGTGTTGCCAGGCTCATTTACTCTGACCGAACCAACCTGCAAATTGATCAGGATCTTCACCCCGGGCCCAGAACCTTTGCCCTTGATGTGTTGCCTGCCCTCCTAAGTACCTACCTGCCAGCCCAAGCGCGCCAATTTATCAGCGCTTCAAACTGGCTGCTTTGTTCCAGTCGGGTTCTTCGTTCGACCAATGGTGGTTGTCGTCACTGGAACGTTTTAATTTTGCACGGTTCTTATCCGTGTCGCTTGTAGGAACACCAATGACTATGTCTACTCAAATCCATACCCAGGATGCCATTCGCACCCTAACCAACGCTTTTGCACCAATGAACTGCCTGATCATGGCCGCTCGCAAAGGCTGTTTCAGCTTCACGCTGGTCAACGAACACGGCATCGCCCGTCATAGCGAACGCCTATATCCGGATCAGTACTCCAGCGCCGAACCGCTGCAGGCTGTGATCGATCGTACCCGTCAGGCACTGGTTGCCTGAGACGCCAACAAGGCTGAAACACCAAAAGCCCCGCTCAAAACGCGGGGCTTTTTGTTGCTCGACATTTCACCTAGCGTGGATACCGATTAAGCACTAACCGATATAACGGTTATAACTGGCAGCCGTAAATATTTTAAAAACAGGCCTTTACGTCGCGAATATGACACTACACTTCAACTCAAGCGGCTTATTCCGCTTCCGGCGAGCCTGAGTCGATCCACCGCTGCCAAAGCCTTTCAGGTATCGCCGCCCATTTCGAGTTTCGAGGGTTTTATGGGTATCGCTGCCAGCGAACTGTGCCGCTATGTGATCCGCCCGACATTGATCTACCTTGGACGCCATAGCGCAATTGCCGAATCCCTGTTGGTGGGCATTGCCGCCAGCCAGTCGGCCCTGGGTTCCGCCCTGCATGACCGCCGTGGACACGGCCTCTACCGAATCGCCGAACCCCGTCATCAGGCACTCTGGGACCACTATCTGGCACTCGATCCCGAACGCGCCAGCCTGGTCCGGGGCCTGGCCAGCCAACATGCTTTCCTCAGCGGCCCGCACCTCGAATTGACCGTCAACCTGCGTTACGCCACAGCCATCGCCTGGCTGCTGGTCGAAGAACAGAACACTCCCCTCCCTGAAGCCGGCGACCTGCTGGGAATGGCGCGAATCTGGCGCCAGACCTTCCAGCCCCAAGGACGCCTGAGAGACTTCACCTACGCGTGGCAGACCTGTGTTTCACCGCTGAATCAGGTGGCCTGCTGATCACCCTGGATCCAAAAATCGCCCATCTGGTCGCGAATTTGGTCGGATTGTCCTACAAAACCGCTCTAAATCAAGCGATACAGCCTATGGCGCCCGGACGAAAATGTTGGTAATTTCCGCCCCGGTGATCTCCAGGAGTTCTAATAATGAAAAAAGTAATGCTCAAAACCACCATTAGCCTCGCCGTTGCCTTGGCATCCACCCAAATCTTCGCAAGCGGCTTTGCCCTCAACGAACAAAGCATCAGCGGAATGGGTACTGGTTATGCCGGGCGCTCTTCTTCCGCCGAAGATGCAAGTACAGTTTTTGGCAACCCTGCCGGTATGGCCCGCCTCAAAGGCCAGCAAATCACCGGCGGTATCGCAGCGATCGACGCCTCGACCGATATCAGCGATACCAGCGGCCGTTCAAGCGGAACCAACAAAGGCGATATGGTTCCGTTCACTTCAGTACCGATGGGTTTCTATACAAATAAACTCAGCGATGAATGGGCTGTCGGTTTTGGTGTCTACGCTCCGTTCGGGCTGATTACCAACTACGAAAACGGCTTTCAGGGCCGCGCTTTCGGCAGCAAGAGCGAAGTCAAAGTCGTCACTCTGCAACCAACCGTCAGTTACGCGTTCAACGACAAGGTATCGATCGGTTTTGGCCCTACCATCAACCGGATTACCGGCACCCTGGAATCGGACATTGCTCTCCCAGTCCCACGGTCTGGCGACAACAATGTCGAGATCAAGGGCGACGATACAGCCTTGGGCTGGAACGCTGGCATCCTGGTGCAAGCCACCGACACCACTCGCGTGGGCCTGACCTACCACTCGAAAGTGAACTACAAGCTCGACGGCCACACCGATGTGACGGCTGGCGCTGGCGTGCCACCTCAGCTACTCAAATCCAACCGTTACGATGCCTCGCTGAAGCTCGAAACACCTGAGTCCTATGACCTTTCCGTGACTCAAGATTTGAATGACGCCTGGAAGCTCTATGCCGGTGCGACCTGGACCCGCTGGAGCCGCCTGAAAGACATCACGGTCAACAACGACGGCGTAACCGCACAAAGCGGCGGTGCCCTCGCCCCACAAATCGTTGGTACCATCAAGGAAGACCAGAACTGGCATGACACCTGGGCCTACGCCTTGGGTACTTCCTATCAGTTGAACAAGCAGTGGGTATTGCGTACCGGTCTCTCCTTTGACCAGTCGCCGACCAACAACACTGATCGTTCGCCACGCATTCCTACCGGCGACCGGACGATTTTCAGCATCGGTGCAGGCTTCAACCCAACCGACGACTGGACCATTGATGTGGCTTACTCCTACCTCAAGGAAGAATCTGTCACTGTCAAACGTGCTAACGCTTTGGGTCAGTCCTACAACGCCAAGTACGAGAACAGTGCAAACGGTTTCGGTGTTGGCGCTACCTACCGCTTCTGATGTTTCACGGCGAGCCTGAATCCCTCGCCACCTGAAGCAAAAAAAGCCCCGCTCTCTTGCACAGAGGCGGGGCTTTTTAGTGGGCATCGATCAGGGAGCGGGAGGCGGTGAAGCCAGAGCCTTCTCTACTGCCGCGATGAAATCGGGATCATCGGGTTTGGTCAGGCTGGAGAAATTGGCAATCACCTTGCCCTGACGATCGACCACGTACTTGTAGAAATTCCATTTCGGCGCACTGGATTGCTCGGCGAGCACCCGGAACAGGTGCGTCGCATCGTCACCGCGAACATTCTGCGGCTCGGTCATGGTGAAGGTCACACCATAATTCACATAACAGACCTTGGCCGTCTCGGCACCGTCCTTTGACTCCTGCTTGAAGTCATTGGACGGCACACCGATCACCTCCAGCCCCTGATCCTTGTAACGTTGATTCAGCGCTTCAAGGCTTTTGAACTGCGGGGCGAAGCCGCAAAAACTGGCGGTATTGACCACCACCAACGGCTTGCCCGCGAAGCGCTGGCACAAGTCGATGGATTCCTTGGCGCGTAGTTTGGGCAGCGAACCTTCCAACAGCGTCGGGCATTCTGCGGCCTGAGCCAACCCGGTAAACGCGACCAGTAATGCAGGTACCGCCAGCCAGCGCATCAACATGTCAGGGCTTCCTTATAAGTCGTCAGTTATCGAAGTTACTCGCCCTCTTATCCTGCTAGCAAGCACCCATGCCCAACTGCATCAAGGCCAACCCGCCCCGATGCCAGCCCCACCACGCCAGAGCCAGCAGCAAGGCACAAACGCCAAGAAGGGTAATGCGCGGCCAGAAGTTATTCATGTCGCACTCATTTGCGTTTGCAGGCGTGCCACCGGCGTTTCGCGCACCGGCCAGTTGAGGGCGGCGGCCATCAGGCTCAACAGAATCGCTACCTGCCAGATCAAGTCATAACTCCCGGTACGGTCGTAGACCACCCCGCCCAACCAGCCACCGAGGAACGAACCGAGCTGGTGAAACAGGAAGACAATCCCACCGAGCATGGAGAGGTTTCGTACGCCGAACAAGGTCGCTACCGTGCCATTGGTCAACGGCACCGTCGACAGCCACAGGAAACCCATGGCCATACCGAACAGATAAGCGGTAGTCGTGGTCACCGGCGCCCACAGGAACAACGCAATCACCACCGCCCGCAACAGATAAAGACCCGTGAGCAAACGCGGTTTGGACATGCGTCCACCGAGCCAGCCTGCGGTGTAGGTGCCGAAGATATTGAACAAACCAATCAGCGCCAGCACCGTGGTGCCGACCGTCGCCGGAAGGTGCTGATCCACCAGATACGCCGGCAAGTGCACGCCAATGAAGACCACCTGAAAACCGCAGACAAAAAAGCCGAACGCTAGCAGCCAGAACCCCGAATGGGAACAGGCCTCACGCAGCGCTTCGGACAAGGTTTGCTCATGGCCAAGCACTGGCAAAGGCTTGTCCTTGAGCATGCTGACCAACGGCACGATCAAGGCCACCAGGCAGCCCAAAGCCAGCAGCGCTGCAGACCAGCCGAGCCAACCGATCAACCCGAGCGTGCCGGGCACCATGGCGAACTGACCAAAGGAACCGGCGGCGCTGGCAATCCCCATGCCCAGGCTGCGTTTCTCCGGCGGGACAGCACGCCCGACCACGCCGAGAATCACCGAAAACGAAGTGCCGGACAGACCGATACCGATCAACAGTCCCGCACTCAAGGACAGCGTGACGGCCGAATCCGACAGGCCCATGAACAATAGGCCCAGGGCGTACAGAACGCCGCCGATCAGCACCACTTTCGCCGCACCGAAGCGATCCGCCAGCGCGCCGGTGAATGGCTGCGCCAAGCCCCAGATCAGGTTCTGCAGGGCGATGGCGAAGGCAAAGACTTCACGCCCCCAGCCAAACTCGGCACTCATCGGCGCCAGAAACAGCCCGAAGCCGTGTCGCACGCCAAGCGACAACGCAAGGATCAGCGCACTCCCCAACAAAACCCAACCACAGGTACGCCACATCGATGTCATTATTATTCTCCAATCGCGGGTATATACCCGCTTAAGTTCTGGAAAACCGGCATCAAGCCAGTTCGTCCAGCAATTTCAACAACGTTTCCCGTTTCTCGGCGCCCAAGCGATCAACCAGTCGCTGCTGTGCCGCTTCCCAGGCCGGCAGGGCTGCTTTCAAGCGCTCGGCACCGGCTTCGGTCAGGCGGACGATACGGTTACGCATGTCTTCGCCCTCGACCAGCATCACCAGGCCCTCGCCTTCCAGGACGCGCAAATTGCGCCCCAGGGTGCTGCGATCCAGTCCCATGGCCTCGGCCAGGGTGGAAATACTCGGTTGATCCAGACGCTGCAGATTGCACAGCAAAGAATACTGCGCAACGTTGATCCCGAAACCGTCGAGAGCGCCGTCGTAATGCCTGCTGACGCCACGGGCGGCGCGACGCAGGTTGATGCATAAACATTGGGATTCGAGCATGGTGCGTGTATATACCCGCGGTTAAGTGAAAGCAAATTTTTTGTTACATACAACCCGTAAGAGCAACCCTGCTCGCGAAGCCTTATATCAGGGCCAGCCCGACCAGCATCGCAACTTCCAGCAATTCCAGCAACGCCCCGGCCGTATCGCCCGTCGTCCCGCCTAAACGCCGCAGCATGACCCGTCGCAACCACGCGAACAACACAACTGCCAGCACCAAGGCAAAAAAACCACTCAAGCCAGCAATCAGCACGCAGGCCAACCCACTGACCGCCAACACCCGCTTGCCTGCCGAGCGTGGCAGATGATCGGCCAGCGCCTGACCCAGGCCACCGGCACGTACATAGGGCGTGGTCAGGAACAACCCCAGCAACGCACTGCGACCAAGCAGCGGCACGATGATCAGCGCAAGGGCGTGTTGCTGTTCGATCAAGGCCAGCAGCGCGGCGAATTTCAACAGCAGCACCAACACCAGTGTGACCACCGCAATCGGACCGCTGCGCGGGTCTTTCATGATGGTCAATGTGCGTTCACGGTCGCCGAAGCCCCCGAGCCACGCATCGGCGCTGTCGGCCAGGCCGTCCAGATGCAATGCGCCGCTGAGCAACACCCAAACGGTGAGCAGGAGTGCCGCGTGCAGCAGCAGCGGCGCGCCGAGCATCAGCCAGTTGAGTCCCCATAAAATACCGCCGAACAACAAGCCCACCAGCGGATAGAACAGCAGCGACCGCCCCAGCTCCTGCGGTGTCGGCATGCCCGGCAGACGAATCGGCAGGCTGCTGAGAAACTGTAAGGCGATCCAGAACGGCAGCATGGTCAGACCGCTTCCCTTAACAATCCGTCGGACTCGACCGACAGCGAAAACAGTGCGCCATGGCCGACTTCAACGTTGAGTAATTGCTCCCGCGGCAAGCCGCGCGCCTGCGCCAGCAACAAGCGCATGACCCCGCCATGACTGACGAGCAATACCCGCTCGCCCGCGTAGGCGGCCTGCAAACGCGCCACCGCCGCCAACACCCGCGCTGCGAACGCCGCGACAGGCTCGCCCTGAGGCGGCGTGAACGAATAAGGATCAGCCCAAAACAACCCGAGGGAATCGGCATCGGTTTCCATCAGCGCCGCAGCGCTCTGCCCCTCCCAGGCGCCGAAATGCAGTTCTTGCAGGTCGGCCTGCCACTCGACCGGCAAGCCCAATCGCCCTGCCAGTTCTTCAGCGAACCGCGCACAACGCTGCAGGGGCGAACTGACCAGACGATCCCAAGGCCCTTGCGCCAGCACCGCCTCGCGCATTTGCTGCCAGCCTTTTTCGGTCAACGCATCATCGAGGCTGCCACGCAAGCCGCCACCGAGCTCGGTTTCGCCGTGACGCAGCATATCCAGACGCAACGTCATGCCGGACGATCCGCCACCGCTGCCTCGGCGAACGTCGCCATCTGCCCGTGCAGGTCGCAGGCCAGGCGCAGCAATGGCACGGCCAGCGCAGCGCCGCTGCCCTCGCCCAGACGCAAGCCGAGGTCGAGCAAGGGTTCGGCACTCAAGGTTTCCAGCACATGGCGGTGCCCCGGCTCGGCACCGCGATGGCCGAACAGCAGCCACTGTCGGCACTCGGGATTCAAGCGCACCGCGACCAGCGTCGCGACGCTGCAAATGAAACCGTCCACCAGCACCGCAATGCCTTCCTGGGCGCAGGCCAGGTAAGCCCCCACCAGTGCCGCAATTTCAAAACCGCCGAGGTTGAACAGGGTCTGCAACGCATCGCCACGCTGAGCCCCGTGCAGCGCCAGCGCGCGCTCGATCACTTGTGCTTTATGGCTGACGCCTGCGGCATTCAAACCGGTGCCCGGCCCGGCCAGATGTACGACCGGACACTCCAGCAATGCGCACGCCAGGGCGCTGGCCGCCGTGGTGTTGCCAATGCCCATTTCGCCACCGATGAATAGCTGAGCGCCCGAGGCGAGCGCGCGCTGCACGCTGTCGCGACCCGCCTGCAGAGCACGCTCACCTTGCGCCTGTGTCATCGCCGGACCTTGCACAAAATTCGCGGTCCCCGGACCGATGTTCAGATGACGCACACCCGGCAGGTTCAATGCCGGCGTCACCGTCCCCAGGTCCACCACTTCGAGGCAAGCCCCCAACTGCCGCGCCAGCACGCTGATCGCTGCACCGCCGGTGACGAAGTTGTGCAGCATCTGCCCGGTGACTTCCTGGGGAAATGCCGACACGCCTTCAGCCACCACGCCATGGTCACCGGCAAAAATAGTGATCCACAGCTGATCCAGGCTTGGCTTGATCTGCCCTTGCAAGCCCGCCAATTGCACCGCCACCGCTTCGAGCTGGCCAAGCGAACCGGCCGGTTTGGTCAGTTGCTGTTGCCGGGCTTGCGCCTGCTCGAGCACATCGAGATCGATCGGCTTGCACGGGTTCAGCCACCAGGATTGGGTCATAACGCAGTACCTTTCAAAGTCAGGGGCAGGCCGGCGACGGTCAGGATGACTCGCTGACAACGCTCGGCCAGAGCTTGATGCAGCCAACCGGCCTCATCGACATAGCGGCGAGTCAATTCGCCCAGCGGCACGACACCCATTCCGGTCTCGTTGCTGACAAAAATGATTTCACCCGGCAGCGACGCCAGGCACTCCAGCAGGGCATCGCGCTCGGCGCTCAGGCGTTGCGCATCGTCGAGCATCAGCAGATTGGTCAGCCACAGGGTCAGGCAATCCACCAACAGGCAGCGTTCGGCACTGGCGGTTTCGCGCAGGACGCGGGCCAATTCCAGCGGCTCTTCGATCAACGCCCATTCGGCCGGACGACGGGCACGGTGATGGGCGACCCGCTGGCTCATTTCACCGTCCAGCGGCTGGCTGGTGGCGATGTAAGTCACTTGCAATTGGCCGTCTGAGGCGAGTTTTTCAGCCAGACGACTTTTGCCGGAGCGGGCGCCGCCGAGGATCAGTTGGAGCATGTTCATAACCTTTTATTTGGCGGTGTAGCGACAGGCCTCATCGCGGGCAAGCCCGCTCCCACAGGTACTGCGTGCAGACCAAAAAATCGGTAGACAGCCCCGATCCTTGTGGGAGCGGGCTTGCCCGCGATGGGGCCTGCACAGTCACTTCAAATCCCACAGAGCTCACGCAGCAGCCCGGTATCCAGATGCGTCTCCACCAGATCCGCCAGCCGCTCGATATCCCGCTCGCGCAATCCGTGGTAATCCACGTCCTGCACAGCCTGCAAACCCGCCCAACGCAACAGGGCGCTGCACGCTGCCGGGGATTCGAACAGACCGTGCAGATAGGTGCCGAAAATCTGCCCATCGACACTTTGCGCACCGTCGCAGCGTCCGTCATCGAGCAGTACGGCGGCGTTCTCCAGCGCCGGCCCGGTGGTGACGCCGGCATGGATTTCATAGCCGCCGACTTCAGCATTCTCCAGCGCCAGACGCCCGCGCACATTGCGCAGCTGCTTGTGTTCTTCGAGTCGGGTTTCAAACGCCAACAACCCCAGCCCGGCGCTGGACCCCGGAACGCCTTCCAGGCCCAGCGGATCGTGCACCTGCTCGCCGAGCATTTGCAGACCGCCGCAGATGCCCAGCACTTTGCCGCCGTAGCGCAGGTGCCGTGAGATCGCGATTTCCCAACCGTTGGCGCGCAGATACGCCAGGTCGTCGCGCACGCTTTTCGAGCCGGGAAGGATGATCAGATCGGCTGGCGGAATCGCCTGGCCGGGACCGACGAATTGCAGGTCGACTTGCGGGTGCAGGCGCAACGGGTCGAAATCGGTGTGGTTGCTGATGCGCGGCAGCACCGGCACCACCACTTTCAAAACCTGATCGGCCTTGTCGGTCTGGCGCTGATCGATGCCGTCTTCGGCCTCCAGATGCAAATCCAGCACGTACGGCAGCACGCCGATCACTGGCTTGCCGGTACGCTGTTCCAGCCAATCGAGGCCGGGTTGCAGCAAGGCGATATCGCCGCGAAAACGATTGATGATGAAGCCTTTGACCCGCGCCTGTTCACTGGGCGACAGCAGCTCGAGCGTGCCCACCAGATGCGCGAACACCCCGCCACGATTGATGTCGGCGATCAGCAGCACCGGACAATCCACCGCCTCGGCGAAGCCCATATTGGCGATGTCCCCAGCACGCAGGTTGATCTCCGCTGGCGACCCCGCACCTTCGACCATCACCACCGGATACGCCGCACTCAACCGCGCGTGGGAAGCCAGCACCGCTTGCATGGCGATGGCTTTGTAGTCGTGATAGGCGACGGCGTTCATGGTTGTGACGGCGCGACCATGGATGATCACCTGAGCGCCGGTATCGCTGTTGGGTTTGAGCAGCACCGGGTTCATATCCGTGTGCGGCTCGAGGTAAGCGGCCTGCGCCTGCACGGCTTGCGCGCGACCGATTTCGCCACCGTCGGCCGTCACGGCGCTGTTGAGCGCCATGTTCTGCGGCTTGAACGGCACCACGTTGACGCCCTGACGCGTAACCCAGCGACACAGCGCCGTCACCAGTGTGCTTTTACCGGCATCGGATGTGGTGCCCTGCACCATCAACGTTGTCATTGGCCTTCCTTGGCAAAGGCTGCGAATGCGGCGGCAAGACGCACCCAGTCAGCTTCATCGGCAGGCAACCCGAAACGCAGACTGCTGTTGTGCGTGAACAACCGCAGCAAAATGCCGCGCCGAGCCATGAATTCATGCAGTTCTTCGGCGCGATCGGTGATCAACCACTGGAACAGTGCGCAGCCGCCATCAGGCTTGAAACCGTGCTGCCCCAGGAGCGCCGCCAGACGTTCACTGGCCACTTCGGCACGCACGCGTTGCAATGCGTGCCCTTCGACGTCACGCAGGCAGGCCTGGCCCACCACCCGGGTCGGACCGCTGACGACCCATGGCCCCACTTGTTCGGCGAGCAACTTGAGTAACTTGCGCTCGGCCAGGACAAATCCCAGCCGCACCCCGGCCAGACCAAAGAACTTGCCGAACGAACGCAGCACGATCAGGCCGACCAGATGGGAGAACGGCGCCAGGCTCAGCTGCGGTGTGTTGTCCATGAATGCTTCGTCCACCACCAGCCAGCCACCGCGCTGGGCCAGCCGTGAGTGCCAGTCGAGCAGACGAGCGGGGGGCAGGCTCAAGCCGGTGGGATTATTCGGGTTGACCACCACCAACACGTCCAGGCTGTCGACAAAGAAATCGACTTCCTGCTCCAGTACCTCACGCACGATGTAGCCATTGCGGCGCCACGCTTCGGCATGTTCGGCATAACACGGCGACAGCACGCCAACCTTCCCGGCCCGTCGCAGGCGCGGCAGTAACTGGATGGCCATCTGCGACCCCGCCACCGGCAATACCTGCAGGGTGCCGTAGTAATCGCAGGCGGCCTGTTCCAGCCCGTCATCGTTTTCCGGCAACCGCGCCCAGGCCCGCAGCGGGATATCCGGAACGGGAAACGGCCAGGGCGCGAGGCCGCTGGACAGGTCAAGCCAATCGGCTTCCTCGATGCCGTATTCGAGCGCCGCCTTGCGCAACCGTCCACCGTGCTCAAGCATAAAATTCAGCCCCCACGCAGAGAATCAGCAGCCATAACCATACCCCGCGCTGGACCAGTTGCCAGCCACGATCGATGGAGTCGGCATCCGCCGGCACGCCTTCGCCCAGTTGCGGACGTTGATGCAGTTCACCGTGATAGATCGCCGCCCCACCCAATTCGACGCCCAGCGCACCGGCCCCCGCAGCCATCACCGGGCCGGCGTTCGGGCTGTCCCAGGTCGGGCCCTGGGTCCGCCAGCATTTCAGGGCCAGTCGGGTCTTGCCCAGCAAGGCGTAGGTCAATGCCACCAAACGCGCGGGAATGTAATTGAGCACATCATCAATTCTGGCTGCCGCCCAACCGAAACGCTCGAAGCGCTCATTGCGATAGCCCCACATGGCGTCCAGCGTGTTGCTCAAACGGTAGAGCACCACGCCAGGCACACCGGCCACGGCAAACCAGAACAGTGCGGCAAACACGGCATCACTGCCGTTTTCCAGTACCGACTCGGTGGCAGCACGGGCCACTTCGGTTTTATCCAGCTCGCTGGTCTTGCGGCTGACCAGGTAACTGACGCGCGTACGCGCCTCATCCAGATCATCGCTGCGCAAGGCCCTGGCCACGGGTTCGACGTGTTCGCCCAGGCTGCGCATGCCGAGGGCGCAGTACAACGCAAGAATCTCCACTGCCCATCCAACATAAGGCGCCCAGGAAAATGCCGTGGCCAACAAGGTCAACGGCAACACCGCAATCACCCACGCGGTGACCCCGTGACTGCGCCAGCCGCGACCACCCGCGTTGAAACGCTGCTCGATACGCTCGGCAAACCGGCCGAACGCCACCAGCGGATGCCAGCGTTTGGGTTCACCCAGCAGCGCATCCAGCGCCACGGCGGCGACACTCAACAACGCCACACTCATTGGCGCACTCCCCAATAATTTTCATACAACAATTCACTTAGCGGACGCGCCTGCGCCCAGCCTTCAAGGACCAGCATCGGCGCCGGGTAGAATTCCTTGACCGGTCCCAGGCACAAAATAGCCAGTGGTTTGGCACCGGGCGGCAAGCCGAGTAAATCGGCCAGGTCTTGCGGTTCGAACAGCGAGACCCACCCCATGCCCAACCCTTCGGCCCGGGAGGCCAGCCACAGGTTCTGGATCGCGCAGGACAACGAAGCCATGTCCATTTCCGGCAAGGTGCGACGACCGAAAATATGTCGCTCGCGATCGTCCATCAGCGCCGCCACCAACACCTCGGCGCAATCATTGATGCCTTCGACCTTGAGCTGCATGAATTCGTCAGTGCGTTCGCCAAGGGCTTCGGCGGTGCGAATGCGCTCCTGTTCCACCAGTTCCCCGATCTGCCCGCGCAAGGTTCGATCGCTGATACGGATGAACCGCCAGGGCTGCATCAAGCCAACACTCGGCGCCTGGTGCGCGGCTTCGAGCAACCGCCGCAGCAATTCGGGCTCGACCGTGCCACCGCTGAAGTGACGCATGTCGCGACGTTCACCGATGGCCCGATAGACCGCTGCGCGTTCGGCGTTGGAAAAGGCGTTGTCGGTCATGGCCTCTTCGCTGGCAAGCCAGCGCCTGCAGAAGACCACGTTTCTTCAGGTGTCACACCGCCCACAGTGGCAGCGAGTGTGCCCGCGAAGGCAGCCTCAAGGTCGGGTAAAAACAGTGCGGCAATCGCGTGCGGATTCGACGGAAAATAGAAATGCACATAAGAGGCTGTCATCCGCCCCTCACGATAAACCGCCTCCGCCCCGCGACCGCCATTGGGGCTCAAGCCACGGGCAATCGGCACGAGCCCGGTGGTGGTCAGCGAATGATGATAGGTATGCCCACGCAGGGAACCTTCGGGCAATTCGACAGCCTGCAGCGCCAGCGCCGCCAGACGCTTTTGCATCACCGCATCCCCGGCCAGCAGGCCGACCAATTCTGCACGCGTACCGTCGACATCGGTGAGCGAATCGAGCAAATACAACATGCCGCCACATTCGGCGAGCAAGGGTTTGCCCGCCTCGTGGTGCGCGCGGATCGCGTTCAGCATCGAGGTGTTTTGCGACAACGCCACATGATGCAATTCTGGGTAACCGCCCGGCAGATAGAGGCTGTCTGCCTCGGGTAGCCGAGTGTCACGCATCGGTGAAAAGAACGACAACTCGGCGCCCATGGCCCGCAGCAAATCCAGGCTGGCGCCATAGGTAAAGGCAAACGCTTCATCACGGGCCACGGCAATGCGCACACCCGCCAGTAAGGGTTCGGCGGCGATCACATCCGGGGCTGCGAATTCCACGGCCGGCGGAAGCGCCACCTCGCAACTGCCAGCCAAGGCTTCGGCCGCCGCATCGAGGCGAAGATCGAGATCGTTCAACTCACTGGCCTGCACCAGGCCAAGGTGACGACTCGGCAATTCGATGGCGGTTTCGCGGGACAACGCGCCATACCAACGCAGGCCTTCGGTCAGGCTGCCTTCAAGCAACTGCGCGTGACGCAGGGTGCCCACGCGGTTGGCCAGGACACCGGCAAACGGCAAGTCAGGTTGATAGCGCGCCAGCCCCAGGGCCAGGGCACCAAAGGTCTGGGCCATGGCGGTGCCGTCGATCACACCCAGCACCGGCACACCGAAGTGCCGCGCCAGGTCAGCACTGGACGGCGTGCCATCGAACAGCCCCATGACACCTTCGATGAGGATAAGGTCCGCTTCGCCTGCGGCCTCCCACAACAGACGCCGACTCTCCTGCTCGCCGACCATCCACATGTCCAGCTGATACACCGGCGCACCGCTGGCGCGCTCCAGAATCATCGGATCGAGAAAGTCCGGGCCACATTTGAACACACGAACCTTGCGTCCCTGATTGCGATGCAAACGGGCCAGCGCGGCGGTGACGGTGGTCTTGCCCTGACCGGAGGCCGGCGCGGCAATCAGTACGGCCGGGCATTGACGAGGGCTATTCATAACGTGCGACTCACAACTCGACGCCTTTCTGCGCCTTGATACCGGCCTGGAAGGCGTGCTTGATCATGCCCATTTCAGTGACGGTGTCGGCCAGATCGATCATCTCAGGCTTGGCGCCACGACCAGTGACCACCACGTGCTGCATTGGCGGGCGAGCCTGCAAGTCACTGAGCACCCGATCCAGATCGAGGTAACCGTGCTTGAGGGCGATGTTCAACTCATCCAGCACCACCAGGCCGATGGATGGATCGCGCAGCAACTCACGGGACACTTCCCACGCGGCTTCGGCGGCGGCGATGTCGCGCTGACGATCCTGGGTTTCCCAGGTAAAGCCTTCGCCCATCACATGAAAACGCACCTGTTCCGGGAAGCGCCGGAAGAACAGCTCTTCACCCGTGCTGTTGCGCCCCTTGATGAACTGCACCACACCGCACTGCATGCCATGGCCCATCGAGCGGGCCAGCATGCCGAACGCCGAGCTGCTCTTGCCCTTGCCGTTGCCGGTCAGCACCAGCAGCAGGCCGCATTCATTCGGGGAGTTGGCGATGCGTTCATCGATTACGGCTTTTTTGCGCAACATGCGCGCCAGGTGACGTTCGTCACGATCCGGGGTATCAGTCATGGGAGAGCTCTCCGTTGAGGCAGGATAACGGCGGGCAGGCACAAGAACAGACGGCAAGAAGCCTGGCATCGCCCACCGTGATGCCGCTTGGATGGATCAGGCCGGTCTCCGGGCTCATGAGCGGCGTTGGCCTGACTGCGCGCCTTCCCACATCGATGACGACGCAGTGGCTCAAGGCGCAGCTTTCACTCATTTACCGTTGCGGGGGCAGCGCCGGGATCGAAGGCCTTCACGCATTGAAGGACCTGCTCACCGGCTTCCCTGTTTCACTCTGTCGACCCAAGTCACAGAGCACCTGAAACAAGCCGCGAAGGTTAGAGGGTTGGGGGTGGAGCGTCAATTGAAGACGGGGTACGCGCGCGAATAACTGCCGTTAATCAATAAACTGACGCCAATCTTGTGCCACACTTCAAGCAGTGATATCAAAGAGCCACAACCCCACATCAAAATAACAAGGGTGAGCCCCATGCAAGGCATGATCATCAGCAATCCGCAACTGGAATTCCTGCGCCCGGTGCTGGAGCGCTGGTTTGACTGTATCGACCGCTACAATGCCGTACGCGGCGATAACGAAACGCCTTACTGGCTCGACGAAAAAGCCAATCTCGGCCTGCTTTCCGCCGCTGCCTGGATGGCTGAAATGGTTACCCTGCAACAATCGCCCACCCGCAAACAAATCGATGAAGGCGAACGCAACGGTCGTGCCGACCTGTTTATCGCCACACCCGAAGCACGCGCCTGGATTCAAGCCACACAACGCTGGCCACGGGTGAACAGCCTGAACCTGACCCAGGCCCTGCTCGATATCACCAGCGAAGCCAAACGCATCAGTTACGCCAGCGACCTGAGACTCGGCTGCCTGTTTGTGGCACCGCAGAAAACCCAGCATGGCGCCACCCCGGAAGAATTGCAGGACATGGTCGACGACCTGCAAAAGGAGCACACCTGCGCCGTCGCCTGGTATTTCCCCTACGCCTACCGCAAGTTGCACAACGAAGGAGGTCACTATCATCCCGGCATAGCCGTGCTGTTCAAGGAAGCTCGCGGCTAACGGTTGAACCATCGTGCAACGTAACTTCTCTACTGATCAGGTCACTGCATTCATAGGGAAGATCAGTATGCGCAAGCCCCAACTCGTACTCGCTATCGCGCTCGCCGGAGGACTCGCCGCTTGCGGTGAAACCTCCAGCCTGCAAGTCGCCGACGGCACCGGCCCGTCACCCAGGCTCCCAGAACCCAACAAGACGTTGATTCCGACGGTAAACATCGCCCCGGCGATCGGCTGGCCGGAGGGCGCCAAACCCGTCGCCGCTGCCGGCACCCAAGTAGCCGCGTTCGCCGAGAACCTCGACCACCCGCGCTGGCTCTATGTGCTGCCCAACGGCGACGTGCTGGTGGCCGAAACCAATGCACCGCCCAAACCCGATGACGGAACAGGCATACGCGGCTGGATCATGAAGAAAGTCATGGGGCGCGCCGGTGCGGGCGTGCCGAGCGCCAATCGCATCACCCTGCTGCGCGACCAGGACCACGACGGCATCGCGGAAACCCGCACGGTGTTTCTGGAAAACCTGAACTCCCCTTTCGGCATGGCGCTGGTCGGCAATGACCTGTACATCGCCGACACCGATCGATTGCTGCGTTTTCACTATGAAAACGGCGATACAGCGATCAAGTCGCAACCGATCAAAGTACTCGACCTGCCCGGCGGCACGCTGAATCACCATTGGACCAAAAACGTCATCGCCAGCAACGACGGCAGCAAGCTGTATGTCACGGTGGGCTCGAACAGCAACGTTGCCGAAAACGGCCTGGACAAGGAAGAAGGCCGCGCGGCGATCTGGGAAGTGGACCGCGCCACCGGCAACCACCGGATCTTTGCCTCGGGCTTGCGCAACCCCAATGGCCTGTCCTGGGAGCCGCAAAGCGGGGCACTGTGGACGGCGGTCAATGAGCGCGATGAAATCGGCAGCGATCTGGTGCCGGACTACATCACCTCAGTCAAGGACGGCGCGTTCTATGGCTGGCCATTCAGCTATTACGGCCAGCATGTCGACGTTCGCGTCGAGCCGCAAAACCCGGACATGGTGGCCAAGGCTATCGCGCCAGACTATGCGGTCGGCCCGCACACCGCTTCCCTGGGACTGACGTTCGCCGAAGGCAGCCGGTTGCCGGCGCCATTCACCCAGGGCGCCTTCGTTGGCCAGCACGGCTCATGGAACCGCAAGCCGCACAGCGGCTACAAAGTGATATTCGTGCCGTTCGACGCCGGCAAACCAAGCGGGCAGCCGGTGGATGTGCTCACGGGTTTTCTCAATGACCAAGAAAAAGCCATGGGCCGACCAGTGGGCGTGGTGATAGATCAGCAAGGCGCCTTGTTGGTGGCGGACGATGTAGGGAACAAGGTTTGGCGGGTTTCAGCAGTCAAATAAGTCACTGACCACTCTGTGGGAGCGAGCTTGCTCGCGATGGCGGTAGAACAGGCAACATCAATGCTGAATGTCACGGCCGCCTCGCGGGCAAGCCCGCTCCCACAAGGCATCCACAAGGATCACCGTTTGCGGCAGAGCGTGAGCCCATCGCCCAACGGCAACATCGACAGGTCCAAGCGCGAGTCATCCTTCAAGGCACGGTTAAGCGCCTGGATGGCTCGGGTGTCTGCGCTCAGCGGACGCTCTTCCAGTACCCGCCCGCTCCACAGCGTGTTATCGAACACCGCCAATCCACCCACCCGCAGCAGCCGCAGCGCGTGTTCAAGGTAGTTGGGATAATTGGCCTTGTCGGCGTCGATGAAGACCAGATCGAATTGCCCGCCCTGCCCTTGCCTCTCCAGTTCGGCGAGGGTTTCCAGCGCGGGCGCCAAACGCAGATCAATGCGCTCGGCCAGGCCGGCTTCCCGCCAGTAACGACGTGCGGTGGCATTGTAGTCGCCGGGAATATCGCAGCAGATCATCGAGCCGTCATCGGGCAGTGCCGCAGCCATGCACAGCGCGCTGTACCCCGTGAACGTTCCGATTTCCAGCAGACGTCGCGCGCCGGTCAGCTTCACCAGCAATGCAAGAAACTGCCCCTGCTCCGGCGCCACCTGCCAGCGCGCCATGGGCAACGCCTGGGTTTCGTCGCGCAAGCGCTTGAGCAGCGGGGTTTCGCGCAGGGACACATCAAGCAGGTAGTGATAGAGCGAGTCGTCAAGATTGAGCGTGCGAGCGGTCATGACAGCACCCTCTGGCTGTTACGGGTTGCGCGCCAGGTGTTCCGGTTGCAGAACGCGCTTGGCGCTCAGGTAGGCTTTCTGCCAATACGCCTTGGACAAGCTGTCGAGCTTCACCGTGCCACCGGTGGCAGGCGCGTGGACGAAGCGACCTTCGCCGACGTAGATGCCTGCATGGCTGACCTGCGAACCGCCATTGGTGGCGAAGAAGATCAGGTCACCTGTCTGCAGGCCTTCCTTGCCCACATTGGCCGCTTGCATGGAGATCATTTCGCGAGTGGTGCGCGGCAGCGAGATACCGGTGACATCACGGTACACGTAGCCGATCAGCCCGCTGCAATCGAACCCGGAATCCGGTGTATTGCCACCCCAGCGATACGGCGTACCCACCAGGCCCAACGCACGAAACAGTACGTCTTCCGCTTCAGGCGAAAAGGCTTGGGAGGAACCGAAAACGAGAGGAGTGTGAGCCACCGGCGCAGGCGGCGGTGTGCGGCTGGCGCAAGCGCTGAGCAGCGCTGCGAAAAGCATGATTGCGAGGCGGGCCGACGTCGACATAAGCAGAGCATCCTGATCTGGCTGCGGCGTTTTTCTGCTGGAGTGCAGAAAAGAAAACCGCCTGCGCGTTACGCAGGCGGTTTGCCATCATTCATAGACCAGATTCTAGCGCTTATGCGGCAAACTTCAAGTAAGACTTTAAGTTCGCCTTACAAAATGTCCGCTTAATTGCGTGCGGTCACGATCGGAGCCGCGTTTGGCGCCATCGCGAGCGCTCGCTTGGCTTCGATGAAGGTCTTGCTCCAGTAGCTGTCGCCCAGGCTATCAATCCGGACACCACCGCTTTTGCGGCTGCTGGAGTGGATGAACTGGTTGTCACCCAGGTAGATCCCGGCGTGACTGACACGACCGCGACGACCGTTGGTGGCGAAGAACAGCAGATCGCCAGGCTTCAGCTTGCTGCGAGACACCAGCGGCGCATCCACGTTGATCATTTCGCGAGTGGAGCGTGGCAGGTTCATGCCGGCTTGTTCACGGAACAGATAGCCGATAAACCCACTGCAATCGAAACCGGCTTCAGAAGTACCGCCGAAACGGTAACGGGTACCGATCAGGGACATGCCGCGTTCGAGGATGCTGTCAGCCAGCGCCGGAAGTTGATACGACTTGCCATCGGCGAAGTCAGCCAGCTCTTTTTCAGTGGCCTTCTCTTCCTGGTAAAAAGCGTCCTGGTAAAGAGCGGACGACTGTGCGGTAACAGAATTTTTAACCTGTTGCTGCTGCTCTTGCTGGGACACTGGAGAGTGAGCAGCGCAACCGAACAACAGGGTGACGAGTGCGAGAGGCACGAGGGGTGCGAAGCGCTTTAGCATGGGCACGACCGTGGCTGATAGTTGTAAAGAAGTCGAGACTATGCCCGCTATCATCCTCATTTGCAAATTCAATCGAACTTTTTGTGACTTATCGGTTTCTTGCCAACATCTAAGCGCTTAAGCCCATATTAAACACTTGCGTAGCCTGCAGCCCAGCAGGAAAGCGTATTTCCTGGCGCCTGAAATATGCCGAAAACCCCGCTGGCCTTGGCATTCCCGGCTTTTTTCTACCAGCCGAGCGTCTCTTTCAGGAAGGGAATAGTCAGCTTGCGCTGTGCTTGAAGAGAGGCCTGATCGAGCCGCTCGAGCAATTCGAAAAGCGCACTCATGCTGCGGGTTCCACGGGTCAAAATAAAGTGCCCGACCTCGTCGGTCAGATGCAGTCCTCGCCGCGATGCGCGAAGTTGCAGGGCTCGCAATTTGTCTTCGTCCGAAAGCGGACGCATCTGGAAGATCAGCGCCAGGGTCAGGCGGGATTTGAGGTCTGCCAGCTTCACCGGCAGCTCACGCGGGGAAGTCGATGCGGCAATCAACAGCCGTCGGCCACTGTCGCGCAGGCGATTGAACAGATGGAACAGCGCTTCTTCCCAGTCGGCCTTGCCGGCCACCGCTTGAAGATCATCCAGGCAGACCAGCTCGTACTGTTCAAGGTTGTCGAGAATTTCGATACCGCGGTCCAGCAATTCGGCCAACGGCAAATACACCGCCGGCTCGCCCAACTGCTCGAAGCGCAGGCAGGCCGCCTGCAACAGATGCGTACGCCCTACCCCGTCCTTGCCCCATAGGTAAATCAGGCTTTCGGTCCAGCCGGCGTCGGCTTCGCATAGACGCTCGACATAGCCGAGTGCAGCGGCATTGGCGCCTGGGTAGTAGTTGATAAAGGTGGCGTCATCACGCAGACGCACACCTAGGGGCAGCTGAATCGGTTTCATGCTGACTGAACAGTTCCAAAGGAACCGTTAGTGGCCTCTGTGTAAAGTTTGCGAAGTTTATACCCGTGACGCCGACCGCACAATGCGACAGACCACAAGCAAAATCAAAGGTTTGCGTTGGCGCCCTGATTTTATGACAGTTTCTTTGGCGGAGCCGGCGATAACCCGGCGAAGAGCCGGGCTACCCATGACAAGGCCTAGAGCTCAGGTTCATCAACACCCGAGTACATATCAGAATCCTTATACAAATCATGCACATGGCGCACCAGCACCATAATCACCGCCGCGACCGGCAGCGCCAGCAAAACGCCAGTAAACCCGAACAACTCACCACCGGCCAGAATGGCGAAAATCACCGCCACGGGGTGCAGGCCAATCCGGTCACCTACCAGCAATGGCGTCAGCACCATGCCTTCGAGCGCTTGCCCCACCATGAACACCGCAACGATGCCGGCCATGGGATACAGATCGCCACCAAACTGAAACAGGCCCGCGATCAATGCGGCGCCGATACCAATGACGAAGCCCATGTACGGCACGATGGCCGCCAGACCGGCAATCAGGCCGATCAACAGCCCCAACTCCAGCCCCACCAGCATCAGGCCCGCGGCATAGATCACACCCAACGCCACCATCACCAGCAACTGGCCACGGACAAACGCTCCCAGCACCTCATGACATTCACCGGCCAGCGACACCACGCGCTCTTCACGGTCGCGCGGCAGCAGGCTGCGGATCTTGGCCATCATCAGGTCCCAGTCCCGCAACAGGTAAAAACTCACGACCGGAATCAACACCAGGTTGGCCAGCCAGCCAATCACCGCCAGGCCGGAAGCCGTCGCCTGACTCAGTACCACGCCGACGATATCGGAGGTCTGGCCCATGTGCTCGCTGATCGCAGCCTTGAGTTTGTCGAATTTCCAGAAACCCTCTGACAACCCGAACTTCGATTGCGCCCACGGCAATGCAGTGTGCTGCAGCCAATCGAGCATCTGTGGCGCCAGCTCATACAACCGGAACAACTGCTTGGCGAGCATCGGCACCAGCACCAGCAGCAGCGCGGTGAAGATCAAGGTGAAGAGCGCGAACACCGCGACCACACCCAAGGTCCGGGACAACCCGGCCTTTTCCAGCCGATCCACCAATGGATCAAACAGATAGGCCAGCAGCAACGCCACCAGGAACGGCGTAAGGATCGGATGCAACAGCCAGACAAACGCGCAGAGCAGGACTACTCCACCCAACCAGAACCAACGCCGCGTATCGACCATGAACCACTCCATTGCTTCTATATAAAGAAAGATAATCTACCAGCGGAAATGCAATTGCGGCGTCGCAACCGGAGCGGGCGCTACAGCCGGGGTCGAACCGTCCGCTACGGGCTGGACAGGGAGTGCCGGGGTTGGCGCCGCCGCCACCTCCTGCAACTTCGCCAGTGACAACTGCGCCCGCAATTGATCGGTACTGCCATTGACCCGATACAGAATCCGGTCACCGTCGACACTTTGCGGACGCCCGCCAAAGGGTTCCAGTAAACGTCCGAGCGTCGCGTAGCGCTCAAGGTTCATGCCTTGCACTTCCAGCAACTGCTGCGTCGAAGCCCCCGGCCTGGCGACGAATCGCGGCGCCAGACGCTCATTGACCGCGAGCATCACTGCATCCGCCACGGCAGCCTGATCGGCCCCCTGCACACTGCCGGCTTCTTTTTGGTCACCCAGCCATAAATGCCATTTGGCCTGCCATTGACCGCCCTCTTCGCGGGCATGCACCGCCAGCACGGCGTCGGCGTTGTAACGTTCCGAGGCGGCGCGCAACGCAGCCGGATCGGAACTTTCCAGATTCGGCGCCGTGGCGACGACTTGCTCATTCAGGTCCGCAAGCGGCAGGCGCAACGGCAAACCACGGTGCTGCGCTGCCCGGCGCAACGGCGTCGCACTGGCCTGGCCATCGCCCACCAGGCTTGACCCCTCCGTGGAGTCATTCAACCACCAGCCGAGGATCGACGGCCGATTGGCGCCCCACATGGCCAACCCGGCGCGACGTAACGCCTGCTCGGTGGTTGTCGGGTCGAAATCGACCTTCAACACTTCCGGCGGCCCTGCGTCAAAGCCGTACTGACTGATGATTTGCTGCGGATCTTTGCGAATCGCCGCCAACCCCGGACTCTGCGCTGCCTTGGGGTCACCGGTCAGGCGCAATACCAGGGTGTCCAGCGCGCGCTGAGTCGCTTGATCACGCTCCTCCTGCGTCTGGCTGCTGACGGGCTCGCGTACTTGATAGAGGCCTTTGACGGTTTCGGCATGAGTGACCAGACTGGTCAGGGATAAACAGCCCACAAACAAGAATTTAGAAAAACGCATGGAAGATTCCTGGCGACAAGAGCGGCTGGAACAGACCGCATGAAGACGATCGAGCAAGGCTGTGACCATCGCCCGGCGCAAAATATTCACACGTCCCGAGTAAGTTTTCGCACTGTCATAACGATAGACGCTTAATGGCGGTACCTTGAGCAGGCGTGAAGGATGCCACCAAACGGAACAAATACGGTTTTTTTAGGCGGATATGCCCCTGCCGTCGGCCTGAGGATGGCCGCTGCCCTTCAAGCCTGATAAAATCGCGCGCCTTCGCAGACCGGCAACAGCCGGGCACCTTCGAATATCGCGTGAGGCAATCGCCCTCGTCGATTTCGGCGGCCCCGCTGGACCCGGTCGTTACCCCTGAATCCCCCCTAAAGGCCTGGATCATGAGCAAGCAACCCTCCCTGAGCTACAAGGACGCCGGTGTAGACATCGACGCCGGTGAAGCATTGGTCGAACGCATCAAGAGCGTCGCCAAGCGCACTGCGCGCCCGGAAGTCATGGGCGGCCTGGGCGGTTTTGGCGCCCTCTGCGAAATCCCGGCCGGCTACAGACAGCCTGTGCTGGTTTCCGGTACCGACGGCGTCGGCACCAAACTGCGCCTGGCGCTGAACCTGAACAAACACGACAGCATCGGCATCGACCTGGTTGCCATGTGCGTCAATGACCTGGTGGTCTGCGGCGCCGAACCGCTGTTCTTCCTCGACTACTACGCCACCGGCAAACTGAACGTCGACACCGCGGCCCAGGTCGTGACCGGCATCGGTGCTGGCTGCGAACTGTCCGGCTGCTCCCTGGTTGGCGGCGAAACCGCTGAAATGCCTGGCATGTACGAAGGCGAAGACTATGACCTGGCCGGTTTCTGCGTCGGCGTCGTGGAGAAATCCGAAATCATCGACGGCTCCAAAGTCGCAGCGGGCGATGCCCTGCTCGCCCTGCCGTCGTCCGGCCCGCACTCCAACGGTTATTCGCTGATCCGCAAGATCATCGAAGTGTCCGGTGCCGACATCGAAAACACCCAGCTCGACGGCAAGCCGCTGACCGACCTGCTGATGGCCCCGACCCGTATCTACGTCAAGCCGCTGCTCAAGCTGATCAAGGAAACCGGTGCCGTCAAAGCCATGGCCCACATCACCGGTGGCGGCCTGCTGGACAACATTCCACGCGTGCTGCCAAAAGGCGCCCAAGCAGTGGTTGACGTGGCAAGCTGGACCCGCCCTGCGGTGTTCGACTGGCTGCAAGAGAAAGGCAACGTCGACGAGAACGAAATGCACCGCGTCCTGAACTGCGGCGTAGGCATGGTCATCTGCGTGGCGCAAGAGCACGTGGACGCTGCCCTGAAGGTCCTGCGCGAAGCTGGCGAGCAACCTTGGGTCATCGGTCAGATCTCCACCGCTGCCGAAGGCGCGGCCCAGGTTGAACTGAAGAACCTCAAGGCTCACTGATGCCTAAGACCTGTGATGTGGTGGTGCTGCTGTCCGGCACCGGCAGTAACTTGCAGGCCTTGATCGACAGCACGCGGACCGGCGACAGCCCGGTCCGCATCGCTGCGGTGATCTCCAACCGCGCCGACGCCTACGGCCTGCAACGCGCCAGGGATGCGGGCATCGACACCCGCTTCCTGGATCACAAGGCTTTCGACGGCCGCGAGGCCTTCGATGCCGCTCTGATTGAACTGATCGACGCTTTCAATCCCAAACTCGTGGTCCTGGCCGGTTTCATGCGCATCCTCAGCGCTGACTTCGTTCGCCACTATCAGGGCCGCCTGCTCAATATCCATCCTTCGCTGCTGCCCAAATACAAAGGGTTACACACTCATCAGCGAGCGCTGGAAGCCGGGGACACCGAACACGGTTGCTCCGTGCACTTCGTCACCGAGGAACTCGATGGCGGACCACTGGTCGTACAGGCTGTAATACCGGTAGAGTTGCACGACTCGCCGCAGAGTCTGGCGCAGCGGGTCCACGTTCAGGAACACCTGATTTACCCGATGGCCGTCCGCTGGTTTGCAGAAGGCCGGTTATCGCTCGGCGAGCATGGTGCTTTACTGGATGGACAGTTACTCGCGGCCAGCGGCCACTTGATTCGAACCTAGGAGATTTTATGCGTCGTGCCCTGCTCTTCGCTTGCGCTCTGCTCGCCTTGCCCTTCGCGCAGGCTGCAGACCTTCAACCTTTCTCCGCCAGCTACACCGCCGACTGGAAGCAGTTGCCCATGAGCGGCACCGCCGAACGCAGCCTGACCAAGGAAGCCAATGGCGTCTGGAAACTCAGCTTCAAGGCTTCGATGATGATCGCCAGCCTGTCCGAAGAAAGCACGCTGACCGTCGACAAAGACACTCTGCTGCCGCAGTCCTACCACTTCGCACGCGGCGGTCTGGGCAAGGCCAAGAAAGCTGATCTGGACTTCGACTGGACGGCCAAGAAGGTCACCGGAACCGATCGGGGCGACGCGGTCAATATTCCGCTCAATCGCGGCATGGTCGACAAATCCACCTATCAACTGGCGCTGCAGCATGACGTGGCCGCCGGCAAAAAGAGCATGAGCTATCAGGTTGTCGATGATGGCGAAGTCGATACCTATGACTTCCGCGTGCTGGGCTCGGAAAAAGTCGACACCAAGGCTGGCCAGATCGATGCGATCAAGGTCGAGCGCGTGCGTGACCCGACTCAAAGCAAGCGCACCACCGTGCTGTGGTTCGCCAAGGACTGGGATTACCTGCTGGTCCGTCTGCAACAGGTCGAAACCGACGGCAAGGAGTACAACATCATGCTCCTGGACGGCAAGGTCAACGGCAAGACCGTCAAAGGCAGCTGAGCCGGATCAAGACAAAGAGCCCCGCAATCGCGGGGCTTTTTCATGCCGGAACAAAAAACCGGAACGCGTCGCCGCGCGCATGCTCTATACCTTCAAGGTCTTTTTTGATCGAATGACTTTTCCTGTCGCTTGCGAGGTTTCCCATGACTGTCACCGTCAACACCGTTTCCGCCGAAGGTTTGCGTCACAGCGTCCAGATCGACGACCATGAACTCTTTGCCGATGCGCCCACCACAGCCGGTGGCGAGGGTTCGGCGCCGGAGCCACACGACTACTTCGACGCCGCCCTCGGTGCCTGCAAGGCCCTGACACTGAAAATGTACGCGAAGAAAAAAGACATCCCGCTCACCGGTGTCGGCGTCGAGGTCAAGCGCGACAACAGCCAGGAGCAGAAAGGCAAGTACGCGCTGCACGTCAAACTGACCCTCAAGGGCGTGCTGACCGATGCCCAGCGCGAAGAACTGCATCGCGTGGCGGATCGTTGCCCGATCCACAAATTGATGACCACCAGCGACGTCAGCATCGAAACCCATTTGTCCGAAGGCGCTTTCAGCCAATAGCGGCAAGGGCTGCGCAAGCGGGTTATGCTCGAATGCATCACCCGCTCAGTCTGGAATGCACAATGAACACTCCGCTCGTGATCCGCCCCCGCGTCGAAGATGTCGAGGGCCAGCCGATTCTTCGCCCACTGCCGACCGCCAAATGCCGCAGCGTCGGACCCTTCGTATTTTTCGACCACATGCTGGAAACCCGCTACCCACCGGGCAAAGGCATGAACATCCGCCAACATCCACACATCGGCCTCTCCACCCTCACCTACCTGTTCCAGGGGCAGATCCAGCACAAGGACAGCCTCGGTTCCGATCAGGTCGTGGATACCGGTGATGTCAGCTGGATGACCGCTGGCAGCGCCATTGCCCATGTCGAGCGCACGCCAGAGGCGCTCAAGGAAAACGGATTTACGATGCACGGCCTGCAAATCTGGCTGGCCTCGCCCAAGGATCATGAGCAAGGCCCGGGACATTACAGCCATCACCCCGCCGCCACACTGCCGGTCAGCGAGAACCTGGGGGTGAAAATCCGCATGATTGCCGGGACGGGCTTCTGCCTGGAATCGCCGGTTCCCGTACTTTCTCCGACGCTCTATGCGGAGTTGACCCTGCAAACGGCGACGACGTTGCTGATTCCAACCGAACATGAAGAGCGCGCGCTGTATGTCTTGAGCGGCGAGGTACAACTGGACGGCGAACCTGTAGAGCCACACACATTAGTGGTGCTACCGGGCGGAGAGGAGATGACTTTGTTCGCTGACAGCGACAGTCATGCCGTTGTATTCGGTGGCGCACCGCTGGATGGTCCGCGACGAATCAACTGGAATTTTGTGACGAGCGATCCGGCGGCTATCGATGAAGCGCGCCGACGCTGGGCGGCCGGGGATTGGCCAACCGTACCGGGGGAAAGCGAGCGGATCGAATTGCCTTAGTTTTGTGTCGCTTGGCAGGTCGCCTTCGCTGGCAAGCCAGCTCCCACAGGGTTCGAGGTGAGTCACAAATGATGCGAACGCCATCTGTCCCTGTGGGAGCGGGCTTGCCCGCGAAGAGGCCGGCGCGGGCACTGCATTAGCCAGTGCCGGACAACATCAGCCCTTGAACACTTCATCCAGCAAGTTATGCATCGAGGTAAATGCCCGAGCAGCGACCTTGGCGTCGTACATCATCATGCCAGGCACATTCGCATGCGGATCGGTGAACGAATGGAACGCTCCGCCGTAGCTCAGCAGTTGCCAATCCACGCCAGCGGCATTCATTTCCTCTTCAAAAGCCGGCAGTTGCTCTTTCGGAACCAATGGATCGGAAGCGCCGTGCAGGACCAACACCTTACCCTTGATGTTTTTCGCATCGTTGACGTCCGGTGTATCCAGCGTGCCGTGGAACGAGACTGCCGCTTTCACCGGCGCACCGGTCCGGGCCAACTCCAGCGCACAGCAACCACCAAAGCAGAAACCGAACGTGGCCAGTTTCGAGGTATCGACGGCCACTTCGCCCTGGCTTTGCAGCTGCTCGAACGCCACTTTCATGCGCTTACGCAGTAATGGGCGGTCATTCTTCAACGGCATCATCGCCGCGCCCGCTTCATCGTTATTTTGTGGACGAACCGATTGGCCGTAGAGATCAGCGATCAGGACCACGTATCCCTTGGCCGCCACCGACTTGGCGATTTCCTCGGCGCCAGCGCTGACGCCCATCCAGTTCGGTGCCATCAACAAGCCCGGACGCGGGCCCTTATGGTCGGCATCAAAGGCCACACGGCTTTCGTAGGGCTGACCGTCAATCTGATAGGCAACGGAACGTACAGTGATTTGGCTCATTTCTGACTCCTGATTTTTTAAACACCAGAATGAAAAAACCCGCCGAAGCGGGTTTTTCTACAACGCTGTTAAGCCGACAGCTCAACCAATAGCTTGTTCAGACGACGCACATAGGCCGCCGGATCCTTCAAGCTGTCGCCGGCCGCCAGGGCCGCCTGATCGAAGAGGATGTGCGACAGGTCGCCGAAGCGTTCGTCGCTTTGCTCTTTATCGAGCTTCTCGATCAGCGGGTGAGCCGGGTTGAATTCGAAGATCGGCTTCGAATCCGGGACCTTCTGCCCACTGGCTTCCAGGATCTGACGCATTTGCAGGCCCAGGTCCTGCTCGCCGATGGCCAGAATCGCCGGGGAATCGGTCAGGCGATGGGAAACCCGAACTTCGGCGACGGATTCGCCCAGCGCGGTTTTCAGACGCTCAACCAGACCTTCTTTGGACTTGGCGACTTCTTCCGCGGCCTTCTTGTCCTCTTCCGAGTCTAGGTTGCCCAGGTCCAAGTCACCGCGTGCCACGTCAACAAAGCTCTTGCCGTCGAAATCGTTGAGGTAGCTCATCAGCCACTCGTCGATACGGTCGGTCAGCAGCAGCACTTCGATGCCTTTCTTGCGGAAGACTTCCAGGTGCGGGCTGTTTTTGACTTGCGCGTAGGTTTCGCCAGTCAGGTAGTAGATCTTGTCCTGACCTTCCTTGGCGCGCGCCAGGTAATCGGCCAGACCGACCACTTGTTCGCCGTCGTCACCGTTGGTCGACGCGAAACGCAGCAGGCCAGCGATTTTCTCTTTGTTGGCGAAGTCTTCCGCCGGGCCTTCTTTCATGACCTGGCCGAAGTTTTTCCAGAAACCTTTGTATTGCTCAGGCTCGTTTTTCGCCAGTTTTTCCAGCATGTCCAGAACGCGCTTGGTCAGCGCCGACTTCATGGAGTCGATGATCGGGTCTTTCTGCAGGATTTCCCGCGACACGTTCAGCGACAGATCGTTGGAGTCAACCACGCCCTTGATGAAACGCAGGTACAGCGGCAGGAACGACTCCGCCTGATCCATGACGAACACGCGCTGCACGTAAAGCTTCAAGCCTTTCGGCGCTTCACGCTGGTACAGGTCGAACGGAGCACGGGCCGGCACGTACAGCAGCGAGCTGTATTCCAGCTTGCCTTCAACCTTGTTGTGGCTCCAGCTCAGCGGGTTTTCGAAGTCGTGAGCGATGTGCTTGTAGAACTCCTGGTATTCCTCGTCCTTGACCTCGGTACGCGGACGGGTCCACAGGGCGCTGGCGCGGTTGACGGTTTCCCATTCGGCGGCCGGCTTCTCTTCGCCTTCGACGGCCGCCACTTCTTTCGGCAACTCGATCGGCAAGGCGATGTGGTCGGAATACTTCTTGATGATGTTGCGCAAGCGCCAGCCATCGGCGAACTCGTCTTCACCGGATTTCAGGTGCAGGACGATACGGGTACCGCGCTCGGCTTTATCGATGGTTGCAACTTCGAAGTCACCTTCGCCCTTGGACGACCAGTGCACGCCTTCGCTGGCGGCGCTGCCGGCACGACGGCTGAACACGTCAACTTTGTCGGCGACGATGAATGCAGAGTAAAAACCGACACCGAACTGACCGATCAGGTGCGAATCTTTCTTCTGGTCACCGGTCAGGTGCTTCATGAAATCGGCGGTGCCTGATTTGGCGATGGTGCCGAGGTGCGTGATCGCGTCCTCACGGCTCATACCGATGCCGTTGTCTTCGAGGGTGACGGTCTTGGCGTCCTTGTCGAAGCTCACACGGATTTTCAGCTCGGCGCCACCTTCCAGCAGTTCCGGCTTGGACAGCGCTTCGAAACGTAATTTGTCTACAGCGTCAGAGGCGTTCGAGATCAGTTCGCGAAGGAAAATTTCCTTGTTGGAATACAGCGAATGGATCATGAGGTGCAGCAGTTGCTTCACCTCGGTCTGGAAGCCCAGGGTTTCCTTTTGAGTTTCCACACTCATGGTCATCAAACTCCAATCAGATGGCTAAGCCGCGACCTTGAAGGCCGGCGGCGGGATGTCATCAGAGTTGGGGGCTGTGTTCAGGATTTCAAGGGCTCCTCGAGTTTGAAATGCGCCCGGGCCGTGGCGATGGGTTCCGCTTCCGTGCTTTGCCAGGCTGTAATCGCCACGTTGGCGACGCGGCGTCCCTGGCGACACACCTGGCATCGGGCCCAGGTATCGCGAAACTGCCCGGCACGCAGATAGTCGAGGGAGAAGTCGATAATCTTCGGTACGCCTGGCGAGCCGGTGGACACCAGCAGGTGCAACGCGGCGGCCAGCTCCATGAAACCGGCAATGACACCGCCATGAATAGCCGGCAATAAAGGGTTACCAATGTTGTCCTTGTTGGCCGGCAGACGAAATAGCAGTTCATCCCCCACCCGTGAGCATTCGACGCCGATCAGCGCGGCGTAGGGAATCCGCTGCAGCAATACGCCATAGTCGCCCCGCTCATGAGCCTGTTGCAGCTGCTGCTTGAATGAGTCAGTCATTTCGCACCTCCGGCGATCGCGCCACCCAAGCCTTTTGCGCCCTTGATGCCCTTGCCCATCCGCATGAAGGTGCCCACCACGTGGGCAATGGGTTGCTCGGGATCGTCCTGGTAGGCGAAGCCACGAGCAAAGATCACATCGGTGGTCACGCGGTAGCACTGGGCGAAACCGAAGACGTCTTTATTCGGCTCGGCGGCGTGCATGTAGTCGATGCGCAGGTCGAGGGTCGGGCAGACCTCGAACTCCGGCAGCACACAGAGGGTGGACATGCCGCAGGCGGTGTCCATCAGCGTGGTCAGCGCACCGCCATGGATGACGCCGGTTTGCGGATTTCCGACGATTTGCGGGCTATAGGGCAGCACCACCGTGAGCCCTTCGCTGCTGGCGCTGTGAACACGCAGCCCAAGGACCTGGCAATGGCGCAGTGCCGACAGAAATCGTGTGGCGCGCTCAAAAACGGGGTTTTCGGCCATTTGATAGAAACTCATATTTAAAAATTCGTGCAGTGAAGTAACGGTCCCGGCAAAAGTTCCGCATTAGAACAAACTTATATATCTGAACGATTTGAGGAACTTAACCTTGGTGGCTGTGCTCGAAAGACCAGTAGATATTTTCCATAAGGAGAAACACCCCATGCGTAAGACTTTAGCTATTGCCTTGATGTTGACCGCTTCCCTCGGTCTCGCTGCCTGCGATAAAAAATCCGAGGACAAAGCTCAAGATGCCAACAAACATGCTGAGCAAGCTCAGCAAGACATGAACAAAGCTCAGGATAAGGTGAACGACGCTGCGAAAGAAAACGCTGAAGCTGCCAAAGCTCAGGCTGAATCGAACGAAGCAGCGGCAAAAGAAGCCGCGCCTAAAAACTGAAACAGTTTTTAGCGTGATAAAAGAAAACCCGCCAAGCGCGGGTTTTCTTTCGCCTGCAGTTTTGTTTTCCACCTTAGTTCAAGAGTAAAACTGTTCTAAAAGTCGGACTAATCATCAACAACAACGAACAGATTAAACCCACCAGCCAAACCAGACTGCGCTGCCATGTCAGGTCCTTCCAGTAGCACAGCAAGTAGATAATTCGCGCGATCACGAAGATGATCGCCAACCAGTCAATGAGCCAGCCCGCCGTCTGCGTGGTATGCGCCATCAACACACCCACGGCAAACAATATGAACGCTTCGAAACTGTTCTGGTGCGCGGCCACTGCGCGGGCACCCAAGCCCGTAAGTTGCGCCTGCTGCTGGCGCGGCAGGTGGTTGTTGTAACCGCCCTGCTCTTTCATGGCTTTGGTCACGGGCATACGCGCCACGTAAATCAGCAACGCACTGATAAACACACACCAGAACGGAATACTCATCAAGCCGCCTCTTTGTTCACCTCAGGCAATGGTGCCTCTGTAGGGGTATAGACCATCACGTCGAGAACGTCGGAGTGAAATTCGCGGCGATACAAAACAAACACGACACCGGCACTCATCAACATGAACAACCAGGGACTGACGAACCACGCCAGCATGGTCATGCCGAAGTAATAGGAACGCAGACCAAAGTTGAACTGGTTGGCCGCCATGGAAATAACCCGGGCTGCCCGGGACGCGAAGGCTTTTCGCTCCTGCTCGGACACATGGCGTTCGCCAACCATGGGTGCTGAACCCACCAGAACGGCCGCGAAGTTGTACTGGCGCATGCACCAGCTAAACGTGAAGAACGCGTAGACGAACACCAGCGCCAGGCACAGCAACTTGATTTCCGACATCCCCTGGGAAGCCTGTTGCACCATCGGGATATCCGCCAGCAGCGACACCGCTCTTTCCGACGCGCCGAGCACCGTGAGAATACCGGCCAGGATAATCAGCGTGCTGGAGGCGAAGAACGATGCATTGCGCTCCAGGTTTCCAATCACGCTGGCATCGGCGATGCGGTTGTCACGCAGCAACATGCGACGCATCCAGTCTTCACGATACAGGTGCAGCACGCTGGCCAGGCACGCGGTGTCGCGGCCCTTCCATGTCGCGTAACGGGTGTAGCCACCCCAGCAGATAACGAACCAAAGCGCAGCGAGGATATGGATCAGGTTGGCGTGGATGAACGACATGCAGGTCCTTGTGATGTAGTAACGGGTGATCGAAAACCTGTGGAAGCGAACTTGCTCGCGATGGCGGAATTACATTCAAAATTCTTGTGCCTGGCCGGCCACAATCGCGAGCAAGCTCGCTCACACAGGGGTTCTGCAATGCTTCGACGTTGGTTCAGGGGAAAAGACACTGCCTGATGCCCATAAAAAATGCCCCGTATCGATTGATACGGGGCATTTCCGTTTCTGCTCGCCGGCCCGCTTGTGGCGGACCCACGAAGCTTAAGCCAGCGCTTCGGCGCGCTTGCCCAGCAGGCGGTCGCAGACCACAGCAACCACCAGAGTCATGAACGATGGCACCAGCCACGCCAGACCTTGTTCGCTCAGCGGCAGGTGAGCCAATTGGGCAGGCATCCAGTCCGCAAGACCCGCGCCCTTGAGGGCGTCGATCAGACCGAAGATGAACGACACCAGCATCACCGGGCCGACGATGCGGCCTTGCTCATGCCAGAAGTCCTTGCAGAAGCTCAGTGCGACCAAGGCGATGCATGGCGGGTAAATCGCGGTGAGTACCGGGATGGAGAACGCAATCAGCTTGGTGAGGCCCAGATTGGACACCAACAGGGAAAACGCAGCCAGGAGGATCACCAGCGTCTTGTAGGACAGTGGCAGTACACGACTGAAATATTCGGCGCAGGCGCAGGTCAGGCCAACCGCGGTCACCAGGCACGCCAGAGAAATCAGTACCGCCAGGAAACCGCTGCCGAGGGAGCCAAAGGTGTGTTGTACGTAGGCATGCAGTACCGCCGCACCGTTAGTCGCACCAGCCGCCACTTCATGGCTGCCCGAACCCAGGCGGAACAGGCTGACATAAACCAGTGCCAGGCCCACGCCGGCAATCAAGCCGGCGATGATCGCATATCGGGTGATCAGCGCTGGCGACTCGACACCGCGGGAGCGGATAGCGTTGACGATAACGATGCCGAACACCAGGGCGCCCAGGGTATCCATGGTCAGGTAACCATTGATGAAACCTTGGGAGAATGGCGCTGCAACGTATTCAGGTGTTGCATGGCCGATGTCTCCGGCGGGAAGGCTGAATGCTGCGATGCCCAGCACAGCCAGGGCAAAGATCTTCAACGGTGCGAGGAAGCGTCCAACCGTGTCCAGCAAGCGGCCCGGGTACAGGGAAATGAAGAACACCAGCAGGAAGTAGACCGAGCTATACAGGAAAAGCGCCAGAGGGCTTTCGCCGGTCAAAGGCGCCAGGCCCACTTCGAACGATACGGTCGCGGTACGTGGCGTCGCGAACAGCGGACCAACGGCCAGATAGCACGCAGCCGCCAACAGTCCACCAGCGACTTTACCGATCGGACTGCTCAATGTATCCATTGCACCACCAACCTTGGCCAGTGCGACAACGGTGATCACCGGCAGACCAACGGCGGTGATCAGGAAACCCAGCGCCGCCATCCAGACATTAGGCCCGGACTGCAAACCGACGATAGGCGGGAAGATGATGTTGCCAGCCCCGACAAACAGGGCAAACGTCATAAAACCAAGTGCCAGGATGTCCTGGCCTTTCAACACTTTCATTAAGGAAATACCACACTACTGAATCGGAATTTAGAGAGGGATTTCCCTATGGGTGAGGGAAATGCTGTCGGTCTGTATGAGACTGACCCGTTTAGCGCGTCGCTGCCTTGTGGGCCGCAGACGCAAAAATGGCGCGTATCCTAACGAATTTGAGCGTCAAGCGCACTGTTAAGGGGCGAACTATCCGATACGCGACACTACCTTGTCGTGTTTACGTATCTAAATTTCATGAGCTCCCTCGCCACAAAACAGCCTCAAGCGTTTCAAAAGAACCAGAAACGACAAAGGCCACCCGAAGGTGGCCTTTGTTTGGTAAAGCGTCAGCTAAGCGCGAAGCTTACTTGACTGCCCAACCAGTCAGCTCGGCCAGGGCCTTGCCGATGTCTGCCAGCGAACGCACGGTTTTAACGCCTGCGTCTTGCAGAGCAGCGAATTTCTCGTCTGCAGTGCCTTTGCCGCCAGAGATGATTGCGCCAGCATGGCCCATGCGCTTGCCCGGAGGAGCAGTCACACCAGCGATGTAGGAAACAACCGGCTTGGTCACGTGTGCCTTGATGTAGGCAGCCGCTTCTTCTTCAGCCGAACCGCCGATCTCACCGATCATCACGATCGCTTCGGTCTTCGGGTCTTCCTGGAACAGCTTCAGGATGTCGATGAAGTTCGAACCCGGGATCGGGTCACCACCGATGCCGACGCAAGTCGACTGGCCGAAACCGGCGTCAGTCGTTTGCTTCACAGCTTCGTAGGTCAGGGTGCCGGAACGGGAAACGATACCGACCTTGCCTGGCAAGTGAATGTGACCAGGCATGATGCCGATCTTGCATTCGCCTGGAGTGATCACGCCTGGGCAGTTAGGGCCGATCAGGGTAACACCCAGTTCGTCGCACTTAACTTTAGCGTCCAGCATGTCCAGGGTAGGAATGCCTTCGGTGATGCACACGATCAGCTTGATACCGCCGAAAGCAGCTTCCAGGATCGAGTCCTTGCAGAAAGGAGCCGGAACGTAGATCACGCTGGCGGTGGCGCCAGTGGCTGCTACAGCGTCTTTCACGGTGTTGAACACTGGCAGACCCAGGTGCTCGGTGCCGCCTTTGCCAGGAGTTACACCACCAACCATCTTGGTGCCGTACTCGATGGCTTGCTGGGTGTGGAAACTACCTTGCGAACCGGTAATACCCTGGCAGATAACTTTGGTGTCTTTATTGATCAGGACGCTCATTATTTGCCCTCCGCAGCTTTGACAACTTGTTGAGCAGCGTCGGTCAGGCTGGTAGCAGCGATGATGTTCAAACCGCTTTCTGCCAGTACTTTAGCGCCCAGCTCAGCGTTGTTGCCTTCAAGGCGAACAACAACCGGGATTTTCACGCCGACTTCTTTCACTGCACCGATGATGCCTTCGGCAATCATGTCGCAACGAACGATGCCGCCGAAGATGTTAACCAGTACTGCAGCGACGTTGGTGTCGGACAGGATGATCTTGAATGCTTCGGTCACGCGCTCTTTGGTAGCACCACCACCTACGTCGAGGAAGTTGGCTGGCTTGCCGCCGTGCAGGTTGACGATGTCCATGGTACCCATGGCCAGGCCGGCACCGTTGACCATGCAACCGATGTTGCCTTCCAGTGCTACGTAGTTCAGTTCGAACTTGGCAGCGTGCGCTTCGCGCGGATCGTCTTGCGACGGATCGTGGAAAGTCTTCAGCTTAGGCTGACGGTACATGGCGTTGGCGTCGATGTTGATCTTGGCGTCCAGGCAGTGCAGATCGCCGTCAGCCTTGATCACCAGCGGGTTCACTTCCAGCAGGGCCAGATCGTGATCCTGGAACAGTTTGGCCAGACCTACGAAGATCTTGGCGAACTGGGCAACTTGCTTGCCTTCCAGACCCAACTGGAATGCCAGCTCGCGACCCTGGAACGGCTGAGCGCCAACCAGTGGATCGATAGTGGCTTTCAGAATTTTTTCTGGAGTGTCGTGAGCGATTTTCTCGATGTCCACGCCACCTTCGGTGGAAGCCATGAACACGATGCGACGGCTCGAACGGTCAACGACAGCGCCCAGGTACAGCTCTTTAGCGATATCAGTGCACGATTCAACCAGGATCTTGGTGACTGGCTGACCATTGGCGTCAGTCTGGTAGGTCACCAGACGCTTGCCCAGCCACTGCTGTGCGAAGGCTTTGGCGTCTTCTTTGTTGCGAACCAGCTTGACGCCGCCCGCTTTACCGCGACCACCGGCGTGAACCTGGGCTTTGACAACCCACTCGCTGCCGCCGATTTTATCGCAAGCTTCTGCTGCTGCTTCCGGGGTGTCTACCGCGTAACCGGTGGATACTGGCAGGCCGTACTCAGCGAACAGCTGCTTACCCTGATACTCGTGAAGATTCATGCTTATTACCGTCTTCGTTAGGTACTGCGCATTCGGTGCTGCACTTATTGAAGTGCCGCACCACCTGTGACTGCTGCTTGCGTAGCTGAGCTACGCAAGACTGCGTCCGGCGGACATTCCGCGGTGAGTCTTGCATGCAAGGCTCACGACGGGCCGCAACCGCCGTGGTTTCTTATTGTCTTTTCAGACATTTGAAAACTGCTGCGCTAGGAAATACTGCGTTAAAAACAGGCTCGGAATGCTCATTGACTGACGTCAACTCCGCTTCCTCACCTGTTTTTGCCTTGTCTTTCCTTCGCTCGCTACGTTTTCAAATTGCCTTCAACGCTTCTTGCGGTTGGCGATGTGGATGGCGCCGCCATTCACTGCCAGAGCTGCTTCGTGCAAGGCTTCAGACAGGGTCGGATGGGAGAAAACCATCATGCCCAGGTCTTCAGCGCTGGTGCCGAATTCCATACCGATTGCGCCCTGTTGAACCAGTTCTGCAGCACTCGGGCCAATCACGTGGACGCCCAATACGCGGTCGGTCTTGGCATCTGCGATGACCTTGACGAAACCACCGGTATCGTTGGCAGCCATGGCACGGCCAGAGGCTGCGAACGGGAAGGTGCCGACGTTAACTTCAACGCCTTCAGCTTTCAAGGCCTGCTCGGTTTTACCCACCCATGCAATTTCCGGGTGAGTATAAATAACCGAAGGGATCAGGTCATAGTTCATCTGGGCTTTGTGGCCCTTGATGCGCTCGACAACCATGATGCCCTCTTCCGAGGCCTTGTGAGCCAGCATCATGCCACGAACCACGTCGCCGATGGCGTAGACGCCCGGTACGGTGGTCGCGCAGTGATCATCAACGTGCACGAAACCGCGCTCGTCGAGGGTCACGCCGCAGTCGGCGGCCAGCAGATCAGTGGTCACTGGACGGCGACCAACGGCTACGATCAGCTTGTCGAACGTGATGTTCTGTTCGCCGTTGGCATCGGTGTAGTTCACAACGACTTCGTCGCCGTTCACTTTGGAACCGGTAACGCGCGCGCCCAGCTTGATGTCCAGACCTTGTTTGGTCAGGGTTTTCAGCGCTTCCTTGGAAACAGCGGTATCCGCTGCCATAAGGAAAGTGTCCAGTGCTTCAAGGACAGTCACTTGCGCGCCCAGACGCGACCAGACCGAACCCAGCTCCAGACCGATCACGCCAGCGCCGATCACGCCCAGACGCTTGGGTACGGATTGGAATTCCAGGGCACCGGTGGAATCGACGATCACATTCTGGTCGACCGGAGCCGGCGGAATGTCGATCGGACGCGAGCCAGGAGCCAGGATCACGTTTTCGGCTTCGATGACTTCAACCGAACCGTCAGGCTTGGTGACTTCGACTTTCTTGCCGGCCAGCAGCTTGCCGTGACCCTGGATGGAGGTCACACCGTTGGCTTTGAACAGGGTCGCAACGCCGGAGGTCAGGCCTTTGACGATGTTGGCCTTGCGGCCGACCATCGCTGGCACGTCCATGGTCACGCCAGCGTGATTGATGCCGTGGATCGCGAAACCGTCTTGCGCTTCGTGGAACTTCCAGGAGCTGTCCAGCAGCGCCTTGGATGGAATGCAGCCGACGTTCAGGCAAGTACCGCCGAGGGCCAGTTTGCCTTCCTTGTCGGTGTACTTCTCGATGCAGGCAGTGCTGAGGCCCAGCTGAGCGGCCTTGATGGCAGCCACGTAGCCGCCAGGGCCCGCACCGATCACTACTACGTCAAATTTCTGCGACATTCAAAAAATCCTCTTTAGCGAAAAGCTTGAAGCCGCGAGCTGCAAGCCAAACTGCCTTTACCGGCAGCTTGAAACTTGCAGCTCGCGACTGCTTCTATCAGATATCCAGCAGCAAACGAGCCGGGTCTTCCAGCAGGTTCTTGATGGTCACCAGGAAGGTCACAGCTTCTTTGCCATCGATCAGACGGTGATCGTAGGACAGAGCCAGGTACATCATCGGACGGATAACGACCTGACCGTTGATCGCCATTGGACGCTGCAGAATGTTGTGCATGCCCAGAATAGCTGCTTGCGGCGGGTTGACGATCGGAGTCGACATCATCGAACCGAAGGTACCACCGTTGGTGATGGTGAACGTACCACCGGTCATCTCTTCCATCGACAGTTTGCCGTCACGGGCTTTCTTGCCGAAAGTGGCGATGCCGCCTTCGATTTCAGCCAGGCTCATCAGTTCGGCGTTACGCAGAACCGGCACAACCAGGCCGCGATCGCTGGAAACAGCAACACCGACGTCAGCGTAGCCGTGGTAAACGATGTCGGCACCGTCGATCGATGCGTTAACTGCCGGGAAGCGTTTCAGCGCTTCGGTGGCCGCTTTCACGAAGAACGACATGAAGCCCAGGCGCACGCCGTTGTGGGACTTCTCGAACAGATCCTTGTACTTCGAACGCAGGGCCATGACTTCGGTCATGTCGACTTCGTTGAAAGTGGTCAGCATCGCCATGTTCGATTGAGCTTCAACCAGACGCTCGGCAACCTTGGCACGCAGACGGGTCATCGGAACGCGTTTTTCAACGCGGTCACCGGCAGCGAACACCGGAGCAGCAGCGGCAGGTGCCGCAGCCTTGGCAGGCGCGGCGGCTGGAGCGGCTTTCTTGGCAGCAACGGCTGCAACCACGTCTTCCTTGGTCACACGACCGCCTTTGCCAGTACCGGCAACGGAAGCGATGTTGATGCCGTTCTCTTCAGCCAGCTTGCGAGCGGCTGGAGCAGCGACCGGATCGTCTTCGCCTTCGGCAGCTGGAGCAGCAGCCTGGGCAGCGGCCGGAGCGGCAGCGGCTGGAGCAGCGGCAGCAGCGCCGCCTTCAACGATGGAGCCCAGGACTTCGTCGGACAGAACGGTGTCGCCTTCGTTCTTGACGATAGCGCCCAGCACGCCGTCAGCGGTGGCCAGAACTTCCAGTACGACTTTGTCGGTTTCGATGTCGACGATCAGTTCGTCACGTTTGACGGCGTCGCCCGGTTTTTTGTGCCAGGTGGCAACGGTGCCATCGGCAACCGATTCCGGGAAAGTGGGGGCTTTGATCTCGATAGCCATTATCTGTGGTTCCTTAAATTCGGTTTCAAGTGCGCGAAGGCGTTAAACGGTAAACGCGTCTTGCAGCAGTTTTTCCTGCTGCTCGGCGTGCATCGATGCGTAACCACATGCTGGGGCAGCAGAAGCCTCACGGCCCGCGTACTCAAGTACGAGAGACTTGTTGAGGTTGCTGATGCTGCGACGCAAGTGGTGCTGGCTGCAGTACCAGGCGCCCTGGTTCATCGGCTCTTCCTGACACCAAACGGCATGCTTGGCGTTGGTGTAAGGAGCCAGGACTTCTTTCAAGTCGTCCTCAGGGAATGGGTACAGCTGCTCGATACGCACGATGGCGATATCGTCACGGCCTTCGGCACGACGTTTTTCCAGCAGGTCGTAGTAGACCTTGCCGCTACACAGAACAATGCGCTCGACCTTTTTCGGGTCCAGGGCATCGATTTCCGGGATCACGGTCTGGAACGAACCTTCGGCCAGATCTTCCAGAGTCGAGATGGCCAGCTTGTGACGCAGCAGCGACTTCGGCGTCAGGACGACCAGTGGCTTGCGCAGCGGGCGAATCACCTGACGGCGCAGCAAGTGGTAGATCTGAGCCGGGGTGGTCGGCATGCACACCTGAATGTTGTGCTCGGCGCACAGCTGCAGGTAACGCTCAAGACGTGCAGAGGAGTGCTCCGGACCCTGACCTTCGTAGCCGTGTGGCAACAGCATGGTCAGACCACAGAGACGGCCCCACTTGTGCTCGCCGCTGGTGATGAACTGGTCGATAACAACCTGCGCACCGTTGGCGAAGTCACCGAACTGGGCTTCCCAGATCACCAGCGCGTTCGGCGTGGTGGTCGAGTAGCCGTATTCGAATGCCAGTACCGCTTCTTCCGACAGGAACGAGTCGTACAGGTCGAAGCGTGGCTGACCTTCGTACAAGTGTTTCAGCGGGATATAGGTGCCGGCATCTTTCTGGTTGTGCAGAACAGCGTGACGGTGCGAGAACGTACCGCGGCCGATGTCCTGACCGGTCATGCGAATCGGGTGACCTTCGAACGCCAGGGTCGCGTACGCCATGGTTTCGGCGTAACCCCAGTTGATCGGCAGGCCGCCGGCTTGCATCTTCTGACGGTCTTCGTAGATCTTCGCAACCTGGCGCTGAACCACGAAGCCTTCCGGAATTTCCAGCAGCTTGGCGGACAGTTCCTGCAGGGTTTTCAGGTCGAAGCGAGTGTCATGACGCGCAGTCCAGGCGTGACCCAGGTACGGGCGCCAGTCCACGAACAACTCTTTGTTCGGCTCTTTGACCAGGCTCTTCACTACGTGCAGACCGTTGTCCAGCGCGTTGCGGTATTCGTCGACCTTCGCCTGAACACGCTCTGCGTCCAGCACACCGCTCTGGGTCAGACGATCAGCGTACAGCTCACGGGTGGTGCGCTGCTTGGTGATCTGCTGATACATCATCGGCTGGGTGCCGCTTGGCTCGTCGGCCTCGTTGTGGCCGCGACGACGGTAGCAGAACATGTCGATCACCACGTCGCGCTTGAACTGCATGCGGTAATCGATGGCCAGCTGGGTCACGAACAATACAGCTTCCGGATCATCACCATTCACATGGAGGATCGGCGCCTGAATCATTTTCGCAACGTCGGTGGCGTACTCGGTGGAGCGCGAGTCCAGCGGGTTGCTGATGGTGAAACCAACCTGGTTGTTGATCACGATGTGCACGGTACCGCCGGTCTTGAAACCGCGGGTCTGCGACATCTGGAAGGTTTCCATGACCACGCCCTGACCTGCAATTGCAGCGTCACCGTGGATGGAGATCGGCAGAACCTTCTCGCCGGTAGGGTCGTTGCGACGATCCTGACGGGCACGGACCGAACCTTCGACCACTGGAGAAACAATTTCCAGGTGGGACGGGTTGAAGGCCATGGCCAGGTGAACTTCACCACCGGTGGTCATTACGTTGGACGAGAAGCCCTGGTGGTATTTAACGTCACCGGAACCCAGCTCGACCTTCTTCTTGCCTTCGAACTCGTCGAACAGCTCGCGCGGGTTCTTGCCGAAGGTATTGACCAGCACGTTCAGACGGCCACGGTGAGCCATGCCGATGACGATTTCCTTGGTGCCGTAGGAACCGGAACGCTGGATCAGCTCGTCAAGCATCGGAATCAGGCTCTCGCCGCCTTCCAGACCGAAACGCTTGGTGCCCGGGTATTTGGTGCCCAGGTATTTTTCCAGGCCTTCACCGGCAGTCACGCGCTCAAGCAAGTGGCTCTTGATGTCAGCGGAGTACGTTGGACGGCCGCGTACGCTTTCCAGACGCTGCTGGAACCACTGGCGCTGCTCGGAATCGGTGATATGCGTAAATTCAGCGCCGATGGTGCGGCAATATGTCTGCTGCAACGCTTCGTGAATTTCGCGTAGGCTCGCCTCCTCTTTGCCGATGAACAGGTCGCCGGCACGGAAGGTCGTATCAAGATCGGCATTGGTCAAGCCGTAATGATTGATCGACAGGTCTGCAGGTGCAGGACGCTGCCACAGCCCCAGCGGGTCAAGCTGGGCTGCCTGGTGGCCACGCATACGGTAGGCCTGGATCAATCGCAGCACTTCAACTTGCTTCTTCTCGTGCTCACTGCTCACGCTTCCGGCGGAAACCGGTTGAGCGCGGCGCTGGTTCTTTGCCAGCAAGACGAAATGATCGCGAATTGTGGAGTGCGAAACATCGGTGGAAGAGTTGCCGTCAGCAGGCAACTTCTGGAAGTAGGTGCGCCACTCTTCTGGCACAGCGTTAGGGTCGTGCAGGTAAAGCTCGTAGAGCTCTTCCACATAGGCAGCGTTACTACCGGATAGGTAGGCACTGTTCCACATGCGCTGCATCACGCTTTCTTGCATGCTTGGTCACCCTCGGTTAGGGGAACACCATCGGTGTCGACGCCGAGCAAACTTGCAGAAGTCCGAATGCAGCGACCAAAACAAGCCACTAGGATCACACTGATAGTCCGGGTACCAGCCCGGATGCCCCTGCTTGTCTCATTTCTTCAAAATAAGAGCGGCAGCTTTATGAGCTGCTGCTCAGGTTAAAACTACGGTGCCGGTTGAAGCCTGCACCGTAGCATCCACGGGTACAGCGGTCCTACGGGTACAGCAGCTGAATCACACGCCGCTGGAAAGCAGCATGTTACGAATGTGACCGATGGCCTTAGTCGGGTTCAGGCCCTTCGGACAAACGTTGACGCAGTTCATGATCCCGCGGCAGCGGAATACGCTGAACGGGTCATCCAGCGAAGCCAGACGCTCGGACGTCTTGGTGTCACGGCTGTCTGCCAGGAAGCGATACGCTTGCAGCAGTGCAGCTGGACCCAGGAACTTGTCCGGGTTCCACCAGAAGGACGGGCAAGAGGTCGAGCAGCAAGCGCACAGGATGCACTCGTACAGACCGTCGAGCTTTTCACGCTCTTCAGGGGACTGCAGACGTTCGATGGCCGGAGCCGGCGTGTCGTTCTGCAGGTAAGGCTTAACCTTCTCGTATTGCTTGTAGAAGATGCTCATATCGACGACCAGGTCACGGATAACCGGCAAACCTGGCAGAGGACGAATGATCAACTTGTTACCTTTTACAACGGCGGACAGCGGCGTGATGCACGCCAGACCGTTTTTGCCGTTGATGTTCATGCCGTCGGAACCGCAAACACCTTCACGGCAAGAGCGACGATAGGAGAAACCTTCGTCCTGCTCTTTGATCAGGGCCAGTACGTCCAGCACCATCAGGTCTTTACCACCGGTATCAACCTGGAAATCCTGCATGAACGGCGCAGCGTCCTGATCAGGGTTGTAACGATAAACACTGACTTGCAACATGGCGGCCACCCTTAATAAGTCCGAATCTTAGGTTCAAAAGTCGGAACAGTTTTCGGCGAGAAGTTTACGGCACGCTTGGCGACGCGTTTCTCACCCGGGAAGTACAGGGTGTGGCACAGCCAGTTTTCGTCGTCACGGTCTTCGAAGTCTTCACGGGCGTGAGCACCGCGGGACTCTTTACGCACTTCGGCAGCGATGGCGGTAGCTTCAGCCACTTCCAGAAGGTTTTGCAGTTCCAGAGCTTCGATACGCGCAGTGTTGAACGCCTGCGACTTGTCGTTGATCTTGACGTTGGCGATGCGCTTGCGCAGATCAGCCAGCTGGGCAATACCCTTCTGCATGTATTCGCCAGTACGGAATACACCGAAGTAGTTCTGCATGCAGCTTTGCAGCTCGCGACGCAGGGTTGCCACGTCTTCGCCATCGGTACGCGCGTTCAGAGCGGACAGACGAGCCAGGGCCGCAGTGATGTCGGCGTCGGTGGCGTCGTCGTATTCGATACCGTCGGTCAGCGCTTTTTCCAGGTGCAGACCGGCCGCACGGCCGAAGACCACCAGGTCGAGCAACGAGTTACCGCCCAGGCGGTTGGCACCGTGAACCGATACGCAAGCCACTTCGCCTACAGCGAACAGACCAGGGATGATGGTATCTACGCCGTTGGCGTCCTGAGTCATCGCCTGACCGTGAATGTTGGTGGCAACGCCGCCCATCATGTAGTGGCAGGTCGGAACAACCGGAACCGGAGCAACCACCGGGTCAACGTGAGCAAACGTTTTCGACAGTTCGCAGATGCCTGGCAGACGGCTGTGCAGCACTTCCTCGCCCAGGTGGTCGAGTTTGAGCATCACGTGGTCGCCGTTCGGGCCACAGCCGTTACCGGCAATGATCTCTTTAACCATCGAACGGGCAACAACGTCACGACCCGCCAGGTCTTTGGCGTTCGGAGCATAACGCTCCATGAAACGCTCGCCGTGCTTGTTGATCAGGTAACCACCTTCACCACGGCAACCTTCGGTCACCAGTACACCGGCGCCGGCGATGCCGGTCGGGTGGAACTGCCACATTTCGATGTCTTGCACCGGAACGCCAGCACGCAGAGCCATGCCGACGCCGTCACCGGTGTTGATCAGGGCGTTGGTGGTGGACGCGTAGATACGACCTGCACCACCAGTGGCCAGAACGGTAGCCTTGGCACGGATGTAGGTGGTTTCGCCGGTTTCGATGCAGATGGCGATAACGCCGACGAACTCGCCTTTCTGGTTTCTTACCAGATCGACAGCGTAGTACTCGTTCAGGAACGTGGTACCGGCTTTCAGGTTGCCCTGATAAAGGGTGTGCAGCAGGGCGTGACCGGTACGGTCGGATGCCGCGCAGGTACGTGCAGCCTGGCCGCCCTTACCGTAGTCCTTGGACTGACCGCCGAACGGACGCTGGTAGATGCGGCCGGTTTCGGTACGGGAGAACGGCAGACCCATGTGGTCCAGTTCGAAAACTGCAGCCGGGCCTTCCTGACACATGTATTCGATAGCGTCCTGGTCACCGATATAGTCGGAACCCTTGACGGTATCGTACATGTGCCAGCGCCAGTCATCGTTCGGATCCGCAGACGCGATGGCGCAGGTGATGCCACCCTGTGCCGATACGGTGTGCGAACGCGTCGGGAAAACCTTGGTGATTACGGCAGTCTTGTGACCGCCTTGTGCCAGTTGCAGCGCAGCGCGCATGCCAGCACCGCCACCACCAATGATGATGGCGTCGAAAGAAATCGTTGGAATGTTAGCCATGACTCAGATACCCCAGAGAATCTGCACACCCCAGACGAAGTAAGCGAACATCGCAACGCCGCATACTGCCTGGAAAAGGAAACGTATAGCAGTCGCGGACTTGCCGAACGCCATTGGCGTCAGGTAGTCGGTCGCGATGGTCCACATGCCGACCCAGGCGTGAGCGCCAAGGGCAACGAGGGCCAGGAGACTGAAGATACGCATCCAGTTATTGGCGAACAGTTCATGCCACTGGGCATAGCCGAGGCCCGGGTGGGCAACGACGTATCCGATCAGAAAGATGAAGTAAGCCGCGAGAACGACCGCAGACACACGTTGCGCCATCCAGTCATAGAGGCCCGAACGCGACAGGTTCGTGACGTTAGTTACCATATCCAAACTCCTGCCAGAACGATTACCACCACGGAGACGGCGATAACGATTTTCGAGCCCAGCTTGCCGCCTTCCAGCGTCTCACCGATGCCCATGTCCATGATCAAGTGGCGCACACCGGCAACCAAGTGATACAGCAGAGCGGACAGAATGCCCCAAATCACTAGCTTCGCTAGCGGACTGGTCAGACACGCTTTCACCTGACCGAAGCCTTCCTCGGAGCTCAGCGACTTGTCCAATGCGTAAAGCATGATGGCAAGGCACACGAAGAGGATGACGCCGGATATACGGTGAAGAATGGACGTGTAAGCAGTGACTGGGAGTTTGATGGTCCTTAGGTCTAGGTTTACAGGTCGTTGGCTTTTCACGGCTTTTTTTTCACACTGAAGAGCCCCTAACAATCAGGGCAAAGTTGTTGGGGAGTGCACTGGTCAGGTAACCACCACCCAGGGAGGCGACCCCCAATAAAGCAAGCCCAAAAGCCCTTGGCGGTCGGTGGCCGAGTATAGACAGTTAGGCTACTAATGACAACGCAATCACCTCACCCAAACAGCGGATTGCGCATCTGACATAAAAGGCGTAAATGGCAGGCAATTTCGAGAAAAAAGTCCGGTTAAAGCCTTCTGGAGCAAGACTTTAGGCAAATTGACATTCGAATTTATCTCACTATAGTGGTGCGGGCCCTGCGTGGGGGGTCTGTCTGATGATTTCAAGCATAAATAGGAGGCCACATGGCTGACAAAAAAGCGCAGTTGATCATCGAGGGCGCAGCCCCCGTCGAGCTGCCCATTTTAACCGGCACCGTTGGTCCCGATGTTATCGATGTTCGGGGCCTGACGGCCACGGGCCGTTTCACCTTTGACCCTGGTTTCATGTCGACCGCCTCCTGCGAGTCGAAGATCACCTATATCGACGGCGACAACGGCATTCTGCTGCACCGCGGCTATCCGATCGAACAGTTGGCTGAAAAGTCGGACTATCTGGAAACCTGCTATCTGCTGCTCAACGGCGAATTGCCGACCGCAGAACAAAAGGCCCAGTTCGTCAGCACCGTCAAGAACCACACCATGGTTCACGAACAGCTGAAGACCTTCTTCAACGGTTTCCGTCGCGACGCTCACCCGATGGCCGTCATGTGCGGTGTAGTCGGCGCCCTCTCGGCCTTCTACCACGACTCCCTGGACATCAATAACCCGCAGCATCGCGAAATTTCCGCGATCCGCCTGGTTGCCAAGATGCCAACCCTGGCAGCGATGGTTTACAAGTACTCCATGGGCCAACCCATGATGTACCCGCGCAACGACCTGTCGTACGCGGAAAACTTCCTGCACATGATGTTCAACACTCCGTGCGAGATCAAACCGATCAGCCCGGTACTCGCCAAGGCCATGGACCGGATCTTCATCCTCCACGCCGACCACGAGCAGAACGCATCGACCTCTACCGTACGTCTTGCCGGTTCTTCGGGTGCCAACCCGTTCGCCTGTATCGCCGCCGGTATCGCTGCACTGTGGGGCCCTGCCCACGGCGGCGCCAACGAGGCCGTTCTGACCATGCTCGATGAAATTGGCGATGTTTCCAACATCGACAAGTTCATTGCCAAGGCCAAGGACAAGAACGATCCGTTCAAGCTGATGGGTTTCGGGCACCGCGTTTACAAAAACCGCGACCCACGCGCTACCGTCATGAAGAAGACCTGCGACGAAGTGTTGAAGGAACTGGGTATCCAGAACGATCCGCAACTCGAACTAGCCATGCGCCTGGAAGAGATCGCCCTGACCGACCCGTACTTCATCGAGCGCTCGCTGTACCCGAACGTCGACTTCTACTCGGGGATCATCCTCAAGGCAATCGGCATTCCAACCAGCATGTTCACCGTGATCTTCGCCCTGGCGCGGACTGTCGGCTGGATCTCCCACTGGAAAGAAATGCTCTCCAGCCCGTACAAGATCGGCCGCCCGCGCCAGCTGTACACCGGCTACGAGTCGCGTGACATCACCAAGCTGGAAGACCGCAAGTAAGACCTGTCTTGCTGTAGCGTCTTGACCGTCCCGCAAACGGCCTCTATGAAAATAGAGGCCGTTTTTGTTTGTGCGCTTGTTGTGTACATATCCATTTCTTCGGCGACAGCCACCCCGGGCTCCACCCTTACAACGGGCGACCCAGTCACCAAGCACTCTAGCCCCTGCCCCTGCCGTAACGTCACCTCCGTGGGAGCTGACTCGCCAGCAATGGTGGGACACCCCGGGAAATTAACCGCCCCCTGCAGGAGCGAGCCTGCTCGCGATGGACACCCACGATAACGCGCCCTGTCTGACCGCTCGAGCTACCCGCACGTTTTCGCGAGCAAGTTCGCACCTACATTCCTATTGGGGGGGGACAATCACGGAATCGGGCGATCACCGCCCCATAAAAAATGCCCCGATCTTTCGACCGGGGCATCTTTTACAACTGCGTTACTTATATAAAAGCATCAAGCCTTAGTGCGAAACCGCCCCACTCGCGCCCAGACCGGTCTGCGAGCGAACGAATTGCGGGAAGAACAGCGCCCGTTCGTTGTCCGCCGCTGCCGACTTGTCGGTAATCGAGAAGAACCAGATGCCGATGAAGGCAATGATCATCGAGAACAACGCCGGGTACTCGTAAGGGAAGATGGCCTTCTCGTGGTGCAGGATCTGCACCCAGATGGTTGGACCGAGCACCATCAAACCAACTGCACTGATCAGACCCAACCAGCCACCGACCATCGCACCCCGAGTGGTCAACTTCTTCCAGTACATCGAAAGCAGCAGTACAGGGAAGTTACAGCTCGCCGCAATGGAGAACGCCAGGCCTACCATGAATGCGATGTTCTGGCTTTCGAACAAAATACCCAGACCGATCGCCAGCACGCCCAAAATGACGGTGGTGATTTTCGAGACCCGGATTTCGTCCTTGTCGTTGGCCTTGCCCTTCTTGATCACACTGGCGTACAGGTCATGAGACACCGCCGAAGCACCGGCCAGTGTCAAACCGGCAACCACTGCCAGAATGGTCGCAAAGGCTACCGCCGAGATGAAGCCCAGGAAAATACTGCCACCGACCGCGTTGGCCAGGTGCACCGCCGCCATGTTGTTGCCGCCCAACAGCGCACCCGCCGCATCTTTAAACGCAGGATTGGTGCTGACCAGCAGGATCGCGCCGAAGCCAATGATGAAGGTCAGGATGTAGAAGTAGCCAATGAAGCCCGTTGCATACAGCACGCTCTTGCGAGCTTCTTTCGCGTCACTCACGGTGAAGAAGCGCATCAGGATGTGCGGCAGGCCAGCGGTACCGAACATCAGTGCCAGGCCGAGGGAGAACGCCGAGATCGGATCCTTCACCAGACCGCCCGGGCTCATGATCGCCTCACCTTTAGGGTGAACCTTGATCGCCTCGGAAAACAGCATGTTGAAGTCAAAGTTGACGTGCTTCATCACCATCAGCGCCATGAACGAGGCACCGGACAGCAGCAACACCGCCTTGATGATTTGCACCCAGGTGGTTGCCAGCATGCCGCCAAACAGCACGTACATGCACATCAGGATACCCACCAGGATCACTGCAACGTAGTAGTCGAGACCGAACAGCAACTGGATCAGCTTGCCGGCACCGACCATTTGCGCGATCAGGTAAAACGCCACCACCACCAGCGAACCACAAGCAGACAGCGTGCGGATCTGGGTTTGCCCGAGGCGGTAGGACGCCACGTCGGCAAAGGTGTACTTACCCAGGTTACGCAGGCGCTCGGCGATCAGGAACAGAATGATCGGCCAGCCCACCAGAAAGCCGATCGAGTAGATCAGGCCATCGTAGCCGGAGGTGAACACCAGGGCGGAAATACCCAGGAAGGACGCTGCGGACATGTAGTCACCGGCAATCGCCAGACCATTCTGCAAACCGGTGATATTGCCACCCGCCGCATAGTAGTCAGCCGCCGACTTGTTGCGCTTGGAAGCCCAGTAGGTGATGCACAGGGTCGCGCCGACGAACACCACGAACATCAGAATCGCGGGAACGTTCAGCGGTTGTTTATGCACTTCGCCGGTCAGGGCTTCGGCTGCCCAGGCGCCAGGTGCAAAAGCTGCGATGCTCAATAGAGCCATTAGACGCCGGATCATTGCTGAGCCTCCTTGAGAATCGCATTGTTCAGGTCGTCGAATTCGCCATTGGCGCGTCGTACGTAGATGCCGGTCAGTACGAAGGCCGAAATAATCAGCCCGACGCCAATCGGTATGCCCCAGGTAATCGAAGACTCTGGGCTGATTTTCGCACCCAGAATATGCGGCCCATAGGCAATCAAAAGGATGAATCCGGAGTAAAGCCCTAGCATGATCGCCGAAAGAATCCAGGCGAATCGTTCTCTCTTGCTAACCAGCTCCTTGAATCGCGGGCTGTTTTGAATCGAGAGGTAAATGCTGTCGTTCATTGTTTTTATCCTCGCAGCACAGATTTAGTTGGAACGATATCCACTGTAAGCGGCTGCGAGCCAGGTTCCAGACGACCTTAGTCTTAGAACGACATGACGTTTTCGCCAATTTCCGGCCGATAAAAAACAGCCGTCACACGACGTTAATCCTTCAGAAATAAAAAGGGCCGCCCGACTTGGATATCGGGCGACCCTGCATTGCGCGGATTAGACGCTTGCTTCGCTATTACTTGGTCCAGTCGGCAACACGCTCCGGGTGTTTCGCCACCCATTCTTTTGCGGCGACTTCTGGCTTGGCACCATCCTGGATCGCCAACATGACTTCACCGATTTCGTCTTTCGAGGCCCATTGGAAGTTCTTCAGGAACTTGGCCACTTCAGGTGCTTTAGTTGCCAGTTCCTTGCTGCCGATGCTGTTCACGGTTTCAGCCGCGCCATAAACACCCTTCGGGTCTTCCAGGAAGCGCAGTTTCCATTTGGCGAACATCCAGTGCGGCACCCAACCGGTAACGGCGATGGATTCGTTTTTCTTCTCGGCACGGGTCAGTTCGGCAATCATGCCGGCGCCGGAACTGGCCTTGAGTTGATAGCCGGTCAGGTCGTAGTCCTTGATCGCCTGCTCGGTCTTGAGCATGACACCCGATCCTGCATCGATGCCGACGATGCGATTCTTGAAGCTTTCATCGGTTTTCAAATCAGCCAGCGACTTGGCTTTGACGTACTCCGGCACGATCAGACCGATTTTCGCGTCCTTGAAGTTCGGACCGTAGTCGACCACTTGATCTTTGTTCTTGGCCCAGTAATCGCCATGCGTCACCGGTAGCCAGGCCGACAGCATGGCGTCGAGTTTGCCGGTTGCCACGCCTTGCCACATGATCCCGGTCGCAACGGCTTGCAGCTTCACGTCATAACCGAGTTTCTGCTTGATCACTTCTGCCGCTACGTGAGTGGTCGCGACGCTGTCGGACCAACCGTCAACGTAACCGATGCTCAGGGTCTTGCTCTCGGCATTGGCGAATGTGGAGCCAATCGCAAGTACCAGAGCGGCACTTGCACCTAAAAGTCGTCGCATCTTCATCGTTACTTCCCCGAAAGTGCTGCGCTCGACGGGTGCCGAGTCGCGTCAACGTATTGTTATGGTGCACAGCGCCCCCATCACGCCCACCGCAAACCCGTTCGATCATCAGCGCGTTTATCAACGAGGGTACTGACACCTCCGATAATCAACCTGACGACAAGGGCGACCTGCTCTGCCAGCGACCTCAAGACATCGAGAAACGACATCAGAAAGCCATTAATCCGTGGCACCGCAAACTCACCGCTCCATCCGCCCGAACTTTGCATGTCAAAATTATGCGGGCCACCAAGCACACGGCAAATGCAGGTAACATGCGCCGCTTTGCTCCCAGACGGCCTGATCATGCCTGCGACATCTCGCTTCCCTTTGTTCGCTTATCTATTCGCCTGCCTGCTGGGCATCTTTGCCCTGAGTGGTTTCTGGTACGGCCTCGGCAAACCGGTGATTCTGCCGGACGTCGCCAGCGCGACGCACAAGCTGCAATGCGCCTCCTACACCCCCTTCGACAAGGACCAGTCGCCGTTCGATCAGCCGTTCAAACTGCGCCCCGAGCGCATGGACGCCGACCTCGCCCTGCTGGCGACCCGTTTCGAGTGCATTCGCACCTACTCGATGACCGGTCTTGAGGCGCTGCCGGACCTCGCGCGCAAGCACGGGTTGAAGCTGATGATCGGCGCCTGGGTCAACAGCAATCCGGTGGACACCGAAAAAGAAGTCGACCTGTTGATTGCCTCGGCCAACGCCAACCCGGATGTGGTGAGCGCGGTCATCGTCGGCAACGAAACCCTGCTGCGCAAGGAAGTCACCGGCGCGCAGCTGGCGAAGCTTATTAATAAAGTCAAAAGCCATGTCAAACAGCCTGTCACTTATGCCGATGTCTGGGAGTTCTGGCTCAAGCACCCGGAAATCGCGCCAGCCGTGGATTTCCTCACCATCCATTTGCTGCCCTATTGGGAGGACGATCCTTCGAACATCGACGCTGCCCTGCAACATGTGGCCGAAGTGCGCCAGGTGTTCGGCAACAAATTCGCGCCCAAGGACGTGATGATTGGCGAGACGGGCTGGCCAAGCGAGGGCCGCCAGCGTGAAACCGCTTTGCCGAGCCGGGTCAACGAGGCCAAGTTCATTCGCGGCTTCGTCGCCATGGCCCAGCAACAGGGCTGGCACTACAACCTGATCGAAGCCTTCGACCAACCGTGGAAGCGCGCCAGCGAAGGTGCAGTCGGCGGCTACTGGGGACTGTTCGATGCCGATCGTCAGGACAAGGGCGTGCTGGCCGGGCCGGTGACGAACGTGCCGTACTGGTCGCAGTGGCTGATGGCCGGTGGCTTGATCTTCCTCGGTACGCTGATCCTTGGCGGTCGCGTGCGCAGCACTCGCGCTGCGCTGGTATTGCCGCTGCTGGGGGCCTTGGCCGCCTGCGCGATAGGTGCCTGGGGTGACCTGGCGCGGGTCACCACGCGCTTTGGCAGTGAATGGCTTTGGGTTGCCTTGCTGACAGCGTTGAATCTGTTGGTGCTGGCCCATGCGGCGTTGACCCTGAGCCCGCGCACCGGTTGGCGTGGATGGGCGTTCAATGGGCTGGAACGACGAGCGGGTTGGTGGGTGGCGACCACAGGGTTTGCTGCTGCAGTGATGATGCTGGAACTGGTGTTCGATCCGCGTTATCGCAGCTTCCCGAGCGTCGCATTCATCGTGCCAGCATTGGTTTATCTGTGCCGTCCAGTCAATGTGCCGCGCCGCGAAATCGCCCTGCTGACCTTCATCATCGGTGCCGGTATTGCGCCACAACTGTATCGCGAGGGTTTGCAGAACCAGCAGGCCTGGGGCTGGGCGCTGGTGAGCGTGTTGATGGTAGCCGCGTTGTGGCGCTGCTTGCGGGTACGCAAACGCTGATCTTTAGCGCCTTTATTGGCCTCATCGCGGGCAAGCCACGCTCCCACAGGAATCTTTGTCTTACGTAGACTCCGTATTCACTGAAACCCACTGTGGAGGCGGGCTTGCCCGCGTTGACGATTTATCAGGCAGTGCGCGATGCACGCACCAACCGCAACCCGGCAATCACCACCGCAAAAACAGCCAGGGTCGTGTTGTATAACGCCAGTGCAGGAAACCCGAACACCAGCGCCAGCACCGCCAACCACCAACCTGCCCTCCCCGGCAGCAAGAAGCCGATCACCGCAGCCGCCAACGCACTCCAGCCCAATACATTGAAGTGAATCATCAGACCCAGATTCGAACGGACCTGGCATTCCCAACGACTCGCCTCATCCACGCAGATGCCTACCCATTGCGCATCCTCCATGAAGCCGTAACGCGCGCCATAACTGGCGGCCAGCCATACAGGCAGCAAAACAAGCAGCAAAATCACGGGCAGACGACGGGACATGAAGCACTCCAATAAGCGAAAAACGGCGGCCAGCTTAATCGCCCGACAGCCTTACGCAAGCGCTAACAACAGTTAACTGGTCATTCAATCGCTGCAAAGTGTATCGTCCAGCTACTATTACTTCGAAATTAAGCCTGTTTGGTGCCGATGCGTGGCACTTTGGCGCAAATTCAATGGTCATAGCCTGCGAACTTCATTCGACACCTTTTTTAAGGGATCCAGTCATGCTCCGTTCCTTGCGCTTCGCTGCCCTGTTTGGCGGCCTGATACTAAGTGCGTCCGCAATGGCGGTCGATATCGACGCCGCCAGTTATGGCTACCCCTTGACCAACCCGTTCGAGGCGACCATTGCCACGACGCCACCGGACTTGCGCCCGGAGCTGCCGCTGGACGACGACATCCATCAGTCGGATCGCAGCATGACCTTGCGCCCAGAGCGGGCATTCAGCTTGCCGGACAACTTCTGGGCGGTAAAGAAACTCACTTACCGCATTGCCACCCAGGATAAAGCCGCACCGCTGATCTTCCTGATCGCCGGCACCGGCGCACGCTATGACAGCAGCATTAACGAATACCTGAAAAAGCTCTACTACAAGGCCGGCTATCACGTGGTGCAACTGTCGTCGCCCACCAGCTTCGACTTCATCAGTGCCGCCTCACGCTTCGCCACGCCGGGCATCACCAAGGAAGATGCCGAAGATATGTACCGGGTGATGCAAGCCGTACGTGCACAAAACCCCGGCGTCCCCGTGACCGATTACTACCTGAGCGGCTACAGCCTGGGCGCCCTGGATGCGGCCTTCGTCGCGCACCTGGACGAGACCCGCCGCAGCTTCAACTTCAAGAAAGTCCTTCTGCTCAATCCGCCGGTGAATCTCTACACCTCGATCACCAACCTCGACAAACTGGTGCAGACCGAGGTCAAGGGCATCAACAACACCACCACGTTCTACGAGCTGGTGCTGAACAAACTGACCCGCTACTTCCAGCAAAAAGGCTATATCGATCTCAACGATGCACTGCTCTACGACTTCCAGCAGTCCAAGCAGCACCTGAGCAACGAACAGATGGCCATGTTGATCGGCACTACGTTCCGCTTCTCGGCGGCCGACATTGCCTTCACCTCTGACCTGATCAACCGCCGGGGCCTGATTACCCCACCCAAGTACCCGATCACCGAGGGCACCAGCCTTACGCCTTTCCTTAAGCGCGCACTGCAGTGCGACTTCGACTGCTACATCACCGAACAGGTGATTCCGATGTGGCGCGCCCGCACCGATGGCGGCAGCCTGCTGCAACTGATCGATCAGGTCAGTCTGTACGCGCTGAAGGACTACCTGCACGACAGCCCGAAAATCGCCGTCATGCATAACGCCGACGACGTGATCCTCGGCCCTGGCGACCTCGGCTTCCTACGCAAGACCTTTGGCGATCGCCTGACCCTTTATCCGTTGGGCGGCCATTGCGGCAACCTTAACTACCGCGTCAACAGCGACGCCATGCTGGAGTTCTTCCGTGGCTAAATACCTCCTGCTTATCGCTGCGTTACTCTGTGCAGGCGTGGCCAACGCCGACAACAGCAAAGCCAACGCCCCGGTGGTGGTCGACAGTGACGGCTTCAAAGAGCCCCTGAGCAAACTCAAGATCAACCCAGGCCTGGATCAGCGCGAGTTCGAACGATCCACGCTCAGCGCATTGAACGTGTATGACCCGCTGGAAGAGTGGAACCGCCGCGTCTACCACTTCAACTATCGGTTCGATCAGTGGGTGTTCCTGCCAGTGGTCAACGGCTATCGCTACGTCACACCAGGTTTCTTGCGCACGGGTGTCAGCAACTTCTTCAACAACCTCGGTGATGTTCCGAACCTGCTGAACAGCCTGTTGCAGTTCAAGGGCCAACGTTCGATGGAAATCACCGGGCGACTGCTGCTCAACACTACCATCGGCGTCGCCGGCCTGTGGGATCCAGCCACCGCCATGGGGCTGCCTCGCAAGAACGAAGACTTTGGTCAGACCCTGGGCTTCTATGGCGTGCCAGGCGGTGCGTATTTCGTATTGCCGATCCTTGGCCCGTCGAACCTGCGTGATACCGGCGGACTGGTGGTGGACTTCAGCGCGGAGTCGGCGATCAACTACCTGAACGTCTCAGAAGTCAGCTCCAACCATCCGGAAATCTGGGTGCTGCGCGCCATCGACAAGCGCTACCAGACCAGTTTCCGCTATGGCCAACTGAACTCGCCGTTCGAATACGAGAAGGTACGCTACGTGTACACCGAGTCGCGCAAGTTGCAGATTGCCGAGTAATCCAGGCGCTACAAACGACTGTGGGAGCGAGCTCGCTCCCACAGTCGTAGACGTTTCTGGTGAAAGGAATCCTGGCTTCAGCCCTTCAGCCATTTCCAGACTTTGCTGACAGCCATCACCCCCGCCAACACCACCGCCCCTGCCACAATCCCTGCCGCCGCATTGAGCAACGCCGACACGATAAAACCGGCACCGCCCGCCCCCGCGCCGACCTCCTCGATCCAGTGATGCACCACCGGCACACCATGGGTCAGGATGCCGCCACCGACGAGAAACATCGCCGCCGTGCCGATTACCGACAGACTTTTCATCATGTACGGCGCCGCGCGCAGAATACCGCCACCGATGCGTCTGGCCATCTGCCCTGGCTTTTGCGTCAGCCACAGGCCCAGATCATCGAGCTTGACGATGCCCGCCACGAGCCCGTAGACGCCAATGGTCATGACGATGGCAATGCCCGAGAGCACGATCACTTGCTGGGTCAGCGGCGCACCGGCCACGGTGCCGAGGGTGATGGCAATGATTTCCGCCGACAGGATGAAGTCGGTACGAACGGCGCCCTTGATCTTGTCCTTTTCGAACGCCACCAGGTCGACCGCAGGGTCTGCTACCGCCTCAACCAGTTCGGCGTGCTCGGCCTGGTCTTCAGACGTGCTGTGGAGGAACTTATGGGCGAGTTTCTCGAAACCTTCGAAACACAGGTAAGCACCGCCCACCATCAACAATGGCGTGACCAGCCAGGGAATGAACGCGCTGATGGCCAGCGCCGATGGCACCAGGATCAGCTTGTTGATGAACGAGCCCTTGGCAACCGCCCATACCACCGGAATTTCCCGCTCGGCACGCACACCGCTGACCTGCTGCGCATTGAGCGCCAGATCGTCCCCGAGCACGCCGGCGGTCTTCTTGGCGGCCATCTTGGTCATCAACGCCACGTCATCGAGTACGGCGGCGATGTCGTCGATCAGCACCAGCAAACTGCTTCCTGCCATGAATCGGGTTTCCTTCTTGAATGAATGGCGTGCAGCATAGCGCGGCCGAGTGCCACACGGCGCATTCTTGAGCGCCGCCAAAGGCCGGTGCTACCATGCGCAACCGCCAGAACAGGCAAGGAACCACCTGGTTTATGAGCACTATCCGCGAGCGCAACAAACAACTGATCCTGCGTGCCGCCAGTGAAGAGTTTGCCGACAAAGGCTTCGCTGCGACCAAAACCAGCGACATCGCAGCCAAGGCGGGATTGCCCAAGCCCAACGTCTACTACTATTTCAAATCCAAGGAAAACCTCTACCGCGAGGTTCTGGAAAGCATCATCGAGCCAATCCTGCAGGCTTCGACCCCCTTCAACCCCGAAGGCGTGCCCAGCGAAGTGCTGAGCAACTACATCCGCTCGAAAATCCGCATCTCCCGCGACCTGCCGTTTGCTTCCAAAGTGTTCGCCAGCGAAATCATGCACGGCGCCCCACACCTGAGCGCCGATTTGGTCGAACAGCTCAACAGCCAGGCCAAACACAACATCGACTGCATCCAGACCTGGATCGACCGCGGCCAGATCGCCCCGATCGACCCCAACCACCTGATGTTCAGCATCTGGGCCGCGACCCAGACCTACGCCGACTTCGACTGGCAAATCACCGCCATCACCGGCAAGGCCAAGCTGGATGAAGAAGATTATGAAGCGGCGGCGCAGACGATCATCCGCTTGGTGCTCAAAGGGTGTGAGCCGGACTAGACCGCGGTGCATTTATCGCTAGCAGGCTAGCTCCCACAGGGGATTTGTGAACGCCACAGAACCTGTGTGGGAGCTAGCCTGCTAGCGATGAAGACAACTCGATATGGGCTCAAACCCACTTAGCATCCCACAGCGGATAGTCGCCAAGTTTTTCCACCAGCCCCGCCCGCAACGGATTGGCAACGACGTAGCGTGCCACCTTGACCAGATCCTCCTCCCGTCGCAGCGCCCTGTCATGAAAGCCCTTCTGCCAAAGAGTCATCTTGCGGCCAGTGGATTGATTTACCGCTTTGGTGCTCAGTGATTTGGTTTTTTGCATCAGGTCACCCAACGATCCCTGCTGCAACTCGACCAGCCAATGGAAATGGTCGGGCATGACGACCCAGGCTAGTGAATTCGCAATGCCTTGATGTTGCGCAATTCGGAACTGATTCACCACCAGACGGCCCAGCGTGAAACTCTCGAACACAGGTGTTCGTCGAAACGTGTTGGTGGTCAGAAGATAAATTCGGTTTGATTCGGCGTAGCGACCGCATCGCAAGCGATGTGAAGCAGGTAAATCCGGCATTCCTTTGCCTCTCTCATAAATTGATCATGAAAAGGCTAGCTCGGCGATCTCAGGTGGGATGTATAGACTTTAGCCAGATGTGTCTGGTCGATAGCCATCGCTAGCAGGCTAGCTCCCACAGGGGATTTGTAAACGCCACACAACCCGTGTGGGAGCTAGCCTGCTAGCGATGGCATTAGTTCAGGAGCCGAAGATCAAGCCACTACCCCCGCATCCGCTCTCAACCCCGACGCCTCAATCGCAGTGATCGCACACTGCTCATCGACATCCGACAGATCGCCGCTGATCCCTACCGCCCCCAGCACTTTCCCCTCCTGATCCCGAACCAGCACGCCCCCCGGTGCCGGCACGACGCTGCCTTGCCCCAGGCTGTTCAACGCAGCGATAAACGCCGGGCGTTGTTGCGCGTCCAGCGCCAGCAGGCGCGAGCCTTTGCCCAGCGCAATGGCGCCCCAGGCTTTGCCAATCGCAACGTGTGGGCGCAGCAGGCTGGCGCCGTCTTCGCGTTGCAGGGTGATCAGATGCCCACCGGCATCCAGTACCGCAATGGTCAACGGTGCCGCGCTGATTGCACGCCCCGCGGTGATGGCCTCGTTGACCAGGTTGACTGCGACTTTCAAGGTTAAAGCGCTCATGGTGCCGTCCTCATTTTGTTTTTCGGAAAGCCGTTGGACTGCTTCGATGTACTGCAGCCCGATGCAACAAATAGAACACAATGAATTATATTTTTGTATACAATAATTATCGAAAAGCGCCACATGCGACGAAAAGCCACACTGAATAGGGCTTCCGACGAATGAAACAACCGCTTGAGAAAATGGATTGACCTGCGCCGTCCGCCGTGAATACACTCTGCGCAAAGCCACTTGTATACAATTACAAAACGTAAAGAGGCACAAAACCATGAGCAAAATGAGAGCAATCGAAGCCGCCGTTCTGGTGATGCGCCGCGAAGGGGTTGATACCGCTTTTGGCATCCCCGGTGCCGCCATCAACCCGCTGTACTCCGCCCTGCAAAAGGTCGGCGGCATCGATCACGTCCTCGCCCGCCACGTTGAAGGCGCGTCGCACATGGCCGAGGGCTACACCCGCACCAAGGCCGGCAACATCGGCGTGTGCATCGGCACTTCCGGCCCTGCCGGCACCGACATGGTCACCGGGCTCTACAGCGCCTCGGCCGACTCGATTCCAATCCTGTGCATCACCGGGCAAGCACCCCGCGCCCGTATGCACAAGGAAGACTTCCAGGCTGTCGACATCACCAGCATCGTCAAGCCAGTCACCAAGTGGGCAACCACGGTTCTGGAGCCGGGCCAAGTGCCTTACGCGTTCCAGAAAGCGTTCTACGAAATGCGTTCCGGCCGTCCTGGCCCGGTGCTGATCGACCTGCCGTTCGACGTACAGATGGCCGAAATCGAATTCGATATCGACGCCTACCAGCCACTGCCGCTGGCCAAGCCGACGGCGACCCGTGTTCAGGTCGAGAAGGCGCTGGCCTTGCTCGATCAGGCCGAGCGTCCATTGCTGGTGGCCGGTGGCGGCATCATCAACGCCGATGCCAGCGATCTGTTGGTTGAGTTCGCTGAACTGACCGGCATCCCGGTCATCCCGACCCTGATGGGCTGGGGCACCATCCCGGACGATCACCCGCTGATGGTCGGCATGGTTGGCTTGCAGACTTCGCACCGCTACGGCAACGCCACGATGTTGAAATCCGACGTGGTGCTGGGTATCGGTAACCGCTGGGCCAACCGTCACACCGGTTCGGTGGATGTCTACACCGAAGGCCGCAAGTTCATTCACGTCGATATCGAAGGCACGCAGATCGGCCGCGTGTTCACCCCGGACCTGGGCATCGTTTCCGACGCCGCTGCCGCGCTGACCGTGTTCATCGAAGTCGCTCGCGAATGGCAAGCTGCCGGCAAGCTGAAAAACCGCAGCGCCTGGTTGCAGGATTGCCAGCAGCGCAAGGCCAGCCTGCAACGCAAGACTCACTTCGACAACGTGCCGGTCAAGCCGCAGCGCGTGTATGAAGAGATGAACCAGGTGTTCGGCAAGGACACTTGCTATGTCAGCACCATCGGTCTGTCGCAGATTGCCGGCGCGCAGTTCCTGCACGTCTACAAGCCACGTCACTGGATCAACTGCGGTCAGGCCGGCCCGTTGGGCTGGACCATTCCGGCGGCGCTGGGCGTGGTCAAGGCCGACCCGGACCGCAAGGTTGTCGCGCTGTCGGGCGACTATGATTTCCAGTTCATGATCGAAGAACTGGCCGTGGGCGCGCAGTTCAAGCTGCCCTACATCCACGTCGTGGTGAACAACTCGTACCTGGGGTTGATCCGTCAGGCGCAGCGCGGCTTCGACATGGACTACTGCGTGCAGCTGTCCTTCGATAACCTGAACGCGCCGGAACTCAACGGCTACGGTGTCGACCACGTCGCGGTTGCCGAAGGCCTTGGCTGCAAGGCGCTGCGCGTGTTCGAACCGGCTCAGATCCAGCCTGCCCTGCGCAAGGCCCAGGAGCTGATCGAAGAGTTCAAGGTGCCGGTAATCGTTGAGATTATCCTGGAGCGCGTGACCAACATTTCCATGGGTACAGAGATCAACGCCGTCAACGAATTCGAAGACCTGGCGCTGGTCGGCAACGACGCACCGACGGCGATTTCGTTGCTTGATTGACTATTGATCGTTCCATTGTAGGAGCCAGCAAGCCGGCTCCTACAGGGGGCACTCACAGATTTACGGAGACCACCATGCCGCGTTTCGCAGCCAACCTGTCCATGCTGTTCACTGAACAGGATTTCCTCGCCCGCTTCGAAGCCGCCGCCAAGGCCGGTTTCACTGGCGTGGAATACCTGTTTCCGTACGACTTCAGCTCCGCCGAAATCAAGGCCAAGCTCGACGCAAACGGTCTGACCCAAGTGCTGTTCAACCTGCCGGCCGGTGACTGGGCCAAGGGCGAACGCGGCATTGCCTGCCTGCCGGACCGGGTCGAAGAGTTCCGCGCCGGCGTCGACCTGGCGATCGCGTACGCACAAGTACTGGGTAACACCCAAGTCAACTGCCTGGCCGGGATTCGCCCACAAGGCATAGACGATGCCACCGTGGAAAAAACCTTCGTCGCCAATCTCAAGTACGCGGCCGACAAGCTGCAGGCGGCGGGCATCAAACTGGTGATGGAAGCGATCAACACCCGCGACATCCCGGGCTTCTACCTGAACAACACGGCGCAAGCCCTGTCGATTCGCGAGCAGGTCGGCAGCGCCAACCTGTTCCTGCAATACGACATCTATCACATGCAAATCATGGAAGGCGATCTGGCCCGCACCCTGCAATCGCACCTGGCCGAGATCAACCACGTGCAGCTCGCGGACAACCCGGGGCGTCACGAACCAGGCACCGGTGAAATCAACTACCGCTTCCTGTTCGAACACCTGGACCGTATCGGCTATCAGGGCTGGGTCGGCTGCGAATACAAGCCGTTGACCACCACTGAAGCGGGCCTGGGCTGGTTGAAAACCCATAACGCGATTTGACCTATTACCTGTAGGAGCGAGCCTGCTCGCGAAGATCGATCAGACGCCGCGTTTTATTCAGGCAACACGCGTTTTTCGTTGAGTTTTTCGCGAGCAAGTTCGCTCCTACAAAAAGCACAAAAACAAGAGGATTTTCTCATGGCTAAAATCGGATTTATCGGCACCGGCATCATGGGCCACCCAATGGCGGCGAACCTGCAGAAAGCCGGTCACAGCCTGTTCCTGTCGGCACACCACGACGCCGCGCCCGCCGACCTGGTCGCCGCTGGCGCCGTTGCCCTGGCGAACCCGAAAGAAGTGGCCCAGGAAGCCGAATTCATCATCGTCATGGTGCCGGATACCCCACAGGTCGATGACGTGCTGTTCCGCGCCGATGGCGTTGCCGCCGGCGTTGGCAAAGGCAAAATCGTGATCGACATGAGCTCGATCTCGCCGACCGCCACCAAGGCTTTCGCTGCCAAGGTCAACGAGAAAGGCGCCCAGTACCTCGACGCGCCTGTGTCCGGCGGTGAAGTCGGCGCCAAGGCGGCGACCCTGAGCATCATGGTCGGTGGCGACGCCGATGCCTTCGAACGCGCCTTGCCGCTGTTCCAGGCCATGGGCAAGAACATCACCCTGGTCGGTGGCAATGGTGATGGCCAAACCGCGAAAGTGGCGAACCAGATCATCGTGGCGCTGAACATCCAGGCCGTGGCCGAAGCCCTGCTGTTCGCCTCGAAAAACGGTGCCGATCCAGCCAAGGTGCGTGAAGCGCTGATGGGCGGTTTCGCTTCGTCGAAAATCCTCGAAGTGCACGGCGAGCGCATGATCAAGGGCACCTTCGATCCGGGCTTCCGCATCAGCCTGCACCAGAAGGACCTGAACCTGGCCCTGCAAGGCGCCAAGGAGCTGAACATCAACCTGCCGAACACCGCCAACACCCAGCAAGTGTTCAGCACCTGCGCGGCCATCGGAGGCAGCAACTGGGATCACTCGGCACTGATCAAAGGCCTGGAGCACATGGCGAACTTCTCGATTCGCGATAAGAAGTAAGCCCCGCCTGACCTGTGGGAGCCAGCCTGCTGGCGATGAAGTCGACCCAGTGTGTCTGATAGACCTCGGCGCCTGAATCGCCAGCAGGCTGGCTCCCACAAGGATCCGGGTTGCTCCACCTCCAATAACAAGAAAATCCGGGAGCCCGCCATGTCGGTCGATCCGCAACAATTCCTGCGCGAGCTGTTCGCCACAGCCATCGACGCCGCCCATCCGCAGCAAGTCCTCGAAGCCCATTTGCCCAAAGATCGCAGCGGTCGGGTGATCGTCATCGGCGCCGGCAAAGCCGCGGCTGCCATGGCCCAGGTGGTCGAGCGCTGCTGGCAGGGCGAAGTGTCCGGCCTGGTCGTGACGCGTTACGGTCACGGCGCGCCCTGCGAAAAAATCGAAGTGGTCGAAGCCGCGCACCCGGTACCGGATGCAGCCGGCCAGGCCGTGGCCAAACGGGTATTTGAACTGGTCAGCAACCTGACCGAAGCCGACCGGGTGATCTTCCTGCTCTCGGGCGGAGGGTCGGCCTTGCTCGCCCTGCCCGCCGCCGGCATCACCCTGGCCGACAAGCAGTCGATCAACAAAGCCCTGCTCAAATCCGGCGCGACCATCGGCGAGATGAACTGCGTGCGCAAGCACCTCTCGGCGATCAAGGGCGGTCGCCTGGGCAAGGCCTGCTGGCCCGCCACTGTCTATACCTACGCGATTTCCGATGTACCGGGCGACCTCGCCACGGTCATCGCTTCCGGCCCCACCGTGGCCGATCCGAGCACTTCGGCCGAGGCCCTGGCGATTCTCAAGCGCTACGCCATTGAAGTTCCGGCGTCCGTGCGCACTTGGCTGCAAAGCCCGGAATCGGAGACGGTCAAGCCCGGCGATCCAAGCCTGGCCCGCAGTCATTTCCAGTTGATCGCCCGCCCGCAACAATCGCTGGAGGCAGCGGCCGTGAAATGCCGCCAGGCCGGCTTCAGCCCGTTGATCCTCGGCGACCTGGAAGGCGAATCCCGCGAGGTGGCCAAAGTCCACGCCGGCATCGCCCGCCAAGTGGTCCTGCACGGCCAGCCATTGCCGGCGCCGTGCGTGATTCTCTCGGGTGGCGAAACCACCGTGACCGTGCGTGGCAATGGCCGGGGCGGACGCAACGCCGAATTCCTGCTCAGCCTGACCGACAGCCTCAAGGGCCTGCCCGGTGTCTACGCGCTGGCCGGTGACACCGATGGCATCGACGGTTCCGAAGACAACGCCGGCGCGATCATGACCCCGGACAGTTACGAGCGTGCCACTGCCCTGGGCTTGAGCGCCAGCGACGAGTTGGACAACAACAATGGTTACGGCTACTTCGAGGCGCTGGACGCACTGATCGTCACCGAGCCGACCCGCACCAACGTCAACGACTTCCGCGCCATTCTGATTCTCGAGAGCCCAAAACCATGACGCCTGATAAAAAGGTCAAAATCCTCGCCACCCTCGGCCCTGCCACTGACGGAATCGACGACATCCGCGAGCTGGTGCAGGCCGGGGTCAACATCTTCCGCCTGAACTTCAGCCACGGCGATCACGCCGACCACGCCCAGCGCTATCAGTGGATCCGTGAAGTCGAGCGTCAGCTGAATTACCCGCTGGGCATCCTGATGGACCTGCAAGGCCCGAAACTGCGGGTCGGCAAGTTCGCCGAGGGCAAGGTGCAACTGGTACGCGGCCAGGCCCTGCGCCTGGACCTCGACACCACGCCGGGCGATGAGCGCCGGGTCAACCTGCCGCACCCGGAAATCATCGCCGCGCTGGAGCCGGGCATGGACCTGCTGCTGGACGACGGCAAGCTGCGCCTGCGGGTGGTCACCCAATACGCCGACGCCATCGACACCACCGTGCTCAATGGCGGCGAACTGTCGGATCGCAAAGGGGTGAACGTGCCGCAAGCGGTGCTCGACCTGAGCCCGTTGACCGCCAAGGATCGCCGCGACTTGAGCTTCGGTCTCGAACTCGGTGTGGACTGGGTGGCACTGTCGTTCGTGCAACGGCCGGACGACATCCGCGAAGCCCGCGCCCTGATCGGCGACAGAGCGTTCTTGATGGCCAAGATCGAGAAACCGTCGGCGGTCACCCAACTGCGGGAAATCGCCGAGTTAAGCGACGCGATCATGGTTGCCCGCGGCGACCTCGGCGTGGAGGTGCCGGCCGAAAGCGTGCCGCAGATCCAGAAAAACATCATCAGCACGTGTCGCCAGCTCGGTAAACCGGTGGTGGTGGCAACGCAGATGCTCGAGTCGATGCGTTTCTCGCCGGCCCCAACCCGCGCCGAAGTCACAGACGTGGCCAACGCCGTGGCCGAAGGTGCGGACGCGGTGATGCTGTCGGCGGAAACCGCCTCCGGCGAATACCCGCTGGAAGCCGTGCAGATGATGAGCAAAATCATCCGTCAGGTGGAAAACGGGCCGGACTACCAGACCCAGCTGGACGTTAGCCGACCGAAAGCCGAAGCGACCGTTTCCGATGCGATCAGCTGCGCGATCCGTCGCATCAGCAATGTGCTGCCGGTGGCGGTGCTGGTCAATTACAGCGAGTCCGGCGCGTCGACCCTGCGGGCGGCACGGGAGCGGCCGACGGTGCCGATCCTCAACCTGACGCCGAACCTGCAAACCGCCCGTCGCCTGAGCGTGGCATGGGGCGTGCACTCGGTGGTCAACGATCGCCTGCGCCAGGTCGATGAAGTCTGCTCGACGGCGCTGGAGATCGCCCAGGCCCAGGGCATGGCCCAGCGTGGCGACACGTTGTTGATCACGGCGGGTGTGCCGTTTGGGCAGCCGGGATCGACTAACTCTTTGCGCATCGAGACGTTGATCTAGAGCGCCCATACCGGCCTCATCGCCAGCCGGCTGGCTCACACATGGGTTTTGTGTCGATCACGAAATCAATACTGAACAGAGATTCAGTGTGGGAGCCAGCCGGCTGGCGATGCCGGGGACTCGGTTTCATTGACTTTCAGAACTGCCATGCCTGCCAACCACTTCAACACCCATTGCCCCGATTGGGCGACGGCCTTGCTCAACGGCTTCAGTCAGATATTCCTCCAGCGTCATCCGCTGTTCGGTCTGCTGTGCCTGCTCGCCATTCTGTTTACCGCACCCGCCCTGCTCGGCGGCGCGCTGCTCGGCGGCGTCGCCGGGTTACTCACCGCGCAACGTCGTGGCTACGCCAAGGCCGATCGCCAGGCCGGGCTGTTCAGTTACAACGGCGTTTTGCTCGGGTTGTTGCTGAGCCTCTATTTCCCCTGGTCGGCCATGCTGCCGCTGGTGATCATCGCCTGCGGCGGGCTGAGCGCGATGCTCACTCAACAGTGGCTCAAGCGTGCCCGGCTCAGCCAATGCCTGCCCGCCTATACCGCACCCTTCGTGGTCTTGAGCTGGGTGTTGCTGTGCTTTGCTACGCCCTCGACCCAGGCGCACTTGATCGAAATCAACACGCTGAACATGCTCGCTGCACCACTCAAAGGCTTCGGCCAGGTGATGTTCCTCGGTCAGCCGCTGGCCGGTGCGATCATCGCCGCCGGCTTGCTGATGGCTGACCGTCGCGCATTCTGCTGGGCGTTGTTGGCATCTGTCGCGGGCATGGGCTGGAGCCTGCTGCACCATGACTTCTATACCGCGCTGCTCGGCCTCGGTGGCTATAACGCCGTGCTCGTCGCCCTCGCCTTCAGTGCGCATCGCCAGCAGCCGTGGCTACCACTGGCCGGCATTGCATTGGCGCTGCTGCTGACGCCGGTGTTCGCCGCGATCGGTCTGCCCACGCTGACCGCGCCGTTCATCCTCGCCGGCTGGCTGGTCCGTTCGGTTGCTCAAGTGTTCGGCAACACCATGGATGCCTCGGTGCCTTGCGTTCCCGGGGAGAATCGACCTAGGCTGCGCTGATTCTCGAGTCAGGCGTTATCCATGGACAGCAGCACTAAAAATTGGCGTGAACAACTCTACGTCATGGTTTTCCAGACCGACACCAAAGCCGGTCGGCGTTTCGACGGCATTTTGCTGTTGATCATCCTCGCCAGCCTGGTGGTCGTGATGCTCGACAGCATCGATGCGGTGCACCAGAACTACGCCGATCTACTGGCGTATATCGAATGGGGTTTCACGGTCATCTTCGCCATCGAATATGGCCTGCGCCTGTACTGTTCGCCCAAGCCGCTGCGCTACGCCTTCAGCTTTTATGGCCTGGTGGATTTGCTGGCCATCGTACCCGGCGTCCTCGCGCTGTATTACAGCGATGCGCAGTACCTGCTGATTATCCGGATCATCCGGATGCTGCGGATTTTCCGCGTACTCAAGCTCAGCCCTTACCTGAAACAAGCCAACTACCTGATGTCCGCCCTGCGCGGCAGCAAGCAGAAAATCGTGGTATTCCTGGTTAGCGTCTGCACCCTGGTAACGGTGTTCGGTACGCTGATGTACGTGATCGAAGGCCCGGAACATGGCTTCACCAGCATTCCCAAAGGCATCTATTGGGCTATCGTGACCCTGACCACCGTAGGCTTCGGCGATATCGTGCCGAAGACGCCGCTGGGACAGGTGGTTTCCTCGCTGGTAATGATCACCGGTTACTCGATCATCGCCGTGCCGACCGGTATTTTTACTGCCGAACTGGCCAATGCCATGCGTGGCGACACCCTGCAACACCCTTGCCCGGTGTGTCGGAAAAACAGCCACGAACCCGACGCGGCGTTCTGCTCTCGTTGCGGCAATGCATTGTTCAAAAAACTGGAATAAGCAAAGCACTTTTTAATCTTTAAAGGTCTATGCGCGCCCGGCTATAGTCGCTGGCAAATTGCCTCACTTTTTAAAAACAAACTTTCAGAACAAGGATTTCGCAGTGAAAAAACTCTTTGGCGCCTCACTTCTGGCCGCTGGCCTGGCACTGACCAGTGTGGTTCAGGCCGCACCGACCCTGCTCAACGTGTCCTACGACGTGATGCGCGATTTCTACAAGGACTACAACACTGCGTTCCAGAAACACTGGCAAGCCGAACACAACGAAAACATCACCCTGCAGATGTCCTTCGGCGGCTCCAGCAAACAGGCGCGCTCGGTCATCGACGGCCTGCCGGCTGACGTCATCACCATGAACATGGCCACCGACATCAATGCCCTGGCGGACAACGGCAAACTGGTCCCGGACAACTGGGTGACGCGCCTGCCGAATAACAGCGCGCCGTTTACCTCGGCCACCGTGTTCATCGTCCGCAAGGGCAACCCGAAAGCCCTGAAGGATTGGCCGGACCTGCTCAAGGATGGCGTGCAAGTGATCGTGCCTAACCCGAAAACCTCGGGTAACGGCCGCTACACCTACCTGTCGGCGTGGGGCTACGTGCTGAAAAACGGCGGCGACGAGAACAAGGCCAAAGCCTTCGTCGGCAAACTGTTCAAACAGGCGCCAGTACTCGATACCGGTGGTCGTGCCGCGACCACCACGTTCATGACCAACCAGATCGGCGATGTGCTGGTGACCTTCGAAAACGAAGCGGAAATGATCGCCCGCGAGTTCGGCCGCGACCAGTTTGAAGTCATCTACCCGAGCGTCTCCGCCGAAGCCGAGCCGCCGGTGTCGGTGGTCGACAAAACCGTCGACAAGAAAGGCACCCGCGCCGCCGCCGAGGAGTACCTGAAGTACCTGTGGTCGCCGGAAGGCCAGGAAATCGCCGCCGCCAACTACCTGCGCCCGCGTGACCCGGCCGTGCTGGCCAAGTACACCGACCGCTTCCCGAAAGTCGACTTCCTCTCGGTGGAGAAGACCTTCGGCGACTGGCGCACCGTGCAGAAAACCCACTTCAATGATGGCGGGGTTTTCGATCAGATTTATGCGCAGTAAACCCTGGCAGTAATGAAAAAGGCGACCTCAACAGGTCGCCTTTTTCGTTGTACACCGCCAACCCTCTGTAGGAGCGAGCCTGCTCGCGAAAAACCCAAGTGCGCCACTGGTCATCCGTATTTTCGCGAAAAAACTCGCTCCTGTTGGGCTTGCCATTTCAGCTCAAATTGCCGCAGAAAATCATGGACCTGACTTTCGCTAAAGTCAGGAAGTGAAGCGGCGAACATAAGCATGCTATCGAACAGGATGTAAGTGAATGTATCATCAGCCCTCAAGATTTCGACGCAAGGTTCACGGGCCGACGGCACAGGATCCCGTCACTCATTCCGCAATGAAATGAGTGCTATCACTCCAACCACTCTTCTGCCATACCGGTCAGGCCATTAGCCTGCGCGCATTCCCTTTTGTTCAGCGAGACACGTTATGAACCCAGCGACCCAGGCGCCCCACGGCACCGCGACAATGACCCGAGGCATGGTGCTGCTGTTCGCTTTCTGTTGTGGCGCCATCGTGGCCAATATTTATTACGCCCAACCCATTATCGGTCTGATCGCGCCAGATATCGGCCTGACCAACACCATGGCCAGCCTGATCGTTTCGTTGACCCAGATCGGTTATGCGCTGGGCCTGTTCTTCCTGGTACCACTGGGTGATTTGCTCGAGAATCGCCGGCTGATGATCATCACCACAGTGGTGGCGATTGCCAGTCTGCTGGGCGCGGCGTTTACCGCTCAGCCGAACGTGTTTTTGCTGATTTCGCTGCTGGTGGGCTTCAGTTCAGTGTCGGTGCAGATCCTGATTCCACTGGCCGCGCATTTGGCGCCGGAAGAGTCTCGCGGTCGTGTGGTCGGCGGGATCATGGGCGGTTTGCTGCTGGGGATTCTGCTGGCGCGGCCGGTCTCCAGCGTGGTGGCGGACCATTTCGGCTGGCGGGCGATGTTTGTCATCGCGGCGCTGTTGATGGTCGCCATCAGCATCGTGCTGGCCCTGACCATCCCCAAGCGCCAACCCGATCACAGTGCTTCTTATGGGCAGCTGTTGGGCTCGCTGTGGACGCTGTTGCGTAAACAACCGGTGTTGCGTCAGCGCGCGTTTTACCAGGGGTGTATGTTCGCCACGTTCAGCCTGTTCTGGACCGCAGTGCCACTGGAGCTGGCGCGCAACCATGGCCTGTCGCAAAGCCAGATTGCGATCTTCGCGCTGGTCGGTGCCATCGGCGCCATCGCCGCGCCCATCGCCGGTCGTCTGGCCGATGCCGGCCACACCCGCGTCGCGTCCTTGCTGGCCCTGTTGTTTGCCAGCCTGAGCTTCCTGCCGGCCTTCATTCATCCGGCCTACAGCGTTATCGGTCTGGCGGTGACCGGCGTGGTACTCGATTTTTGCGTGCAGATGAACATGGTCCTCGGCCAACGCGCGGTCTACGCTCTCGACGCCAAAAGCCGTAGCCGACTCAATGCGCTGTACATGACCAGCATCTTCATCGGCGGTGCGTTCGGTTCGTCGGTGGCGAGCCTGGTGTACGAACAAGGTGGCTGGTTGTGGATCGTGGTGGTTGGCAGTGCGTTTCCGGTGTTGGCGTTACTGCGGTTTTTGACGGTGTCAAAACAACCTTCCCTGGCCATGGCCTGAATGGCCACGGAGTTGGCCAATGGCACCGTCAGGACTTGCTGACAAAAGCGCTCTGAATTAACCCGACCTGCGCCAACATCATCGGGCTCACGCGCTTGATTTGTCGATGCAGACCAGCAGGCGTTCAACCGTGTAATCCAGCGGTCCGGAGTTGTCGAGCAGATGCACGGCGGGCTCGCTATCGGCCAGCAAGCGCTCATTGAAACGGGCATTGCGGGCCAGTCGGCGATCGATCTCGACCACCGATTCACGCCCGCGCGCCAGCAGGCGCTGGCGCAACACGGCCAGATCCACGGTCAGCAAGAGCACGACCAGGTCGGGATAACGCTCGCGAGTGTTCTGCAGGTGCCCGCGAGAGCCATTGACTAGCACGTCCTCCCCTGCCGCCAGCCAGTCGTCGATGTCGCGCGGAATGCCATAGGCCAGGCCGTTAGCGTGCCAGCTCAGGGCAAAGGCGCCCCGGGCCTCCATTTCGGCGAACTGTTGCATGCTGACACCCAGCGCCGATTCCCCCACCGCTTCCGCCGAGCGAGTGATGACCCGCCGCACGATTCGGCAGCCACGTTCGGTAAGCCGTGCTCGTGCGGCCTCCAGCAGGCTGTCCTTGCCTGAGCCGGAAGGTCCGATGAGATAGATCAACCTGCCCGCCATCAAAATACCTTCTTGCATGTCGCCTGACTCGTTGTACCCACGGCAGCCCGTCCGGACAAAGGGCTGCACGCGAAACCCGTGCATGCTCGCCACGACTGTTCAACCCCGGCCGCCACGTCGAAGGCCGCCACATTACTCCAGTGCAATCCGCCGCGCACGGGGTTCGGGGCTCCGTCCATCCGGCGTTGAAGTCGTCTGACGCTCTGTAGTCGCCAGCAGGGCGCACAAAAAAGGCGACCTCTAAGGTCGCCTTTGCGTCACTGCCCGAATTGCCGCCCCAAACCGCCCGGCACACCGTGGATATCCGTCTCTTCCCACGGCCCTTTCGGGCTGATCGAGCGGCTCCAGCCGTTATCCCAGCGGTAGTAGGTGCGCTGGCGGTAGAACGTGTTCGGTTGATCATCGAGCACATAGACACCCAGTTTCGGGTCCCAATGACTGTTGCCACCCGGCGGTGGCGCGAAGCTGGCCGAGGTACGTGGCAGCGGTTTCGCGGGTTTGGCCGGGGTGGTCGATTTACCCGGCGCGGTCGAAGGCGCCGGCTTGGTGCCCGGCTGCGACGACGGGATCGGTGGCGGGGTCTGATGTTCGGGTGGCCGTTGGACCGCACAAGCGCTCAGCCCCAAAACAACGCTGAGCAAGGTGATACGAGCGATGGCGGTCATGGTGGCGTTTCCTGTTATTTGTCCGGGCTGTCGATGGTCAGTGTCTGCGGCGCGGTGGTGCTGCTGGCCAAAGGCTGGCTGCGACCGACCCACTCACCTGCCGTCGGTTGACCGGCACGGGAGATGCGCGCAACCAGTTGGACTTCAGGGAAGTTCGACAGTTTCAACTGCGGCATCATCGCGTCGGCGTCGCCCAGTTCGACGGTCGCCGGCAAGTCGGCCACGGTCAGGCGCTTGGCCGCCAACGGCGCGGGTGGGCCTGAAGTGGCGCGCGCGAAGATGAAGACGCTGTCGCCAGGCTGGACCTTGCCCTTCAGCTCGGCCGCCAGGTCCACATGAACCTTGAGCCGCGCAGCCGGTTTGGCTGCGGGCGCCTCGGCCACCTTGCCGCCGCTGGCCACCAGTTTCTCGGTGGCGCGGGTAATGCCGCCCTGCAGCGCCACGCGGGATTGGTCGTCCGGCGGCAATTGCTCCAACAGGCGATTCCAGTAATCGATGGCTTGCTGATAACGCTGACCTTCGAAAGCCGCGATACCCAGCAGCCCGAGGCTGGTGACTTCTTTCGGGTCAGCCTTGAGCGCTTCGTCAGTCAATGCCTGAATTTTCTCCGACCACTGCTTGCCATCGGCGAAATACTGGGCCTGAGCCCATTGCCCGAGCAGTTCCGGCTGACGACCGGCCAGGTTCACCGTGCGCTCGAAAATCTTCGCGGCATCGGCAGGACGATCCTGGGTCATGTAAGTACGACCGAGGAAATACAAGGCTTCAGCGGAATCGGGCTGCGCCGCGACCGCACGCTCCAGACGCCGGGTCATCTCTTCCATCGACTGCGGTGGCTGGGAGAATTCCCGGGTCAGCTCGACTTTGTCGCTGGCACCGAAATGCAGGTACAAACCCAGGCCCAGCACCGGCACCAGTACGGCTGCCAGCAACGGTGCCGGCTTGCCCAGGCGCGACACCCGTGGCGCGGCGACGCCTTCGGTGTCGGCGAGCAATTCACGGGCAGCTTCGGCGCGGCCGGCGTCCATTTGCGCCGCATCGAGCACGCCTTCTTCCTGCTGAGTCTGCAACTCAGCCACGCGCTCTTGATACAGCGCCACGTTCAGGGCGGTACGATCCTCTTCGAGCTGGGCGCGACGACTACGCAGAACGGGGATCAGCAGAAAACTCAGGGCCACCAGAAGCAGCAGACCTGCAGCGAGCCAGAAATCAATCATTCTTGGTTTTTATCCAACAGGTGGTCGAGGCGCTCGCGCTCCTCGGCAGAAAGCGAGCCCGGGGTGGCGGCGCGTTGCACGCGACGACGGCGGACGATCACCGCGATGATCACAAAACCGCCCAGCAGCAGACCGGCCGGGCCGAACCAGAGCAGTGCAGTCTTGGCGTTGAGAGCCGGTTTGTAGCGGACGAAGTCACCGTAGCGATCAACCATGAAATCGATGATCTGCTGGTTGTCCTTGCCCTCGCCGAGCATGCGGAAAATCTCTTTGCGCAGGTCGGCGGCGATGGGGGCGTTAGAGTCGGCGATGTCCTGATTCTGGCATTTGGGGCAACGCAACTCCTTGGTCAGCTCGCGAAAACGCTCGCGATCGCCTTCCTTGGCGAACTCATAGGTGTCGATGGCCGCCTGCGCCACACCGACCAGGCTCAAACCCAAAATGACGGCAGCGATCCAGCGCTTCATGGCTTGGCCTCGTCGACCAGCGCCTGATATTTGGCCGCCAGTTTTTCGCGCCAGACCTGCTCGTCGATCACGCCGACAAACTTGTCGCGGATGATGCCCTTGGCGTCGATGAAGAAGGTTTCCGGCGCGCCGTAGACGCCGAGGTTCAAGCCCAGGGTGCCTTCGTCATCGCGGATGTCGAGCTGGTAAGGGTTGTGGTACTCGCTCAGCCACTTCAGGGCGTCGGCATTGACGTCCTTGTAGTTGATGCCGTAGATCACCACACCCTTCTCGGCGAGTTTGTTCAGCACCGGGTGCTCGACCCGGCAGGAAATGCACCAGGTGCCCCACACGTTGACCAGCGCCGGTTTACCCAGAATGTCGGCGCGGGTCAGGGTCTTGTCGCCCTGCACCGCGGGCAGGGAAAACTCCGGGAATGGCTTGTCGATCATGGCCGAGGGCAACTCGGCCGGGTCCAGGTACAGACCGCGATACAGGAAAACAGCGACCACCAGAAAAATCACCAGTGGCAACAGCATCAACCAGCGTCTCATGCAGTGGCTCCCGACATGCCCAGTGCTTCACGCACTCGGCTTTTCACCTTGACCCGATACCGTCGATCCAGCGCCGCCAGCACACCGCCCAGGCCGGTGAGCAAGCCGCCGAACCAGATCCAGCGCACGAACGGTTTGACGTGCACGCGCACGGCCCAGGCGCCATCGCCCAGCGGCTCACCCAGTGCGACATAGAGGTCACGGGTGAAGCCGGCGTCGATCCCGGCTTCGGTCATGACCGAGTTCTGCACGGTGTATAGGCGTTTTTCCGGGTGCAGCACGCTGACTTCCCGACCGTCGCGGATCACCCGGATGGTGCCCTTGTCAGACGTGAAGTTCGGGCCTTCGAAGTGCTTGGCGCCTTCGAAGATGAAGTGATAACCGGCCAGGTCCATCGATTCGCCGGGCGCCAGGCGCAGGTCGCGCTCGGCACTGTTCTGACTCGACAGCACCACGCCGAGGGCGCAGACCGCGATGCCCAGGTGCGCCACCTGCATGCCCCAATAACTGCGTGTCAGGGTCGGCAGGCCTTTGATCAGGCCTTTGTGGCGAGTCTTGTCGAAGATGTCACGCACACCGGCCAGCAATACCCAGGCGGCGAGCAGGAAGGTCGCCAGCACCGCCCAGTTGAAATCGCCATACGCGACACCGGCCACCACAGCCAGCGCGGTGCTGCCGAGCAACACCGGGGTCAGCATGCCTGCCAGCCATTTCACCGGGGTGTCTTTCCAGCGCACGATCACGCCGACCGCCATCACCAGCATTAGCAACGCCATCAACGGAATGAACAGTGCGTTGAAATACGGTGGGCCGACCGACAGCTTGGCGCCGGTCATCGCATCCAGAACCAAGGGATACAAGGTGCCCAACAGGATCATCGAAGCCGCGACCACCAGCACCAGGTTGTTGCCCAGCAGCAGGGTTTCCCGCGACCAGAGGTTGAAGCCGACCTGACTCTTGACCACCGGTGCGCGCAGGGCAAACAGCGTCAGCGAGCCGCCGACCACAAACAACAGGAAAATCAGGATGAACACGCCGCGCTCGGGATCGGACGCAAAGGCGTGCACCGAGGTCAGCACGCCGGAACGCACCAGGAAGGTCCCCAGCAGGCTCAGCGAGAAAGCGGCGATGGCCAGCAACACGGTCCAGCTCTTGAACACGCCACGCTTTTCCGTGACCGCCAACGAGTGGATCAGCGCAGTGCCCACCAGCCATGGCATGAAGGAAGCGTTTTCCACCGGGTCCCAGAACCACCAGCCGCCCCAACCAAGTTCGTAGTAGGCCCACCACGAGCCCAGGGTGATGCCGATACCCAGGAACGCCCAGGCCACGATGGTCCAGGGGCGCGACCAACGAGCCCACGCAGCATCGAGACGACCGCCGAGCAATGCGGCAATGGCGAAGGCGAAGGCCACGGAAAAGCCGACATAGCCCATGTACAGCATCGGCGGGTGCACGATCAGGCCGATGTCTTGCAACAATGGATTGAGGTCACGACCGTCCGCCGGAATCTGCGGCAGGATCCGCGAGAACGGGTTGGACGTGAGGATCAGGAACAGCAGGAAACCAGTGCTGATCATGCCCATGACCGCCAGCACCCGCGCCAGCATCACTTGTGGCAACTGCCGGGAGAACACCGACACCGCGAAGGTCCAGCCGCCGAGGATCAGCGCCCAGAGCAGCAACGAACCTTCGTGCGCGCCCCACACGGCGCTGAATTTGTAGTACCAGGGCAACGCGCTGTTGGAGTTGCTGGCCACATAGGCGACGGAGAAGTCGTCCGTCATGAAGGCGTAGGTCAGGCAACCGAAGGCAAATACCAGAAAGGCGAACTGGCCCCAGGCGGCAGGCTGGGCCAGGCTCATCCACAAGCGGTCACCGCGCCAGGCACCGAGCAGCGGCACCACGGCCTGAACCAGCGCCAGGCACAGTGCCAGAATCATGGCCAGGTGGCCCAGTTCCGGGATGAAGATTGCGGACGTCATGGGTCAACCCTCCTTCGCAGGTGTTGGAGCAGTTTGACCACTGTCTTTGAGGGCCTTGGTCACTTCCGGTGGCATGTATTTCTCATCGTGCTTGGCCAGCACTTCATCGGCCACCACCACGCCGTCGGCGTTGAGTTTGCCCAGGGCGACGATGCCCTGCCCTTCGCGGAACAGGTCCGGGAGGATACCGCGATAGGTGATGGTGACGGACTTGTTGAAATCGGTGACGATGAACTTCACGTCCAGGGAGTCGCTGGAACGTTGCAGCGACCCCTTCTCGACCATGCCGCCGGCGCGGATGCGCGTGTCATGGGGGGCTTCGCCGTTGGCGATCTGGGTCGGGGTGTAAAACAGATTGATGTTCTGCTGCAGGGCGCTCAGGGCCAGGCCGACGGCAGCGCCGACACCGACCAGGATCCCGAGAATGATGATGAGACGCTTTTTACGCAGGGGATTCACTTGCCGTTCTCCCGGCGCAGACGACGCGCCTCTTGTTGCAGATAGCGCTTGCGGGCCAGGATCGGCGCCGCCACGTTGAGGGCCAGAACCGCCAGGCAGATGCCATAGGCTGACCAGACATACAGGCCATGATGGCCCATGGCGATGAAGTCGCCGAATGAAGCAAAACTCATCGAACGACCTCCAGGCTGTTTTCCACTTCGGCCTTCACCCAAGTGGCCCGCGACTCGCGCTTGAGCACTTCGAGGCGCATGCGCAGCAGCAACACCGCACCGAAGAAACAATAGAAACCCAGCGCCGTCAGCAACAATGGCAGCCACATTTCGGCGGGCATGGCCGGTTTTTCGGTGAGGGTGAAGGTCGCGCCCTGGTGCAGGGTGTTCCACCACTCCACCGAGTACTTGATGATCGGGATGTTGATCACACCGACAATGGCCAGCACCGCGCACGCCTTGGCCGCGCTGTCACGATTGCTGATGGCGTTGCCTAATGCAATGAGCCCGAAGTACAGGAAAAGCAGAATCAGCATGGACGTTAGTCGGGCATCCCAGACCCACCACGAGCCCCAGGTCGGTTTGCCCCAGATCGCGCCGGTGACCAGTGCCACGGCAGTCATCCAGGCGCCGATGGGCGCCGCGCATTGCAGGGCGACGTCGGCCAGTTTCATCTTCCAGACCAGTCCGACGATGCCACACACGGCCAGCATCACATAGATGGACTGCGCCAGCATGGCCGCTGGAACGTGGATATAGATGATGCGAAAACTGTTGCCCTGCTGGTAGTCAGGCGGTGCGAAGGCCAGGCCCCAGACCACACCAACACCGATCAGCAGCAACGCCGCGACACTCAGCCAGGGCAGCATTTTGCCGCTGATGCCGTAGAACCACTTGGGCGAGCCGAGCTTGTGAAACCACGTCCAGTTCATACTGTTTCCATCACGGTTGCCGCTCGTTATCACGAGTCAGCCAAAGGGTCTTTACTGGTTGTTTTTTAACCAGACCTCATTATTCGCCGACGCTGATCTTCAGGCCAGCAGCTATTGCAAAAGGTGTCAGGGTTATCGCCAGGGCGGTCAGGCTGCCAAGCCACAGGAGATAACCAGTCGCCGGCATGCCTTGCAAGGCCGCCTGCAAGGCGCCACTGCCAAGAATCAACACCGGGATGTACAACGGCAGTATCAGCAACGCCAGCAACAGGCCGCCGCGCTTCAAACCCACCGTCAGGGCCGCGCCCACCGCACCGAGCAGGCTCAGCACTGGTGTACCCAGCAATAAAGAAAGCAACAACACCGGCAGACAGGCGGCAGGCAAGCCGAGCATCAACGCCAGCAAGGGTGCGAGCAAAACCAGTGCCAGGCCGGAAAACGCCCAGTGTGCCAGCACCTTGGCCAAAACCAGAAGAGCCAGGGGGTGCGGCGAAAGGACCCACTGCTCCAGTGATCCATCTTCGAAATCACTGCGGAAAAGCCCGTCCAGCGAGAGCAAAACCGATAAAAGGGCTGCGACCCAGACCAGTCCCGGAGACAAGGTTTGCAACAATTGAGACTCGGGACCCACCGCCAAGGGGAACAACGAAACGACGATGGCGAAGAATACCAGCGGATTGGCCAACTCCGCCGGACGGCGGAACAGCAGACGGGCCTCACGGGCGACCAACAGGCCGAAAACACTCATACGGCCCATTTCCCCAGATCAATGTCGCGATAACCGGCCGGTATCCGGCTCAGGGTGTGGTGTGTGGTCAACACCACGACGCCGCCGCGCTCGCAATGCGCAGCCAGGTGCTCTTCGAGTTGGGCCACGCCCTGCTTGTCGAGGGCGGTGAACGGCTCATCGAGGATCCACAGCGGTGGACAGTCCAGGTACAACCGGGCCAGCGCCACACGGCGTTGCTGGCCTGCGGACAGGGTGTGACAGGGAACATCTTCGAAACCGCGCAATCCGACAGTTGCCAGGGCCTGCCAGATGGCGTCGTGGGAGGCCGGCTGATGCAGTGCGCAGAGCCAGCTCAAATTCTCTTCCGGGGTCAGCAGGTCCTTGATCCCCGCGGCATGGCCGATCCACAACAGGTTACGCGCCAGCTCCGTGCGTTGTTCGTTAAGCGGTTGACCGTTGAGCAGAACCTGACCGTCGGTCGGCTGCATGAGGCCCGAAAGCAGGCGTAGCAAGCTGGTTTTGCCACTGCCATTAGGGCCACTGATCTGTACCATTTCGCCACTGGCCAGTCTCAAATCGAGATTTTCGAAGAGCAGCCGAAGGTCTCGCTCACAGGCAAGGGCAACGGTTTGCAGGACAGGACTGATCAAGGGTTCAAGGGCCTTATACGGTTCAAGTCGGCTCTGGCACGGCCGTTAAAGAGAGGCAGAATAAAGGTATTGGCAGCCCGAACTAGAGAGCTGGGTCAAATATTTCAATGATTCGGCCGCCCTGTAGACAACGGGGCGGCATTATACATGCCATTTCCTACTCTAAAGAGCGCATTTTCCCAAGGTTGTGACCGCGTATGACAGTCGAAATGAACACTCCACCTCTACCGCAGACCCTACCGGCGACCGCACGTCCGCTGACGGTCAGCGGCGAGCTGATCAAGCTGCTGACGCCGATGGAGGGCCTGATCACCGCCGGTCAGACCGCCACGGCCGAAGTGCTGTCGCTCAAGCAGGCGGATCAGACTTTTCAATTGCTGCTCAAGGTCACCCTCGACAGCGGCCGTCAGACCACCGTCCAGGCCACCAGCGACCAACCGGTGGCCCAAGGCACCCGCATGGTGGTCACTCAGCCGTCGGCGAGCAACCTGGCGGTCACCGTGCAACAAGCCATTGCCTCCAGCGTCGCCACCCTCACCCGTATCGACACGGCGCAACTGCCGGTCGGCACGCTGCTGCAAGGCAAAGTGCTGACCTCCCAGGCGTTGCCGCAGGTGCCTGGCCAACCAGCGGTGTTTCGCTCGATGGTGAGCCTGCTCAATACCGTCCTGAGTGGCACTACCCTGAGCATCGAAAGCCCGCAGCCATTGCGCATCGGCACCCTGCTGAGCGCACAGGTGCAAGACACTCAGACACTGAAATTCGTGCCCTTGAGCAGTCGTCAGGAACAACTGGCGGTGACTCATCAACTGGTCGACCAGCAAAGTCGCCAAGGCTCGCTGGACGGTTTGCTCAAACTTCTGCAAGACCTGCCGGACTCCGACCAGACCTCCGTCGAGTTGCGCTCCGCCGCTTCCCGGCTGCTTGCCGGCCTGCCCGATGTTCAGCAACTGAGTACGGCCAAAGGCCTGGCCCAGGCATTACTCAACAGCGGTACGTTCCTCGAGACCAAGCTGCTGGCCGGGCAGAACCCGACACTGGCGCCTGACCTGAAGGCCGACCTGCTGAAGCTGATCGCCCAATTGACGCCAGCGCTTCAGCCCAACACCAACCTCAGCGCGATCATCGCGGCAAATACGCTGGTCCAGGCCATGCCGAATTTCGTGCGCAACGCCCTGGGCATGCTCGGCCAGGTCAGCGCCAAACCGCCGCCGACCAGTTTCCCGTTGCCCGAACGCCTGCTGCAAAATGCGGAGGGGGAAGATGACCTCGAACATCTGCTGCGCCTGGCCGCCGCTGCGGTTTCACGCCTGCAGAGCCATCAGTTGTCGAGTCTGGAACAGACCGGCGTGACCGCCGACGGGCGCCTGGTGAGCACCTGGCAACTGGAAATCCCCATGCGCAACCTGCAGGACATCGTGCCGTTGCAGGTCAAGTTCCAACGAGAAGAAGCCCCCGAAAAAGAATCGCAACAGGAACGCCGCGAGGAACGCGAGCCCAAACAGCAACTGTGGCGCGTCGACCTGGCATTCGACATGGAACCCTTGGGGCCGCTGCTGGTTCAGGCACAGCTGATCAAAGGCAGCCTGTCGAGCCAACTGTGGGCCGAGCGGCCCTACACCGCCAGCCTGATCGAAAGCAACCTGTCGGCATTGCGCGAACGTTTGCTGGCATCCGGCCTGAACGTCGGCGATCTCGATTGCCACCTCGGCACACCGCCCCAAGGCCCCCAAACCCGCCTCGAACAACGCTGGGTCGACGAAAACGCATGAATAACCCCAATGCCCCACGCCAGGCCATCGCCCTCAAATACGACGGCACCCACGCCCCTTCCCTCACGGCCAAGGGCGATGAAGAACTCGCGGAAGAAATCCTGCGGATCGCTCGCGACCATGAAGTGCCGATCTACGAAAACGCCGAGCTGGTGAAATTGTTGGCGCGCATGGAATTGGGGGACAGCATTCCGCAGGAGCTCTATCTGACGATTGCCGAGATCATTGCGTTTGCGTGGCATCTGAAGGGCAAGTTCCCGGCCGGGCACATTCCGGACGCACCCATGCTCGAAAAGGATGTCACTGAACGCGGGGATGATTACTGACGCCATCGCGAGCAATTCACGACCACAGAGGCAGCGGGCACGACCTAAACCACTGTAGGAGCGAGCAGGCTCGCGCCTACAACGACACCCTCGCACCGGTATCGGCCTTGAAAAAACGCAAAAGTCTGAGGCTGCGACCAACGATCAGACCGTTGATGATGCCTGACGCCAGTGCGGACGTTGCGACCGCCGACACGCCATCAACGAGTTCCGGGTACATCGCCTCTTGATATCCGCTGTAGTAACGCCAGGCAAAGAACCCCCAATACACAAGTAGCACCTTGGCGGTGCCATTCAGCACTAGACGTTCTCCATCGCGTACTACGCCTTGATACGAATAAAAGCGCAGTGCCAGAACCCAGCCTGCCAGCATTCCCAACGCATATACCGAGAGCGGGATTGCAGCGCCTTGGGAGAAATTCAACGAAACCAGGGAAATGGCGACAAATACCGCCGGAGTGAACTGCAGCGACCTTTTCGATTCATGACTCTTGAAACAGCCGCGCACACCGTAGTAAGTCAGGATAAAAAAGACCGCATAAACCCACAGCGGTGTACCACGCAAAATGTCGTACATATGCCTCCCTGGCATTGAGACACACTCAACCAAGCGTCGTTGAAAAACGGCGATGGTCTCAAGTCCGACGCGTTGATTCAGAGAGCCCGCGTCATCGTTAACGCCCATCGCGAGCAGGCTCGCTCCTACAGTGGTTTCAGGCCGGTCACAAAATCGGTGTTCACTGAAAATCAAATGTAGGAGCGAGCCTGCTCGCGATGGACTCAAGTGCAACGCGTTGACTCAGAAAGCCCGCGTTATCGTTAACGCCCATCGCGAGCAGGCTCGCTCCTACATTGGTTTCAGGCCGGTCACAAAATCGGTGTTCACTGAAAATCAAATGTAGGAGCGAGCCTGCTCGCGATGGACTCAAGCTCGCCGCGTTGACTCAGAAAGCACGATCGTTAACGCCCATCGCGAGCAGGCTCGCTCCTACTGGCTTTTAACTGCTCTTGTGCAACTTGCTCATCAACTCCGCTTCAGCCTGGGTCAAGCCGCAGGACTGGGTCAGTTCGTCGACGCTTGCGCCCATTCCGACCAGTCGTGCCGCCTGGGCGAACGACAGGCTGGAAGGGTCGCGCTGTTCCAGCTGGACCAGTTTGTCCGGCAATGGCGCGACGATCGCGCGCAGTTCGTGCAGGTCTTCACCCATGCGCACGCTACCGTTCTGGTAATTGTCGACGCGCTTGGCCAGCTCCTTGATGCGCTGATCACGCAGCACATCACTCTGGGCCTGTTGCGCAGCAATCAGTCGCTGACCGCGAATGTACGCCAGAAACATTGCCAGCGTGCCTGCCCAAAACAGGAACAGGACAATGACCGCCACCTCAAGAATCAATCAGATACTCTCCAGTTCCGACCATTCTTCTTCGCTCATCATCTTGTCGAGTTCGACCAGGATCAGCAGTTCGTTGTTCTTGTTGCACACGCCTTGAATGAACTTGGCGGACTCTTCGTTACCCACGTTCGGCGCGGTTTCGATTTCCGACTGACGCAGGTAAACCACTTCGGCCACGCTGTCGACCATGATCCCGACCACTTGCTTGTCGGCTTCGATGATCACGATACGGGTGTTGTCGCTGATTTCGGCGTTCATCAGGCCGAAGCGCTGACGGGTGTCGATCACGGTGACCACGTTACCGCGCAGGTTGATGATGCCCAGCACGTAGCTCGGTGCACCCGGAACCGGAGCGATTTCGGTATAGCGCAGGACTTCCTGAACGCGCATCACGTTGATGCCGTAGGTTTCGTTGTCCAGTTTGAAGGTGACCCATTGCAGGATCGGATCTTCGGAACCCTTTGCCGCCGTCGCCTTATCATTCATACCCTGACCCCTCAAGAAACCGCCCTAGCGGTATTGTTCTGTTATGTAGGTTTGTGAGCCGGCTTGCTGCCGCCCATGTGCTTGGCCCCACCGCTGGCGATCAACTCGGCCAGCGCGGAAACGTCGAGCAATGCACACATGTGTTCAATCACGGTGCCCGCCAGCCATGGCCGTTGGCCACGATGGCTGCGCCATTTGATTTCGTTCGGGTCCAGGCGCAACGAGTGGCTGACTTGATGCACCGCCAACCCCCACTCGTAGCCCTGGACCGAAATGACGTATTGCAGGCCCTGGCGGAAGTCATCGCGATAACGGTCGGGCATGACCCAACGCGCAGTGTCCAACACCTTCAGATTGCCCGCCTGGCTCGGCAGGATGCCAAGGAACCATTCCGGCTGGCCGAACAACGGCGTCAGTTCGTGCCCCGCCAGCGGGTAGATCGACCCCAGGCACACCAGCGGCACCGCCAGGGTCAAGCCAGCGACATCGAACAGCAGGCATTCGAACGGTTCGGCGGCCCAGGACGGACGGCCATCGGTTTCCTCCGGTGGCGGTGTGACCGGCGGCAGATGCACTTCGACGACCGGCGGCACCAAGGCTTGGTGCATTTCATCGGGTGGCGGGACCAGTGCCTGCAGCAACGGCGCGATGGTCGATACCGACGCCAGAACGGGGGCCGGTGCTTCGAGCACGGCGACTGCCGGCTTCGGTACTGAAGGTGTTAGTTCCGGGGCAGCAGCGACGGCGGCTTTCTGTGCATCACGGGCCTGCTCTTCGAGCACGGCCGCCTGGAACTCGTCCAGCGCAGCTTCGACTTCAATCGCTTCGACAACTTCGACGATTTCAGCAAGCGCTTGAACTTCAACCGGCAGTTCTTCGGTCGCCTCCATCAGCAAGCTGTCCAGATAAGACTGGAGCGCCAGTTGCGGACGCGAGGTGGTCTTCACCGGCCGGTTCATGGCTGCCCCCTTGCCGGAGCGAGCTTGCTCACGATAAAGGTATGAGCGGCGCCCATCCCCAGGAAGCCCGCGTTATCGTTGTCATCCATCGCGAGCAAGCTCGCTCCTACAGGGACTGGATTCATCTCACGCCACCTGCGGAACAAGTTGCGCCGCCAGCAAATGCTTGAGCAACGCACGGTAGGCAAGAACGCCCCGGCTTTTCCCGTCGAATTGCGAAGGCGTCAGCCCTGCCCGGCTGGCATCGCGCAATCGCGTGTCCACCGGAATGTAGCCTTGCCAGATGTCATCAGGGAATTTGTCGCGCAGGACACGCAGCGTGCCCAGAGACGCTTGCGTTCGGCGATCGAACAAGGTCGGCACGATGGTGAACGGCAATTCCTGTTTGCGTGACCGGTTGATCATCGCCAGGGTGTTGACCATACGCTCCAGGCCTTTCACCGCGAGGTGTTCGGTCTGCACCGGGATCACCAGCTGCTGGCTCGCCGCCAAGGCATTGACCATCAGCACGCCGAGCAACGGCGGGCTGTCGATCACCGCGTAGTCGAAGTCTTGCCACAATTGCGCCAGGCTCTTGGCAATCACCAGGCCCAGGCCACTCTGGCCCGGTGACTGACGCTCAAGGGTCGCCAGCGCCGTACTCGATGGCAGCAGGGAAATGCGTTCGTCGCTGGTGGACAGCAACAACTGGCCGGGCAGGCCCTCAGGGACGCTGCCCTTGTGCAGGAAAAGGTCGTAGTTGCTGTGTTCCAGGGTGTCGGGGTCGTAACCGAAATAGCTGGTCATGGAGCCGTGGGGGTCGAGATCGACCACGACCACGCGCTTGCCCGCCTCGGCCAGCAATCCGGCTAAAGCGATAGAGGAAGTGGTTTTACCGACACCACCCTTTTGATTGGCGACTGCCCAGACTCTCATTCGGATTGTTCCTCCCGGCCGATTGGATCGACCGAGAAATAGCTCAACGTGTTAATGCGGGTGACGGAGAATTGACGGCACCCTCTCGTCCCGGCGACTTGACCGGGGTCGGTGCAGTTTGTGTGCCAGCACGCTTCAACGCGGCGTCGGGTTGCGCATTGGCGGTTCCGGTACCCGTGAGGCTGCGTCGCACATCGAGATTACGCGACACCACCAGCACCACCCGACGATTGCGCGCCCGGCCTTCCACCGTGGCGTTATTGGCCACTGGCTGGAATTCGCCATACCCCACCGACGCCAGACGACTCGGGTTGACCCCCTGCATCGCGAGCATGCGCACGATGCTGGCCGAACGGGCCGAAGACAGTTCCCAGTTGGTCGGATACTGCGACGTGCGAATCGGTTGATCGTCGGTGAAACCCTCGACATGAATCGGGTTGTCGAACGGCTTCAGAATCGCGGCGACCTTGTCGATGATGTTGAACGCGATGTCGCTCGGCATGGCGTCGCCACTGCCAAACAACAGGCTGGAATTGAGTTCGATCTCGACCCACAACTCGTTGCCGCGCACAGTCATCTGATTGGAGCTGATCAAGTCGCCGAACGCCGCACTGATGTCGTCGGCGATGCTTTTGAGTGGATCGCTGGTGCCCGCGACACCGGCATCGACCTGATCACTGTCCTGGACCAGTGGCTTGGCCGGGGTCACGGTCTTAGGCCGTTCCTCGCCGATCGGAATGGGTTTCAAGGAGCGATCGGCGTCGGTGAAGACACCGATCAGCGCTTGGGAAATAACCTTGTACTTGCCTTCGTTGATCGAAGAGATCGAGTACATCACCACGAAGAAGGCAAAGAGCAAGGTGATGAAGTCGGCGTAGGAAACCAGCCAACGTTCATGGTTTACATGCTCTTCATGCTGGCGACGACGTGCCATAGTTCATTACCCCCATCAATCCATGAAGCCCTGAAGCTTCAACTCAATGGAGCGAGGGTTTTCACCTTCGGCGATCGACAGGATGCCTTCCAGCAGCATTTCGCGATAACGCGATTGGCGCAGCGCGATGGATTTGAGTTTCGCGGCAATCGGCAACAGCACCAGGTTGGCACTGGCCACGCCATAGATGGTGGCGACGAAGGCCACGGCGATTCCGCTGCCCAGTTGCGACGGATCCCCCAGATTGCCCATGACGTGAATCAGGCCCATCACCGCACCGATGATGCCGATGGTGGGTGCGTAACCGCCCATGCTTTCGAAGACCTTGGCAGCTTCGATGTCACGGCTTTCCTGGGTATAGAAATCGACTTCCAGAATGCTGCGGATCGCCTCGGGTTCGGCACCGTCGACCAGCAGTTGCAGGCCTTTGCGCGAGTAGTTGTCGGGTTCGGTGTCGGCCATGCCTTCCAGCCCGAGCAAGCCTTCCTTGCGCGCGGTCAGGCTCCAGTTGACGACACGGTCGACGCCACCGGCTAGATCGATGCGCGGCGGAAACAGAATCCACGCCAGAATCTGTATGGCGCGCTTGAAGGCGCTCATCGGGGATTGCAGCAACGCCGCGCCGAAGGTCCCGCCGAGTACGATCAACGCCGCCGGGCCGTTGGCCAATGCACCGAGGTGACCGCCTTCGAGGAAGTTGCCACCAATGATGGCAACGAACGCCAGAATGATCCCGATCAGGCTGAGAACGTCCATCAGACACACGCCTCGACCAAGTGCCGGCCAATGTCGTCGAGGCTATACACCGCGTCGGCGAGTTCGGCTTTGACGATGGCCATCGGCATTCCGTAGATCACGCAACTGGCTTCGTCCTGGGCCCAGATCGAACTGCCGCCCTGCTTGAGCAGGCGCGCACCTTCACGACCGTCGGCACCCATCCCGGTCAACACGACCGCCAGAACTTTGTCACCGTAGGACTTGGCGGCGGAACCGAAGGTGATGTCGACACACGGTTTGTAGTTCAGACGCTCGTCGCCCGGCAGGATTTTCACCGCGCCACGGCCGTCGATCATCATTTGCTTGCCACCCGGCGCCAGCAGCGCCAGGCCCGGACGCAAGATGTCGCCGTCTTCGGCTTCCTTGACGCTGATGCGGCAGAGCTTGTCCAGACGCTCGGCGAATGCCTTGGTGAAGGCTGCGGGCATGTGCTGGATCAGCACGATCGGTGCAGGGAAATTGGCCGGCAACTGGGTCAATACCCGTTGCAGCGCAACCGGACCGCCGGTGGAGGTGCCGATGGCGACCAGTTTGTAGGCCTTGCGTTTTGGCGCTGGCGACGAAGGCGCGTGCGCAGCACGAGCCGGAATCGGAGCCGGTGCCGGACGCGCAGGCACGTTGCTGCCGTAGCTGCTGGCGCTTGATGGCGCGGGTGTCGGGGCCGGGGCAGCGACGGGCGCCGGAGCACTGTAGGTGCTGACACGACGATTGCTGCGCGAGATGCTGAGAATCTTCTCGCACAGCAGTTGCTTGACCTTCTCGGGATTGCGCGAAATGTCTTCGAAATTCTTCGGCAGGAAATCCACCGCGCCGGCGTCCAGCGCATCCAGGGTGACCCGGGCACCTTCGTGGGTCAGCGATGAAAACATCAACACCGGAGTCGGGCAGCGCTGCATGATGTGCCGCACTGCCGTGATGCCATCCATCATCGGCATCTCGTAGTCCATGGTGATCACGTCGGGCTTGAGGGCCAGCGCCTGATCGATCGCCTCTTTTCCGTTGGTCGCCGTACCGACGACCTGGATATTCGAATCCGCTGAAAGAATTTCCGAGACGCGGCGGCGGAAAAACCCCGAATCATCCACCACCAGGACTTTGACTGCCATAAACACTCCATTAGACAGAGCGAGGCTCAGTTGCCCCGCTCCATCAGAATCAAATACGCCGCGTGGCGTAACGCTTGAGCATGCTCGGAACATCGAGAATCAGCGCGATGCGACCGTCACCGGTAATGGTGGCGCCCGACATGCCTGGGGTTCCCTGGAGCATTTTGCCCAATGGCTTGATGACCACTTCTTCCTGGCCCACCAGTTGATCGACGACGAAGCCGATCCGCTGAGTGCCCACCGAAAGGATCACCACATGGCCCTCGCGCTGCTCTTCGTGAGCGGCGGAGCTGACCAGCCAGCGTTTGAGGTAGAACAACGGCAGCGCCTTGTCCCGAACGATCACCACTTCCTGGCCGTCCACGACGTTGGTGGTCGACAGGTCGAGGTGGAAAATTTCGTTGACGTTCACCAGCGGGAACGCGAACGCCTGGTTGCCGAGCATGACCATCAGCGTCGGCATGATCGCCAGGGTCAATGGCACCTTGATGACGATCTTCGAACCCTGGCCCTTGGCCGAGTAGATGTTGATCGAGCCGTTGAGCTGGGAAATCTTGGTTTTCACCACGTCCATGCCCACGCCACGACCCGACACGTCGGAGATCTCGGTCTTGGTCGAGAAGCCCGGGGCGAAGATCAGGTTGTAGCACTCGGTGTCGCTCAGGCGATCGGCCGCGTCCTTGTCCATCACACCGCGTTTTACCGCGATGGAACGCAGGACGTTCGGGTCCATGCCCTTGCCGTCATCGGAGATCGACAGCAGGATGTGGTCGCCTTCCTGTTCCGCGGCCAGGATCACCTTGCCACCGCGGGCCTTGCCCGAGGCTTCGCGCTCTTCCGGCGACTCGATACCGTGGTCGACTGCGTTGCGGACCAAGTGGACCAACGGGTCGGCCAGGGCCTCGACGAGGTTCTTGTCGAGGTCGGTTTCTTCGCCGACCAGCTCCAGGTTGATCTCTTTCTTGAGCTGGCGAGCCAGGTCGCGAACCAGACGCGGGAAGCGCCCGAAGACTTTCTTGATCGGTTGCATCCGGGTCTTCATGACCGCGGTCTGCAGATCGGCGGTGACCACATCGAGGTTCGACACAGCCTTGGACATGGCCTCATCGGCGCTGTTGGCACCCAGGCGAACCAGGCGGTTACGCACCAACACCAATTCGCCGACCATGTTCATGATTTCGTCGAGACGTGCGGTGTCGACCCGCACGGTTGTCTCTGCTTCACTGGCCGGCTTTTCGTGCGCCGGGGCCGAGGCCGGGGCCGGGGCGCGGGCCGGAGCCGGTGCAGTGGCTGGCGCGGGTGCCGCGGCTGGCGCCGGTGCTTCGGCTTTAGGCTCGGTAGCCTTCGCCACCGGTTTCGGGGCCTCGGCCTTGGCCACGGGCGTCGCCACCGAAGCACTGGCGCCGGTAGCAGTACCGACTTCAGTGAACTTGCCTTTGCCGTGCAATTCGTCGAGCAGCGATTCGAACTCGTGATCGCTGATCAGATCGCTGCCCGCCACCGCGGCGTTTGGCGCTGCTGGCGTTGGCACCGAAGCGATGGCCGACTCCAGCGCATCGACAGCAAAGTTGCCCTTGCCGTGCAGCTGATCGAGCAAGGCTTCGAATTCGTCGTCGGTGATATCGGAGCTGTCGCCCGCCTCTTTCGGGGCTTGCGGTTCCGTGGGCGCAGCAGGCGTCGCCACCGCATCGACGGCGAACTGACCTTTACCGTGCAGTTGATCGAGCAACGACTCGAACTCGGCATCGGTGATTTCGTCACTGGCGGCGGCAGCGCCGTCCGGTACTGGAGCAGCTGCTGGCGCTTCAGCCTGGGCCTTGACGGCATTCAGCGAGTCCAGCAGTTGTTCGAATTCGTTGTCGGTGATGTCGCCCGAGTCGCTTTCGGCAACAGGCTCTTGCACCACTTCAACTGCGGGCGCAGGAGCCGCCTCGTCAGCGGTTTGCGGCTCGGCCAGACGGGCCAGCGCCGCAAGCAATTCGGGTGTGGCCGCCGTGATCGGACTGCGCTCGCGGACTTCGCCGAACATGCCGTTCACCGCGTCCAGTGCTTCGAGAACCACGTCCATCAATTCCGAGTCAACGCGACGCTCGCCCTTGCGCAGGATGTCGAACACGTTCTCGGCGATGTGACAGCACTCCACCAGCTCATTGAGCTGAAGGAAGCCGGCGCCCCCTTTTACAGTGTGAAAACCGCGAAAAATTGCATTGAGCAAGTCCGCATCATCCGGCCGGCTTTCCAGCTCGACCAGTTGCTCGGACAGTTGCTCTAGAATCTCGCCGGCCTCAACCAGGAAATCCTGAAGGATCTCTTCATCGGCGCCGAAGCTCATTAAGGGGGTGCTCCTACAGGTCTAAAAACCCAAAAAACCTAAAATTCTAAAACGCTAAAATCCCAGGCTGGATAACAAATCGTCCACATCGTCCTGACCGGACACAACGTCTTCTCTTTTATCGGCATGAATCTGCGGACCTTCACCCTGAGAGAGATGTTTTTGTGGATCTTTTTCTGCAAGCATCGCTTCACGGTCATGTTCGATGCCCGCGAAGCGGTCCACCTGACTGGCCATGAGCACGAGCTTGAGCAGGTTGCTTTCGACTTCGGTGACCAGAAGGGTCACACGCTTGATCACCTGACCGGTGAGGTCCTGGTAATCCTGGGCAAGCAGGATGTCGTTCAGGTTGCTCGACACCGCGCGGTTGTCTGCGCTGCTGCGCGACAGGAACCCGTCGACTCGCCGGGCCAGCTCGCGGAACTCTTCAGCCCCGACTTCGCGACGCATGAACCGCCCCCAGTCCGTGCTCAAGGCCTGGGCTTCATCAGCCAGGCTGTTGACCAGCGGCGTGGCGGTTTCCACCAGGTCCATGGTGCGGTTGGCTGCGGCCTCGGTCAGCTTGACCACATAACCCAGACGCTCGGTGGCGTCGGTGATCTGTGACACCTCCTCGGCTTGCGGCATGTGCGGGTCAATCTGGAAATTGACGATCGCACTATGCAGCTCGCGGGTGAGCTTGCCCACTTCCTGGTACAGGCCGCGGTCACGGGTCTGGTTGAGCTCATGGATCAATTGCACAGCATCGCCGAACCTGCCTTTTTCAAGGCTCGCGACCAGTTCGACGGCGTGTTTTTTCAGGGTCGATTCGAAATCGCCCTGCGATGATTCGTTATGTCCCATAGCTCCCCCGTGGCGCAGTTCAACCAATGCGTTCGAAAATCTTCTCGATTTTTTCTTTCAACGCCTGGGCCGTGAAGGGTTTGACCACATAGCCGTTAACGCCCGCCTGGGCCGCTTCGATGATCTGCTCGCGCTTGGCTTCAGCGGTCACCATCAACACTGGCAGATGCTTGAGTTTTTCATCGGCACGCACGTGGCGCAGCAGATCAATACCGGTCATGCCAGGCATGTTCCAGTCCGTCACCAGAAAGTCGATGCTCCCGCTGTTGAGAACCGGAATGGCAGTAGTGCCATCGTCGGCCTCGACCGTGTTGGTGAACCCAAGGTCACGCAACAGGTTTTTTATGATCCGCCGCATCGTTGAGAAGTCATCAACGATGAGGATTTTCATGTTCTTGTCCAATTCGACCTCCAAGCAGACTAAAACGCGCCCAGCACCTGGACGCGCCATTTCAATCAATCTGGCAAAGCACTTAATAACAGTCCGGAGTACAACGGATCGAGACCGGCGCGGTTAATACCCCACCAGTCACGTCGCAGTGCCCCCACACTGCCTTCAGCGCGCTCGCCACTCTCCCAAACGCCCCCGCAAGCGGGCCGCGCACTGGCTGTGTAACTGGCTGACCCGAGATTCGCTAACCCCCAGGACCTCACCGATTTCCTTGAGATTCAACTCTTCGTCGTAGTACAGCGCCAACACCAGTCGCTCGCGCTCCGGCAAATTGGCAATCGCATCCGCCAGCGCCGCCTGGAAGCGTTCATCTTCCAGATCGCGTGACGGCTCGAGATGAGCACTCGCGCCATCCTCGTGCAGCCCTTCGTGTTCGCCGTCCTGCAACAGATCGTCGAAGCTGAACAACCGGCTGCCCAGGGTGTCGTTCAAAATCCCGTAATAATCATCGAGACTCAATTGGAGTTCGGCCGCAACTTCGTGATCTTTAGCGTCACGGCCGGTTTTAGCTTCAATCGAGCGAATTGCGTCGCTGACCATGCGCGTGTTGCGGTGAACCGAACGAGGCGCCCAGTCCCCCTTGCGCACTTCATCGAGCATGGCGCCGCGGATTCGTATGCCCGCGTACGTTTCGAAACTCGCGCCTTTGCTGGCGTCGTATTTGGCCGACACTTCCAGCAGGCCGATCATCCCGGCCTGGATCAGGTCTTCGACCTGGACACTGGCCGGCAGACGCGCCAGCAAATGGTAGGCAATGCGTTTAACCAGTGGCGCGTAACGCTCGATCAACTCGTACTGCGCATCACGTGCCGACTTCTTGTAAAGGTTGTAACCGCTGGCGGTCATAGCACGGGTCCTGCCGTTTGTTGCACGAGGCGCTCAACGAAAAACTCCAGGTGTCCGCGCGGGTTGGCAGGCAGCGGCCAGGTGTCGACTTTTTGGGCTATAGCCTTGAACGCCAGCGAGCACTTGGAGCGCGGGAACGCTTCGTAGACGGCACGTTGCTTCTGTACCGCCTTGCGTACGCTTTCGTCGTAAGGCACGGCACCGACATATTGCAGGGCGACGTCGAGAAAGCGATCCGTGACCTTGGTCAGTTTGGCGAACAGATTGCGGCCTTCCTGCGGGCTCTGCGCCATGTTGGCCAGGACCCGGAAACGGTTCATGCCGTAATCGCGGTTGAGCAATTTGATCAAGGCGTAGGCGTCGGTGATCGAAGTCGGCTCATCGCAGACCACCAGCAAGACTTCCTGCGCCGCGCGAACAAAACTGACTACCGAGTCACCAATACCCGCAGCGGTGTCGATCACCAGTACGTCGAGGTTGTCGCCGATGTCGCTGAAGGCCTGGATCAGGCCGGCGTGTTGCGCCGGACTCAGATGAACCATGCTCTGGGTGCCGGACGCGGCCGGCACGATGCGGATGCCGCCCGGCCCCTGCAACAGGACGTCACGCAGCTCGCAGCGGCCTTCGATTACGTCGGCCAGGGTACGTTTGGGTGTCAGGCCCAGGAGAACGTCGACGTTCGCCAGCCCCAGGTCGGCGTCCAGCAGCATGACGCGACGGCCAAGCTCAGCTAAAGCCAGGGACAAGTTCACTGACACGTTAGTCTTCCCGACGCCACCTTTGCCGCCGGTCACCGCGATCACCTGTACGGGATGCATGCTGCCCATGTTATTTCTTTACCTTGTCTTGCATAGACGGAGGCCACATTACTGGCTGCGCGTTCTCAACCGGAACAATGCATGGCAGACCATCGATGTAGGTACAAAAACTATTCATTTTTACCTCAGCCAACCTGCTTTGTCGGACTGTGGTAGATGTCAGCGAACATGTCAGCCATGGCTTCTTCGCTGGGTTCTTCCTGCATTTGCACGCTAACGGCGCGACTGACCAACTGATGACGACGCGGCAGATGCACATCATCCGGAATCCGCGGGCCATCGGTCAGGTAGGCCACCGGCAGTTCATGACTGATGGCCAGGCTCAACACCTCGCCCAGACTGGCCGTTTCATCCAGTTTAGTCAGGATGCAGCCGGCGAGCCCGCAGCGCTTGTAACTGTGATAAGCGGCGGTTAGAACCTGTTTCTGGCTGGTGGTTGCCAGAACCAGATAATTTTTCGATTTGATGCCCCGACCGGCCAGGCTTTCGAGCTGCATGCGCAGGGCCGGATCACTGGCCTGTAGGCCGGCGGTATCGATCAGCACCACGCGCTTGCGCAGCAAGGGATCCAGCGCCTGCACCAGGGATTGCCCCGGATCGACATGGGTCACCGACACATTGAGAATCCGACCAAGGGTCTTGAGCTGCTCCTGGGCACCGATGCGGAAGCTGTCCATGCTCACCAGCGCGATGTTCTGCGGGCCGTACTTGAGCACGTAACGGGCGGCCAGCTTGGCCAGGGTGGTGGTCTTGCCCATGCCGGCGGGGCCGACCATGGCAATCACGCCGCCCTCTTCCAGCGGCTCCATTTCCGGCGTAGCGATCATCCGCGCCAGGTGCGCCAGCAGCATGCGCCAGGCCTGACGGGGTTCGTCGATATCGGTGATCAGCGCCAGCAGATCCCGCGACAACGGGCCGGACAGGCCGATGCGCTGCAAACGGCGCCACAGGTTCGCCTGATCCGGACGACTGCCTTGCAGTTGATTCCAGGCCAGGGAGCCGAGCTGTACTTCCATTAGCTCACGCAAGCTGTTGAGTTCGAAACGCATGGAGTCCAACGCCCGCGGGTCCACACCACTCGACGCTGGCGCAGCAGCGGGTGCAGGACGGCGGGGTTCGGCATACGTGGGTTCGATCAACGGCTCGGCAGCGGTCAACGGCAAGCCGGCGAACAATTGACGATTGGTGCCAATGTCGCTCTCGCCATCGCCTCGCAGGCTCAATTCAGCCTGGGCGGTGACGATCCGCGATTGCGTCTTGCGCAGCTCGTCCTCAAGCTCCATGTTCGGCACACGCGGGGCCAGCGCCGACAGCTTGTAATCCAGGGCAGCCGTGAGTTCGACACCACCGGCGATACGGCGGTTGCCAATGATGGCGGCGTCGGCGCCCAGCTCATCACGAACCAGCTTCATGGCCTGACGCATATCGGCGGCGAAAAAACGCTTAACTTGCATAAACCACTACCTCAGCCGTTGGGCCCTACTGTCGCAACGATGGTCACTTGCTTGTTGTCAGGAATTTCCTGGTAAGCCAACACGTGCAAACCCGGGACTGCCAGCCGGCCAAATCGCGAAAGCATCGCGCGAACCGGACCAGCGACCAGCAGAATCACCGGTTGACCTTGCATCTCTTGACGCTGTGCCGCATCGATCAACGAGCGCTGCAGCTTCTCAGCCATACTTGGCTCCAGCAGGACGCCCTCTTCAGAGCCTTGTCCTGCCTTCTGCAGACTATTGAGCAATATTTGTTCCAACCTTGGCTCCAGAGTGATAACCGGTAGCTGCGACTCAGTGCCTACAATGCTTTGGACGATTGCGCGGGATACGCCGACGCGCACGGCGGCCACCAAGGCGGCAGTATCTTGACTCTTGGCGGCATTGTTCGCGATGGCTTCGGCGATGCTGCGAATGTCCCGCACCGGCACCTGCTCGGCCAATAGCGCCTGCAGCACCTTGAGCAACTGCGACAGCGAAACCACGCCCGGCACCAGCTCTTCTGCCAGTTTTGGCGAGCTTTTGGCCAGCAACTGCATGAGTTGCTGCACTTCTTCGTGGCCGATCAGCTCGCTCGAATGCTTGTACAAAATCTGGTTCAAGTGGGTTGCCACTACTGTACTGGCATCGACCACGGTATAGCCGAGCGATTGCGCCTGTGCACGCTGGCTGATTTCGATCCAGACCGCCTCCAGGCCAAAAGCCGGATCTTTGGCGGTGATGCCATTGAGCGTCCCGTAGACCTGCCCCGGGTTAATCGCCAACTCGCGTTCCGGGTAAATCTCCGCCTCGGCCAGGATCACCCCCATGAGGGTCAAGCGATAGGCACTGGGTGCCAGGTCGAGGTTGTCACGTATATGCACGGTGGGCATCAGGAACCCGAGGTCCTGAGAGAGCTTCTTGCGCACGCCCTTGATTCGCGCGAGCAACTGGCCACCCTGGTTTCGGTCCACCAGCGGAATCAGGCGATAACCCACTTCCAGGCCGATCATGTCGATAGGCGTCACATCGTCCCAACCCAGCTCCTTGGTTTCCTGGGCGCGAGCCGGCGAAGGCAACAGTTCTTGCTGACGCTTGGCCTCTTGCAGCGCCTGGACCTTGGACACGTTCTGCTTCTTCCAGAACAGGTAGGCGCCGCCTGCCGCCAGGGCCGCCATGCTCAGGAACGAGAAATGCGGCATGCCGGGCACCAGGCCCATGACCGCCATCAAGCCAGCGGCCACCGCCAGCGCCTTGGGCGAGGCGAACATCTGGCGATTGATCTGCTTGCCCATGTCTTCCGAACCGGAAGCACGGGTCACCATGATCGCGGCAGCGGTCGACAACAACAGTGATGGCAATTGCGCCACCAAACCGTCACCGATGGTCAACAGCGCGTACACCTTGCCGGCATCGGCAAAGTTCATGTTGTGCTGGAAGATCCCGACCGCCATGCCGCCGATCAGGTTGATGAACAGAATCAGCAGGCCGGCAATGGCGTCACCGCGAACAAACTTGCTGGCACCGTCCATGGAACCGTAGAACTCGGCTTCCTGGGCCACTTCCATCCGGCGCAGCTTGGCTTGATTCTGATCGATCAGGCCGGCGTTGAGGTCGGCGTCGATGGCCATCTGTTTACCGGGCATCGCGTCCAGGGTGAAACGCGCGCTGACCTCGGAGATGCGTCCGGCACCCTTGGTCACCACGACGAAGTTGATGATCATCAGAATCGCAAACACCACGATACCGACCACGTAGTTACCGCCGATCACCACCTCACCGAAAGCCTGGATCACCTTACCGGCAGCGGCGTGGCCGTCCTGACCATGGAGCATCACCACCCGCGTGGAGGCCACGTTCAACGCCAGCCGCAACAACGTCGCCACCAGCAGAATGGTCGGGAACACCGCGAAATCCAGCGGCCGCAAGGCGTACACGCACACCAGCAGCACGACGATCGACAGGGCAATGTTGAAAGTGAAGAACACGTCGAGCAGGAACGGCGGCACCGGCAACATCATCATCGCCAGCATGACCAGCAGCAACAGCGGCACACCCAGATTGCCTCGACTGAGGTCAGCGATATTGCTGCGGGCACTGTTGATTAACTGAGAGCGATCCACCGGTTTTCCCCGTTCCTTTAAAGCAAACTTTTGACGCCTGAAGCGGGCGCAGAGCGGCTACTGCAAGAAGCCTTCCAACTTTTGCGAAGGGAGAAACAGATGTTTTTTTCTGGGGGATATGGATGGCCTGGACGGACGTGCTCACGGGCTTGCGCTTTTGCAACACTTCTTCCGGAACCATCGGCGCGACGGCTAACCCCCGGTTAATACCGCCCCTGCAAACTGCGGCCCGGCAACGAATATCGATAAGGCCTTGAAACAGGAAGGAAACGGCAATGCAGGACATTAAGAAAACTGAATACACCAGCACCGCCAAGTGGTTGCACTGGGGCATGGCGATGGTCTGGATGATCAGCTGGGCGATGGGCATTTTGGCCACGCACTGGCGTGATGAATTGAATCCTCAACACGGGCTCACCTTTTTGCACAAGGCGCTGGCCAGTACATTGCTCTTTGCCATTGTCATACGCATTGCGTGGCGACTGATGCACCAACCGCCTGCCTTGCCGCAAAGCATGTCTGCACTGATGAAACGCGGCGCAATGATTGGACATGCGTTGCTCTACGCAATAGCCCTGATTGCCTTGCCCCTTTCAGGCTGGTACTGGAGCTCGGTTGCAGACAAACCCATCCTGGTGGCGGGCCTGTTTACTCTGCCTTCACTGGTGAATCCCGATCCCGATCTCTACGACCTGGCCAAATACACTCACACCTGGACCTCGTGGTTCTGTGGCGCACTGGTCGGCGGGCATATCTTGATTGCGTTGAAGCACCAATTTATCGACAAGGACAACATCCTCGCTGCAATGCTGCCAAAAACCAAAACGCAACGTTGAAAATCAGGCATCGCGCCGCAAATCCGGCGGAATCGGCAGATCATCCTTGAGCGGCTCCGGCCGCTTGCCTTTGCCTGCGCGGTACTGCCGGATCTGATAAACGTAAGCCAGCACCTGCGCCACCGCCAGATAGAGCCCACCCGGAATTTCCTGCTCAAGCTCGGTGGAGTAATAAATCGACCGCGCCAACGCCGGCGACTCCAGCAACAGAATCTCGTTGGCCGCCGCGATTTCCCGAATCTTCAGGGCCAGGAAGTCGCTGCCCTTGGCGATCAGCATCGGCGCCCCGCCCTTGTCCGGATCGTATTTGAGCGCCACGGCGTAGTGGGTCGGGTTGGTGATGACCACGTCCGCCTGGGGAATTGCCGCCATCATCCGCCGCTGAGACATATCGCGCTGCAGCTGGCGAATCCGCTGTTTGACCTCTGGGCGCCCTTCCTGATCCTTGTGTTCGTCGCGGATTTCCTGCTTGGTCATCAGCAGTTTCTTGTGGCTTTCCCAAAGCTGTACCGGGACATCCACGGCGGCGATGATGATCAGCCCGCAAGCCATCCACAAGGTGCTCCAGCCCACCACTTGCAGACTGTGGATGATCGCCATTTCCAGCGGTTCATGGGCGATGCGCAACAAGTCGTCGATGTCGGAGGTCAACACCGCCAGGGCCACGAACAGGACGATGATGAACTTGGCCAGGGCCTTGAGCAATTCCACCAGCGCCTTGCCGGAAAACATGCGCTTGAGGCCCGGACCGGGGTTCATGCGACTGAATTTGGGCGCCATGGAACCCGCGGCGAACAACCAGCCACCGAGTGAAATCGGTCCGATAATCGCCGCCAGCACCATCGCAATCATGAAGGGTTGAATCGACCAGAGCGCGATTTTCCCTGAATGCATGAGGTAGGTGGCCATGGATCGCTGATCCAGAATCACCTCCCGCGGCAGCGAAAAATTCAGGCGCATCAGCTCCATCATGTCTTGCGCCATGACCCCGCCGAAAATCAGCAGCGCACTGGCACCGACGAGCATGATGGCCAGGGTGTTCAGCTCCTTGGAGCGGGCAATTTCGCCCTTCTCCCGGGCATCCTTTTTCTTTTTCTCCGTGGGGTCTTCTGTTTTGTCCTGACCGCTTTCGCTCTCTGCCATGACTCAGCGCGCCTGTACCAGTTCGCGTAAAAACTGCAAGGCCTCGGAGGCCATCGGTTGATACTGATTGAGAATGTCCGCCAGCCCGACCCAGACGGTAAACAGCCCGAGCACCAGCGTCAGTGGAAAACCTATGGAGAAAATGTTCAATTGCGGCGCCGCCCGGGTCATCACGCCAAAGGCGATGTTGATCACCAGCAACGCCGTGATCGCCGGCAACACCAGCAGCAGCGCCGCACCCAGCACCCAGCCGAGCTTGCCGGCCAGCTCCCAGTAATGATTGACCGTCAAGCCACTACCGACCGGCAGCGTAGTGAAGCTTTCAGTGAGCACCTCGAACACCACCAGATGGCCGTTCATCGAGAGGAACAACAGCGTCACCAGCATGGTGAAGAATTGCCCGATCACCGCCACCGACACACCGTTGGTGGGGTCGACCATGGACGCGAAGCCCATGCCCATCTGAATGGCGACGATTTGCCCCGCCACGACGAAGGCCTGGAAGAACAACTGCAACGAGAAGCCCATTACCGCACCGATGAGGATCTGCTCGGCAATCAGCAACAACCCACTCAGGTCCAGGGCATGCACCGGCGGCATGGGGGGCAGGCCCGGCGCGATGACCACGGTGATCGCCACGGCGAAATACAGGCGTACCCGCCGGGGCACCAGGGTCGTGCCGAAAACCGGCATGACCATCAGCAGCGACCCCACGCGAAACAGCGGCAACATGAATGCTGCCACCCAGGTACTGATCTGGGTGTCGGTCAATGCGAGCAGCGACATGGTTTAACCAATGACCTGCGGAATGCTGCCGTACAACTGCTGGATGTACTCCATGAAGGTTTGCACCAACCACGGACCAACAACGATCAGCGTCACCAGCATCACCAACAGACGCGGCAAAAAGCTCAGGGTCTGTTCGTTGATCTGGGTGGCGGCCTGGAACATCGCCACCAACAGACCCACCAGCAAACTGGGGATGACCAGCACGGCCACCATCATGGTGGTCAACCACAGTGCTTCGCGGAAGATATCGACGGCGACTTCAGGCGTCATGGCGACACACCGCCAAAACTGCTGGCCAGGGTGCCGATGATCAACGCCCAGCCATCCACCAGTACAAACAGCATGATTTTGAACGGCAGGGAGATGATCAGAGGCGACAGCATCATCATACCCATGGCCATCAGCACACTGGCCACGACCAGGTCGATGATCAGGAACGGAATGAAGATCATGAAGCCGATCTGAAACGCGGTTTTGAGCTCCGACGTCACGAATGCCGGCACCAGGATGGTCAGTGGCGCCTGATCAGGCGTGGCAATGTCGGTGCGCTTGGACAGGCGCATGAACAGCTCCAGATCGCTGGTGCGGGTCTGGGCGAGCATGAAGTCCTTGATCGGCACCTGGGCCTTGGCCACGGCATCCTGGGCGGTGAGTTTCTCTGCCAGGTACGGCTGCAAGGCATCCTGGTTAACGCGATCGAACACCGGCGCCATGATGAACAGGGTCAGGAACAGCGCCATGCCCGTGAGAATCTGGTTCGACGGCGTCTGCTGCAGGCCCAGGGCCTGACGCAGGATCGAAAAGACGATGATGATCCGGGTGAAACTGGTCATCAGCATGACGAACGCCGGGATGAAACTCAGCGCGGTCATGATCAGCAGGATCTGCAGGCTGACCGAGTACTCCTGCGCGCCCTGGGCATTGGTGCCCAGGGTAATCGCCGGGATTGATAGCGGATCGGCGGCGAACGCCAGCGGCGCGGCCAGCATCAGCGCCAGCGTCAAGACGATGCGTAACGCACCCATTACTTCTTATCCTTCTGATCCTTGCCCAACAGCTCCATCAGGCGCTGGGCAAACTCGGGGGTCGTCGACTCGGTATCGGGCACCTGCACCGGCTCCTTGAGCACATGCAACGCCGTGATGGTGCCAGGGCTCAGACCCAGAAGAATCTGCTCGTTGCCGACTTGCACCAGCATCAAACGGTCACGCGGGCCCAGGGCACGGGAACCGATCAGTTCGATCACCTGCCCCTTGCCGGCCGGCCCGGCCTGCTGAACCCGGCGCAACAGCCAGGCGAGAAAAAAAATCAGCCCCAGCACCAGCAGCAAGCCGAATACCAGTTGCGTCAATTGCCCGCCCACACCGCTGCCGACCGCGGGTACGGCAGCGGCGTTCGCAACCGTCGCCACCGGTTCGGCCGCCAGCACGCTGAGCGGCAACGCCAGCACAAACCCCAGAAGCCTTTTCACTCAGCGCAGCTTCTTGATGCGTTCGCTTGGGCTGATCACGTCGGTCAGGCGGATGCCGAACTTCTCGTTGACCACCACCACTTCGCCGTGGGCAATCAGCGTGCCGTTGACCAACACATCCAGAGGCTCGCCGGCCAGGCGATCGAGTTCGATCACCGAACCCTGGTTGAGCTGCAGCAGGTTGCGGATGTTGATGTCGGTGCTGCCGACTTCCATGGAGATCGACACCGGAATGTCGAGAATCACGTCCAGGTTCGGACCCTCGAGACTGACCGGCTCGTTGTTTTTCGGCGAGCTGCCGAATTCTTCCATGGGCAAGCGATTGGATGACGAACTGGCCGCATCGGCGGCCAGCAAGGCATCGATGTCGTCCTGCCCTGCATCACCGGTTTCTTCCAGGGCCGCAGCCCATTCGTCCGCCAGCGCCTGGTCGTCCTGGGTATTCATGTCGTTTGCCATCTCGTGTTCCTCGGCAGGCAACCATTCGATTGGAAGCCGTCAGTTAAAAGCGAATGTTTAGGGCGCCTGTCAGCGGCGTTCGATCGGCTCGATCACCTGCAACGCGAGGTTGCCTTTGTGCGAGCCCATCTTGACCTTGAAGGCCGGCACACCGTTGGCGCGCATGATCATCTCTTCCGGCATTTCCACCGGGATCACATCCCCCGGCTGCATGTGCAGGATGTCGCGCAGGCGCAGCTGGCGACGGGCAACCGTGGCGCCGATTGGCACGTCGACATCCATGACGTCCTGGCGCAATGCATTGACCCAACGCTCGTCCTGATCGTCGAGGTCCGACTGGAAACCGGCGTCGAGCATTTCGCGCACCGGCTCGATCATCGAGTACGGCATGGTCACGTGCAGGTCACCGCCACCGCCATCGAGTTCGATGTGGAATGTCGAGACCACAATGGCTTCGCTCGGACCGACGATGTTGGCCATGGCCGGGTTCACTTCCGAGTTGATGTACTCGAAGTTCACTTCCATGATCGCCTGCCAGGCCTCCTTCAGATCGACGAAGGCCTGTTCCAGCACCATGCGCACGACACGCAGCTCGGTCGGGGTGAATTCACGACCTTCGATCTTCGCGTGACGGCCGTCACCACCAAAGAAGTTGTCCACCAGCTTGAACACCAGTTTGGCGTCGAGGATGAACAGCGCGGTACCGCGAAGCGGCTTGATCTTGACCAGGTTGAGACTGGTCGGCACGTATAGCGAGTGCACGTATTCGCCGAATTTCATCACCTGCACGCCACCGACCGCCACGTCTGCCGAGCGGCGCAGCATGTTGAACATGCTGATGCGTGTGTAGCGGGCGAAACGCTCGTTGATCATTTCCAGGGTCGGCATGCGTCCACGGACGATGCGATCCTGGCTGGTCAGGTCATAGCTTTTGACGCTGCCGGGTTCGGCAACGGTATCGGTCTGTACCAGACCATCGTCAACGCCATGCAACAGCGCGTCGATCTCATCCTGGGACAGCAGGTCTTGCACGGCCATGTCGTGTTCCTACTGCAGTACGAAATTAGTGAAAAGCAACTGTTCGATGACCACTTTGCCAAGTTCTTTCTGCGCCACTTCCTGGACGCTGGCCGTGGCCTTCTGGCGCAACATTTCCTGGCCGACCGGCGACGCGAGCGTGGCGAAGTCTTGCCCGGAGAACAGCATGACCAGGTTATTGCGGATCACTGGCATGTGAACCTTCAGTGCATCCAGATCAGCCTGGTTGCGGGCCAGCATGGTGATGCTCACCTGCATGTAGCGTTGACGGCCGTTCTGGTTGAAGTTGGCCACGAACGCCGGCGCCATGGATTCGAAAATCGCGGGCTGCTTGCCGACCGGAGCGGTCTCAGCCACGGCAACAGGCTTGCTCTGGTTACTGTGCATGAAGTACCAGGTCGCCCCCACGGACAAGCCGATCGCCAGTAGCACAGCCACCACGATCAAGATAACCAGCTTGAGTTTGCCTTTGGTTGCGGGGTCTTTTACTGCTGCGTCGCTCTTCGCCATGCCAATAATCCGTCACTATTCGGGTTTTCACAGTCGCACGGCAAGGCAAGAGCAAGTGTTATGCCAGAAGTATCGGAATGGAGATGGGTGGGGATGCATACGATCTGAAGCACGCCGCAACACCCTGTGGGAGCGGGCTTGCCCGCGATGGTGGTGTAACAATCAACGAACATGCTGAATGTAATAGCCCCATCGCGGGCAAGCCCGCTCCCACAGGGTTATGTATCTGGCGGAATCAGGCGTAGTAGTCGACAGCACTGGAGCCGATCACGCTGGTCGTTGTCGCAGCCACTTCAGCCACGCTCGAGGCGATATCGTCATCCACGGAGTCGAGGCGGCCACCACTGGTACTGGTTCGCCCACTCTGCCCTTGATGAGCCTGATCCTGTCCTTGCTGCGACCCACGGGACTGGTCGGACACGTTGACATCGACCTGCCCCATGCCCTGCTGCGCGAACATGTCACGTAACCGATGCATCTGCCCGTCGAGTGCCTCGCGAACAGCCGGATGAGCGCTCATGAACGTCACCTGGGTCTGTTGATCCGGCACCATGTTGACCCGAATGTCGAGGCGCCCCAGTTCTGCTGGCTGCAACTGAATGTCAGCCGCCTTCAGATTGGCACTCGACAGGTACATGACACGATTGACCACTTCGTCGGTCCAGCCACTCTGATGCATGGCGATCGGCTGGTTCACGGGCAATGCGTTGGCGGTTTTCGGCGTGGCTGCCTGAGTCAATGCCGCCAGACGGTTGGCGAAATCATCGACCCGAGTGTCGCTGCTGGCGGATTTGAGATCCTTCAAACCGTCATCGATCAGACCACTGAACGCCTTGTCCCCCCCTTGGCTGGTGCTGTCCTTGTCGGCTTGCACTTCGAGCATGCTCGCCATACCGGCGGCAAAACTCTGTGCCGAGGTCGGCTCTCCTTCAGCCTGCGCCTGTGCGGAGGTCGGTGCCGCTTTCGGCTGCGCCTGACTGGATGCGGAAACGTGGCCGCTCTGCTCCATCGCCATGCGAACAGCCGGTAACGCGTCAAGGGGATCGGCTTCGGGATCGAAATCGGGATTCGTGGTCGCGGCGGCCGCCGTCGTTGTCGTTGTCGCTGGCGCTGTCACCGCTGCGGCGACTGGCGCTTCAGCCGAGGGCTGTACAGTTTCAGCCACTGGCGGCGTTGTCGGCACAGGGGCGGTCACCACCGGCTGCACGGTCTCCATCATGGCCGGATCGAGCGCCGGGTCAACTGGCGCTGTATCGGCAGCCAGGGTCTGCGCGGCATCCGAAGCACTATCGCTGGCGACCTTGTCATCGCCCTGCGCCGGTTTATCGGCGGGCAAGGTTTTGCCGCTATCGGCAACCGTCGGTTCCGGGGCGGCAGATTTATCGCCGGCGATGTCTTTTTTTCCGGCGTTGTCGGGAGCTGTTTCGCGTGCCGGCTTGGCCGATCCGTCTGCCGCTGCAACGGGTTTGTTCTCGGCTTGCCTGGCGTAGACCTGCGCGAAGCTGGAGGCCTTGTCCCCGGGCTCAGCGGTTGGCGCCGTGGAATTGGCGGCAGCTTGAGTCTTGGCCTGCGCGGCGGCCTGAAGAAGTGAATTGGGGGTAACGGGCATGAAACGGTCTCCGCTGCACTGGGCTCGTAGGTACAGTTGGGGGAGATTACTGCAAGGGTCGCGCCAGTTTTGTTCAAACGGTGCCGTGACTAGCGCCGAATGATCAAACTGGCGGAGAGCGAACGCCGTCGCTCCTCCTCATAGAGCGGTCGAACGAACGCGAATTCGCGATCGATTTCCGCGACAAGCGCCTCAGCGCCTGAAAGATTTTGCCCTTGAGCCTTCAGCTCCAGCTCATGACACAGGTCAGCCAGGCGAATCGCGCCCATGTTGCTGCTACTGCCCTTGAAGCTGTGGGCCATCTCAAGGATCTGCGTAGCGTCGGCGGCCTGTTTCAGCAGCTGCAAGCGCTGTTCGGAATCAGCGAGAAAGGTATCCACCAGGATCGGATACTCGCCCTCCATGACCTCTTGCAACGCGCTCAGCACGTCCGGGTCGAGATGTGTGTCTGCCACTTGCTCACTCCTTGATCAAGAATGCGCGGATTATGCCAGAGCCTCCCAGTAAAACTCCACGCGAGCACTACGACCATCGTCGGACCAGCTGGCATTACGCCCCAACTGGCGGATCAGACTGACACCGCGTCCCGACAGACGGACAGGATCCAGAGGGCGTTCCAGCACCCGCTCGACATCGAATCCCTTGCCGCTGTCTTCGACGCAAATCGCCAGGCAACCGCCCTCGCCCTCTGGCGTGACCTGCAAATGCACCCGGACAAAACCGTCCTGCAACTCATCCAGGCGCACATTGCGCTGTTGGTAGTAGCGGGTAAAACCCGAAGCATCGCGCTTGAGGCCTGAATCCAGGCCAAGCACACCATGCTCCAGCGCATTGGAATACAACTCGGCCAGCACACTGTAGAGCGCCCCGCTTTGTGCCCGCAGACCGTGAACCTCCTGCAGCAATTGCAGCAAATAGGGCAACGGATTGAAGCGTTTGAGGGTAGCGGCACGAAACTCGAAACTCACCGACCAGTCCAGCGGGCAGGATTGACCGCTGTCGGAGTAGACCACCGCGGGCGGATTCAGCCGCGCGGGCTCCAACAGGCTGATTTCGACCATGCTCACGTCGTCGCGCGCTTCGCCGCCAAAGTCCCGCAGCGCCCGCTCGATCTCTTCGAACAGTGCATCCGGCTGACGATTGAGCGCAAACACCTCTTGCAGTCGCTGCACACCAAACAGCTGTTCGTTGGCATCGCAAGTGTCGATCACACCGTCGGAGAGCAGGAATACCCGATCCCCGAGCGCCATGGGAAACACTTCAGTGCGATCATCAAAGGCTTGCGAATTCAGCACGCCGAGGGGCAAATGGCGTGCGGTCAGGGGCGTTCGTTCGCCAGTGGCCATGCTGTGCAGGTAGCCGTCCGGCATGCCGCCATTCCAGACCTCCACCGAACGTCGCTGAACACTCAGGCACAGCAGCGTTGCGCAGCAGAACATGTCCACCGGCAGGATACGTTTGAGCTTGGCATTCATCTCGCGCAAGGTTTCCGCCAGGCCATAGCCCTTGGCGGTCATGCCGTAAAAGACCTCAGCCAGGGGCATCGCACCGACGGCTGCCGGCAAACCATGGCCGGTGAAATCACCGAGCAGCACATGCATGTCACCCGCCGGGGTAAACGCGGCCAATAACAGATCGCCGTTGAACAGCGCGTAGGGCGATTGCAGGTAACGGATATTAGGGGCGTTGAGGCAGCCCGAATGGGCCACCTTGTCGAACACGGCCTTCGCCACCCGCTGCTCGTTGAGCAAATACTCGTGGTGCCGGGCGATCTGATCGCGCTGCTGCAGCACGGTGGCCTGCAATCGTCGCAATCGATCCATCGCCTTGATCTTGGCCGAGAGAATCACCTGGTTGTAAGGCTTTGCCAGAAAGTCGTCGCCGCCCACCTCCAGGCAACGGGCCAGGGCTTCGCTTTCGGACAATGACGTGAGAAAGATGATCGGCACCAGGGTTTCCCCGGCCAACGCCTTGATCTGCCGGGCGGCTTCGAAGCCATCCATCACCGGCATCATCGCGTCCATCAACACCAGTTGCGGACATTGCAGGCGAAAGACTTCGACCGCTTCGGCACCGTTGGCCGCGGTCAGCACCTGATGCCCCTGGCGACGAACGATGCTCGACAACAGCATGCGATCTGCCGCGCTGTCTTCGGCAATCAGAATCGTCAGCGATTCGAGTGCAGGCTTCACGGCGATCAACTGATGTCGAACAGTTTGTCGAAATTGGAAATCGCGAGGATTTTCTTCACATCGGAACTGCTGTTGACGACGCGAATATCGGAGTTTTCGCCACCGGCATGATCCCTAAGCAGCAACAACATCCCCAACGCCGAACTATCGAGATAAGTCGCCTCTTTCAGGTCGACTACAACGGAACTCGGCATGGCGCGATCGGGAAGCTCATAGGAATTACGAAATTCCAGGTGTTTGGCGAAATCGAATCGTCCCTTGACCGATATCGTCAGCTTTTGTCCATCCGCAGAGATTTCTGTAACAACTGACATGTCATGGCTTCCTTGTCATTGGGGAACCTGCTTGTACAAGGTTTAGCATTTGGTAAAGGTTGGGGCAAGGCCGGAAAAGGATGCCGTCCATCAGATCGCCATCGCGGCTCACCTTTTCAATACGCATCCTGTCGCGGCAAGCGCTGGGACAACTCATCCAGCAGTTTTTGCTCGCGCTTGTCTTCGAGCGCCCGCGCTTCATCCGCGTAGCGTTGCACCAGTTTGCGCAAACCTTCGACCCGGGCAAATGCCTGCTGCCAGGTTTCCCGTGCCTTGTTCAGGTTGTTCTGGTGCCAGGCCAGGCTTTGTCGTTGCTGATCGATGGCCGTGCCCAGTTGCGCCAGAAAGCCTTGATAGCCCAGCAGCCATTGGCCCGACACGCCGCCACTGCCGCGCACGATCCATTGTTCTTGATAATCGAGACGAAAGGCTTCGAGATCGGCGAGTTTGCTTTCCGCCAGACGCACCTGCCCCTGAAAGTGCCCCAGACGCTGGGCTGCGGTTTTCTCGGACTTTTCGGCCATGCCCACCACGGGGGCCAGGCGCCCTGCCCGGGTCTGGGCCATGACCGGTTAACCGCCCGCCGCAGGCGCGAAGATCGAGGCTAGATAGGCCTCGCTTTCGCCCAGGCTGACGTTGTCGTTGAGGCCCTGGCGCAGGTATGTGACCAACTGCGGCTGCAGGGAAATCGCCAGATCGGTCTCGCGATCACCACCGGCAACATAGGCACCGACGCTGATCAAATCGCGACTCTGTTGATAGCGCGACCACAACTGTTTGAAATACTGCGCACGGACCATGTGCTCCGGCGACACCACCGCCGGCATGACCCGACTGATGGACGCCTCGATGTCGATCGCCGGGTAATGCCCCTCTTCGGCCAGGCGCCGGGACAGCACAATGTGGCCATCGAGCACGCCGCGCGCCGAGTCGGCAATCGGGTCCTGCTGATCGTCGCCTTCGGACAGTACGGTGTAGAACGCGGTGATCGAACCGCCGCCCTTCTCGGCGTTACCGGCCCGTTCCACCAGTTTCGGCAACTTGGCGAACACCGAGGGCGGATAACCCTTGGTCGCCGGCGGTTCGCCGATGGCCAGGGCAATTTCCCGCTGGGCCTGGGCGAAACGGGTCAGCGAATCCATCAGCAACAGGACGTTCTTGCCCTTGTCACGGAAATATTCAGCGATTCGCGTGCAATACATGGCTGCGCGCAGACGCATCAGTGGCGCATCGTCCGCTGGCGACGCCACCACCACCGAACGCTTGAGCCCCTCCTCACCGAGGATGTGCTCGATGAACTCCTTGACTTCACGACCCCGCTCACCGATCAGCCCGACGACGATAATGTCGGCCTCGGTGAAGCGGGTCATCATGCCCAGCAAAACGGATTTACCGACGCCGGTACCGGCGAACAGCCCGAGCCGCTGACCGCGACCGACCGTCAACATACCGTTGATGCATCGAATGCCGACATCCAGCGGCTCGCTGATCGGTTCGCGCTTGAGCGGGTTGATGGTCGGGCCGTCCATCGGCACCCAGTCCTCGGCTTTCATCCCGCCCTTGCCGTCCAGCGCACGCCCGGCACCATCGAGTACCCGCCCGAGCATGCTCATGCCCATCGGCAGGCGACCGGCATCCGCCAGGGGAACGACTCGGGCGCCGGGCGCAATGCCGGCGACGCTGCCGACCGGCATCAGAAAGACTTTGCTGCCGGAGAAGCCCATGACTTCGGCTTCGACCTGCACCGGGTGGTAGCTGTCGTCGTTGATGACCATGCAACGGCTGCCCATGGCCGCGCGCAAGCCTTCGGCCTCAAGGGTCAAACCGACCATGCGCAGCAAGCGCCCTTCGAGGATCGGCGCGCCGGCCAGTTCCGTGGCCTCGGCATAACTGCCCAGGCGCTTGGCGAAACTGGTGCGTTCAAGGCGCATCGGGAACGTCCGGCGCTGGCGCAATGGCCGGTTTGGCTTCGACCGGCAGTTCCAGGCTCAGATCGGGGGCGGCAGGGTGTAGGGCCTGTTCGTGCAGTTGATCGAACAGCTTGTCCATCACCCGCGTAACGCGGGTTTCGATCGTGGCATCGATACGGCTGTGTTCCGTCTCGACCCGGCAACCGCCCGGCAGCAACGCTTCGTCTTCAACGATGCGCCAGGTTTCCTCATGACGCTCGCGCAGGGCTTTGACCTGCTCGAAATCCTGCGGATTGATGTACAACCGCACATTGCCGACGCCCAGCGGCAGGAGTTTGAGGGCCTCGCGCATGACGTGTTCAATCTGCGTCGAATCGATGGCCAGTTCGCGCTGAATCACTTGTTTGGTGATGTGCTGGACGAGGTCGACCAAAGACTTTTCGATCTGTGTGTCCTGCTCGGCAATAGGCTCGAACAGATGCGCCATCAGTTGTTCCAGACCGGCAATCTTCGCCGCCAGCGCCACTTCGGCTTCCTGACGAACCCGGAGCGTGGTGCTGTGGAATCCCTCTCGCTCACCGGTGGCGAAGCCTTCGTTGTAGGCTTCCTGGCGAATGCTTTCGAGCTCTTCGAGGGTCAGTGGCTGGACTTCTTCCAGCGGCACTTCTTCCATTTCCGGCGGTTCGGGTTCCGGCTCAGGCTCAGGCTCGGGTGCAGGCGGATCGAAGCTGGGCAGCGCCCAGGTATCAAAACCACCGACATCCCTGGCCCGGATCAGGTCAGTGGGCGACTCATCATGCTTGGCCATGGTGTTAGATCATTTCCTCGCCGCCCTTGCCGCCGAGAACGATTTCCCCGGCTTCGGCCATACGGCGGGCGATGGTGAGGATTTCTTTCTGCGCGGTTTCCACGTCGCTGACGCGCACCGGGCCCTTGGCCTCGAGGTCGTCGCGCAACAGTTCGGCCGCACGCTTGGACATGTTCTTGAAGATCTTTTCCTTGACCCCTTCGTCCGAGCCCTTGAGGGCCAGCACCAGCACGTCGGAGGACACTTCGCGCAGCAACGCCTGGATACCACGGTCGTCGACATCGGCCAGGTTGTTGAACACGAACATGAGGTCTTCGATCTGACCGGACAGGTCTTCGTCGACTTCGCGGATCGAGTCCATGAGCTGGCCTTCGATCGAACTGTCGAGGAAGTTCATGATGTCGGCGGCGCGCTTGATACCGCCCAAGGTGGTACGCGAAGCATTCGAGTTGCCGGAGAACTGCTTCTCGAGAATCTGGTTGAGTTCTTTCAGGGCTGCTGGCTGCACGGTGTTCAGCGAGGAAACCCGCAGAATGATGTCCAGTCGCACCTTGTGGTCGAAGTTACCGAGCACTTCACCGGCCTGGTCCGGATCGAGATAGGCCACCACGATCGCCTGGATCTGCGGGTGCTCGTAGCGGATCACGTCGGCGACGGCGCGCGGCTCCATCCACTTCAGGCTGTCGAGGCCACTGGTGTTGCCGCCCAGCAGAATCCGGTCGATCAGGCCGTTGGCCTTGTCCTCGCCCAGGGCCTGGGTGAGCATTTTGCGCACGTAATCGTCGGAGCCAACACCCAGGCTGGTCTGGTCGCCGACGATGTCGACGAACTCGCTCATCACCTGCTCGACCTGCTCGCGGTGCACGTTACCCATCTGCGCCATGGCCACACCCACACGCTGGACCTCCTTGGGCCCCATGTGGCGCAGTACCTGAGCGGCATCGGTCGAGCCCAGAGACAGCAGCAGGATCGCGGCTTTGTCGACTTTGGACAGTTTGGCGGCAACGGCTCGGTTATCACTCATCTGCGTTAATCCACTCTTTCACGACCTGGGCCACACGACCCGGATCTTCTGCCACCAGACTCTTGATTGCGTTCAACTGTGCGTCATAGCCTTCGCTCGGGCTCGGCAGCAGGATGCTGGTCGGGCCACCGAGGCTGACGCGGTCGTTGGCCAGTTCGCCGTCCAGGCCGCCCATGCCGCCCAACTCGACGTCACTGCCGATGCCGGCCAGCTGTTTGCCTTTGCCGCCACCGGTGATGTTGTTGAGCACCGGACGCAGTACACCGAACACCAGCACCAGGATGAACAAGACACCCAGCACTTGCTTGACGATGTCCCAGAACCACGGCTGGGAGTAGAACGGAATATCGGCAATCACTTCACCGCGCTCGGCAGAGAACGGCATGTTGATCACGCTGACGCTGTCGCCACGGCTGGCATCGAAACCGACAGCGTCCTGCACCAGACGGGTGAAGCGCGCCAATTCATCGGCGCTCCATGGCGCACGGGTGGTCTCACCGTTGGCCGGGTTGATCTTGACCTGATCATCCACCACCACCGACACCGACAGGCGATTCAAACGACCCTGCTGCTGCTTGGTGTGGCTGATGGAACGGTCGAGTTCGAAGTTCTTGGTGGATTGTTGACGCTTGTCCGCCGGGTACGGCGCCAGCATCGGCTGACCGGTGGCCGGGTCCATGATTTGCTGGCCGTTGGCATCGAGCAATGGCTGGCCTGGCTGCACCATGCCGGCCGACGCCGTGGCGCCACCGGTGGTTTGCGGTGCCGAGGCCGGCGACGGCGGCTGGTTGCTCAGGGCACCCGGTACGCCTTGCGGGCCATTGCTGGCGGTACGCTGTTCGTTGACCGACTGCTCACTGCGCAACGCCGGCTGGTCGGGATTGAACTGCTCGGAAGTCGATTCGACGGCACTGAAATCCACATCGGCCGAGACTTCGGCTTTGTAGCGGTCATTGCCCAACACCGGCTGCAGGATGTTATGCACGCGCTGGGTGAGCATGCTTTCCATGCGACGGCTGTAATCGAACTGCTTGCCGGCCATGGTCAGTTCGGAGTTTTCCGCCTGATCGGACAGCAGGTTGCCTTTCTGGTCGACGACGGTGATCTGCGACTTGCTCAGTTCAGGAACGCTGGTCGCCACCAGGTTGATGATGGCCACGACCTGGCCAGGCTCCAAAGAGCGGCCGGAATAGAGTTCAACCAGGACCGAAGCGCTTGGCTTGCGCTCGTCGCGCACGAACACGGAGCTCTTCGGAATCGCCAGGTGCACACGGGCACCCTTGACGTTGTTCAGGCTGGAGATGGTGCGCGCCAGTTCACCTTCAAGACCGCGACGGTAGCGGGTCGCCTCCATGAACTGGCTGGTGCCCAGACCCTGCTCTTTGTCGAGAATTTCAAACCCGATGTTACCGTCGCTGGGAGTGACACCAGCAGCCGCGAGTTTGAGCCGCGCGCGGGACAGGTCGTCGGCCTTGACCAGCAAGGCACCGGAATTGGGTTCAACGGTGTAGGGAATATCGGCGGAGGCCAGGGTATCCATGACCTGCTTGGCGTCCATACCGGCAAGGCTGCCGTACAGCGGCCGATAGTCCGGTTGCTGGGACCACAACACCACGGCAAAACCAATCGCCACGCTCGCCGCCAGGCCGACCAGCAGGCCCACCTGACGCAACATGGTCATCTCGGAAAGGTTTTCCAGGAAGGACAGGCCGAACAGCGGCGGTTTGCCGTCTATCGGTGTGGCCTTGGCCGGAACATTATCGGCGACTGCTTCTGCCATGACTCAATCTCGTCCTTAAACCGGCATCTGCATGATGTCTTGGTAAGCCTGAACCAGCTTGTTACGCACTTGGGTCAATGCTTGAAAAGACACGCTGGCCTTTTGCGAGGAAATCATCACGTCGGTGAGGTCGACACCGCTCTTGCCAATCTCGAAGGCGTTGGCCAATTGAGAGGAAGCCTGCTGGGTGTCGTTCACTTTATTGACAGCCTGACCGAGCATGTCGGAAAAGCTGGTGCCACTCAGTTCAGGGACTGCGGCAGACGACTTCGGCGCAGACATGGCATCCATTTGCATGGCGCGCATATCCAGCATCAATCGGTTGAATTCAATACCTTGGCTCATGACTTCTCTCTTTGACGAACTACGTCGTTGGCGTCCCGCAATTTTTTTGACACTCGCTCGGCGGGTAGTGAGGTGTTAGCAACAAGGGTGCCAGCTCCGTGGCTGCGCCCAACAAAAGCCATCCCCGCCCCTAATCCGAACTTCGTCCTGTAGGAGCGAGCCTGCTCGCGATGATCTCAAGAGCACCGCGTTTATCCTGAAACCCCGAGTAATCGTTAACGACCATCGCGAGCAGGCTCGCTCCTACAGGAACTGCGTCAGGTGGCGAACAAACAGGCTTCCACGTCCATTCCCGCATCGCGCATTTGCGCCAATTTGTAACGCAAGGTACGCGGGCTGATGCCCAGCCGCTCAGCAGCCTCCTTGCGCCTGCCACGCTCTGTACGCAACGTGTCGATAATCATCTGGAACTCACGGCGGCGCAGGTCACCCCCCAGCGCTCCGCCCGTTTCGGCTTCGACCTCCACTGCCCGCACGGGCACGGGCGCCAAGGCCGGCAGGGGCGCACAGGCGACCGGGCCGCTCAGACAGAAATCCTGAGGTTGAATCAAGCCACCTTGCTGCAGGATCAGCGCACGCTGGATCGCGTTATCCAGCTCACGCACATTACCCGGCCACGGATAACCGACCAGGCAAGCCTGCGCCTCGGGGGACAGTCGCGCCACGGCATGCTTCATTTTATTGACGTGCTTGGCCAGAAGACGCTCGGCCAGCGGCAGGATGTCGGCGGGGCGCTCACGCAACGGACGCCAGGCCAGCGGAAACACCGACAGGCGATAATAAAGGTCTTCACGGAAACGCCCCGCCGCCACTTCCCCGGCCAGATCACGGTTAGTGGTGGCGACAACACGAATGTCCAGGGTGATCGGCTTGCGCGCACCGACTCGCTCAACCTCGCGCTCTTGCAGCACACGCAGCAATTTCGCCTGAAGCCCCAGGGGCATCTCGGAAATTTCGTCAAGCAGGATAGTCCCGCCATCGGCCTGCTCGAACTTGCCGGCCTGCGCCGCGATGGCACCGGTGAAAGAACCTTTTTCGTGACCGAAAAGCGTGGCCTCCAGCATGTTGTCGGGGATCGCCGCACAGTTGATCGCAATGAACGGCTGGCTGGCGCGATGAGAATGCTGATGAATGTAGCGCGCCAGCACTTCTTTACCGGTCCCCGATTCGCCGGAAATCAGCACCGTGGAGTCGCTGCGCGCGACCCGCGCAGCCAGTTCGAGCAACTGCGCACTGGCCGGTTCGAACGCGACAGGCCCTTCACTCTCCGGCGCGCCCAGACTGCCCAAGGCATGACGGGCCACCAGATCGAGCAAGGCCTTGGGCTCGAACGGCTTGACCAGATAATCCGCGGCGCCCTGGCGCATCGCATCGACTGCCCGCTCCACGGCACCGTGCGCGGTCATCAGCAACACCGGCAGTTGCGGCTGACGCGCGCGCAGCAAGCCGAGCAATTGATGACCATCCATGCCCGGCATATTGACGTCGCTGATCACCAGACTGAACGCCTCGCCCCCCACGGTGGCCAATGCTTCTTCCGCCGAACCGACGGCTTTGTAATCGTGTCCGGCGAGCAACAGCGTGTCAGCCAGTGCTTCGCGTAGTGCGCGGTCATCCTCGACCAGTAGAACCTTGATACCCATGACCTTCACTCGGCTCTCTGAGCGCTGGTTTTTTCACCAAAAAAAAGCGGCAGGCTCACCTGCGCACAAGTGCCGCGCCCCAGTCGCGAGCGCAACTGCAACTCGCCCTGATGGGCACGCGCAACCGCCTTGACCACCGTCAGGCCCAGGCCGGTCCCGGTGGATTTCGTGGTGAAAAACGGCTCACCCAAACGCGCCAGCACGGCGTCGTCGATACCGCTGCCGCTATCGCTGACACACAGGCGCAGGGTGTTTTCGCGGGTGTACAGATGAACCTTCAGACGGACATGACCGCCGCTGGCCTGAATGGCGTTTTCGATGAGATTGAGAATGGCCCCGACCAGGGTGTCGCGACTGCACAGCAACTCGCCGACATGGCTGTCACACTGCCAGCGGATCGGTAGGTCCTGCACATGGGTCAATGCGGCCGCTTGCAGCGACTGCATCAGTTGCCTGGGGGTTACACGATCGGTCAAGGGCAGCTCGCCGCGGGCAAACACCAGCATATCGCGCACCTGGTGCTCCAGCTCATGCAGGCGCTCCTTGAGTCGCCCGGCGAAACGCTGCTGAGTCTCGACCGGCAACGCCTGCTCGGTCAAATGGCTTGCATACAGCAACGCGGCAGACAATGGCGTACGAATCTGATGAGCCAGCGACGCGACCATTCGCCCCAGGGACGACAGGCGTTCGTGGCGGGCCAGTTGATCTTGCAAATGACGGGTTTCAGTCAGGTCGTTGAGCAACACCAACTGACCGGGTTCTGCATCCAGCGAGCGCGTGGCAATCGACAAACGCCGACCGTCCTTGAGGGACACTTCATGGCCGTCGTCTTCACGGGGCGCAAAGCAACGGGCAATGACATGCCGCCACAGCTCACCCTCAAGAGGCAGCCCAAGCAGTTCGCAAGCCGCCGGATTGGCCTCGCGCACGATGCCCAGGGCATCAATGACGATGACGCCGCCGGGTAACAGATCGAGGAGGTTTTGCAGACGGTTGGCCAGGCGTTCTTTTTCCGCCAGCTCCTGCATGCGCTGTGCGCTGACTACCGCCAGCTCGCCCTTGAGCTCGGTGACCCGGGCCTCGAGCATGCTGTAGGAGTCGGTCAACTGGCTCGACATTTGGTTGAACAGGGCAAAAGCCTGCTCAAGACCCTGCCGGCTTGCCTGCTCTACCGACGACGGTTGCCCCAGGGTATTCCCAAAAGCATCTGAGACAGGAGACATCTGGGCGGCTTGGGGCATCGTGCTCTCTCGCTTGGCTGACCGTCAGTGAAACGGAACGTTGCGAGGGATGTAGCAATACCCGTGCCGAAAAAAAACCGCCTATAAATGAAGGAGTTGAAAAACACGCGTCAATCATCCGCCTGTTCATCACCGTCACGACGACTCATACCGTACTTGCGCATCTTCTCCACCAGGGTGGTCCGACGGATTCTCAGGCGTTCGGCAGCTCGCGCGACAATGCCGTTGGCATCGTCCAGGGCCTGCTGAATCAAGCCTTGCTCCAGACCACCGAGGTAATCCTTCAGGTCCAGGCCTTCCGGCGGCAACATGGCGTTGGCACTGAAGTCAGGCGTATGACCGTTGATGGCCACGCGCTCTTCCAGGTCGGTGCGCAGGCTGTCGACCAACTGCTCGTCTTCGTCGTCGACGTAGCGGAATTTTTTCGGCAATTCGACCACGCCGATCACGCCGTACGGATGCATGATCGCCATGCGCTCCACCAGGTTTGCCAGCTCGCGGACGTTACCCGGCCAGCCGTGACGGCACAGCGACATGATTGCCGCCGAGTTGAAACGGATCGAACCCCGCTTTTCGTGCTCCATGCGCGAGATCAACTCGTTCATCAGCAGCGGAATGTCCTCGACGCGCTCGCGCAACGGCGCCATCTCGATCGGGAACACATTCAGGCGGTAGTACAGGTCTTCGCGGAAGGTGCCGATCTCGATCATGCTTTCGAGATTCTTGTGAGTGGCCGCGATGATGCGCACATCGACGCTCTGGGTCTTGTTGCTGCCCACGCGCTCGAAGGTGCGCTCCTGCAACACACGCAGCAATTTGACCTGCATCGGCAACGGCATGTCGCCGATTTCGTCGAGGAACAGGGTGCCGCCATTGGCCAGTTCGAAACGCCCGGCACGGCTGGTGATCGCACCGGTAAAGGCGCCCTTCTCATGGCCGAACAATTCGCTTTCCAGCAGCTCCGCGGGGATTGCGCCGCAGTTGACCGGCACGAACGGCGCATCACGGCGCTTGGAGTGGTAATGCAGGTTACGCGCAACCACTTCCTTGCCAGTCCCCGACTCACCGAGGATCAGCACGCTGGCATCGGTATCGGCGACTTGCTGCATCATCTGACGGACGTGTTGAATCGCCCGGCTGGTGCCGACAAGGCTACGGAAAAGATTGGGCTCGCGATGACGACCGCGCTCACGGGCCTGGTCGTACATCTCGCGATAGACCTGGGCACGGTGCAGGGAGTCGAGCAACTTGCTGTAGCTGGGTGGCATTTCCAGGGTCGAAAGCACTCGGCGACGCTGGTCTTCCGGCAGGTCAACGGAAGAATTATCGCCCATCAACAAAACCGGAAGGAACTCATCCCAGGTGGAGAGTGTCTTTAACAAACTCAGAAGCGCACCTGGAGCATTGACCGTCCCGATGAGGACACAGATTACTTCACGACTGGATGCCAACGAACCGACAGCCTGCTGCCAGTCATGGCTACCGCAGGGTAAATTTTCTTCACCGAGAAAATTTAGAATCACCGCCAAGTCGCGGCGGCGGACGCTATCGTCATCAATCAGCAGAATTTTGGTTTCACGCCACATGCAATAGCAACTTCCCTAGTCAACTCAATGCCCGAAATAAGGGGCAAGCGAGACGCTTGCAGGACACCATGTGCCTGTAGACGCCTGAAATCTGAAAACAGCCACTAGTTAAGTCAAAAAACCGTGCACAGTCAAATTTATGGCGCACATGTCTGGATTAACCGGGGATTAATTATCCAAACAGATGGTAAACCTTTGCCGCGTTTTGCGCTTGGGTGATCTGCGACATCTCATCGACTATTGCCTGACGCTCCCCGGTGGCCGCATCGAGCAGTTGCTTGTAAACCCCGAGCAGTTCCTCAAGGTTGTCGCGCAACGCGACCTCGTCCACCGCGGCCTCACTCATGACGTCTTCCATGCAGGAACGGCAAGCCAGATCCAACTCGCCTATAGCCTCCCAGTTGCGCTCGGCCAGAGCATCGACCAGAGCGTCGCGGGTTTCTTCAATTCGCTGCAGTACAAGACTCATGGCGATCTCCTTCAGAACTGTGGAGCCGGCGTGCCGATGGCATCCCAACCTTCTTTGACCGTGCGCAGCAGGTCCGCGACTTCGTCGAGGATCTTCGGATCGGTCTTGGCGTTGGCTTCGGTCAGGCGCTTCATCATGTATTCGTACAGATTGGCCAGTTCCCCCACGGTATCGGACTGATTATCCAGATCAAGTCCTTCGAGCAAACCGCCAATAATGCCAATGGCCTTGCCGATCAGGATGCCCTTGTTCGGGATGTCCTTGCGCTCCATCGCGCCTTTGGCCTGGGCGATACGATCCAGCCCGCCCTCCATCAGCATCTGCACCAGGCGGTGCGGACTGGCTTCGGAAGTCTGGGCTTGCGCACCAATCTTCTGATATTGCCGAAGGGCTAACATCGGGTTCATGCTCTACCTCATCCAAAAATCTGTGATTCGTATAACCAGTCTATCGACACGGCACCAAAAACCTTTAGATCGAAAACCAAAAAGCCCGACGAGCGCATTCTGCTGCCGGGCTTTTTTGGCGTGTACGGAGTATCAGGCGTTTTTCTGAGCGTTTATCGCATCGAACATGGATGTGATGTTGCTCGCTGTTGCCTTCAACTTGCCGACAAGACTATCCATGTCGTTGTACTTCTTGGTCAGCACGGCGGTCAGCGTCTCGACGCGACGATCCAGAGCGGCCTGCTGCTCAGCAAGGTTCGACTTGGTCTTGGCCAGGTTGGTCGAGCGCGAATCGAGGATACCCTCCTTGCCAGTGACCGTGTAAGGCTGGATGGCCTCATTCATGCGCGTCAACAGACCTTTGGCAGCAGCGCCAGTGGCTGTTGGATCACCCAGGAACAGCTTCTGGACTTCGCCGCCCAGCTTTTGGGTATCCATTGCCTTGGAAAACTTGGTGCTGTCGAAATCCAGCGCCCCGGTCTTCTGGTTAGTGGTGATGCCCAACTGCGACAGAACGGTAAGCTTGTCGCCTGCCCCCGTTGTGACCAATGGCTCACGGATCGAGGCCAGAACGCTACGCGACAACGGGTCGCCGGTCAGCGCAGCGGCGACCGTCGGATTGCCGTCTTTATCCAGGGTAGGCTTGGTCAAGGAGTTGACACTGGTCACAACCTGATTGTAAGCGTCAACAAAACTCTGGATGGCCTTTTTCAAGCCATCGCCGTTAGGGCCAACAGTTACAGTGGTCGTTGCATCACCACCAGCGACCAGATTCAGGGTCAAACCGGAAACGGCCTTGTCCACAGTGTTGGTCTTGCTGGTCAGCGCGAGGCCGTCCACGGTGAAATTGGCGTCTACCGCGAACTCACCAATGGCACCTGCCGAAGTAGCGGTCGGCGTTGCACCCATCTTCTGACCGGCCGTGATTTCCAGACCCGTGATCCCACTAAGGGTAATATCGGAACCTGCACCCGTGGCCGAAGACCCCATCACCAGGCGCGAACCAAACGAGTCAGTAACGATGTTGGCACTGAAACCGTTGGCACCCTGCTGGGTGTTGATCGCATCACGAACCGATTGCAACGTCGCGCCCGCCGGAATGGTCACGGGAACGGAAGTGCCATTCTGGGTGATGTTAAGCGTACCTTCGGGAATCGAAGTACTGGCACCGCCAGCGAACGCCGCGGTTGCCACCTTCGAAGAAGTTGCCAGATTGCTGACCTTAACGACATAAGTGCCATTGACAGCCGTATTGCTGGCCGTAGCCGTCAGTACTTTGGCATCGCCGGAAGTGGCAGTGAACCCCAGAAACTGCGGGTTAGTCGTACTGCTCAGGTTCTTCATCGCCGTCTGGAAGTTCGCCAGAACACTCTTGAGGGAACCGATACCGGAGATCTGCGCGGTGTTGGTGGCCGTCTGCCGGTCGATCTGGTTCTGCTTGGCCGATTTGTCAGCGTTGACCAAGGCCGTGACGATCGAACTGATATTAAGACCGGAACCCAGACCACTTCCCGGTTGAATTGGACTTGCCATGTGGAACTCCCTTCAGTGTGTCGCCGGCCTTTTGACCACTACAACGCCCAAAAGAATATAGCAACAAAATTCGTGCCAATTATCAGACCTTCGTGCTGAACAAGAGGCTGCTTGCATCATTCAAACTGTTTGCCAGCTTCAAAACTTCCTCGTTGGGGATCTGACGGATCACCTCACCCGAATCACTGGCAATGACTTTGACAACTACCTTGCCTGAAGGCTCATCGATCGAGAACTCCAGGTTGCGTTTGACCGACTGCACAAACTTTTCGATTTCCTGTACGGCCATCTTCAGTTTTTCCTGATCGGTCGGAACGCTTTTACTTTCTTCCTTGACAGCAGTTACCTGAGCAACCACCGGGTGAGGCGTTTCCGCAGGCTTTTCGGCAACTGTCGTCGCCTGCCTGGCCGCAGGATAAGACAAGTTCAGCTTGGCGCTCATATCCATGTCCGTCACCTCTTAAAAAAGTAAAAAGCGAGAGAGCGCGACCAGCGCACCCCCCCGCCAAAACTCATCGGCGATTACTGAAGCAGTTTCAGTACAGCGGATGGCAGTTGGTTGGCCTGAGCCAGAACTGCGGTGGAAGCTTGTTGCAGAGTTTGTTGCTTGGTCAGCTGTGCAGTTTCAGCAGCGAAGTCGGTATCTTGTACGCGGCTCAGTGCAGCACTGGCGTTTTCGTTGATGTTCTGCAGGTTGGAAATGGTAGTCGCGAAACGGTTCTGAGCAGCACCCAGGTCAGCGCGAGTGGCGTTGATGTTGGCCAGAGCAGCGTCGATAGCCGAGATCGAAGCGTCAACGTTGGTGTGGTTAGTAGCGTTGTCTGTACCGGAGATGGCAATACCGGTCATGCCCAATGCGCTGGCGTCGAAGCTGGTCGACAGGGTCAGAGTGATCTGGTTGTCGGAAGAGGTGTTCGAACCTACCTGGAATTCCATCGCACCAGCAGTACCGTCGATCAGAGCCTTACCGTTCAGGTTGGTCGATTGAGCGATACGGGTCAGTTCAGCAACGGACTGTTGGAATTCTTTGTCCAGAGCGTCACGGTCAGCAGTACCGTTCGAGTCGTTTCGCGACTGAACCGAAATTTCACGCATACGTTGCAGAATGTTGGTCGATTCTTGCAGAGCGCCTTCAGCGGTCTGAGCGATCGAAACACCGTCGTTGGCGTTTTTGATAGCCATGGTCTGGCCACGGATCTGCGAAGTCATACGGGTAGCGATCTGCAGGCCAGCGGCGTCATCTTTGGCGCTGTTGATTTTCAGGCCGGAGGACAGACGGGTCATCGAGGTCGACAGTGCGTCGGACGCTTTGTTCAGGTTCTTCTGAACGCCCAGGGAAGTAGTGTTGGTGTTTACTGTTAAAGCCATGACGAATTCCTCGTTGGTTGGGTACTGCGGCTTCCGGCCCTGGCAACCGCCCGGTATGGCCTAGAGAACCTACGTAATAGTTATCGTCGTGAATGCAGGTTGCTTTAGGGGATTTTGAAAATTTTTTGCCATCACCCTGCCACCCCCTCCAAAACAAAGGCTTAGAGACGACTCAGCCATTGAAAAATGACGTCAGAGAATTGCCGCAAAATCGATAATCCGGATCTGTATCTGATCAACAACCGCCTCAACCAGAACTGACAGCCTCCAGCAAATCCACCAGCTCATACTCCATGTAGTCCGCCAGCGCCAACCAATCCTGCCGCTCCTGACAATCAAGCATGCGCATCAGCACAGCCGACCACCAGGAAAGAACCTCACCCCCGGCACTTTCAACTCTCGATTGCACCTGCGAACCCACCTCGACCATGAACAGCGCGGCCTCGACATCCCTTCCAAGACGAAACAATCCAGCACATTGCCGGGCCTGTTCGACGAGTGACATCTCATTCATCAACTGAACTCCGGATGAAAGATCGTGCCGGTAATCATGGCTCCGGCACGACTGCTGTTATAGAACTCAACGTGTGGACGCGCCGCGATGTAGCGCTCCAGCTCGCACAGATAACTGCGGAAATTCAGCTGTGTCTTGACTCGCTGCCCATGCCCGTCCAATACCCAATGGCGAGAGGCACCCAATTGAGGACCGAGGTCGCCATCGCTCCAGCCGGCATGAGTCTTGTTATTGGGGAACGCAAAATCAGCCCCGAACAGGGTGACCCTGGCGGCCCCCATCTTCACCGCCAAATCCACCGCCGGATGAATCACGCTCCCCCCCACGTGCAACTCAGCTCGAGGCAACTGCTCACGCAGCTCCCGGAACACCGGACTGGCCGAGTACGCTACGTAACGCTTGCCCTCCCAGCCCGACAGTACGACAGGATCGACCAGAGGCATGTAAACCAGCGCTGTACCGGCGCTGTCATCGGCTGGCAGGTGTTGCAAAGAGATCCGCTGGTCGATCGAGACCACCACATCAGGCTTGATGCCTTGCGCCATCAACGGCCGGTAAGCGGTGTCGACACAGATGAACAATGGACGAGCGTGCTGACTGCGGATGCTCCGTAACGCCTCAAAGTGCTGCTCCAGACTCGGGCCTGTCGCAATCACGAATACGGGCTCACCCGTATGCGTTGCGAACAGCTGCGCTGCGTCGCTGTCGGCACGAACTTGCTGGATATTGTCCTGTAGCCGCTCGGCGATTTCAGGATTGTCCGCAACAAACTCGCGATTGTTGAACGCCAGATGCGTTTCACTGATCAAGCGGTCGCGAATCTTCGCATTGTAATCATCGGCCAACACCAACTCCGATGGCAGCGCAAAGAACGGCAGGCAGATTTCCCTCAAGTCTGCGGCGTAATGCAGCTCAACCCGCGAATCGGCGAGCCACGCTTGCTGATCGAGCAATTGCAAGACCAGCGCAAACACCGCGCCATTAAGGATGTGCACGTGCAGACGCTCGACCCCCGGACGCTGCAGCAGCTCCAGTTGCAAATCACCCAGCCCGGTGCCGTAGACGTGCATCGCCGGGCTGTCGGCGGGCAGACTGTCTGCCTGCAACCGCGCTTCACGGGTCCGGTCATGCCGGCTGGTCAACTGAATGCCGTTGATGCTCAAGGTCGAACCGAGGCCTTCCACAAGATCGGCCTGCAAAGCGCCCGAGTCCTCCGCCAGCAAGCGCTCAGCCACCGCCGGCCAGCGACGCAAGATGACTTCAGCATTGGATTGAAAAAACTCGCTCATGGCGCCTCGCGCTTCATTCAGGCAAAAAAATAGCGCTCAAGGTTACACCTTGAACGCTATATTTGTGTCCGGGTTTTATGACTCAAGGACGATAGATAATCGCCGACCCCCACGACAGGCCAACACCAAAACCGCTGATCGCCACGCGCTGCCATTCGGCGCTGAGTGCGTGTTTCTCCAGCAGCAAGGGAATGCTCGACGAAACGGTGTTGCCGGTCTCGACCATGTCCTTGATGAACTTCTCCGGCTCGCCTTCGAAGCGCCGCGCCACGGCATCGACGATCGCCGCACTGCCCTGGTGAATGCAGAACGCATCGATGTCATCGGCCTTGAGACCGGAGTCGTCGAGCAGCTCATGCAAATGTGCCGGAACTTTGAGCAGCGCAAAGTTGAACACCTGACGGCCGTTCATGAAGAACACGCCATCGGTGACCTTCAGGTGCGGCGCGCCGGAACCGTCGGTGCCGAACTTGGCCTTGCCCAGTGCCCAGACCGGGTCTTCACCCATCCAGGTGGCCGTCGCGGCATCGCCGAAGAGCATGGTGGTATTGCGATCTTCCGGGTCGACGATTTTAGAATACGGGTCAGCCGTGATCAGCAGGCCATTCTTCAGGCCCGCAGCTTCCATGAAGCCCTTGATCGCGTAAATGCCGTAGACGTAACCGGAACAACCCAGCGAGATGTCGAACGCCGCAACATTGGTCGACAGGCCGAGTTTGTCCTGGACGATCGCTGCTGTATGCGGCAGGCCTTCTTCGTCACCGTTCTGGGTAACGACGATCAGCACGTCGATGGACTCGCGTTTCAGTTCAGGGTTGCTGGCAAACAGCGCGTTGGCCGCTTCCACGCACAGATCGGAGGTTTCCTGATCAGCATCTTTGCGCGGCAGGAACGCCGACCCGATCTTTCCGAGGATGAATTCTTCATCCTTCCCGAATTTTGCACCTTGTGCGTAATTGTCCACGCCGGCTACAGGAACGTAGCTCGCAATGCTTTTTATGCCAATCATTACGGCTTCCCAATAAAAAACAGCCCAATACCACCGCTCGCAAGGATTCGAGGGGCGCCGACATACCGAAAATGGCCGCCCCGACAGGCAGCCACGGGGATCGCAAAGAGCTATCACTGGAACCGATAACGGGCCAGGCGCCATATCCCCGGTCAATACAATACAGTGAAGATGCGCGTTATGACTCGCAGGTCACGCTATTTTGCCGAATCAGCATCACGACAGGTTATTCGACCAACGCCAAAACCAGCATCCTTGCGCACTTGATGATCTGGCGGACAGGGCAGCCCAGCAGGGTTTCAGCGTGTTTGGGGGCCAGTCCCAGGCCAGGACGAAAGGCCTGCTGAGTCACGACCGTGATCGCCAGCAAGTCCAGCCCCGTAGCGCGGTGGCACCTGAAAATGTGCGGCCAACACCTCGGGCAGTGCATTGAGGTCAGGGATGGATACTTGTGCGTCGTGGCCAGGCAAAGCCACAACATTACGATGCCCGCCTGTCTGCACCCTGACAGTCAATGCGCCAAGTGGATTGAGATTGACAAAATCCTTGGAGGGGTTGTCGCCGACGTAAACCATGTCGCCCCAGCTACAGCCTTCTGCCTGACGAATACGCTCGAAACAATGAGTGGAAGGCTTCGCATGGTGAATACCAAAACGATGCGTGATAAAGACTCGTCGAAACGCCGGAAACAGGCCCAGTGCGTCGACCTTGTTCTTCTGCACGATTTTGTGCCCGTCGGTGACGAGATAAAGTGGCACTCGCCCGCGAAATTGCTCAAGCACAACCCTGGCAGCGGGGAACAATTCGAGACGAGGACGATGATGCCGATAAATCTTCACGCAACCGGCCACTCGTGCCTTCGACCAGTGGCCATGTAACTCAAGCCATCGGTCAAAAACCCGACCTCGCCCTTCGCGCTCAAGCACTTCACGCATAAATGCCAGCGAAGACTCTGCGTCCCATCCGAAGACATCCTCACCATAACGGGCAACGGCCCCGAGCCCGCTTATGACGAAGCTGGTTTCATCATAGAGCGTATCGTCCAGGTCAAAAATAAGGATCATGGAACACCAGATCAACGGGCAGGCGAACCAGTCTCACCTCACCTGCAGTACGCTTGAATTCAGGTACCGGCCCCTGCTCAAAGGCCTCGACGAGACTCCAATAGAGCAGATCCAGCCCAGCAGCAATGGCAGCGGTGGAGGCACCGCCAAAACGGGAATTGCACTCAATGATGCGCATGTCGTCGTCATTAAGGAGGATCGCTTGCAACATCACCGGGCCACGCAAGCCCAGTGCTTCCAGCGCACGAACAGCTTCATGCTCAAGCGTTTCACTGCGAAAAGTGGTCGTGACCTGCGACTCGCCAGCGATCACACGGTCGCGCCTGCGCAGCAGCACTCCCGCAACTGCGCCACTACGATCTACCCAGCCGTCGATGCTGATCTCCGGCCCCGGTACGAATGGCTGGTAAATCGGCGAATCCAGCATTTTCGCGTGACTGCGCGCGGCATCGAGTGACAAATCAAGCCCTATGGCTTGCGCACCGGCACCGAAACGCTCCTTCACCACGTAAGGTCCGGGACCGACGGCCTCGGGCGCCGTCTCCGCCTGGATCACCGGGAGCCCGGCCTCTGCGCCGAAGTGAGCGAAAGCGAGCTTGTCGAGGCAACGTTCGACAGCGACAGTGTCAGAGACGATGACCGAGATTCCCGCTTCAGACAGCGTTGCTCTGTGGCGCGCCCAAAAGAGCAGCTCTGCATCCCGAGTGGGAAGGATCACTGCGATCCCACGCTCATGGCACCCGTTGATCAGCGCGGGCAGTTCAGCGTCGCTGAGGCGGGGCATGTTCCAGAACCCGTCAGCGACATAGCGGGCCGGCGCCTCAGGATCGAGGTCACCAGCAATGACGCGAGCATCGGGATGCACCCGCCTGGCGGCTTCCTGCATCGCGCGCAACAGGGGCGCCTTGCGTGAAGCGCTGGTGACGAGCACGTTATGGGCCCCGCGCGGCTGACTGCCCTTGATGTATAGCGGACTGCCGTTCAACTGCCTTTTTTCCATTCGCCGGCCAGCAAGCCGTGGGTCAACGAATCCGTGGGTTTGCCATCGATCAGCACATGCTCACGCAAACACCCTTCGTAGCAAAAACCCGAAGCCTCGAGTATCGCAATGTGACGGGTGCGGTGCGCGAACGTTTCGGTGCAGAGACGTCTCAGCCCCAGATCCTCAAACGCCAATTGCTTCAACAAGGCCAGGAAACGCGAAAACAGGGCAGTCAAAGCGTCCGGCTTTTTTTCCAGTTCCGGGGTCAGCAAAAATGAAACCTCGGCCCGGCGGTTAGGCCAGGAAATGTGCACCAAGCCACCGTACCCGATCAAAACGCCGTCGCTTTCGATAGCGAGCAAAATCTGCGAGGGTTCTGAGCTCTCGAGCTCTGACCAGACACGCTCAGCAAAATAACGCTTCTGTCCTTCGGCGGATATCGGTGCGGTTTGCCGCAGCACATCCATCTGTGCGTTTCGCCATTGCCGTATCGCGTCGATGTCGGACGGTTGCACGGCGCGTATATCCAGCACTCCGTCCGACAGGGACGGGCTCGGCATCACCACGTATCGAACGACGCCTGCACTCATTCGATCACCAAATAAGACGTGAGCGGATTAGAGGGGTCGCGTTTGATTGCGTAACGAGACAAACCCAGGACTTCACGCACCGCGATGGTTTCACCCGGAAACTGCGGTGTATTGAGTTCATCAAAAGCCAGCACGCTGCCCTTGGTCAGATACGGCAGGATCGCCTCGAGACAGTCGTGGGTCGGCTTGTAGATATCGAAATCAAAATAGGCCAGTGCCACGATGGTTTCGGGATGTTCCTTCAGATAATCCGGTAGCGTCATCGTGGCATCCCCCTTGACCAGTTCGTGCTTTTTCTTGTGGGGGATGGGCGCGTTTTGTGTGTGAAAATCCAGAATGCCTTCGAGCTCCTCACTCCAGTTTTCTACGACCCCATAGTCTCCTGCCTGAACACCGCCCCCATCTTGCGGCGCGACCGAAGGAAACCCGTCAAAGGTATCGAAACCGATGATCTTGCGGTTGTAATTGAATGGCTCGTGTATCCCTCTCAACGTAGAGAACAAGGCCATGTTCTGCCCCCAACGCACGCCAAACTCCATGATGGTGCCGTGAACGGGAACGATCATCTGGTAAAGCATCTGCATGAAGTTGATCCGCGACAAGGTCTGTCGTGTGAGATACAAACCGATGTTGTCCAGCAACTCGCCATCGGGTATCCGGGAGGCGCGAAGCCGGTCCACGAGAATCTGTTTGCGGTCAGTCTCGGACTGCGTCGAGCCGACCAGTGTTCGTATGGATTTGTCTGTCATGTATTGACTCCTCAGGGTTTCGGTCTAAAGAACCCGGTCAGGTTGCGACCGAACCCCACATCAGCGAGTGCAGCATAAAAGCGGTTGGATGCTTCGATACCCGCCTGTCCTATCAGTCTTTCGAGCATTAACCGGGCCCTGTGGGCTACTGGCCCCTGAGCACGATCAGCGACATAGTTCGATCCTTCATGGGCAAGAAAAAGGTCGATTGGAAAGTCGCCCTGTATCGCCAGACAATCCCACCCCGTTTCCTCAGCCGTTCGGCGCAGGGTGTCAGCCGTGAAGTACGACATATGATCGGGCGTGGCGATCCAGAACCGATCAGGTATCGCGCCCGTCGCGAACAGCGCCTCTTGATAGGCCGAGCCATCGTTTGGAACGGTGACGACCAGAAGTCCACCCGGGGCCACTAAACGGCGCAGTGATTGCAGCAGGCTTACAGGGTCCAGAACATGCTCCAGCACGTTACCCAGCCAGACCAGATCGTGCTGTTTTTTCGCCGAGATACGGGCTTCGAGCAATTCGAAGACATCACCCTGTTCGACATGGTGGGCGTAGTCAGGATTGATCTGCTGCACGCCGGCACGGCTGTAATCGATACCTTCAACCTGCCAACCGATCTGCTCGAAGAACTTGAGTACGAAGCCTTCACCGCAGCCCACGTCAAGCAGGCTACCCGGCCGATCATGACTCAAGAGCGCGCGAGCCTGGCCATACCGTTGCGCGATTCGAAGCGCTATGACCTCTAGCTCTTCCTCAGCGTAGGATTTTCGATAACCACTGGCCTCGTTCTGGAAGTAGGTTTGCGCATAATAATCGCTCAAGGCCTCTGGCGTGGGGCGATCAACCACTTCCAGAAAGCCGAACGGATGGCGGCGTAAGCGGGGATCATTCATCCAAACATCCTTTCATGCTTCAGCTCGGCAAGCCCCCAGTCTTCCTCGGTATCGATGTCCTGCACCTGCATCGCCGGCAACACAATCGAGCCAGTGTCCGGGCCCATCAACACGTGGTCGCGCAGAAATGCTTCGGTGCGAAACCAGTACCACTGCCCGGCATCGTGATAGGCAACCGGAAGATCCTGTGACCGCGCATTGAGGTTTTCAGGGAAGTTCAAGGTGATGCGACCATCCTCCTCACGCTGAAGCGATCGCCAGATTGGATAAGAAAAACCAGTGACGGGCATGATGACGTTAAAGCGGCTTCCAAGCAGCCGTTCGCGTCCGTCGGCGAGGTCACAGGGGCGCACGAAAGGCGCGGTCGGGTAGAGACAGCAGGCAAGATCGAAGTGCACGCCCGTTTGCGCGTACTGACCTAACACCTCGAGGAGAACTTGCGACGTTGTGGCGTGGTCATTTGCGGCGGCAGCTGATCGCAGGAATGGCACCTCGGCACCCCAGGTACGCGCAATGTCTGCAATTTCCGGGTCGTCCGTGCTGACCATGACTGTGTCAAAGGCACCGCTGGCGAGTGCCGCTTCGATCGACCAGGCAATCATGGGGCGACCACGGAAGGCGCGAATGTTCTTGCGAGGGATTCGCTTGCTGCCTCCCCGGGCAGGAATGATCGCGACGGCAGTCGGCGTGTCGGTCATGAATCGATCCCTCCTTCGACCATCGAGACATCCAGAGGCTCGCCAAACGCCAGTTCACGCGTTGCCCTGCGCCCGAGCACGGTATCAAGAAACTTGGGCTTGAGCCCATTACCGGGACGGATAGAGCGCACGTTCGCCTCCGTCAGTAACTCGCCCTTGGCGACAGGTGCCACGACATAGAGTGAACGGCGATTCTTCAGGACAATTTCTTCCGATCGCGTGGGCTCGAATGCCGGGGAACCGATCGCGACTTGAGCGATACGTGCTGTGGTCACGAGTTCGGCAAGCTCTGCGGGCTCCAGCGAGAAGGCACTGTCGACCCCACCCTCGGCGCGAGCCAGCGTGAAATGTTTTTCAATGACCGCAGCGCCCAACCCTACTGCAAGTGCAGATACGACCGTTCCCAACGTGTGGTCAGAAAGGCCGCTCACAACATCGAAACGCTGGGCAATCTCGGCGATCGTTGCAAGGTTTGCCTCTTCTGGCGGCGCTGGATAGGCTGCCGTGCAATGCAGCACGACAATTTCTGTTGCCCCTGCCCCACGTGCCGCTTCAACGGCCTCGCCAATTTCTTCAAGTGTCGCCATACCGGTGGACATAATGATGGGCTTGCCCGTCCTGGCCACCTTGCGAATGAGGGGCAAGTCGATCAACTCAGGTGATGCGATCTTGTAAGCGGGTGCTCCCAGGTTTTCGAGGAAATCCACCGCCGTGGCGTCAAAGGGGGATGAAAATACGGCGATCCCGATCTTGCGGCCGTGCTCGAAGATTGCCTCATGCCACTCCCAGGGCGTGTGTGCTTCCTCATAGAGTTCATAGAGGCGGCGGCCATCCCACAGACCGCCCTTAACCATGAACTCCGCACCGCAGTGATCTATCGTGATGGTGTCTGCGCGGTACGTCTGTATTTTTACCGCATCGGCGCCAGCCTGTTTGGCGGCCTCAATGATGCGCAAAGCACGGTTGATGTCACCGTTGTGATTACCCGACATCTCGGCAACGATGTAAGGCGGTTCGCCTGGACCGATGCGACGCCCGGCGATGCTGACAAACGATTGCCGATCGCTTTGCGTCAGCTCTCCCCGTGCTGCGTACTGCCGTTTCACAAAGCCACCCCAGAAGTGTTGATTATCAAAAAAGTATTCCGGATTTGATTGCTGCCACTGCGATCAGGAATGATTGCGACGTTGCTCAAGTGTTTCTACGCCTCAAGAACCAACCGTCGAAGTTGCTCGACCACGTAGCCCTGCTGTTCATCGCTCAACAAAGGAAACAACGGCAGGCTGATGGCCTCGGCGTAGTAACGTTCGGCCTGCGGGAAGTCACCTTCGAGGAAACCCAGGTCTCGATAGTACGGCTGCAAATGCACCGGGATGTAATGCAGATTTACCCCCACCCCGGCGGCCCGCAACCCTTCGAACACCTGTCGATGGCTGAGCTTGATTCGGTCGAGCTGCAGACGCACCACGTACAGATGCCACGCTGATTCAGCGTCTGCTTGTGCACCGGGCAATGTCAGCGGCAGGTCCGCCAGCAACCGGTCATAACGTGCAGCCAGCTCACGCCGACGCGCGACGAACGCATCAAGCTTGCCCAACTGCGACAACCCCAGGGCAGCTTGCAGATCGGTGATGCGATAGTTGAATCCCAGCTCCACCTGTTGGTAGTACCAGGGGCCGTGGCTGGGCTCTGTCATCTGCGCGGGATCCCGGGTCATACCGTGGCTACGCAAGCGTTGCAGGCGCTCAGCGAGGTCCGGGCGGTTGGTCAGGACCATCCCGCCTTCGGCGCTGGTGATGATCTTCACCGGATGGAAACTGAACACCGTCATCGCCGCAAACTCACCGCAACCTACCGGACGACCGGCATAGGACGCTCCGACCGCGTGGGACGCATCTTCGATGACCGTAAAGCCATAACGCTCGGCCAGTTCGGCGATGCGGCGCATGTCACAGCTCTGCCCGGAGAACGCCACGGCCACCAGCACTTTGGGCAGCGTACCGTCCTGCTCGGCCTGATCGAGTTTCACTTCGAGGGCGAAGGCATCGAGGTTCCAGGTCAGCGGATCGATGTCCACGAAATCGACGTCGGCGCCGCAGTAACGGCCGCAGTTGGCCGAGGCCAGAAAGGTGTTGGGCGTCGTCCATAAACGATCACCCGGCCCGAGCCCGGCCGCCAGACAGGCAATGTGCAGCGCCGCCGTGGCGTTGCACACCGCCACCGCGTAATCGGCCTGGCAGCGTTCGGCCATCGCCCGTTCGAAGCGCTCGATGGTCGGGCCCTGGGTCAGCCAGTCGGACTGCAACACCTCGACCACTGCGTCGATGTCCGCCTGATCAAGGCTTTGCCGACCATACGGAATCATGCCGACAGCTTCGCGTGCAGGTCGGCGATCTGCCCGACCGACAGGTAATGCGGGTTGGTGTCGGAACGGTATTCGAAGTCTTCGCTCACCGGGTAGCCGCGCTCGCCGAGTTTGTCGACGGCGAAATCGACATCGACACTCGTGAAGCGAATCGAAGGCTGGATGGTGTAGTGGTCCTTGAACTCCAGCGTCATCCGCGCATCGTCCAGCGGCACCATCAACTCATGGAGTTTTTCCCCCGGACGAATCCCGACGTTTTTGTGCGGCAGGTGCTCGGCCATGCCCAAGGCCAGATCGACGATGCGGATCGACGGGATCTTCGGCACGAACACTTCGCCGCCATGCATCCGCGCAAAGCTGTCGAGGACGAACTGCACGCCGTGATCAAGCGTGATCCAGAACCGGGTCATGCGCTCATCAGTGATTGGCAGCTCTTTGGCGCCCTCGTTGATCAGCTTGCTGAAGAACGGCACCACCGACCCACGCGAGCCGGCCACATTACCGTAGCGAACCACGGAAAAACGCGTCTGTTGCTCACCGGCGATGTTGTTGGCGGCGACAAACAGTTTGTCCGACAGCAACTTGGTTGCGCCGTACAGGTTGATCGGGCTCGCCGCCTTGTCGGTGGACAGCGCCACGACTTTCTTCACGCCGTTGTCGATGGCCGCGGCGATGATGTTCTCCGCGCCATTGACGTTGGTGCGAATGCATTCGGTCGGGTTGTACTCCGCCGCCGGCACCTGCTTGAGCGCCGCCGCGTGCACCACGTAGTCGATGCCGCGCATCGCCTGACGCATACGCTCGGCATCGCGCACGTCACCGAGAAAGTAACGCATGCATGGCGCATTGAACGTTTGCTGCATTTCGTACTGTTTGAGCTCATCCCGGGAGAACACCACCACGCGCTTGGGCTGATATTGCTCCAGCAAGCGACGGATGAAGTTGCGACCGAACGAGCCGGTGCCGCCCGAGATGAAAATCGATTTACCGTTGAACATGTCTTGAGTCCTGTTTCCCGTGCGTCGGCTCAGGCGAGCAACTGTGCCCAGTCGATACTGGAGGCTTCGCCGAGGGTAAAGCCCTTGCCGGTCAGGGAAAGGTTCTGGTTGTAGGCGACGTCATGGGCGAAGCGCGCCTGCCATTTGTCACGCAGGGCGGCTTTGACCTGAGGATCATCAGCCAGCGTGCCGGGGTGAGCAATCTGCACTTGCGGCGTCCACACAATCAGCAGACCCGCTTCGGCGACTTTCAGGCACAGATCGACATCGGCAAAGACTTCTGCGAAATGCTCCCGATCCAGCCCGCCGACAGCATCGAACACTTCCTTGCGCACCATCAGGCACGCGCCGGAAACCGCCGAACAGTTCTGTTCGACGAGCAGACGATGCATATAGCCTGTCGCATCTTTTTTCTCGCCCACGAAGGCCGATGTCACGCCCGACTCAAGGCCAAGGATCAGGCCCGCGCCGGTGACACTGCCTTCGCGATCCACCAGCTTGGCACCCACCACACCGACTTCCGGGCGCTGGGCCTGATTCAGCAGTGCTTCAAGCCAATTGGCGTTGACCACCTCGGCGTCCGCTGCCAGCAATACCAGATACTCACCCTGCGCCTGCTCGGCAGCCAGGTTGAGCAGTGCCGAAGCACTCAGGCGCTGCTGGTTTTTGATCAGGCGAATTCGCCCGCGGGCGTTCTGCTCAAGATTCTCAAGCCAGGCCAACAGCTCAGTGGACTGACTGTGATTGTCGGCAATGATGATTTCATTGTTCTGATAGCGGGTGCGTTGCAATACGCTCACCAGGCAGCGTTGCATTTGCTCCTGATTGTCATCGCTGGCAACGATGATCGACACCTTTGGCCGAGTGGCGTGACGATAGTCAATGCGCAAGCCGCCGAATGCTTCGGCAGTCACCTGCGCCTGATAACCGCGGGTTGCCAGATGGCGCACCAATGTCTGGCGTGCGTGTTCGTTTGGTTCCATGGTCGGCGCAGCAGTGATAAGCAGTGGTTCGGCCAGATGCGCCAGCCCCGCCAGCCCTCCGGCTTCGATCAAGCGCAATAGCAGGTCGAATTCCAGCGCATGACTGTACTCACGTGCATAGCCACCGACCTCCACCAATGTTTCACGGCGCACCAGCCAATGGCGGGCGGCAAGCACAGGCAAACTTTGCAACAGATCGAGGTTGAAGGCCGGGCGGAAGACGTCGCTCAGCGAACCGTGACCATGGCGATGGATCTCATCCATCGCCACTGCACGGCAACCTTCGGCGTTGAGCAACTCAAGGCTGGCCCGCAGGAACCCGGCGCTGGTGAACTCGTCCCCCGCCTCGGCCAGGAGCAGCCAGTCAACACTTGAACGCTGCGCAACCTGGTTCAGCTTGTCGACGTAATTACCGGCGCTGACCTTAATGAAATGCACGGTGTTTTGTTCGGTGGTGATCTCGGGTAATTCACCGGTAGTGAAGACCACGACCTTGAACGCCCGGAAGGCACTGTCCATCAGGCTGTCGAAGGTCGCCTGCAACTTGTTCATGTCGGCATCAAGATCCAGCAGCAGAATGCCAAACTGCGGGCCACCCTCGTGAGTCGCCAGGTGTTGATTGATTTTGCGAATCGCGGTGTCGTTCGGCTGGCGTGCCTCAAGCCAGTTCAACAACGTGCCGGTGGGCATGCTGTCGAGCAATTGACGGCTGTCGAACGTCGGCACGCTGTCCAGACGGGCAATCCAGTCGGTCAGAATCTGCGCATCGGCGCTGTGCCCCAGGTCCTGCAGTTGCCTGGCCATTTTCTGCACCACATGCCGGTTGAACGCGCCTAACCGTATGGCTTCAAGCAAGCGGTTCTGGACGGTCTCTGGCGTGTCATTGGAAAAGGTGCGCTGCAACATGTGCTGCTTGAGCAATGCGCCTTCCATTTCCTCCAGTTGCAAACGGCCTGCCGGCATCGCGTGCAACAGGAATTCAAATTCAGTCAGATGGTCGAAAAACGCTTGATTGTAGAACGGCATCTCGACGTACTGCGCTTTGCCGAAAATGCGTTTAGGACCCGTGGTGGGGTCATTCCAGTAAGACTCGAAGATCGGCTCGATCGTCAACGCATTGCGCGTGACAAGACTGTCAGCGAACACCTGGAAACTGTCCAGCGCGAAGGACGCCGTTTGCTCCGGACTCAGGTCACTGATCTGGGTGGGCAACGTTGCCAGGAATCCGGCAAACCGCTCGCGCTCGGCGACGGAACGGGCATCCGTGAACCGCAGGACGTGAATGATTTCGGTGTTGTGCTCCGAACGCCCGTAGTTGACCTCGCGCACCACGTAAGGGATCGGCAGAATCCGTGCCTTGGCCCGAGCGAGCATGTAATAGACATGGCCGATTTCCTGCCATTCGAAGATCGTGCCTTGCGGCAAGGCTTCGTACCAGTCGCGCAGCAGCGAGGTGCGTTGCACCGCATAGAACGGCGGGATGTACTGCCCCATGTAATCG